>CAKRRD010000089.1 GCA_934394815.1 uncultured Acetatifactor sp. | reverse complement strand
TCGTTAAAGGAAGTGCCGAAGCTTACTACCAGAATCTCGTTCTCACCGATCTCATCCTGATTACGGGGATCATCCTTGGAAGCATCACCGGTATCTCTGCCGAAATAGTCGGGATCTGCCTCTTCTCCCTCTACCAGTTCCTTCTGTGCATCGGTCAGTGCATCCCATGCGGCCTTGGCATCGGCACACTGCCTATCGGTATTCTCATTTCTTTCCTGTACATAGATGGCGTCAATCATTGCTGCCACTTCATCGGCTGCTGCCTGATCTGCATCTTCACTGCTTTCGGCAGCTGCTGTGGCGGTCTCTGCTGCCTGTGTGGGCTGTGCCTCACTGCTGACCTGTACGGTGCTCTCTACGGTCGCCTGCGTATTGCCACATCCGGTGATACCTACAGCACCTAGTACGGATGCCAATACTACTGCTACGATTCTTTTTTTCATGTTTCCTCCTCTGACAGTTCTTCTGTCTCTTTTGATTTTGGGGCTTGCCCCGGTATCCTCAAATATGTAAGTCAGAAACATGTTTTTCGCAACAAAAACAAAAACCCTTCTCCTGTATCAGGTAAAGGGTTTGTACACATAAGAAGCGAATGCAAAAAAGCTTCTGTCGCTTCTGCATTCCACACGTACAACCAGTTACTCGTGGCTTTGAAACAAATGTTTCTGTACAGCATTCAGGCAGGTCTCCCGGCTTGAAGATCCCCGCATCCGCCATCTTCCCAGTTTCCCAGTGATCTATCGGCTTCAGCTCCCTAATTACGGTGACGAGTTCGTGCAGGACTTGCACCTGCTTCCCTTTTCACCGGAGCCAGCCCCTTACGTGGCTGCTCCGGCACCTGAATACTCCATATTTAATTGTGGCTACTATAACACAGTTTTTTTGAAATTGCAATGTCAATTAATGATCTGTTCCGCCGGCTGTCAGGATCAGTATCCCTGAGAATCAGAGCTTTGTGTCATTCCGCGCATAATTCAGGATCATTTCCTTCAAAAGCAGCAGATCTCCCGTATAATCCTTATTGTCCGCTGCTCCCCAGATAAAACCGCCGGCGTAATGGGTACACGCCGCCATCATGGTATGCACCGTCACACGCATGAACTGTTCCTCCGGTATGTCCGTGCGGAAGGTCTTGTCCTCTTTTGCCTTCGCATACATCAAATGAAGTCTCGTATTGACGGAATTCAGGGATGCGTGGAAATTCTCCAGTTCCTCTTTCTGCACGGTCTGATGTGTCACATAATTGTTGAAGTTGTCATTATACTGCAGCAGATCCTTATGATTCTGGTACATTCCGATATAGCTGTCCAGCGTAAATATAAATCTTCCGATGGCCGGAATGTCGTGTATCGAAGAGATTGGCCTCGTCTCATCCAGTTTGTCCAGATAAGCTTTCCATTTCGATGCACAGACCGCAATGACCAGCTCCGTCTTATTGGTATAGCAGCGAAACAGTGTAGCACGCCCCACACCGGCTTCCTTTGCGACTTCATCCATACTGACCGCTTCGATTTTCTTTTCCACAAAAAGCCGGAACGCGGTATCAATAATCCGCTGGTTGCGCTCCTGCTCTTTCTCCATCTGTTTCTCGGATTTTCCCATTTTCTCTTCCTTTTCATACATTCTTACTGTTTATTTTATGGTAAAAGGCAGTGACTGTCAACGACTGTAAAAAGCTATTGTAAAAGTGCCTTGCAGGTCCCTACGAATTTTCTTGTATTTAAAATGCCAATATCGGTGAAAAAAAATACAAAAGCAGGTTATTTTGTCTTATAAAAATGCTTTATTTTCGCCAAGTACGCAAATAAAAGAAATTCCGTACAAAAATTCCTGATTTCGGAACTTTTTTTGTACGGAATTCATTGTTTTTATACTATTTACACCAAACTGACTTTTCAGTTACTTCTTCTGTCGTGTCAGAAGTGTAACAGCTTCGCAGTGGCTCGTTGGTAAAGCCGAGGTGATATGGGGATTCCCGTACTTTTCTTTCAACCTATATTCATCCAGTT
>CAKRRD010000088.1 GCA_934394815.1 uncultured Acetatifactor sp. | reverse complement strand
AATCTGTTTTACTAATCTCGTAAGATAATCTTGTAACCTGCTATCTTCTTCACTTGCATACCACACATTTGCCCGTCTAAATCCATAAGCCCAACCATTTGATTTTCTTGGGACTTCCCATTGTACCTTTCTTGATCTGTTCCCTGCAGGAAGTAAGACACAATCATATGAGTTTGCAATGTCTTTGACTTCATCATCAAAAAGAAAGTTCATAACCTGAAAAAACTCTGCATAATGCTCATCAAGCTGATTTTCATCTATCTCTTCAAGGGTAGAATACAATTTATATGGTGTAGCCGACAATAGAAGCACCCTTGTATCATGTCCACTAAGGAAACTGTGGGCAAGAATACCAAGCTCACTGTCATCGGATGACAAAAGAAACTTAAATCTCTGAAACTCATCCATGATTACCAGATCCGGCTCCAGCATAGATACACTGATTCTCGCAAACATCACACGAAGCTTATTCATCACATAGTAATTGGAATATGTAAGCTGTTTATTGTATCTTCTTTCATGCAAATGATTAAGCAGCATGTCCCTTATACTTTCATACTCCTGATAATTAAGGATTTTTTCTATCACATTTTGTGGATAGACACCCTTCGTCATCTTTTCGCATTCTGCCACACGATTTTCAAAGTTCCATTTTGCCCATCCATCCCATGCTTTTACAGCATCCATTATCATAAATTTTTCACGAGATGCTGCATGACCTTTAAAGTCCGGCATTCTCCTTAAAATGGCATATATAAGTGCTCTTTCCTGCACACTTCCGCCTCCTGAGGTCATGCGGAAAGATGTTTCCGGTGTAAGGGGGATAAGCTGTATATAGCCTTCCTTTATCTGCGGATCATTTTCCTGCTCAGAAATCTTTAAATGCTGCATAGACAGTCTGGTATCTGATACTGAGCCGATGGCATTCTTTCCTGTTACATCAAGTTTTCTGATATTCTGATTTGCTATGTTTTGATTAGAGCAGATATAAATTACCTTAAACAGATCATCCTTCTCTTCGATTCTAAGTCTTGCTGTCTTTACAATTGCTCCTCTGGCAATAAGAGTTTTTCCCATACCCACTTCATCTGCTACAAGCACACGATTCTGATTATGCCGGAACAGATAATCCACTCTCTCGAAGATTGATCTTCTGCATTATGTACCTCCATTTCTATTCACGGGTTGACGGGTGAACCGAAATGAAGGCGGTGAGCGACACCTTTCGGGGAAATTCCCGAAAAAACGACAAACAAAAGCGCCAGCATCCGAAGAACGGCGGCTGGCGCTGCTAAAAGAGGACTTATGACGCTTATGGACCAGCCACGATAGTGCCTGTTCATAAGCAGATGGGGGCCGATTGACGGTCAGGCTTTTTTTGACAGGTAAATTCCTGCCGAATTATGTCGAAGCGGTCTTTGCTTCACGGCGGCTCCCTCC
The DNA here is from genome assembly GCA_934394815.1 of uncultured Acetatifactor sp. Taxonomy (GTDB): domain Bacteria; phylum Bacillota; class Clostridia; order Lachnospirales; family Lachnospiraceae; genus Acetatifactor. The sequence goes on along the minus strand of CAKRRD010000088.1, from coordinate 608 downwards.
TAAAGCCGCCGTGTCAGCGTGTAGTCGTCACTCCTTTGTCGAGGGCATAAGGAACGGCGGCCTTGATGTTACTCAAAACCGCCGCAGTACCCTGAAAATCCATTATGGGTGCACGAAGCTACCTGCCCTGCAACGTTTTTTTTCTTTCCTCGTCTGGCGGGGCAGGATCGCTTGGCTTATTCGGTTTATTCTTGCTCTTGTGCGGCTGCCTCTTTCAGCCGCGAAAAGCTCTCATCGCTGATGATGTGTTCAATCCGGCAGGCGTCGGCCTCCGCAGTTTTTGGGTCAACGCCTGCGGCGATGATAAGCTGCTCGGTAAAAAAGCAATGGCGCTCGTAGATTTTTTCGGCAACCTCGCGGCCCACATCGGTCAGATGGAGAAAGTGATCTTCGTCCATTGTAAGAAAGTCGCCGTCCCGTAAGGTAGCCACTGCATGGCACACGCTGGGCTTTGACATCTCCATGTGCCGGGCCACATCTACGGAGCGTACCATACCGAGTTTCTTTTGGAGAACAAGGATGGTTTCCAGGTAGTCCTCCCCGGACGCATGAAGTTTCATCAGTACCTTTTATGAATTAAACGCTTAACTTCCAATTTGCAGAAGCTG
>CAKRRD010000087.1 GCA_934394815.1 uncultured Acetatifactor sp. | reverse complement strand
TCCGGTACTTCCTCCAAGACCATCAGCAATGAAAAAGATATGCCCATGGTAGGTTACGGTGCCATGATCGTAGAGAGTCTGTTAGGTGTGGTAGCGCTGGTAGTTGTCGGTGCAGTTGCTGTGAACGGTACCAAGCCTGACGGCACACCATTCTCTATTTTCTCCTCCGGTGTGGCAGGATTCCTGGAGAAGATGGGTGTTCCCGTCACTGTGGCAACCGTATTCATGACCATGTGTGTATCTGCACTGGCACTGACTTCCCTGGATTCCGTAGCAAGAATCGGACGTATGTCCTTCCAGGAACTGTTCCTGGGGGATACCACCGACACCGCGAAGATGACTCCCCTGCAGAGAGTTCTGACCAATAAATATTTTGCAACAGTGATCACTCTGTTCTTCGGTTATCTGCTGACCCTTGGCGGATACAACAATGTATGGCCTCTGTTCGGCTCTGCGAACCAGCTGTTGGCTGCACTGGTACTGATCGCACTGGCAGTATTTTTGAAGACCACCGGCCGTACCGGCTGGACACTGTACTTCCCCATGGGAATGATGCTGGTCGTAACCTTTACCGCTCTGATCCAGAAGACCATAGCACTGGTGAAAAATGTGGCTGCCGGACAGTCAACTTTCCTGGTAGACGGTTTACAGCTGATCGTTGCCATACTGCTTATGGTACTTGGTGTCATGGTAGCATACAGCTGCATCCGCAAGCTGTTCGGTGTCGGTAAAAATACAGAAAAAGAAGCAGCATAATTTGTTGTTATTCTGTATTTTCCGGTAGAAAAGAAAGATAAGATATGCTAGAATAGGGAACGGTCAAGGAGCGAAAGGCTCTTTGACCGTTCTTTTCGTCAGAGTGGAAGCTGATGAGGAGAGCAGCAATCAGGTGATTTGTCAGGGAAGAGGATAAAAGATGAAACAGAATATGCAGGATCTGACGGAAGGATCCTTAGGAAAGAAAATACTGATCTTCAGTGTACCGTTAATGCTGTCCAATCTGCTGCAGGTGCTTTTCAACATGGCGGATATTGCGGTGATCGGGCAGTTTGCAGGCTCTCTGTCATTGGGAGCGGTGGGCTCCACAGCGACATTGGTCACCATGTTTACCGGATTCCTCATCGGTCTGTCCGGCGGTATCAATGTGCTGACGGCATTATATTACGGAGCAAAGGACAGGGACAGTCTGTCGAAGACGATCCATTCCGCCGCGCTGGTCAGTCTGATCATGGGAATATTGTTATTAGTGACGGGTGTAGGGCTGTCCGAGTGGATGCTGACCATGTTAAAGACCAGAGTGGAACTGTTGGACAAAGCGGTATTATACCTGCGGATCTATTATCTGGGAATGCCGGCGCTGGCCATCTACAATTTCGGTAATGCGGTGTACAGTGCGGTGGGCAATACAAAGAAGCCGCTGTATTATCTGGGATTTTCCGGTGTGTTAAATATTATTCTGAACCTGTTTTTCGTCATCGTCTGCCATATGGATGTGGCGGGAGTGGCACTGGCCAGTATCATTTCCCAGTATGTGTCGGCGGCATTGATCTTACAGGCATTACTGCGCAGCAAAGATATTTATGCCCTGCATCCGGGGAAGCTGCGGCTGGATCCGGAACTGACGAAGGACATCCTGAAGCTGGGAACGCCCTCCGGTCTGCAGAATGTGATCTTCCAGTTCGCCAACAGCTTTGTACAGATGGGTGTGAATTCCTTTGATGCCACTATGGTGGCAGGTAATTCCGCGGCCACCAATGCGGATGCCATGGTATACGATGTCATGGCGGCATTCTATACCGCCTGCGGCAGTTTTATGGGACAGAACTACGGGGCGGGCAGGAAGAAACGAGTCCGGAACAGTTACCTGATCAGCCTTGCGTATTCCTTCGGCATCGGTCTGATCCTGGGCGTGTCCCTGGTAGTTTTCGGAAGGCCGTTTTTAGCCCTGTTTACCAGAGATGCGGCGGTCATGGATGCCGGTATGTACCGACTGACCATCATGGGATTTTCCTATTGTATCTCGGCCTTTATGGACTGTACCATTGCAGCGGCCAGAGCCATGGGCAGGAGCATTGCGCCCATGTTCATCGTCATCATGGGATCCTGCGTGTTCCGTGTGATCTGGGTCTATACGGTATTTGCCCATTTTCACACGATCCCATCCCTGTATCTGCTGTATGTCTTCTCCTGGAGCATTACGGCAGTGGCGGAGATTCTTTATTTCATACGGATCTACAAACAGAAAATGGCTCTCCTGTCGTAAGACGGAAGAGCCATTTTTAGTTGTGCGCCTAGCGGCGCACGTTTCTAACGGGTTAAAGTCCCGAATCCGCCCGGTAGTGGGAAGGATATAGCCG
>CAKRRD010000086.1 GCA_934394815.1 uncultured Acetatifactor sp. | reverse complement strand
ATATTGATGATTTTCCCATATCTCTGCTTCATAAAGGTCTTCGTCAGATGCCGGATCATGTGAAATGCGCCTTTCAGGTTCGTATCCAGGACTGCATTGAATTCTTCTTCCGACATCCGCGCGATCAGATTGTCCCGCGTGATCCCGGCGTTATTGACAAGGATGTCAACTCTGCCGTATTTCTCCGTTACCGCCTTTACAAAGGCTTCACTCTCTGCAAAATCCGCAACATTGCACTTCACAGCCTCCGCCATACCGCCGCGGCTTCGGATGTCCGCTGCGACCGCTTCCGCTGCTTCTGCAGAGCCGTTATAATTAATGATCACCGTGGCTTCTTCTGCTGCCAGTGCCTGTGCCACTGCTTTTCCGATGCCCCGTGACGCTCCTGTGACAATAGCAACTTGTCCTGTCAGACTTTTTCCTGTCAACATACCAGCTCCTCCATCACCCGGGCCAGATCCTCCGGTTTTTCGATATTATATACTTTGACATTTCTGTCAATTTTACGGACGAAGCTGCTGAGTGTCTTCCCCGGGCCAATCTCTATGAAAGTATCCACGCCATCTGCAATCATCCGCTCTATGCTCTGGGTGAAATGTACGGGACTGGACACCTGTTGTTTCAACAGTTCCGCAACCTGTGACGCATCTGTCACATAATCCGCTGTTACGTTGGACACGTAAGGGATCCAGGGGGTTGACAGCTTGACGCTTTTCAATTCTTCTGCCAATTGTTCTCCCGCATTTTTTAACAGGGCTGAGTGGAACGGTCCGCTGACCTTTAAGGGAATACAGCGTTTTGCACCTGCTTCTTTCAGCGCTTCCGATGCTGCCGCTACCGCATCTGCCTCTCCGGTGATCACGATCTGTCCCGGGCAGTTATAATTTGCCACCGAGACGACTTTGCCGGTTTCTTCTGCTGTCTGTTCGCAGATTTTTGCCACGATATCTCCGTCCAGTCCTAATACCGCTGCCATGGCACCTCCTTCCGGATAGGCCTCCTGCATATAGATACCTCGCATCCGGATGATCCGGAACAGATCCGGCAGCTCCATCACACCGGCGGCAGCCAGCGCCCCATATTCTCCCAGGCTCAAACCTGCTGCCATCTCCGCTTTCAGTCCTTTTGCCTCCAATACTTTCAGAATAGCCACTTCCATGGTCAGCATGGCGATCTGTGTGTATTCCGTAATATTGATATAAGAATTTTCCTCAAAGGTCAGCTGTTCCATGGAGTACGGATGTCCGCTTTCCGCCTGTGCTTCCCGCTTATCCTGCCAGTACAGATTCTGGAGCACCTTATCCGCCAGCTTCCATACTGCCTGTGCCTCCGGATAAGTATCGTAAAATTCCTTACCCATTCCTATGTACTGGGACCCCTGTCCCGGGAATAAATATGCGATCCTGCTCATTTTGTCATCTCCTAATTACTATGTGATGCTATTGTTCTCCTCGGTTACAGCACATTTTGTAACGCGCCGTTTTCCCTATACACTACGCCGCCTGATGCTGTTCAAAATCTGTTGTCAGCGGTTTATTTATGCTGTCCTTGTGCCGCTATGCACTCCTGCGCCTGCTGCACCGTTTCTTCAATAATCTCACGGCAAGTCTGTTCTCTGCGGATCAATCCTGCAATCTGCCCGGCCATCAGGGTTCCGTTTACGGTATCTCCGTCCTGCACAGCCTTCCTGAGAGATCCCAACGTCAGCTTTTCCAGTTCCATGAAGTCTGCATTTTCCTTTTCCAGCTTCAGATACTCCCTGGTCATCTGATTACGTAAAGAACGCACCGGATGTCCGGTAGACATTCCTGTCACTACGGAATCGATATCCTTTGCCTTGATGATCTGATTCTTATAATTTTCATGGACAATGGACTCCTTTGATGCTACGAACCGGGTGCCCATCTGGATCCCTTCCGCTCCCAGCATGAAAGCCGCTGCCATTCCCCTGCCATCGGCAATGCCTCCGGCAGCGATCACCGGGATAGACACCGCATCCACCACCTGCGGCACCAGCGCCATGGTCGTGGTGGAACCGATATGTCCACCGCTTTCCATGCCTTCTGCCACCACAGCGTCCGCTCCGGCACGCTCCATCATCTTCGCCATAGCTACACTTGCCACCACCGGGATCACCTTCACTCCGGCATTCTTCCACAGTTCCATGAATTTTCCGGGATTCCCAGCTCCTGTGGTTACCGCTTGTACTCCTTCTTCCACGACGATCTTCGCCACTTCCTCCGCGTTAGGATTGAGCAGCATGATATTCACGCCGAAGGGTTTGTCAGTCAGCTCTTTACATTTGCGGATCTCCTCCCGGACGACCTCCGGCGGAGCGGAAGCGGCACCGATGATGCCTAAGCCTCCAGCATTGGATACCGCTGCCGCCAGCTTATGTTCCGCCACCCATGCCATGCCGCCCTGGAAAATGGGATATTCGATTTGTAGAAG
>CAKRRD010000085.1 GCA_934394815.1 uncultured Acetatifactor sp. | reverse complement strand
TCCATGTTAAAATTCCAGGATGAGAGCGGTATGTGGTACCAGCTTCCCGCATTGGGCGGCAGGGAGCCGAACTACTTGGAGACCAGCGGAAGTGCGATCATGGCTTACTCTCTGCTGAAGGGCGTGAGACTGGGATTTTTGCCGGAGTCTTACAGAGCTTATGGATTAAAGGCATTTCAGGGAATCTGTGACCGTTATCTGAAGGAGAAGGACGGACATTTGAGCCTCGGCGGTATCTGCCTCGTAGCAGGACTGGGACCGGAGGATAACCGCCGCCGTGACGGAAGCTTTGCATATTATATGTCAGAGCCTATCGTGGAAGACGATGCCAAGGGTGTAGGACCGCTGCTTCTGGCTTACACCGAGATGAGGAGACTGGATGACTAAATGAAGTCAGGCGGAATGATGAAGAACGATAACAGAAATGACAGAAGAACGTCCGGGGCTGGAACTGTGAAAGGCGCCGGAAGCGTTGGAAGGACAAAAGCACCGGCGGGCAAAGGAAACAGGGGGCCCGTAGGACAGGACCGGGAAAAGACAGCCGCTAAAAGGAAGAGCGGCATCTGCCCGGTAGCCGACAGGTGTGGCGGCTGCAGCTGGATCAACCAGCCGTATGCGGAACAGCTGAAAAAGAAAGAAAAGCAATTAGGGGAGCTGCTGGCTCCCTTTTGCAAAATAGAAGGCGTCATTCCCATGGAACAGCCGGAGCATTACCGGAACAAGGTACATGCGGTATTCGGCGAGAACCGTTATCACGATGCCATTTCCGGCATCTATGAGCAGAAGAGCCACCGGATCGTTCCCGTGGACAGCTGTCTGATCGAGAACGCCAAAGCGGATGAGATCATTGTATCTATCCGTGGACTGTTGAAATCATTCCATATCCGTCCCTACAATGAGGATACCGGATATGGATTGCTGCGCCATGTGCTGATCCGCACCGGTCATGTCACCGGACAGATCATGGTGGTATTGGTGCTGGCGTCTCCAATCCTGCCCTCCAAGAATAATTTTGTGAAGGCACTGCTGAAGCTGCACCCGGAGATTACTACCGTGGTCATCAATGTCAACAACCGCAATACCAGCATGGTACTGGGAGATAAGGAGCATGTGATCTACGGCAAGGGATACATTGAGGATGAACTGTGCGGAAAGAGGTTCCGTATTTCTCCCAGATCCTTTTATCAGGTGAATCCGGTACAGACCGAGATCCTCTACGGTAAGGCACTGGAGTATGCCGGGCTTACCGGCAAAGAGACTGTGGTGGATGCCTATTGCGGCACCGGAACCATCGGCATGATCGCCAGCGACAAGGCCGGCAAGGTCATCGGTGTGGAGTTAAATGCCGATGCTGTCCGGGATGCACGCAGCAACGCCAAAGCCAACCAGATCCATAATATCCAGTTCTACCAGAACGATGCCGGAAAATTCCTCGTGGAAATGGCCGGACAGGATGCGAAAGTAGATGTCATCCTGATGGATCCTCCCAGAAGCGGCAGCACCGAAGAATTCATGAGTTCTGTAGTCCGGATCGGCCCCGAGCGAATTGTCTACGTCTCCTGCAATCCCGAGACACTGGTCAGGGATCTGAAGTATTTTAAGAAGAAGGGTTACCGTGTGGCGAAGGGCGTGGGCGTGGACATGTTTCCATTCACCGATTCGTTGGAAACGGTTGTCTTGCTTTCCAAGGGTGAGGTCGACTCGAAAAAGATTCGGGTTGAGTTCTCTTTGGAAGATATGGATATGTCCGAATTTCAGGATGGGGCAACCTATCCGCAGATCAAGGAGTATGTGTTGGAGCATACCGGGTTAAAGGTGTCCAACCTCTATATCTCACAGATTAAACGAAAATGTGGGATTGAGGTTGGTAAGAACTATAATCTGCCGAAGTCCGAGGATTCCAGACAGCCCCAGTGTCCGCCGGAAAAAGAGAAAGCAATCCGAGAAGCATTCAAATATTTTGGGATGATCTAACATCCAGCAAAGTGGAGGTTTCTTATGGATAGGTTGATTTCTTGTGAGTTCAACATGGATAATGCCTGTGTGGAACTGAAATTCTTAGATGGCAGTATGATTGCTATTGATACAATAGCCGTGGAGAATGAGGTTGCTGACAATATGTATCAGCGGTCAGAGCTGGACTATCTAATCTACAATGACCCGATTGGATATGCAGACCTTGTTTTGAACGGAAACCCCGAAATTTATCTAAAAACTGTAACTGAATGTAAACCCTTAGATTAAAACTCAGCCCTCTGCCTTTTCATTGGCAGAGGGCCGTTTTTTGCTTAACAGTTATTGAGCATCCCTTAATTGCTCTACAACGCTGCATTTCGCTGCGTTGTCATACATCATGCAAGGAATCAGCCACCCCAGCAGAAGAAATACCGGAATTGTCAGCAGGACAGGCAGAATGGTGAATCGATACTCAAAGAACCAGAACATACTGCCCAGCATTTTTCCCGCAAGAGGTCCCACCGCCAGCGACAGAATAAAGGCCGCCGCTACAGAAGACATTGCGTAAAACAACCCCTCGTAGATCAGCATGGTTTTGAGCTGCCGGTT
>CAKRRD010000084.1 GCA_934394815.1 uncultured Acetatifactor sp. | reverse complement strand
GTCCTACAAACAAAAACTCCAACATGTCGAATACATTATTCCACCTGTTGGAGTTACATTTGCCAATATTTATTTCATTAACTTCCGATTTAGTTACCGCACTCTACGCTGATGCGGTTGAAGATTGCCATAATCTCCTCGGTATTGATAGCCTTCTTCTCTTCTCCGGCTTTGTCGAGGATGGCCTTTCCTTCGTGCATCATGATCAGGCGGTTGCCGTATTCTACAGCGTAACGCAGATTATGGGTAACCATAATGGTGGTCACTTTCTTCTCCTTCACGACCTGGTCAGTGAGTTCCATGATGATCTCTGCGGTCTTGGGATCCAGCGCTGCGGTATGCTCATCCAGGATCAGGAAATCAATCGGCGTCATGGTCGCCATGAGCAGTGCCAGCGCCTGTCTCTGTCCTCCGGAAAGGGAACCGACCTGCACTCCCATCTTATCTTCCAAGCCTAAATTCAAAGGCCGTAACATTTCGCGATAAGTTTCCAGCTTTGCTTTATTCACGCCGCGTCCCAGATTATAAGGCTTGCCCTTATTCTCTGCGATAGACATATTCTCCAGGATCGTCATACTGGGACAGGTTCCTTTGGCGGGATCCTGATACACTCTGCCGATGCGGCGCTGACGGATATAATCCTTCTGTTTTGTAATATCTCCTCCGTGGATCAGGATCCTGCCGCTGTCCACCGCAATACTTCCACAGATGATGTTCAGCATGGAGGTCTTACCGGAGCCGTTACTTCCTACGACAGATACGAATTCTCCGTCCTTTACCGTAAGATTGAAATCCTTGAACAGACACAGCTCGTTGACCGAGCCGGGATTGTAATTTTTATTGATATTGATAAGCTCTAGCATGCTTTCACCTTCTTTCTGTCCATGCTGATCACGAGAATGATCAGGAACAGGACTGCTGTGATCAGCTTGATGGCGTTAGGGCTGATGCCTGCGAACATGGCAACTGCCACACATGCCTTATACAAAATGGATCCTACCACTACACTGCTGGTCACACGGAAGAATGTTACCTTCTTGAACAGGCTGGTGCCGATGATAACACTGGCAAGACCAATGACTACCGCACCGGTTCCGATGGAGATCTCAAAGCTTCTCTGCTGCTGTGCATAGATACAGCCGCTTAAGGATACCAGACCGTTGGCAATGGACAGACCCACGATCTTCACCAGTCCCTTGTCCACACCGAGACTGGTAACGATGGTATCATTGTCACCTACGGCACGCAGCAGGAAACCGGACTTGGTGCTCATGTACCAGTCTAACAGATATTTTGCTACCATGGTGATCAGAAAAATAATGATCACATTTTTGAAATTTACCAAAAAGCCCGGGGTAATACTATTCACAAAGCTGTTGTTGAAAATATTATCCTTATCAAAAATAGCTACATAGCCGGAGCCTGCCACCCACAGATTGATGGTATACAGACCGGTCATCATGATGATACCGGAGAGCAGATCTCTGACTTTTAATTTCACATGGATCAGTCCGGTACAGATTCCCACCAGTGCTCCGCCGAGGAACGCAATGGGAAGTGTGAGGATTGCCGGTACGCCGAAGCCGTTGATCAGACGCACAGTGATGGCAGCCCCAAAGGGGAAGCTGCCATCGACCGTAAGATCCGGGAAATCCAGTATTTTATAGGTAATGTAGACACCCAGTGCCAGGATGCCGTAGATCATTCCTTGTTCCAGTACGCTTAATAATAACGCCATAGTTCTCTCCATTCCACAGATATCTTCTGTCCTCACGGCTTAGCGGCTGTTCCTCGTTTTGTCTCACCGGGGACACGAAGCAATATCTTATAATTCTATATATCCAGATTACTCTATTACTTTCTGCCTGACGGCAGTAATATCCCAATTATTGTACTACAATCTCGTCAAAAGACTGGTAAGCATCGGTCTTGTAATTCTCAGGTAATTCCAGACCGATCTTCTCTGCTGCTGCGAAGTTCACATACAGGCTGGGCTCGGAGATTACTTCGAAATTCAGTTCAGAAGCCTTTGCCTCTCCCTTCAGGACTTTCGCTGCCATCTTACCGGTCTGCTTGCCAAGCTCGATGTATTCCAGTCCCATGGATGCCACGCAGCCTGCTTTCACCTGCTCTACTTCGGAACCGAATACAGGGATGCCTGCCTTATTCGCTTCATCCAGTACGGTCTGCAGTGCACTTACTACGGTATTGTCGGTCAGGTTGGTAATGCAGTCAACCTTGGATGCAACATCCGCTGCTGCCAGAGCCACCTCAGACATTGCAGTAACACCGCTGTCCACGATCTCGAATCCGTAGTTACCTGCCAGAGCCTTGTACTCTGCGATGGTGCTGATGGAGTTTGCTTCGCTGGTGGTGTAGATGATACCGATGGTCTTCGCTTCGGGAAGTACCTCACGGATCATTTTTAACTGTGCATCTACTGCCAGCGCATCGGAAGTACCGGTGATGTTGCCTACGGGAGTACCATCTTCATTGGCAAGGCCTGCTTCCACAGGATCGGATACTGCCGTGTAGATCACGGGAATATCTGTATTCATTGTAGCATTATATGCTGCCATGGCGCAGGGAGTTGCGATGGCACAGATCATATCTACTTTCTTACTTACGAAATTGCTGGCGGTCATGGCGGAGGTTCCGTTGTC
>CAKRRD010000083.1 GCA_934394815.1 uncultured Acetatifactor sp. | reverse complement strand
TTACAGATTCCGGTCTTGTGTGCTGCAATCTCCTCCAGACTGTTACCTAAGAATTTCATATGATCCATACCGATGGATGCCAGTACCGCCACCTGTGTGGTAGTGATCAGATTGGTAGCATCCTCCCTGCCGCCCATGCCGGTCTCCAGTACGACAATGTCACACTGTTTTTCCCGAAAATACCAAAAGGCCAGTGCCGTCTCGATCTCAAAAGGCGTCGGATGATGGAAGCCTTCCTGTACCATTGCCTCACAATGCTCCCGAATGATCTCCAATCCTTCGCACAGATCTTTGTGTGTGATCTTCTGCTTTCCGATCTGTATTTTTTCACAATAATCAATAATAACGGGGGATATATATTTTCCCACGCGGTATCCGGCAGCCTGTAAGATATTGGAAATATAGGCAAGGGTGGAACCTTTTCCGTTGGTTCCCGCAATATGCACGAATTTCAGATCGTCCTGCGGATTTCCCAGCCTCCGGCACAGTTCTCTGATGGTGTCCAGCCCCGGAACAATACCGTAAGTTCCCACTTTTTCCATATATTCCATTGCTTCCTGATAGTTCATCGCTTTCTCTCCCGTATCATACGTTGAAAAATTCATATACTATGTCCATGAAAATGATAAAACCGATTGCAGACTCTTTAAAAACCTTCGGCAGGAACTTTCTGCTGTGCGGACTGTGCGGCTGGTGCATGGAGATCCTGTTTACCGCCCTGCATTCCCTGAAACGCAGGGATCTGCGGCTTGTAGGCAGCACTTCCCTGTGGATGTTCCCCATCTACGGCTCTGCCTGCCTGCTGGCGCCCTTCAAGCGCCTTTTTCAGCGGCTGCACATAGGTCGTCCGGGGCGCGGTCTGTTCTATATGTCCATGATCTTCGCCGCGGAATATCTCAGCGGGTGCCTCTTGTGGAAGCATGATCTCTGCCCCTGGGATTACCTCCGGAGCCGTTTTCATATCCGGCGGATTATCCGGCTGGACTATGCTCCCTGGTGGTTTCTGGCCGGACTGTTCTTTGAACGGATCCTGCGCTGAACCCATGCGCTCCTTACCGCATTCCTTATTGCATTGCTTCTGCCAGCATACGCTCCTCATGAGCCTTTTTGTCCTGCACCATCTTCTTCATAAGGAAATGATAGGCAATCCAGAGGAAAATACCTGCGGTCAGCCAGGCTGAGGCATTGGCAAAGCACACCCCCACATAACTCATCAGATGTGCTGCCACAAAAGCCACAATACCACGGCTCACCAGTTCCACCACACCGCCCATCATGGGCATGAATCCGAAGCCGCAGCCCTGCAGCGCGTTTCGGAAAATGAAGATCATTCCCAGCGGAATGAAGAATATGCCGCAGATAGTAATGTACGTTCTGGCGTAGCCGCATACCATCTCGACCTGCTCGGAAATAAACAGCGGTACAATATAAGGAAGTGCCAGATATACCAGTCCGTAGACGATGACCGCATAGACACCGGACATGATATTGGCTGCTTTTACGCCCTTCTGGATCCGGTTCAGGTCATTGATACCACGGTTCTGTGCACAGTAAGTCGCCATGGTCACACCCATTGCTGCAAAAGGCTGCGTTACCAGCTGCTCCACCTTGCAGGATACAGAGTAAGATGCCACCACGGTAGAACCTAACAGATTCAATGCAGCCTGTACCAGAATGGTGCCGATGGCTGTAATGGAGAACTGCAGTGCCATGGGAATTCCCACAGTCAGCTGGTTCTTCACGCACTGGCTCTCCAGTCTGCAATGCTCCAGACGGATATGCAGTGTGGGAACGCTTTTAATAATATAGATCAGGCACAACACACCCGACAGTCCCTGGGAAATAATGGTGGCATAAGCGGCACCGCCCACTCCCATATGACCGTATACGATCAGTACATAATCCAGCACGATATTGGTCACCGAAGCAATGACCAGCAATACCAGCGGCACCACACTGTTACCGATGGCACGCAGGATACTGGCTAACAGATTGTAAAGGACATTGCAGGCAATTCCCGCACAGATGATCATGATATATTCTTTCGTCATGCCAAAGATATCTTCCGGCGTATTCATCATCCGTAAAAGTCCATCCATGCCCGCCATGCTCACCGTTGTCATCACGACGGTCACGATGACCGACAGGACCACAGCGCTTCCAATACTTTTGCGCATGCCTTCCCTGTCTCCGGCTCCGAATCGCTGTGCTGTCAGCACGGTAAATCCGGTGGTCAGTCCCTGGGTAAATCCCAGGATCAGGAAGCTTACCGACCCGGTGGCTCCTACTGCTGCCAACGCATCCACACCTACAAACCGGCCCACGATAATGGTATCCACCATGCTGTATAACTGTTGGAAAATATTACCTATGATAATGGGAATGATAAATTTTGTAATCAGCCTAGAAGGGCTGCCCTTCGTCATATCAAGTTCCATAAACTCTTCTCCCGAAAAAACAGGACCCCGGAAGGCCCCGTCTCTTGTACTGTATTTATTACATTATTACCTATGTCTCGTATCCTTGCTTCTGCTGTTACTGTAAGTCGTCAATATCCCCGATCTCTCCCGAACCGATATCCAGCATGTTCACGGTTCTGCGCTTCAACCTGGCTTCTTCCGACTCCCTCAAAATAAACTCCTTGATTGCTTTGGAGTTGCGGATATGCTCGATGAATAACTTCGGATGGGTCGTGTCTCCCGTGTAACAGATCACGGTTCCCAGCCCCACCAGTCTCTCCCAAAAGCTGGCCGTATGTTCCACATCCTGTACCTTATACATATAGCAGTCGTTCTCCACCTTGGTGAGTATCCCCGTATCCACGGTGATCATATCCTCTTTGACAGTATACTTGGTAAAGGTAAGCGGTAATCCTAAAAATAACCAGCGCTTCTTTTCTACGAATTCTACAGACATATTAACCTCCTTATAATTGTTTTGTACCCTCTCCGCTCCATCTGCCTGTTACAGATGTTCCGGCTTTTACACAACCGATTTCCGTGATACAAATCTCTTTGCCTCATTATATGATATCCTATCCGGGAATGCAAAACCTTTCTGTC
>CAKRRD010000082.1 GCA_934394815.1 uncultured Acetatifactor sp. | reverse complement strand
ATATGTAGTGCAAGACAAAATGCAACATTCCATAATAGAATGTTGCATTTTTCTATTTTAATCCTTTCATTTCTGTGTTATTCTTTTAAGGACTGCATATCGCTATTTTTCGACAAATACTTTCCTTTTATGAAACATATACAGTCAGAATCAGGAGTACGCATGAAAAGCTTTATATGTGAAATGTTCTATAAGCAGCGGGCGGCATTCGAACAAAGCTGCGCTTCCAGGAGTAAGGCGTATCCTCTTCCGGAAGACGTTTTCCTACAATCGGATATTTTCTATGACGAGAAGCATGTTCCGGCACATTGTCTGGATGTCTACCGTCCCAAGGGACGGGACGGAGAAATGCTTCCTGTCATCATCAATGTACATGGCGGAGGCCTCCTCATGGGGAACAAGGAGTTCAACCGTCCCTTTTGTGCTTCCCTTTGTGAGACTGGGTATCTGGTATTCAGTATGGAGTACCGGCTGATACCGGACTGTCTTTTCTATGACCAGCTGGCTGACCTACATCTGGCACTGGATTTTATCCGGGATCATCTGATGGAATACGGCGGTGACATTTCCCGCATATATGCCTGCGGCGACAGCGGCGGTGCCTGTCTGCTGACTTACGGAATCGCCATGCAGCGAAGCACTGCACTGGCACAGGCTGCCGGAGTAACCCCTTCTGACCTGCCAGTCCGGGCACTTGGCCTGGTCAGCGGTATGTTCTATACGAACCGCCTGGATCAGATCGGACTTTTCCTCCCCAGATATCTCTACGGCCGGCATTATAAAAAAAGTGCTTTTGCCCCCTATGTATCTCCGGAGCACCCGGACATCGTGACCAGCCTGCCACCCAGTCTCCTGATCACCAGTGACAACGATAATCTTCAGAGCTATACTCTGAATTTTGAAAAGGCTCTGCGCAGACATCAGATGCCCCATAAACTGATCAACTACCCGAAGGATCCCCGCCTGACCCATGCGTTCAGCGCTTTTTACCCAGAGCTTCCGGAAAGCAGGGAAGTGATCCACCATTTGATTCACTTTTTTGAACATACCGGGGAAGAATGTAAAGGAGGATGTGTATCATGACATACGACGAAAATGTTTTCAAAGAAAAAGCTAATCGGAAAGCCCGCAAGATCTGGATCGTTTTTGCTGTTTTACTGAGTGCCAACTATGGCTCCGATGCGTCCGGCGGGTTATACCCCACCACTTCTTACCTTATTTTCCTGGCATTGTGCTGGCTGCCTCTGATCTTCGGCGAAGTGCTGTTACGTGTAAAGGGCTGGGCAACGGAGCTCTACCGCTACGATCTGGTCATCGGTTACGGCATCTTCTATACCTTTGTAATCTGTACCACAGCGTCACCCATCGCATTCACTTACATCCTTCCGGTGACAAGCTTACTGGTCCTGTATAAGAACCGGAAATTCATGATCAACTGCGGTATCGTCAACTCTCTGATCATTGTGGGTGCTGCCGTCTACCGCTACATGTTAGGCTTTAACAGTGCTTCTGACATGAAAAATTACCAGTTGCAGCTGTCCTGTATCATCCTGTGTTACATCTGCTATGTCATGTCCATCCGCCATCTGAACGAGTCCGACGGTGCCATGACCGACAGTATCAAAGCCGACCTTCACAGAGTAGTGACCACGGTAGAACAGGTCAAGACATCCAGCAATACCATTCTGGACGGCATTACCGTTGTCAGAGAACTGGCTTCCGAGAATAAGCACGGTTCCGATATGGTCATGCTGGGTATGAATGAATTGACAGATAATAACCATATGCTGCAGGATCGGACGACCTCTTCCACACAGATGACTTCCGACATCCGTGCCCAAGTGGAAAATGTTGTGGCACTTATCAGCGAAATGGTGTCTCTGGTCGGGAAAACCGAATCCCATTCCAGCGTCAGTGCAGAAGATCTGCAAAGTCTGGTAAGCACTGCCACCACGATGTCAGAGCTTTCTACAGAACTGGAAAATGTCCTGCAGAATTTCCAGCAGGAATTTGGCATGGTGAAGCAGGAGACCGGTACCATCGAAAAAATTACAAATCAGACGAACCTGCTGGCCTTAAACGCTTCCATCGAAGCTGCCAGAGCCGGTGAAGCAGGCAAGGGCTTCGCTGTCGTTGCTGAACAGATCCGTACCTTAAGTACTGAAACCCACGCTTCCTCCGGACAGATCAGAGAAGCTCTGTCCCGTCTGGATGCTACTTCCGCTAAGATGACCGCTTCCATTGAAGAGACCTTGAAGCTGATTCAGGTCACTCTGGAAAAGGTAACACAGACCGGTGAAAATGTAAATCAGATCGCATCTGATTCCGCACAGCTCGGCAGACATATTCAGGTAGTTGATAACGCAATTAAAGAAGTGGAAAGCTCCAACACCCAGCTGGTATCCAATATGGAACAGGTATCCAACATCGTAGAGACCATCACCGACTGTATTGCACACTCCAGCCAGACCAGTGAGCGTATGCTCAGTAAATACGAAGAAACCGCTTCCAATATCAACACCATCGAGGATGTCATGGAGAACATGATGTGTGATCTGGGTATCGGCGGCTTCATGGGTATCGAAGATATTCAGCCCGGCATGAAGATCGATCTGAAAGTAGCCGGCCAGGGAGATACGGAATACCTTGGAGAACTGATCGAACAGATTCCGGAGGGTCTGCTGGTATCCTGTCAGAAGGAGCTTGCACTCACCGATACCGCTTCCTGTACCTTACAGATCACCGCAGGCAACATCCTGTATTGTTGGGACAAGGCAGTCATCTCTCCCGCTCACGGGAAGGGTGCTCATACCTTCAAAATCGTCATTAATACCAGACCCCGGATCAATAACCGTCGTAAATACCCCCGTATGGATCTGAACAATGCCTGCACCATCAAGTTCAAAAATTCTGATACGGAATATGCGGCCACCATGGATAATATCAGTGCCAACGGCTTTGCTTTCCTGGCGACAGACAATATTTTCACCCAGAGTAAGAATGCCTCGGTCACTGTCACTATCCATGATTTCGCCCTCCCGGATCACAATGTGCTGGAAGGACGTATCATCCGCTGCTCCGATGATAACGGCCTGTTCATCGTAGGCTGCCAGATGCCGGAGGATAACTTCTATATTCTGGAGTATGTAGAGAAAAATCTGGAAAGTAAGAAATAGTCAAAATCGAGTAGGAGGGAAATTTAACTAAATTTCCCGACCTCTCACACCACCGTGCGTACCGTTCGGTACACGGCG
>CAKRRD010000081.1 GCA_934394815.1 uncultured Acetatifactor sp. | reverse complement strand
AAAATATCTCTATGAAGAAATGAAAATGTGAGAAAAAGCGAGTTAACAAGAGAAAAACAAAGATTATTATGGGAGGAGTTACAATGAAACAACAGTTGGAACCGTTGTTTACGCCGTGGAAGATCGGAAACTGCCAGATTAAGAACCGCATTGTCCTGACATCCATGGGTGGCACAAACCTGTTGGGATGGATGGAAGTGAACCATTTTGACAAGGATGGTGCGAAATTTATTCTGGAGGTAGCGAAAAATAATTGCGGTCTGGTGCTTCCGGGATGTCAGCCGGTATACAATCCCATGTACGGACAGTGGCTATATAAGAAGAAAAAAATGTATGAGGATCTGGCAAAGTGGATGCCAAAGTTCCACAAGACAGGAGCAAAGCTGTTCGTCCAGCTGACGGCAGGTTTCGGCAGATCGTTTACCATCAGTGAAATGATGGAGACCCTGTACACCAATAAGGCATTGCGGGTACTGGCGAAACCTTTTATGGATCTCGACAAGATTACAGCCGCACCCAGCCCGTCTCCGAACCGCTGGTCAGATAAAGTTCCTTCCCGGGAGATGACTGTGGAGGAGATTCAGGAGTTCATCACCGCATTCGGTAAGACTGCAAAATTATTAAAGGATGCCGGTGTGGACGGTGTGGAGATCCATGCGGTACATGAAGGCTATCTACTGGATCAGTTTACTTTAAAATATGTGAATCAGCGAACCGATGAATATGGTGGATCTTTTGAGAACAGATATCGTTTTGCTGTAGAGATCGTAAAAGAGATCAAGAAAGTCTGCGGACAGGATTTCCCTGTGTCTCTTAGATACAGTGTGGAATCCAAGACAAAGGGGTTCCGAGAGGGAGCACTTCCCGGAGAAAGCTTCACAGAAGCAGGCCGTGATATGGCAGAATCCGAAAAAGCAGCGAAGTATCTGCAGGATGCCGGTTACGATATGTTAAACTGCGATAACGGTACTTACGATGCCTGGTACTGGGCACATCCCCCTATC
Organism: uncultured Acetatifactor sp.; assembly: GCA_934394815.1. Lineage (GTDB taxonomy): Bacteria > Bacillota > Clostridia > Lachnospirales > Lachnospiraceae > Acetatifactor. Next base: position 2,607 of record CAKRRD010000081.1, on the reverse strand, counting down.
TATATGCCGGAGAACTGCAATCTGGAGGATGTGGCGCATATCCGTAAATTCGTGGATATCCCTGTGGTATGCGCTGGACGTATGGATCCGGAGACGGCTGCGGCTGCTATTGCAGACGGAAGAATCGATGGTGCCGGATTCGCCAGACAGTTCCTGGCAGACCAGGAATGGGTGACCAAGCTGATGAATGATAAGGAGGACGACATCCGTCCCTGTATTCTGTGCCACAACGGCTGCTTCAACATGTGTCACTATAAGGGAGTTCCAAATGATCAGGCATTATCCGATTCCCTGCATCTGGCACGCTGTGCGGTAAATGCCGAGACCATGCAGTGGGAGAAGCACAAGATCGTCCCGACCACCAGCCCGAAGAAAGTACATATTATCGGCGGCGGTATCGGTGGCATGGAGGCCGCCAGAGTATTGAAGCTGCGGGGACACGAGCCGGTGATTCACGAGCAGACAGATCACCTGGGCGGAACCTTTATTGCAGCCAGTGCGGAAAGCTACAAGGGAAAACTGCGGGATCTGCTGACCTGGTATCGGAAGCAGATGGCAGATTTGGGGATTGAGATTCATTACAATGAAAAAGTGGAGAGTATCGATCCGTTTGCCGGTGCTCCCGTGATCATCGCTACCGGAGCAGTGCCCAGAGTACTGAAAAAAGTGCCCGGTCATGAGAAGATGGTTGAGGCATGCGAATACCTTACCGGTACTCCCGTAGGAGAAAAGGTTGCCGTCATCGGCGGCGGACTCACCGGCTGTGAGATTGCTTATGAACTGGCGCTGCAGGGCAAACAGCCTGTAATCGTAGAGATGAAAAACGATCTCATCGCCCAGACCGGAGTATGCCTGGCCAACAGCTCCTATCTGAGAGAGTGGTTCGCCTGGAAGAAAGTGCCCGTATATCTGGAAACTACGCTGCAGGAAGTAAAGGATGACAGCATCGTATGTAAAGATGCTTTAGGAAAAGAGATCACGATTCCCTGTGACAGTGTGATCAGTTCAGCAGGATACATTCCCCACCCGCTGGTACCGAAGAGCAGCAATGTCAGCCTGGTAGGTGACTGTAACGGTGTAGGCAATCTGCGAAGTGTCGTATGGCGCGCTTATGAAGTTGCCATGGAGATTTAGGGGGAGGAAAACGAATGAATTTAACAAAAGAACAACAGGAAATATATGATGGAAAACAGGGAGCAACCCTGGCGAAGGTCATGCAGACACTGGTGCGTTACGGCGAACTGTTCGGCGCGGACGGTATGGTGCCTGTGACCAGTAAATACAACCATTTGGTAACATCCTTCGGATTGAAAGCACTGGCACCGGTGTATGAACTGATGAATCAGCTGATCGAATCCGGCAATGTATCCAAACAGAAATTTTCCGCCGATCCGAGACCACTGGATCCCAATGTGCCAAGCTCTTTTTTACAGGATTTTGTGTTCAAGAATTTCATGTACTCCAAGCAGGATGACTACGAGAAACAGCTGACCCAGCTGGGCATCATGGAAAAAGATGCATATACCTGCACCTGTTACATGGATGAAGTGGGAAATACCCCGGCCATGGGAGAGGTGTTGTCATGGTCTGAATCTTCTGCAGTGGTCTATGCCAACTCCGTATTGGGAGCAAGATGCAATCGTAATTCCGGTATCATTGACCTCATGGGTTCGGTAGTGGGCTATGTGCCCCGTTTCGGTCTGTTAACGGATGAGGGCAGAAAAGCCACCTGGATCGTGAAGATCGAGACAACGAAGAAGCCGGAAGCACAGCTGCTTGGATCTGCCATTGGTATGAAAGTGATGGCGGATGTTCCCTATATCGTAGGACTGGACAAATGGCTGGGCGGTGAGCTGGATGATGCTGTGAAAACCTATCTGAAGGATTTCGGCGCAGCAACTGCTTCCAACGGTGCGGTAGGTCTGTACCATGTGGAAAATATCACTCCGGAGGCTGTAAAATACGGAAAAGATCTGATCGGGGAGGATGCAAAGGTCTATGTGGTAGATGATGCGGAACTTCAGAGGGTCTATGAGAGCTATCCGGTGATTTGGAAAAAGAAGGATGCCAAGCCGAAGCTGTGTTTCATGGGATGTCCCCATATGAGTTTACAGCAGCTCATCGACTGGACGGAAAAAGTCTCTCAGAGCCTGAAAGAAGCCGGTAGAACCAGAGTATGTATTCCTACCGTATTCACAGCGGCACCTGCGGTACTGAAAAAATTTCAGGAGACCCCTTATGCGGAGACGTTAAAGGCAACAGGAGTCATTACTTCCTATATCTGCCCGTTAATGTATATGAACAATCCTCTCAGCGAGAAGATGCCGGTCATTACTTCCAGCAACAAGCTGCGTACCTACACCAGCGCAAGATATTATACCGATGCTGAGATCTTAGAGCAGATTACGAAGGGAGGAGCGGACAGATGAAAGAATTTAAAGGAAGAATCGTAGCCTCCGGAACCGTAACAGCCAAGGCACTGGTATCTCACGGGGGCCTGAATACACTGGCATCTTTTCAGAAGGCATTACAGTTCGGCGATAAAAAAGCAACCTGCGGAGATCAGAATAACCCCGACCTCTATGGTAAACAGATGGCGGGCAAAGC
>CAKRRD010000080.1 GCA_934394815.1 uncultured Acetatifactor sp. | reverse complement strand
CAGACCGGAATCTATTCCTGGTGGTCTTACAGATTCCAGGCGAGGGCGAAAAATGCCGGATGGAGAATTGACTATTTCGTGGTGTCACAGTGCCTGCAGGACAGACTGGCAGATGCGAAGATCCACACGGAAGTTCCGGGATCGGACCATTGTCCGATCGAGCTTGATATACAATAGGCAGAAGACTGCAAAAGGAGACCTATGAGCTTACGTTTCTATTTTGGACCTTCCGGGTCCGGCAAGAGTCACAGAATCTATGAAGAGATCATGCAGCGGGCGGCGCAGGAGCCGGGGAGGAATTTCCTGATCATCGTGCCGGATCAGTTCACCATGCAGACCCAGAAGGACCTGGTCATGCGCAGTGACAGAGGCGGTATCCTGAATATCGATGTCTTAAGCTTCGGCAGACTCAGCCATCGTATCCTGGAGGAAGTAGGAACGAAGGAAATGCCTGTACTGGATGACACCGGCAAAAGCCTGGTGCTGCAGAAGATCGCGTCAGATCTGAAGGAGCAGCTGCCTGCCATGGGAAGCCTGTTGCATAAGCAGGGCTATATCCATGAGGTGAAAAGTGCTATCTCCGAATTCATGCAGTATGGCATCAGCACACAGGATATGGATAAACTGATCGCCAGCGCCGAAAAAAGGGGCGCACTGGCAATGAAGCTCAGAGACTTAAAGACTCTGTACCGGGGATTTCAGGATTATATCAGAGACCATTTTATCACCACAGAGGAGACACTGGATGTGCTGCGCAGATCCCTGATAAAGTCGAAGATCCTACAGGGTAGTGTGGTGGTATTCGATGGGTTTACGGGATTTACCCCCATACAGAACCGTCTGATCCAGGAATTGATGAGGGTGTGCGAGGAGACCATTGTCACTGTGACCATCGGTGCAGAAGAAGACCCTTATCAGATGGACGGCGAGCAGAAATTGTTCCATCTGAGTAAAAAGACAGTGGCGGATCTGGTGAAGCTGGCGGCGGAGGCTGAGGTGACACGAGGGGAAGATGTATTTGTAAAGGGCGGTCCCAACCGTTTCACCGAGGCACCGGCGTTATGTTATCTGGAGCAGAACCTGTTTCGCTATCAGTATGAGCCTTATGCGGAGAAACAGCGTGAGATCCGTATGTTCGAGGCACTTTCTCCCAGAGAGGAAGTCCATCAGACGGCATTGTATATCCGGAAACTGATCCGGGAAGAAGGACTTACTTACCGGGATATTGCTGTGGTCATCGGAGATCTGGAGGGGTACGCTTCCTATGTGGAGACAGAATTCGGACAGCTGGAGATTCCCTGTTTTCTGGACCGGACCAGAGGAATTGTTTTAAATCCCATGATCGAATACATCAAAAGCGCCTTGCAGTTATATATCAGGGATTTTTCGTATGATACCGTATTTCATTTTTTGCGCAGCGGCATGGCGGATATCTCCAGAGAGGAAATTGACGAACTGGAGAATTATGTGATCCGCACCGGAGCGAGAGGGTATCGTACTTACAGCAGGCTGTTTACCCGCAGGACGGAAGAAATGCAGCAGGGCAGTGGGCAGGAAGACACAGAGCGGGCGGAAGAGACCCTGGAGCGTCTGAACCGTATCAGACAGCAGTTTGCGGATACCGTGGAAATCCTGCATATGGCTCCCCGGGCAAAAGCCGGCGAGTATGTGGATCACCTGTATGATTTCCTGGAACAGAATCAGGTACAGCAGAAGCTTTTGAACTATCAACAGCAGTTCGAGCAGGAGGGCGACCTGGCGAAAGCCAGGGAATATGCACAGATCTACCGTCTGGTCATGGATCTGCTGGATCAGATTTATGAACTTTTGGGTGAGGAAGAGATTTCCCTGCAGGAATTTGCGGATATTTTAGAGGCTGGTTTTGGCGAGATCACAGTAGGTACGATTCCACAGAATGTGGATCGTATTGTGGTGGGTGATATGGAGCGGACCCGCTTAAAACAGGTTAAAGTATTGTTTTTCCTGGGGGTAAATGATGGAAATATTCCGAAAAATGCCTCCAAGGGCGGCATTATCTCCGATATGGACAGAGAATTTTTAATCGAATCCGGAACAGAAATGGCACCGAGTCCCAGACAACAGATGTACATTCAGAGACTGTATCTGTATCTGAATATGACGAAACCCTCAGAACGGCTGTATCTGTCTTATGCCAAGGTAAACAGTGATGGAAAGGGAATCCGTCCGTCTTACCTGATCGATACGGTACGGAAACTTTTTCCGCAGCTTGCGGTGGAATATCCCCAGAACCGCAGCCGTATCGAACAGATCGAGGGCAGACAGGAAGGTGCCAGATATCTGGCGGAGGAACTGCGGGAATATGCGGACGGAACGTTGCGGGAAGAGGAACGGCAGGATTTTTATCTCATGTACCGTGCCTATGAAGCAGATCCGGAGGGCAGAGACCGTCTGACGGCGGCAGCATTTAGAAGATATAAGGAGAGCGGTCTGTCAAGGGTCGTGGCGAGAGCATTGTACGGCAGGCAGCTGGAGAACAGTGTGAGCCGCCTGGAGGCCTATGCTGCCTGCGCATGCAGACATTTCCTGCAATATGGCCTGTCTCTGCAGGAGAGAGAAGAATTTGGTTTTGAAGTGTCGGATATGGGAAATGTGTATCATGCGGTACTGGAGAATTTCGCAGGAAAACTTGCAGAATCCGGTCGAACATGGTGGGATTTTGATGAAAATTTTGCAACTCAGGCAATCAAAGAAGCAGTGGAAGGTTATGCTACGACTTATGGAGAGACCGTTCTGTACAGTTCTGCAAGGAATGAATATGCCATTACCCGGATGAGCAGGATCCTGACCCGGACGGTGCTGACCTTGCAGCAGCACCTGAAGCAGGGAAGCTTTCAGCCGGACGATTATGAGTTGTCCTTCCGGTTTGCGGAGGATCTGGACAGCATTCATGTGGACCTGTCCGAAGAAGAGAAGATGCACCTGCAGGGACGCATTGACCGTATTGATGTATCGGAGGACGCGGAGCATGTCTATGTCAAGGTCATTGATTACAAGTCCGGCAATAAGAAATTCGACCTGGCGGCATTGTATTACGGGTTACAGCTACAGCTGGTGGTATATATGAATGCGGCAATGGAACTGGAGAGCAGAAAGCATCCGGATAAGGAGATCGTACCGGCGGCACTGCTGTATTATCATATTGATGATCCTACGATAGAGACTCCGGTGGAACTGACCCAGGAGCAGATCAATGAGGAAATTCTTGCAAAGCTTCGCATGAATGGTGTGGTGAACAGCGATCCCGCCGTGGTGGAACGTCTGGATCGATTTTTACAGGACAAGTCCAAAGTCATTCCGGTGGAAAAGAAAAAGGACGGAAGTTTCAGCGCCAGATCCGGAATCTTAAGCCGTGAGGAGATGCAGGTGGTATCTACTTATGTGGATACGAAGATCCGCGAAATCGGCAGGGAGATCCTGGACGGAAAAATAGCGGCAAATCCTTACGAAAAGGGAAATGAGGAAGCATGTACCTATTGTGCCTATAAAAAGGTCTGTGGCTTTGATGGTAGTATTCCCGGATATGAGAAGAGGCAGCTGGAGGATCTGGATAAGCAGACGCTGATGCAGCGGATGCAGGAGA
>CAKRRD010000079.1 GCA_934394815.1 uncultured Acetatifactor sp. | reverse complement strand
GAGATGAATACCATCGTCGGTTACGTCTACGACATGCTCTACGGCGACAGCGGCGGATATCCTTCCTATGCTTCCGCAGCGGCGATCCTGCTGTTCGCCATCGTCCTGACTATCACCTGCATCAATCTGCTGGTCAGCAAAAAACATGTCCATTATGTATAGGAAAGGAGGTCTTTGCGATGTCTGATGTGATATCTGATTATGAAAAAATTGAAAAATGCACCCGGATCCGCGGCAATATCCGAAATGTCGTCGTCTACTTTTTCCTGTGTCTGTGGGCGCTGATCGTGCTGTTTCCTTTTTACTGGATGGTACTGACCTCCGTAAAAAGCTATGGTTCCTACAACGCGGAATACATTCCGAAGTTTTTTACCCTCTCTCCCACCCTGCAGAACTACGTGGATGCCTTTACCACCGTTTCTCTGGGCAGATACCTGTGGAACACTTTGTTCTTCACCGTGGTCACCACCGCCATCATGCTGGTGGTCATCACTCTGGCAGCCTTTGCCTTTGCAAGACTGAATTTTGCCGGAAAAGATCTGATCTTTACCTTATTTTTGTCCCTGATGATGATTCCTAACGAGCTGGTAGTCATTACGAATTTCACCACCATCACGAATCTGGATCTGCGCAATACCTTCACCGGTCTGATCCTGCCTTCCGTGACCAGCGTATTTTACATCTATCTGCTGCGGGAGAATTTCGCACAGATTCCGGATGAGCTGTATTATGCCGCCAAGGTGGACGGGACTTCCGATCTGCGGTATCTGCGCAGGGTCATGGTACCGATCTGTAAACCGACGTTGATCACCATTGTGATCCTGAAGGTCATTGAATGCTGGAACTCCTATGTGTGGCCCAGACTGATCACCGATGATCCGAATTACTATCTGGTGTCCAACGGCATCCAGGAGATCCGCGAGAACGGTTTCGGCCGGGAAAACATTCCCGCCATGATGGCTGCAGTGGTCGTGATCTCCGTTCCTCTGGTGGTGTTGTTCCTCGTATTCCGTAAAAAAGTCATGGCAGGCGTTGCCAGAGGAGGTACCAAAGGATGAGTCGATTTAGCAAAAAGCTGGCACTCTTATGTGCCCTGGGCGGGCTGTCCCTGTCTCTGACCGGCTGCCACGGCTCCAAGGGGCTGCCGGAATTCACTGTTCCTGAGGAATTCGATACTTCCAGGAACTATGAGATCACCTTCTGGGCGAAAAACGATACCAACAAGACCCAGACGGAAATCTACAAAAAAGCCATGGCAGATTTTGAAGCCTTGTATCCCAATATCACGGTGAACCTGAATCTATACACGGATTACGGCAAAATTTACAACGATGTCATTACCAATATTTCCACCAATACGACACCCAATGTCTGCATCACCTACCCGGATCACATTGCCACCTACCTCACCGGACAGAATACTGTAGTTCCTCTGGATGACCTGTTTGCCGATGAAAAATACGGTCTGGGCGGCACGGAGCTTGCCTATGACGGTCCTGCCAGAGAAGAAGTCATTCCTCAGTTTTTGAATGAATGCTCCATCGACGGTCATTACTATGCCGTGCCTTACATGCGTTCCACCGAGGCCTGCTACGTGAATAAGACCTACGTGGAAAATCTTGGATATACTCTGCCGGATGTACTGACCTGGGATTTCATCTGGGAGGTCTCCGAGGCTGCCACTGCCCAGAACGCAGACGGCACCTATGTAGTCAACGGGCAAAATGTACTGATACCATTTATCTACAAGTCCACCGACAACATGATGATCCAGATGTTGAAGCAAAAGAATGCGGGATATTCCACGACTGACGGCAGCATTGAACTTTTCAACGATACCACCACAGATCTCCTGTACGGAATTGCCGGACATGTAAAAAGCGGTGCCTTTTCCACCTTCAAGATCTCCGGTTATCCTGCGAACTTCCTGAATGCCGGGCAATGTATTTTCGCCATTGATTCCACGGCCGGAGCCACCTGGATGGGTACGGACGCTCCCCTGTCGGATATCAGTGAGGACTCTCTGGTGCAGTTTGAGACCGCCGTGCGGATGATTCCCCAGTTTGATCCGGAGCATCCTGAAATGATCTCCCAGGGTCCTTCCGTCTGCGTCTTCAACAAGGCGGACTCTCAGGAAGTACTGGCCTCCTGGCTGTTTGCCCAGTATCTGCTGACCAATGACGTGCAGATTGCTTATTCCGAGACAGAAGGCTACGTTCCCGTGACTTCCAAGGCACAGAATTCCGCTGAGTATCAAGACTATCTGTCAAAAGGCGGTGTGGACAACAGTATCCATTATTCGGTGAAGATCGAAGCTTCCAAACTTCTGCTGGACAACGTGGACTGCACTTTTGTCACACCCGTTTTCAACGGTTCCGCATCCCTGCGTGATGCCTCCGGGCAGCTGATCGAAAATGTGGTGAAATCCACCCGCAGAAAAGAGACCGTGGATGATACCTATATTCAGAAATTATACAGTGATGTAGAAAGCCTGTACCGTCTCGGTCAGGGAAGTGACGCCTCCTTCGGTAAAAAGGAACTGGGTGCCATGCCCCGGGCTTCCGTGATCCTGTTAAGCACTCTGGCAGTCACCTGGATCCTGATCCTGTTGTATGTCGGACGGGAATATGTAAAGAATAAGAAGAAGTAATTTTTCAGCCCCATTCGCAAGATAATATCTGATGGTATTTTCCTGCGCATGGGGCTCTTTTTGCAAAAAGCCTTGATTTATCTTACGTTTCAGGTATAATGGAACTGTTCGGTGTCTGAATGCACCGGATAAATTGAGGAGATGTCTGTGTATCTGCACAGACCCATATGCGCCACAAAGCGCAAGAATGGAGGATTATTATGAAAAAGAAGACACTTGCATTAACCATGGCTCTGTCTCTCGTTCTGTCTCTCGCTGCATGCGGAAACAGCAACGCAGACGCTGCAGCTGACTCTACCGCTGCTACTGAAGTTTCTACCACAGAGGCTGCTGCTACCGAAGCCGTTGCCACCGAAGCTTCTACTACCGAGGCTGCTGCTGAGACTGCTGATGAGAAGTCCGAAGGTGTTATGACCTATGAAGAGTACATGGCTGCTGATCTCGATTCCGAGGTTGTGATCGAGGCTTATGTTCAGGCTAAACAGTCCTGGTGGGAAGACAAGGCTACCCTGTACACCCAGGATCAGGACGGTGCTTACTTCATCTACAATTCCGTATGTTCCGAAGAGGATTATGCTAAGCTGGTACCCGGTACCAAGATCAAAGTAACCGGTTATAAGACCGAGTGGTCCGGTGAAGTAGAGATCGCCGAAGGTGCTACCTTCGAGATTGAAGAGGGCAGTTACATTGCTCCCGTTACCGATGTGACCGGTCTGTTAGGTACTGATGATCTGATCAACTACCAGAACCAGTTCGTATCTTTCAAGGGTATGACTGTAGAAGCTGCAGGTCAGGATGCTGAAGGCAACGACGTTGCTTTCCTGTACAACTGGGACGGTTCCGGTGAAGACGGTAACGACCTGTACTTCAACGTTTCCCTGAATGGTCAGACCTATACCTTCACCGTTGAGTCTTATCTGTGCGACAACACCACCGATGTTTACAACGCTGTAAAGAACTTAAAGATCGGTGACACTGTTGATATGGAAGGCTTCCTGTACTGGTACGAAGGTGTGAACCCTCACATCACTTCCGTAACTGTGAAGTAATTTCAAGATTGAATCGAGTAGGAGGCGGTGACTAACCGCCGTCCTCTCACACCACCGTGCGTACCGTTCGGTACACGGCGGTTTCAAT
>CAKRRD010000078.1 GCA_934394815.1 uncultured Acetatifactor sp. | reverse complement strand
AGGAACAGATCGCAGATACCTGCGTATGTTGTGGAAAACCTGCGAAAAAGATGGTATACTGGGGAAGAGCATACTAAGATAATATATAACTATGCAGGGCGAATGTGATTCTGAATAGTTATCATAATATTAATAAGGCAGATGAAGACGCAGGCCTGTAGTATTGCTACAGGGCCTGCGCCTTATTTTTCAATGATAATGCTCGGAAATGAGGAAAAAGATGATCTATAATACATTTGAAATGCATCAGGAGGGTTCCCTGCCGGGAGCACATTTAGTTACCTATATTCAGGAGTATTCGGAGGCAATGGCAATTAAGGACAGACCGCTGATCCTGTTGTGTCCGGGAGGCGGCTATACCAGAACCTCCGACAGAGAGGCGGAACCGATGGCACTGAAATTCCTGGCGATGGGATACCATGCGGCAGTGCTGCGTTATTCCTGCGCACCGGCGGAATATCCCACTTCCTTAAAAGAACTGGCCTACAGCATTAAGTTCCTGCGGGAGCACGCAGCAGAGTGGCACATTGATCCCCACAAGATCGTAGTGGAAGGCTGCTCCGCCGGAGGACATCTGGCAGCCAGCCTTGGGGTGTTCTGGGATGAAGATTTTCTGGCAGAGAGCCAGGGACTTTCGGCATCCGAGCATGAGCTGCTGCGTCCGGACGGACTGCTGTTATGTTATCCGGTCATTACTTCCGGCGAGTTCGCCCACAGAGGATCTTTTGAGAATCTGTCAGGCAGCAGACAGGAGGAGCTGGGAGAGAAGCTGTCCCTGGAGAAACAGGTAACAAATAAAGTGCCGAAGACCTTCATCTGGCATACCTTTGCGGATCAGTCGGTACCGGTGGAAAATTCCCTGTTGTTCGTCAGCGCTCTCCGCAGAGCCGGAGTGCCCACGGAATTCCATATGTATGAAAAGGGAGCGCATGGGCTGGCACTGGCGAATAAGCTGACAGAGACCAACGATGGCAGAGCGGTACAGGAGGAATGCACATCCTGGATCCGGCTGGCGCATACCTGGCTGGAAAGCCTTTTTGCAGGAGATGTGGAAGACGGACTGCACGCACAGGGCAGAGAATGGTAAGAATAGCAATAAGAGAAAATGAAAACGCAAGGAGCAGTCATGGAACAGGCAGATACGATCATTCAGATCCCTCACTTCTACGGAAGCCTGAAGGGAATGCAGAAGAAATTCGATAACTATGCAAGACAGGATGCTTTCACCGGATCCACCAGAGAGGAATGGGAAAGTTGGAAAGAGACTTCCAGAGAGACTTTGAAAGAGCTTCTGGGATGGAAATACATGGAGATCTGTGATCTGGTCCCCCGCGTGGAAGAAGTTGTGGAGCTGGAGAACGGCATTCGTCGGGAAAAAGTGATCATTCAGGTAGAGCCGGAAGTGTATATGCCTATGTATATCCTGATCCCGCCGAAGCAGGACGAAGGGAAACAGAAATGTTTTCTTGCTCTTCCGGGGCATCAGGGCGCAGGTAAATTCAGCGTGGCAGGCCGGGATGATATTCCCGCGGTAAAACGGATGATCGAATTCTACCATTATGATTACGGTATGCAACTGGCGAAGCGTGGTTATGTGGCAATCTGTCCGGATTGCAGAGGCTTCGGAGAACGCAGGGATGAGGCATTGCAGAAAGGAACGGATGAGAAATCCTTCCTGACCAGTACCTGTTTTCATCTGGCACATATGGCGGAGCCGCTGGGAGAGACCGTGGCGGGTATGTGCACCTGGGATGCGTCCCGGCTGATCGATTATGTATACGAACGGGGCGAATGGGATACTGACGATTTAGGCGTCGTGGGATTTTCCGGCGGTGGTATGCAGACGCTGTGGATCTCTGCTTTGGATGACCGTGTGAAAAAATGTATCATCAGTGGATATCTCTATGGATATCGTGACGCGTTGTTATTGCTCAACGGGAATTGCAGCTGTAATTATGTTCCCCATCTGTGGGAACACTTTGATATGGGAGATATTGCATCGCTCATTGCGCCGAAACCGCTGGCGGTCCAGTCCTGCCGGGATGACCATTTGAACGGTCCCAGAGGACTGGTGAATGTGACGGAGCAGTTAGATATTGTGCGGAAGGCTTACAGCCTGTACGGAAAAGAGGAATATCCGATCCATGATGTCAGAGAGGGAGACCACTGCTGGCATGAAGAGGTATTGGATATCGCACTGCCAAGACTGTAAGATATTTATAACCCCTGTTAATAGTTACGAAATATGGAGGAACGTATGGAATATATCGTTCTGGATCTGGAATGGAATCAGAGTAACACCGGCAAAGAGGATGCTGTGGAGAAGCTTCCTTTTGAAATCATTGAAATCGGAGCCATCAAACTGAATAACGAACGGGTCATGATCAGTGAATTCAATGAACTGATCAAACCACAGGTCTACCATGAGATGCACAAGATCACCAGCAAACTGATCCATATACAGATGCAGGAGCTGGAGCGTGGGAGACCGTTTCCTCAGGTCGGAGGAGATTTTGTCAGATGGTGCGGACAGGAGGAGCATCTGTTCTGTACCTGGGGAACGTTGGATCTGACGGAGTTACAGCGGAACATGGCATATTATGAGATGCCGCTTCTGGCTCCTGGGCCGCTGCCTTATCTGGATGTGCAGAAGCTGTTTGCCATTGCCTATGAGGAGCGCAAGATCCGCAGAAATCTGGAATATGCCATCGATTTTCTGCATATTGAGAAGGACATTCCCTTCCACCGGGCGTTCAGTGATGCCTACTATACGGCAAAGATCCTGATCCGGATCCTGGAGGAGCACCCGGAGGTAGTGGTGAACCTGTCCTACGATACCTTCTGTCCTCCGAAGGACCGCAGGGATGAAGTCAAAGCGCAGTTTGATACCTATGTAAAATATATTTCCAGAGAATTCAAGGACAAGACAGAAGCCTTCGCAGATAAGGAAGTCGTGTCCAGCAAATGCTATCTCTGTCATCGTAATCTGCGCAAGAAGATCAAGTGGTTCAGCGCCAACGGCAGACATTATTACTGTGTGGCTTATTGCGAGAAGCACGGCTACCTCAAGGGCAAGATCCGGGTACGCAAGGCATATGACGGCGGTGTATATATCGTCAAGACCACGAAGCTGATCCCTAAGGAAGAGGCAGAAGCTATTGCGGCCCGCAGAGACCACGCCAGAGAAGTGCGCAAGAGACACAAGCACAGCAAGGCGGAATCTGTACCCTTATGAAGGAACTGGGACTTACTGAGCTGATCCCTGCCATGTGCCAGTTTGACTACACCATGAGCGAGGCGGGCGGTGTCACCAATTTTGTCAGGGAATACACCCTAGCTTCCGACGGACCTTATTGCGACTGTGGGTATAAGAAATAGTTTAAATAATTTGAAATAATCATTGTATTTTTACAACATATAGAATATGCTAAAAATAACAGAACCCAACACGCCTCTCAACGATGCGGACCACGTTGGGTCTTTTAATTTTAAGGGGGAAAATATATGGGGGAACTAGAGCAACATCAATTACCGATGACAATAGACGAACAAATAGAAAACTTGAAATCACTTGGCTTAATTATTGAGAATGAGGAATATGCCAAGAAGATATTAAATGACATATCCTATTTCCGATTAATTAAGGCGTATAGTTTAGGATTTAAACCTAAAAATGGGAAATATGAAGAGGGCGTAACATTTGAGCAGATTGTGGAGTTATATCTGTTCAATGCTAACTTCAGACAAGTGACATTTGCTGAGATAGAAAAAATAGAAGTAAATGTCAGATGCAGAATTGCAAATTATTTTGCGGAAGTTTATGGAGTTCTTGGATATATGGAACCCCAAAATTTTGTGGACGAAGAATATCATCGGGCATTTATGGTTGATATCGAAGAGGAGGTTCGGAGAAACTCAAAGGCGCCGTTTGTGAGAAATTTCAAAACTAATTATGCAGGTGGAAATTTGTATAATGCAAAACTTTCAAAGACGCCTATTCTTTACAAAGAATATACACAAGCCGGTATAGGAAACAATAGAAT
>CAKRRD010000077.1 GCA_934394815.1 uncultured Acetatifactor sp. | reverse complement strand
TCTTTTCTGCGGGTGGACTTCACCACGTTTTCAATCAACTGTCCGGAAGCATCACGTAAGGATGCGGAACCGTTAAATACCGGTGTGACAAAAGTATTGTCCACATGATCCAAAAGTAGTTTGGAAGCCTCAATTTTCACCGCATAATGCGTACTGTTATCCGCACCGCATTCGGACAGATAATCCTGATACTCTTCGGAGTTCTGTGCCTTAGAGGTTACAGGTACATAGCCTTCTGTCTCGGCATAAGCGATCTGCACATCATTAGTGAGCAGATACTGTGCAAACAGCCAGGATGCCAGTACTTCCTGAGAGTCTGATTTATTGAAAACGCAGACGGAAGGACCCTGGGAGATCATTTCGGGATGCTCCGGGTCAAACTGGGGAATCATCCGCACGGCGGTCTCAAATTGCACCAGAGAGTCCTCGCTGATATCCGACAGCGGAGCGTCCGTACCCATCCAGGTGGCTCCGGCGGTGGAATCAATGGCAAAAATACATTGCCCGGCATTTAAAAAGTTTGCAGGATAACCGGAGATCTTGAAGGTGGAAAAGGCACCGCTTTTTACATGTCCGGCAATACCATACAGGAGATCCGTGGTAGTATCGTTGAAAAGTTCAATGTTGCCGTCAGCCGTGGAATATCCTGCGTTCTTTTGCTTTAACATCTGGATCATCATGTTGTCGGTGGACTTGTAGATAAATGGGATCAGTACATTCTGCCTGTTGACCACATAGGTGCCGTCCGCATTTTGTGCGGTGGCAGCCTCGGAGACTTCCCAGATGAAGTCCCAGGTCAGTACATCCGGAAGGGTATATCCAAGATTTTCCACATAGGTCTTATTCACGTAGCAGGCCTCGGTGGAACGCATGTAAGGTACGGCATAGTAGTGACCATCGATGGAGCATTCATTCAAAAACTGAGGAATGACTTCTTCTCTGGCAGGACCGTCATAGGCAAGCTCCGTGCCGCCCAGACCGTATTTTTCATCGGCAAACAGGTCATCCAGAGGAACTACAGTATTCTGTCCGGTGAGGTAGGTGGCAATGTGATCCGGGTAGGTGATGCAGACATTGGGTGTCGTATTGGTGGAAATATTGGTAATGACATCGTTGTAAATTTTGCCGTAATCCGTGTATAGATTCAGGTTCACCGTGATATTGGGATACAAGGCTTCAAAATCTGCCATGGCTTTTTTGTAGATTTCCGTCTGGGTCTTGTTGGTATCGTTTTTCGCCCAGAAGGTGATCTCATAGTTCCTGGAAGTATCGAATTCCTCAGGAACAGTGAATTCCGGCAGCCCCTTGGAGCCGTGGCAGCCGGTCAGAGACAGGGACAGCCCGCCCAGGGCACATAAGAGTGCCAGCTTTTTGCTAAATCGACTCATCCTTTGGTACCTCCTCTGGCAACGCCTGCCATGACTTTTTTACGGAATACGAGGAACAACACCACCAGAGGAACGGAAATCACGACCACCGCAGCCATCATGGCGGGGATGTTCTCTCTGCCGAAACCATTCTCACGGATCTCCTGGATGCCGTTGGATACCAGATAGTAATCCGGATCATCGGTGATCAGTCTGGGCCACACATAGGAGTTCCAGCATTCAATAACCTTCAGAATCACGATGGTGATAAGCGTGGGTTTGCAGATGGGCACCATGACCTTGCGCAGATATCGCAGATCGGAAGTACCGTCTACCTTGGCGGCATAATACAGCTCGTCCGGAATCTGTGCGAAATTCTCCCGCAGCAGATAGATATAAAATACGCTAGTCACGGAAGGCAGGATCAGACCGGTGAAGGTATTGCGCAGATCCAGATTCGTGATGGTAGTGAAATTCGTAATGACCACCAGCTCGTTGGGAATCATCATCAGAGATAAAAATAACGTAAAGATCAGATCTTTTCCGGCAAAGTTCAACCTTGCAAAAGCGAAGGCTGCCAGGGTGATGACCACCAGCATGATGGCAGTGGTGACCACGGTGAAGAACAAAGTGTTCCACAGGTATCTTCCCAGAGAAACGGTGGTAAAAGCATCCACGTAGTTCTGCAGAGTGGGAGACAGGGTGAAAAACTTCGGAATATATTCCGCATTATAGGAACCGTAGCTTTTTACGGAGGTCAGTACCATCCAGTAAAAAGGGAACAGTACGATCAGCGCCCACAGACACAGAAAAAAGTAGACGATCCCATTACGGACATTGCCACAGATCCGGGTGCGTTTCTCGATTCTTTCATAATCAGATGTAACATCAGACATCACAAAGACCTCCTTTCCTATACATAGTGGACATGTTTTTTGCTGACCAGCAGATTGATGCAGGTGATGGTCAGGACGATGGCAAACAGCAGGATCGCCGCAGCGGAAGCATAGGAAGGATATCCGCCGCTGTCGCCGTAGAGCATGTCGTAGACGTAACCGACGATGGTATTCATCTCTGCGGCATTTAAGTTCGTGCCGAAGAGCGCCACGGCATCACTGTAGGCTTTGAATGCGCCGATAAAGCCGGTGATGATCAGGTAGAATACCATGGGGGAGATCATGGGCAGTGTGATCTTGGTGAACATCCGGAAACGGGAAGTGCCGTCCACTCTTGCTGCATTGTAGTACATGGGGTTCACACTGGCGAGAGCACTGGTCAGGATCAGGATCTTAAAGGGCATAACGATCCAGATGGTGTAAAAGCACAGCACGAACATTTTCGCCCAGTAGGGTCCGTCGATGAAATCCACGGAGCTGCCGCCGAAAAACTGGATCAGCAGATTGATCAGACCGTCGGAGTAAGGAGTCTTCTTGAATAGAATCATGAAGACCAGACCGACCGCCAGAGTATTGGTTACGTAGGGCAGGAAAAATATGGTCTGGAACAGATCCCGCAGCGGTTTGATGGAGCTTAAGGCGGCGGAGATCAAAAGCGCCAGTCCGGTGGAGACCGGAACGGTGATGATGACCAGAATAAAGGTATTTTTCAATGCCTGTAAAAAGTACGGATCGTGGAGCACATAGGAGTAATTGTACATGCCTGTGCCGTAAAAGGTCTGGGATGCAGAATTGTAACCCTCTTCAAAGGAGTACACGAATACGTCGATAAGAGGATAGATCATAAAAGCACCCAGAAACAGGAATGCCGGCAATAGATAGAGCCAGGCTTTCAGATTTTGTTTTTCCATAAGAAACCTCAATTCTTTCTGCAACCCATGAATACCGCCGGACTGCAAAATCGGATAAAATATTAAAAACGGATGCGTTCTTCGGTGTCGGTGCAAAAGAGGAATACTTTTGCGGGTTTTAAGGCGAAATGCACTTTTCCGGTGGGAAGAGATTTCCCTTCGTCCGCATCAATGATGGAACGGATGGTAACGTTCTGGGACTTCTCATGGGTGGAAACAATGCTCACATCCCGGCCCATGACCTCCAGACGCACCAGATCGCAGGAGAGCGGTCCGTCCTCTTTTAAGACGAAGCCTTCCGGGCGGATGCCGACATGCACGGGCTGGTCCGCTACTCCGGGAGTGGACAGGACAGCCTCGGAGCCAATGTATAACTGCTCATTTTTTACCTCACCGGAAAATACATTGATGGGAGGCGTACCGAGGAACTTTGCAACGAACAGATTCACGGGATCATCGTATACGTTCTGGGGCTTGCCGATCTGCTGTACGATACCGTCCTTCATCACGACGATCATATCGGAGATGCTCATGGCTTCGTCCTGATCGTGGGTAACGAAGATGGTGGTGATCTGCGTCTCCTGCTGGATCCGGCGGATTTCTTCTCTGGTCTGGAGACGGAGTCTGGCATCCAGATTGGAGAGGGGCTCATCCAAAAGAAGAACGCGAGGCAGCTTGACTAAGGCTCTGGCGATGGCAACACGCTGCTGCTGACCGCCGGAGAGCTCATTGGGTTTGCGCTCTAACAGGTGGTCGATCTGTACCAGCTTTGCTGCTTCCAGCACGCGCTTGCTCATCTCTTCTTTGGAAAGCTTGTCAGCACCCTTCAGGTTCTCTAAGGGGAACTGAATATTTTTCTCCACAGTGAGGTGGGGGTAGAGGGCATAGTTCTGGAACACCATGCCGACACCACGGTTTTCGGGCGGAAGTCCGGTGACATCATCTTCGCCGAAAAAGATCTTGCCCTCGGTGGGTTTCAGCAGACCGCAGATCAGATTCAGGGCAGTACTTTTGCCACAGCCGGAGGGACCTAAGAGTCCGATCAGCTTGCCGTCGGGGATCTCGAAGTCGAAGTCATTCACGGCAATGACATCCTC
>CAKRRD010000076.1 GCA_934394815.1 uncultured Acetatifactor sp. | reverse complement strand
CTCTTACGCTTTGCGCAACATTTCTGCGCTCACAACTTTCGTTGTGTGTGCGTACGTTTGGTCTGTTAATTGTACGCCCAATAGTTACTAATTGATTGGGGCTTTCACCCAATCGGACACGATCCGATCTTTCCACGATTAAAGCTTTGCTGCACCAACGAAAAAACGCTTGCGTTTTTTCCGGTGAAACACAGTATTTCTTAAATTGCGTACTTTGCAATTTTAGAAATTCTTTTCACCGTGGTATCAACAAGTAATCTCCCGTAAGCTCTATCCAAATCTATTATGAAAATTGATATTTTTGATAATGATCAATTCAGCCGCACATAATAACCGGACAAGAACTCACATACCTGATCAAATGACGATCAAGCGGTGATTATCCCTGTCTCTGTTTGTGCTTCGGATTCTCACAGATTACTCTGATGCGTCCTTTTCTCTTGATGATTTTGCACTTTTCGCAAATCGGTTTTACTGATGATCTAACTTTCATGTTAAACCCTCCTTTCAAAAAAGACCGTCTTACATTATAGCATGACGGTCTTTCCTTTGCAAGCGTATTATTGCGCTTTTTTCAATATTTTTCAATTTTTTTTGCTCTTTTTTGCCTGTTTTACGGTCAAAACGATAAAAGTGATGGCTGCAGCTGCTGCAACACTTAAAATCCGGAAGGTAAATCTCGCATGCAGTGCGGAATGATGCTGTACGGCAATGATCCAGGCAAAGGGAATGGCTGCCGTGATCACTACCGGAAGCAGCTGTGCAAATACTTCCTTCCATCTGCCTCTGATAATTATCATCACAAGCATTCCTGCCGCTATCGCTGCCAGCACTCCTGCGGCAATCCCCATATAAACCGGATATTCCCGAAGATTCAGTCCGATGACATAGAATCCTCCGTTCATCCGGGGTCTGCCGCCGATGGCCTCGGTACGGCCGATAATGGACCAGATGGCATCTTTGATCGTACCGGTGTGTAATGTCAGGTCTGCAATGACCCATTTTGCTGCCCACATTCCCGCATAGCCGATTCCCCAGCTTACACAGAAACCGATCAGCCTTTTGATGTTATTCCACACTCTGTCATTTTCTAATAAGAAGTAACAGCACAGAGGAATTCCCAGCGTAACAATGGGGTACGTCAGGAAATCAAAATAGGACGTCAGAATTCCCACGATCAGGAAGAATTCCGGATACTGTCCTTTTTCGTGCAGTCTGTCATGATGTAACAGCATATATTCCACCGCCAGAAGCGTCAGAATCCAGCACACCGACATGGTCAACGATACCAGTATAAGCACCGGCTTCATGAACAGGAAGCTTCCCAGGGTCACGACGGCAACACCCGCATTTTGCTTCCGGACCGCCGTCACCAGCACCCAGATCATAAGTGCGATCTGCACCGCCAGTTCCAGCCATACCACATGCTTCCAGGACAGCAGCAGTAACAACGGCTTCAGATACAGGAGATAGCCGTGCCAGTATCTCGCGTAAATATGAAGATACATGTTATTGACATTCTCATGGGATGCACAGAAGGCTTTCAGGGAATCTTCCGGTGTCCACACATCTTCTTCCAGATCGTAGTGGTACATCCACATGGCATGCTCATAAGCATTCCTGTCGGGCAGTCTCTCTATGGCGTTCTGCACCATAATCGCATCGGTGTAGGTCTCTCTGTTCTTCCACAGATACTGCGAAAATGCATCTTCCGGAATCTCATCCCCGGTCTTCAGCATCTCCCCGACACTCTTCTCCACATTCCTGCGCATTGGTCCTACCGGAAGCAGGAAGACCAATACTAAAAGCAGGGTTCCCACTACCGCACTGACTGCCAGAATTGCGGCAAAGTTGCGTATTTTTTTAGCCATAGCTGTTCTCTCCAGATTGTACTTACTTATCTCTCCAGATAATACGTCCCTTGCTCAGATCGTAAGGAGACAGTTCCAGTGTTACCTTATCTCCGGGAAGGATACGGATGAAGTTCTGACGAAGCTTACCACTGATGGTGGCCAGTACTCTGTGTCCGTTTTCCAGTTCTACGCGGAACATAGTATTAGGAAGCTTCTCCACAACGGTTCCTTCGATTTCGATTACATCACTTTTAGACATAAATTTCCTCCATAGCTTTCTACTCTTTACTACTTTTACTGCTTTATATTACTTATTACACAGATACGCTTCCAGGGTCTTACAGATTCGTCTGTTGATCTCGTCTTTCTCCCCCGGAAGGTTCTGTTGCATGCTTTGTATCAACGCATCCTCTGCCGAAGAATGTATGATCTGGATATGTTTTTTCTTTTTCTTCTTCGGATGTTCCACACCGCGCAGCCTTCCGTCGCACAGATAGACCCATTCTTCCTCTTCACAGACGATCATGTACAGTCTGTCCTTATCGTGTCCGGCCTTTGAAGTTGCAAATTCTCCTAACATATCAAAATCTTACCTTTCTTCTCCGGGTCTGCCGTTACCCGTTCCTTAATACATGGTCAGGATCTCCGGCTCACCGTCTGTGATCAGGACCGTATTCTCATAATGTGCAGACAGGGATCCATCCTCGGTAACTACAGTCCAATCATCGTCCAGCCATGCCACATCCGGTCTTCCGATATTGATCATGGGCTCAATAGCCAGCGTCATACCGGCCTGAAGCTTGATGCCGCGTCTGCGCTGTGCGAAATTGGGAATCTGGGGATCCTCATGTAAGCTGGTACCGATGCCGTGGCCGACCAGGTCTCTTACGATACCATAGCCGAAGGGCTTAATATAGGCATCAATGGCATTGGAGATATCATACAGGTGATTGCCTGCCTTTGCCATCTCTATTCCTGCGAAAAAGCTTCCCTTGGTTCTCTCCATCAGAAGTCTTGCCTCTTCACTTACCTGCCCTACCGGGAAAGTACGTGCCATATCGGAATGGTATCCCTTATAGATCAGTCCTGCATCCAGACTTACAATATCACCTTCGTGAAGAATATGATCTTTGTGAGGAATGCCGTGTACGACCTCATCATTCACGGATACACAGATCGATGCCGGGTATCCGTTATAATTCAGGAAATTGGGAATGCAGCCATGGGCACGGATCAGTTTCTCGCCCAGATTGTTAATATCCAGAGTGGATACACCGGGGTGCACTGCTTTCTCCATCTGGCTGAATACATCTGCCAGAATCTTACAAGATTCTCTCATCAGCTCAATCTCACGCTGTGATTTGATAGTTACTGCCATTTTCTTCACCTTTCTGTTCCGGACCTTACTGCTGTTTGTCAGGGATCCGGACTTTTCCTAGCCAAGGATTGCCACGATATCTGCAAAGACTTCCTTCATATCCTTGGTGCCGTCTACGGTCTTTAATACATTCTTCCGGGTATAGAACTCGATCAGAGGCTGGGTCTGGTCATGATAAACCTTCAGACGGTTCAGTACGGTCTCGGGCTTATCATCGTCACGCAGTACCAGTTCCTGTCCACACTTGTCACAAATGCCTTCCTTCTTGGGAGGAATGTGCTCAATGTGATAGGTTGCACCGCAGGACAGACATGCACGTCTGCCGGACATTCTCTTAACGATATTCTCATCGGGAACGTTGACATCGATTGCGAAATCAATGGCATCTCCCAGTTCGGTCAGTGCCTTGTCCAGTACTTCTGCCTGGGGAATGGTTCTGGGGAATCCATCCAGTACATAGCCGTTCTTGCAGTCATCCTGTGCTACTCTGTCCAAAAGGATCTTAACGGTCAGTTCATCGGGAACCAGCTGTCCCTGATCCATGTATTTTTTTGCTTCCATACCAAGCTCGGTTCCGTTCTTGATATTTGCACGGAAAATATCACCAGTGGATACATGAGGAATTCCGTACTTTTCAGCGATCATTTTTGCCTGGGTACCTTTACCTGCGCCGGGTGCGCCTAACATGATAATCTTCATCTTTGCTCCTATCTGCCTGTAGCTACAGGCTCTGCTCTTTCTATAGATAAGCTACAAATACAGCCCAACATTTATATTTTAACTTTTATGCGGCTTTTTTGCAATAGATTTTCCGATAATGCAAAAATAACCGGATGATTATAAACCATCCGGTTACTGTTATGCTGCTAATCTTCCAGGAATCCCTTGTAGTTACGAACGAGCATCTGAGATTCTACCTGCTTCATAGTCTCCAGTACTACGCTTACGATAATGATCAGGCTGGTACCGCCGAAGGATACGCTTGCGCCGAACACACCGTTAAAGAAATACGGGATCACAGATACAATGATCAGGCCGACCGCACCGATGAAAACGATATAATTCAGAATCTTGTTCAGATAATCACTGGTAGGCTTACCAGGTCTGATGCCGGGGATGAAACCACCCTGCTTCTTCATGTTATCGGCAATCATCAAAGGATTAAATGTAATGGATGTATAGAAGTA
>CAKRRD010000075.1 GCA_934394815.1 uncultured Acetatifactor sp. | reverse complement strand
GGGTATGAGAAGTATTACCGTCTTGCTTATAGTTATGTACATAATGAAGCGGACGCGCTGGATATTGTACAGGAAGCAGCCTATAAAGCCATTTTAAAAAGTGACAGCCTGAAGGAACCGCAATTTGTGGAGACCTGGGTGTACCGGATTGTAGTCAACGAGGCATGCAGCTTCCTGCGCAGCCGGAAGGAGAGCGCGGATGTGGAGGAAATCCAGGCAGCAAGGGAAGATACCTATGAAGATATTGATTTGAAACGTGCCATAGAAAATCTGGATCCGAAGGATCGTGCCATCGTAGTCTTACGATTTTTTGAGGATAGGCAGCTGGAAGAGATCGCGAAGATCCTGGATGAGAATCTGAGTACGGTAAAGAGCAGGCTGTACCGGGTGATGAAAAAACTGCGGCTGAACCTCGAGGGCAGTGCAGGCTGAGCAAACAACCGCCTACACTGATATATATATGACCCGCCCCGATATGAGCATCAAAGTCGGGGGCTTTTGACCCGACATCATATATAAGCAGGACATAAGACAGATACAGGAAAAGAGATATAGGAAGAGATAACATGACCGGTCCGAGCAGACCGGACAGATGGAGAATAAATATGACAGAACAGGAACAGTGGAAACGCTTAAAAGAGGAGTATGAGAATATGACAATACCCGAGGTGGGACGGGAACGGCTGCAGGCAGGCATCGACAGAGCCAGGATGGAGAAAAAAAGAGCGGAGCGGGCCAGAAGACGCTCGGCATGGGCGGCAGCGGCAGCAGTAGTCGTGCTGCTTGCCTTGCCAAATACCAACGTACAGATCGCCCATGCCATGGAAAATATTCCGGTGCTGGGAGGATTTTTCCGGCTGGTGACAGTACGGCAGTACAATTACAGTGATGAAAACCACGATGCGGAGGTTGAACTGGCACAGATCACCTACGGAGAGGATACCGGTGAAAGCGCTCCCGTGGGAGAAGTGGCAGTCGGTGCAGCCGCTTCGGAGGGAACGGCTGCCGGAGGCATGGAAAGCACAGGGACAGAGACCGGTGTGGCAAAGCTGTCGGAGGAGGGTGTACAGGAGATCAATCGGGACATGGAAGCCACGGTGGAGGAACTGATCCGTCAGTTCGAGGACACGTTATCTGAGGAAGGGTATCACGGCCTGCATGTATCCCAGGAGATCGTTACAGACAATGCACAGTATTATACGGTGAAGCTGAGTGTTCTGGAGACGGAAGCCAGCGGCTACGAGCATAACCGGTTTTATACGATTGATAAACAGACGTCAAATGTGGTGACGCTGGCAGATTTGTTTGCGAAAGGGAGCGACTATATTTCCGCGATCAGTGAGAACA
This sequence comes from uncultured Acetatifactor sp., assembly GCA_934394815.1. Lineage (GTDB taxonomy): Bacteria > Bacillota > Clostridia > Lachnospirales > Lachnospiraceae > Acetatifactor. The sequence goes on along the minus strand of CAKRRD010000075.1, from coordinate 3,206 downwards.
TTAAGACCCAGATGCGGGAGCAGATGGCGGCGGACGAAGAAGTAATCTATTTTCTGGAGGATGATGACATGCCGGAATTCAATTTCCAGGGGATCACGGAGCAGACGAATTTCTATTTTAATGAAAATGGAGAACTGGTCATTGCCTTTGACGAATATGAAGTGGCTCCCGGCTCTATGGGAGCACCGGAATTTGTGATTCCGCAGGAAGTGACGGCAGCACTTTGGAAGTAAATAAAAATATCTAAAAGGGAAAACTCCCGCATATCTTGAAACAAAAGGATATGTGGGAGTTTTTTATGCCATTGATCGTATTGGACGCGGGCCACGGAGCTGCGAACCCCGGGGCCACCTATAACGGAAGAAAAGAAAGCGAGGATGTTCTGGCGCTGACGCTGGCGGTGGGGAGCATTCTGGAGAAAAACGGAGTGGACGTGTATTACACCCGGACTACGGATGTCTATGAATCTCCTTATCAGAAAGCGCAGGAAGGGAACGAGGTGGGAGGGGACTATTTTGTCTCGATCCACCGCAATTCCAGTCCTTATCCGAATCAGTACAGCGGTGTGGAGAGTCTGGTCTACAACCGTTACGGAGCGGCGGCCCGGATGGCGTATAACATTAACGCCGGACTGGAACAGGTGGGATTCGTGAATCTGGGAGTGAACGAGCGGCCGAATCTGGTGGTGCTGAACAGCACGAATATGCCGGCGGTGCTTGTGGAAGTGGGATTTATCAACACGGATGCGGACAATGAACTCTTTGACAGCCGGCTCGATGAGATCGCCCGGGCCATCGCCGAAGGGATTCTGGAGAGTATATGATTTTACCTAAACCTTACAAACATATTACCACACTGTGATATTATGTGAATTTCCTTCATGCTAGTATGTCAATGTAATCAAGAGAAAGAAAAACAAACAACATGGAGGAACATTATTATGAGAGTAAGACACAGTAAAGGATTGGCTCTGGTAGGAGCATGTATATTATTTGCCATGAGTCTGGCAGCCTGCGGCAACAGTGATACCGCAACAGATGCAGCAAACACGGCATCTTCCGCAGAAGTAAGCAGCGTGGCTGAGAGTACCGCAGCAGAAAGCAGCGCGGCAGCATCCGAGGAGACCACCGCAGATCTGTCCGGCAGCATTTCCATGGTAGGAAGTACTTCCATGGAGAAGCTGGCCAATGCACTGAGCGAAGCTTTCATGGAAGCATATCCCGATGTCACTGTAACCGCTGAGTTCGTAGGATCCGGCGCAGGCATTGAAGCGGTGACCAATGGAACTGCTGATATCGGTAACTCTTCCAGAAGCTTAAAGGATGAGGAAAAGGCAGCAGGCGTTGTAGAAAATGTAGTAGCAATCGACGGTATTGCTGTATGTGTAGATCCTGCCAACGAAGTAGCAGATCTGACCAAAGAGCAGTTGACCAATATTTACAACGGTACAGTTACCAACTGGAAGGATGTCGGCGGTGCTGACGAGCCCATCATCGTAATCGGCCGTGAGGCAGGTTCCGGTACCAGAGGTGCTTTCGAAGAACTGATTGACCTGGTAGACGGCTGCAAATACGCAAACGAACTGGACAGCACCGGTGCTGTGATCGCTAAAGTAGCATCTACTCCCGGAGCTATCGGATACGCTTCCCTAGATGCACTGGATGATAGTGTTAAGGCACTTTCCCTGGAAGGTGTAGAAGCTACCGCAGAGAACATCAAGGCCGGTAACTACTTCTTGAGCAGACCCTTCGTAATGGCTACCAAAGGTGAGATCTCCGAGCAGAACGATCTGGTACAGGCATGGTTCGATTATGTAATGGGCGATGAAGGACAGCAGATCGCTTCCGAAGTTGGCCTGATCACTGTAAAGTAATAGCCTGACACAGGAAAAGGAAAAAGCGATGAATAGTGGAACACACGCTTCCGTAATGGGAAACAGAAAAAACAAAGCGGTTGTGGAAACTGTGGCACAAATAGTATTTACCATTTGTGCCTTCTTCGCCGTACTGGCGGTAGTTTCCATTACCTTATATATGATCATCAGCGGTACCCCCGCCATTTTAAAAGTGGGTCTGGGAGAGATCCTGTTCGGCACCGAATGGATGCCGACGGCAGCAGATCCGAAATTCGGTATTCTGTGGGTTATTCTGACCTCCATCATCGGTACGACTCTGGCGATTTTACTGGGTGTGCCCATCGGCGTACTGACAGCGGTATTTCTGGCAGAGGTGGCGCCCAGGCCCTTAGCAGTCATCGTAAAGCCTGCGGTAGAACTGTTAGCCGGCATCCCTTCCGTTATATACGGATTGTTGGGAATCTACTTATTGAATCCTCTCATGTATAAATTAGAAAGACTGATCTTCCAGGGATCCACGACACACCAGTTCACCGGAGGCGCGAATCTGTTGTCTGCCGTGATCGTACTGGCGATCATGATCCTGCCCACGGTGATCAATATCAGCGAGACTTCCATACGCGCTGTTCCAGCTGGAATAAAATCGTCCTCCCTGGCACTGGGAGCTTCTCATGTGCAGACCATTTTCCGGTCTATCCTTCCGGCAGCAAAATCCGGAATTGTGACCGCTATCGTTCTGGGAGTGGGACGAGCTATCGGTGAGGCTATGGCAATCACACTGGTATCCGGCAGCAGCGTGAATGTGCCGCTGCCCTTTAATTCCGTACGATTCCTGACCACAGCCATTGTCAGTGAGATGGGATATTCCTCCGGACTGCACAGACAGGTACTGTTCACCATCGGACTGGTACTGTTTGTATTTATCATGATCATCAATATTGTACTGAATAAAATACTGAAAAAGGGGGCGGACGACAATGAATAAGGACACCTTATATGTAAAAAGAAAACGCCCCACGGACATGCTGTTACTGGCGGCTATTTACACCTCCGCCACACTGGCAGTGGCACTTTTGCTCGGGATTATCCTATATGTCTTTGTAAAAGGTATTCACACCGTGAACTGGGCATTTTTAACGACTGTGACCAGTGCCAGAAAACAGACTACGGGTATTGCGGGTAACCTGTTAAATACCCTGTACATCATTGTGATCACTCTGCTGATCGCAACCCCCATTGGTGTGGGAAGTGCTATTTACCTGAACGAATATGCCAAGCCCGGCAAGCTGGTCTCCCTCATTGAATTTACCACCGAGACCCTGTCCGGTATTCCTTCTATCATTTTCGGCCT
>CAKRRD010000074.1 GCA_934394815.1 uncultured Acetatifactor sp. | reverse complement strand
AGGTTTTTGTGTTCCAGATCGATCAGCTGCAACAGTTCCTCATCCGTCAGCGACCGTTCCGGGTAGTAAAACTGTGCGTCTGCAATACAGTAAACAAGTTCCTGTCCGTCATATTCTTCCGGGAATGTGATCACTGCAATGGTTGTCTCTGTATAGGCATTTTCCTGTTCGTACTTTTCCGTCCACTCTTCATAACGGGTCTGTTCCTCCGGTGTCAGGTCACGGCTGTCCCCTCCCCAGACATCCACAGGCGCGGAAGAAAGCATTGCATACAGTTCATCGATTTCCGCATCTGACATCTGTTCATAACGATCAAAATAGGACACCTCAGAATATTTCTGCTGCCATATTTTCTCCTGTATGCTGTAATCCAGCTTATGCACATATTCGATAACTTCCAGCCATTCCTCTTCGGTAACAGTGGTACTCGGCAGATAGATGAGACAGCCGTATTCTTCCCCGGGGGTGCTCCGAACGGCTACACCTGTGCCGGAATAGTTCTCTTCTTCGGCTAATTCATGAAGCTGTCCCGCAGGATATTTGCCATCCTCTTCATATTCCCGGGTCAGCTGCTCATATACACTCTGTTCTCTTGCCGTCAGTTCTCTGTTAAATTCCGCCTGAACACTGCCTTGTCCTGCCACCATCTCCAAGTGTCCCAATTCTTGCGTCCCGATGTCAGTCATGCGCTCTGCCAGATAGCGGCGGTATCCCATGATTCCGGCGGCGGTGGCGGATACTGCTGTGACAGAAAGTATCACCACAGCTAACAGGATGCCTGCTGCCCGGGGGAATCTCTTGCCCGTCAACTGTTTTTCCTGCGACGCCTGTTGTCTGATCTGTGCATAGGCTGCATCTGCCCGCTCCAACACGATCTGTGGAAGTTCTATTTCTATTTCCTGTATTCGTCTCATTTTCTTCCGCCTCCTTCCTCTGTCTCCGCATAATACTTTGCCAACTGCTCCCGTCCTCTGGCAAGCCTCGTGCGCACTGTACTGTCCGGCAGTTGCAACAGCTTCCCGATTTCTGCTGTCCGCAGTCCTTCTGCGTAAAACAGTACCACGATCAGACGATATTTCTCATCCAGTCCCTGCAAAGCTTCCTTCCATTCCAGGTTAGCTTCCGCCTCTACCGTGCTCTTCGCTTCCCGCTCCGGCAATTCCTCCACGCAGACCATCCGCCTACCGGAACGCAGAAGATCCTTACACTTATTGATCAGGATGCGGATCATCCAGGTCTTGAAATACCTGTTTTTCTGTAAAGTATCTATTTTCTCCCAACAAGTGAGAATGGTCTCCTGTATGGCATCCGCAATATCCGCATCCTGCGCAAGGATGGCACTGGCTGTCCGGTACATGTCCTTCTCATGAAGCTGCATCAGCTCTGTGAAAGCATCTGGATCCCGTTTTTTTGCCCTGCGCACCAATTGTTCTATCTCTCCCATGTGTTCCCGTTCCTTTCTCCCATAAGTATACGTCTTATGAACATTAGACGGAAGACATTGCGGAAATGTCCCGTTTTGGTCAAAAAAATAAACCTACCTTGTCACTTGGCCAGTACAGGTAGGTTTATTATATAAAATTTTCCAACCACTTACGGTCTCTGTCCCATAGCACCTTCCAGTGTCAGTGTCTCACCGCTCATATACTTGAAGTCGGGAGAAGCCAGCTGTACGCAGACGCGGCCGATCTCCTTCTCTACGTCGCCGAAATGTCCCATAGGGGGCATCTTGACGTTTGCCTTGAAAGCATCGGGATATGCCTGCTCGAATTTCTCCAGCTGTGCGGTCCATGCCAGAGGACATACAACGTTGACATTGATGCCATCGGGACCCCACTCGGTAGCTGCGACTCTGGTCAGTCCGCGGATACCTTCCTTGGCCGCTGCATAAGCGCACTGTCCGAAATTACCAAAGAGACCTGCGCCGGAGGCAAAGTTAATAACGGAACCCTTGGTCTCCTTCAGGTAAGGATAGCAAGCCTTCATATAGTAGAATGCTGCATACAGACCGGAATATACCGCCAGGTCAAACTGCTCGGTGGTATGATCTGCGATGGTTACGCCGGAAGCGGAAGCCTGGGCATTGTTGATCAGTACATCGATCCTTCCGAAAGAGTCAATCGCCTGCTTCACCACATTCTGTACGATTGTTTCATTGTCTGAACCGGCGCTGACATCTGCCTGTACGGGAAGTACCTTGATACCGTACTTTGCCTCCAGTTCTTCCTTCGCATCCGTCAGCTTCTGTACGTTGCGTCCGGTCAGCACCAGATTGGCACCTTCTTTTGCATAGGCGGTGGCAATACCGTAACCGATGGATCCGCACTCTCCGTTACTCAATACCGCTCTTCCTCCGCCTGTGATGATTGCTGTCTTTCCTGTTAAAAATCCCATAAAATACCCTCACTTTCTTGCTTTTATCTATTTCCTTATAAAACTGCTTATCTGCCTGAATGCAAGCATTCGCAGAACGCAGTTTTGCATGGCTCTGAATAGTTACCATTATAGCATAATTATAAGCGCTTTATCTGAGAAAAATACTCACCAATATTCCTATAATTCCGCCAATAATCAGAGCAGCAGGAATGCCATAGGCATCTTTTTTTTCCATCCGATCCCACTCAATCCGCGAAGGTGTCATCTTCGTATGGCACATGCTCTGATAGCAGAGATAAATATGTTTCCAACGACACAGATACCCCACCAGATTATAGATTCCATCCAATAATATTCCCACTGCCAGTACAAACAGCATTGTAATTCTGCCCCGGTAGAAGTCTGCCAGCGCTCCTGCTATCAGAATCAATACCGGATAGCCATAACGATCCAAATATGCCAGAATGTACATTACTGTCGTAGAATAACTGCGCTCCGGCTTCTTCTCAACGATCACTTCCGTGCACCCCCAGCCGCTCTGCCTCTCGTAAGAATCTGACTTCAATCTCTCCGGGCGTATGCTCCGCCAGATCCGGCACGGAAAAAAGCGGCGGCACTGCTCTGTTCTCTTCGCCGTGAAGCAATGTCTTCAGTTCCAGTTCCAGGATCTCATCGTCGATCTGTTTCCAGCGAAGGTTCTCCTCTTCCGTCAGATCATCCAGTCCGAAGTGTGTGAGAATCGTTCCCATAATCTTACTTTCGATCTCCAGATAATTGGTTAGATAGATCTTCACCGGGCGGATGATATCCGAAATATATCCCTCGCTGGCATCATGGAGCAGACAGGCGAGCTGCTGCCTCTTAGACCACCCTCTGGCTTTCGCTTCCGCAGCACAATTGAGCGAATGCTGTCCCACCGAATAAAAATAGGTCAGCTGTCCACCGCCCCGGCACAGTAAACTCAGCGCATGAGCGATATCTTCGATATAGACATCTCCCGGTGTCATCTGCATGGGATCGAATTTTCTGCCGGAATAGGTCGTCATGGTGTTCATAGCTTTTGCTCCTTATTTCTCCGCACGGATCAGATTCTTGTAAAAACGGACTGCTCCGGGCAGACAGTTATACTCAATATTTTCGTTCAATCCATGCATTCCCTTCATCTGCTCCGGTCCATAGATCACCGGTGCAAAACGGATACAGCTCTTACAGATAGGCTGATAGAACTGTGCATCTGTTGCGCCTGTCATAACATAAGGGCTGGAAGGCAGTCCCGGGAAAGTATCTGCGATGGTCTGCTCCACCAGATGGAATGCTTCTCCGTGAATATCCACAGGCGGCGTATAATCATTGGCATGCAGCACTTCGGTCTCCAACCCGTATTTATCTGCTACTTTTTTGATGATCTCCAGGCTCTCTTTTTCCCCCTGATGAGTAATAAAACGCATATTGGCACCCACATAGGCTTCCTGAGGCAGCACATTATAGGCATCGGAGCCCTTCTGCACCGTGAAAGCGATCGTCGTCTTCAGCATTGCACCTGCCTGGGCGCTGATCGCAGGCATGACCGCTTTTAATACCGGGCCGAACAGCCACACATTGCCGAATACCAGCTTCATTCCAAATCCGGCGTAGGGCGCCAGTTCTGTGAACATCGCCGATACCTCCGGCAGCAACTTTTTCCGGAAAGGGGAATGCGTCTCCACCTCATTGACAAAAGCGGATAATCTGGCAATGGGCGTTCCCTTCGACGGTGCGCTGGCATGACCGCCGTTGCTCCGTGCGGTGAACTTCACATCTGCCTTGCCCTTTTCAAATACGCCTACCATGGCAAAATTGCCGTGAATGCCGCCGATGGGTTCGGTGATGATCGCACCGCCCTCATCGCATACCAGGAACAGCTCGATCCCTCTGCGCTGCAATTCTGCCACAATCTTCGGTGCACCGTCACCGCCCCACTCTTCCGTGCAGGAGCTTGCCAGATAGACATCGGTGGGCGGGACGAACCCTTCCGACAGGAGTTCCTCCACCGCCTGGAAAAATGCCATTACAGAGGCCTTGGTATCGGATGCGCCTCTGCCCCATACTTTTCCTTCTGCGATATCTCCGGAAAAAGGTGCATGAACCCATTCACCTTCTGCCGGCACCACATCCTGGTGGCTCATGAGCAGGATCGGTTTCTCAGAGCTTTTTCCTTTCCAGTAAAATAACAGATTCCCATCGATCTCTGTCTTCTCCAGCTTCTCATGTACCAGAGGGAACAGTTCCTCCAGCACCTTATGGAAGCCTAAGAATTTCTCCACCTCTGCCACGTTGGCATAGGAGGTGGTGTCATATTGGATCATTTTCGACAGCTTCTC
>CAKRRD010000073.1 GCA_934394815.1 uncultured Acetatifactor sp. | reverse complement strand
GCTCCGTCATTTCCACCTCCTTTTATAAGGCTTTTCGGAATTTCTATACTTGTCAATTCGTCACAATTATAAAATGCCTCGCTTTTTATTTCTGTTACATATTTAGGTAATTTTACTCCGCTCAACTTAGTGCATCCGCTAAATGCACAACTTTCAATCGTAGTAATACTTTGGGGCAAGTTTATTGTCTTAAGGTTTTTACAGTTTTTAAATGCTCCGTAATCTATGCTCGTAACTCCTTCCGGTATTGTTATTGTTTCCAATCCGGTACAGTTTGCAAAAAGATACTCCGCAATCCTTGTCGTTCCTGCCTCGAATATCACCTCTTTTAATTTATCGCAGTTGTCAAATGCTCCGTCATTTCCACCTCCTTTTATAAGGCTTTTCGGAATTTCTATACTTGTCAATTCGTCACAATTATAAAATGCATCACTTCCTATTTCTGTTACATATTTTGGTAATTTTACTCCGCTCAACTTAGTGCATCCGCTAAATGCACAACTTTCAATTTTCGTCACGCTGTCCGGGATTGTAACCGTTCTGAGTTCCGTTCTGTTTCGGAACACTCCCCACCCGATTGTTACTACCTTATATCCATCAATGGTATCCGGGATATCCAACGCCGCTACATTTCCATTGTATTTTGTAATCGTAGCCTTTTTCTCACTATCCAGACTGTATTCAAATACCGTGTATGTGTTTCCGGAAGAATCTGTTCCTGTGTTGAGACCGCTGTAGCCATATCTGGAATTGATTGGCGTATAATATTTCACCTTGCTTCCCGTGCTGGCTCCCCCTGTGCTTCCAGAGCCTCCGGCTTCACTGCTTCCATCTCTGGTACAACGGTTGACCGGATTTCCATCCTCATAATGCAAGTAAACTCTGACCGGACTGTTGCTCTGATCCATAATCACCATGGATTTACTCCAGCTTTTGGAATATAACCACAAATTAAGTTTTACTGAGGCATCCCCCTTGATATACATCCATGCGCTGATCTGTTTACATTCTCTTGGAAGTTGATCATCCGTGTATGTTGTAGTATCCAGTACTGCACTGGCTCCCATACTGCAATTAATCTCTCCCTTTAATACCACAATGTCAAATCCTATTGCGAATTTAACACCTGCTCCCACCTCTGCCTTGGCATTGATCGTAAATGACTGCTTTTGGAAATCTGTTACCATGCGAAAGTCTTTCCCGGATGTCCAGCTGACTCCCATATGGACGTGCTCATCCACATTCAGGGAAATGGATCCGCCTACCGTCAGATCCAACGATACTTTTGCATAACCAACACAGGCAATGGGAACCTTTACAAGGTCTGCTTTGGGTGCCATCTGCATCCCCTTTAGTACATCCGCGCTTACGTTGCTGGTAAATTTCATATCCGCATCTACCACAAAAAAAGCTTTTCCATCTTTGTATCCGTAATCGGCACTTACATTACTGATGGTGCAGCTGATTTCTACGGATACACCGTCTCCCAGATCAAACTGTTTCCGAATACTGTCACTTACATTTGCAGATCTTGTCACCTGTACGGCAGTCACTTTCCGATTTCCTACGTCGTCCAACGATTGATAGGCAATTCCATCTTCGTAGTTGTTTTCTTCCGTACCACCTACAATATAACTGATCTCATCATCCTCTGATACCGCCTGTACCTGGGTAAGATCTCCCCCCAGTGTACCTTCAATATCCAGAGACTTAAACGCGTCCCTTGTATCCACTTCCGCGGTCTTTACGATCTGTGTTTTTCCATTGACCGTAACTGATACAACCTTCTTTACAGCTGGAAATCCATCTTTTACAACCGCAAAAAGGTCTCCCGCCTGTAATGCCGTAGAACAGTTACTTAGAGTTATCTCATCCTCATCTGTAAGCGCTGCATCTACATTTTCGGGGAGAACAATCACACCATCTTGAAATTCATAGGTATTTTTATGGGAAGGATCCAGCTGTGTCTCTGTATATAAGGATTTGGCCGCATTAATCATCCTCTGAACTTCGGACGCTGTCACCGCCTTATCCGGATAGAAATTTCCATCCGTAAGTGTCAGATATCCCTTGTCAATCACGACCTGAATATCATCTGGATATCTGGCTGTTCCGGCTTCGGCAAAACTATAGGAATCTTTATCATTGCCAAAGCCCATACAAAGGTTCAGCGTATGCGCTGCAAACTCTCTGGTAGCCGCATCGTCCGGGCAGAAATTATCTCCTGCCTCCACATCCACCAGTCCAAATTCCGTTGCCAGCATTACTGTGTAATAGTCCTCATAGGAAGAATCAATATCCGCATAATAATTATCCGGATAATTGTCCTCCTCTACCGACATCTGAAATGCTGCAGCCAATTGTTTCAGCCACTCTATCCTGCTGACTTCTTCTGTCTCCGCATTTACCTTCATTGTTGACGCTCCCGCAAACGTCATTACGATCGTCACAAGCACTGTCAATACCCTGGTGATCCACCTGTGTGTTTTTCTCATAGCACTTCCTTCCCTTCCTCTTTTGCTTTATAGTTTTAATGCATTTTTGTACTACAAATTTACATTGTATTTTTACATCAGTATTGTGTCATAGTTTGAAGCCGCTTGTCAATACTATAATGTAATTAAAATCAATGGAGGATCTGCATTATGGAAAAATTTATCATAACACCCAAAGAAGATACGTCTGTCACTATGACGATACGCATAGATAGATCTTTGCAAGAAGAATATAACACTCTGGCTGCTAAAACAAATCGTTCCCGCAATGAGCTTATCAGTATGGCTTTGCAATATGCTCTTGATCACATGGAACTGAAAGACGAATAAGATTTGCAATAAAAAATAACCCTGTTTGCCTCATATCAGCAAACAAGGTTATTTTTATATTTCCGTGCCATCCTCCGGCAGTCCCTTCAAAAACGCCACAGCCACCGGCAAGGACAAAACCGCGGATAAAATATCAGACACCGGCTGTGACCACTGAATACCGCGAAGTCCCCAGAGGGCTGTCAGGATCAATAACGCCGGGATATAGATGGAGCCGCTGCGAAAGGAAGCCAGAATCGTAGCCCTGCCGCCCTTTCCGATGGACTGGAACAGCATATTGCCGCAGATGCACACCGGGATAAACGGCAGCGTCAGACACTGGATCTGCAAAGCGTAAAAAGCGATCTCATAGGCATCCATATCCGTAAGGAACTCCAGCAACAGCTCTCTGCGGAACACATACACCACGCCTGCGAATACTACCATGGTCACCAGGCTGGCACACAGGGTGAACCAGAACGCTTTCTTCACACGGGAATACTTCTTTGCCCCATAATTGAAAGACGATACCGGCTGGAAGCCCTGGCCGATGCCCAGTGCCACACTGAATACGAAATTGAAAATCCGGGATACCACACTCATGGCGGCGATGGCAATATCCCCATAGACCGCCGCCTGTGCATTCAGCACCATGGTAGACACACTGGTCAGCCCCTGCCGCATCATGCTGGGGAAGCCTGCGGTAATGATATTCTTATGTACGGCAAATTCCCAGGTAAAATATTTCGGTGCCAGGCTGCTCTGGGTCCTTCCCCGCAGGAAAAAGAACAACAGGATACCGAAGGATATGTACTGGGAGATCATGGTGGACAGTGCGGCTCCCCGGATGCCCAGTTTGCACCCCCACATGAGAATGGCATCACCCGCCATATTCAGAATACCGCCGGAGACCAGTCCCACCATGGCAAGGTTCGCATAGCCCTCATACCGGAGCACATTGTTCATCACACAGCTGGATGCCATGGCCGGTGCCGACAACAAAATATAAAAAGCATAAATCCTCGCATAGGGCAGGATCGTCTCCGTACTGCCCAGCAGTCTGCACAGTCCGTTCAGATCCACAATACCGATCACCGCTATGAGCAGTCCCGCTCCTGCCGCCAGATAAAATCCCGTAGCAGAAAAGGCTTTTGCCCGCTCCTTTTCATGAGCTCCCAGCAGCCTGCTGATATTGCTCCCGGCGCCATGACCGAACATAAACCCAAACGCCTGAATAATAGCCATCAGCCCAAACACCACGCCTACCGCTCCGGTAGCACTGGTGCCTGACTGGCTTACGAACCAGGTATCCACCATGTTATACAGATTCGTGATCAGCATACTGATGGTAGTGGGCAGTCCCAGTTCCAGAACCAGCCGCGCCACCGGTTCCTCGGTGAGCCGTTTATATTGTTTCTCCTCTTTTGTCAAAGTTGTATCATTCATGTTCCCTGACTCCTATAAGTATCATCGCACATTTTTTCCATGCGCTTCTCTATCTGCTTATTTTTACTATTATATGTTTCTTTCTCTCAATCCAACTACCGTATCTCCATGCATGATTCGGTGTAGCTACTGAGTTTTGACCTAAGCAGCTGTCTTACCCTCATGCATAGCCTGATATGCGATTACTACATCGGAACAGAGATTTGCCGGGCGGATTCCGGACTTGCACCGGTTAGAAACGTGCGCTGCGGGTGCACCACAGTGAAAAATAGCGTCTGTCCTTCCGGACACGACGCTATTATAGAAGATTCTTTTAAAAAATGTAAGCCCTTTCAAATACTTTTCCTGAAATTTAATAATTGACCTTTTACAGTTTCTCGCTGAAATAACTCTTGTAGCCCTCTCCGAAGATCTCCGTGGCGCTGGTGACGATCATAAAGGCCAGCGGATCCTCTTCCTTTACGATCTCTTCCGCCTTGGGAGAAATGTTTTTCTTCATGGCGCACATGATGACGCTCTTCTCCTTGCC
>CAKRRD010000072.1 GCA_934394815.1 uncultured Acetatifactor sp. | reverse complement strand
ATTATGGACATCATAATTATCCGCTGGAACGTATAGAGAAAGCAATCAGTTGGTTAAAAATACATGGTAATCAGAAGATAGGAATTGTCGGGGCATCTACTACAGGAACACTTGCTTTAACTGCCGCTTCTTATTTTGAAGATATTACATTGACAATCGGTCTGACACCGAGTGATTTTATCTGGCAGGGGTTTATGCAGGGAAAAAAAGATGGCTGTAAGGAATGGCCGATTGAGGGAGAATCACTTTTCTCTTATAAAGGAGAACCGCTTCCATATATGCCGTTTTGCTATAAACATCCAGACTACTGGCAGGTGATTGAGAAAGAAACAAAACGGACCGGTGATATGCTGAATTCAAGAAAATTGTTTGATGACTCAGAAACAGCTCATCCAATTACAGAAGAAGAAATGATCAAGATTGAAAAAATTCATGGAACAGTATTGCTAATTGGCGCTGAAGATGATGTGTTGTGGGATACTGCAAAATATATATGCCGTATGGAGCAGCGTATGAAAGAGCATCCCCACACATGCAGTTTGGAGTCTGTTATTTACAAGCATGGAACCCATTTCGTTTTTCCGGAGAGTATGTTAAAGATGATGTTGCCAATTGGTTCTGGAATCTTTATAAAACTGGCATTTCAAGCGGCAAGAAAATATCCGAAAGAATGCCGGAAAGCACGGATGGATATTGACCAACGAGTGAAAAATGCCATTCTGGAATGGAAGAGTGCAGAAAGACCGATAAAAAGATAGAAGGAGGGCAGTAATCCAGACAATCCCTACGGTACTCGGAATGCAGAAACTGGAAAGTCTTCGGCAGTAATATACAGCGCAAAAGAAAAGACCGTCGGTGTGTTTCGGACACTGGCGGCCTTTTTGCCTCGAAATATGAAATTACAGACTCTGATGCACCTCGCGGATCACAGCATCGGCCAGCTCCGGAGCTTTTGCCGGATCAATGGTATCCGGAAATTCCACATCAATGGTGGAAGCAACCGGCCGGTAGTTCAGACGCAGTGCATTTTTCTGGATATAATCGGTTGCCTGATTGTAAGTTTCTTCGGTAACGCCGTTTAAAGTGATCGTATATAATTTTGCCATAATCTATCATCCTTTCTATATTGGTGGTTTGTACATGTTATTGAAACATTTCCTTGTTTCTGTATATAGTATATCTCTTTTTTGGAAAAAATGAAATGCACGAAAATTATAAAGATGATAATAGGAATCATTACTAAATTTGTTAAATATATACAATTTGTAAGAAAACAAAAGGTTGTTTTTCTGTGTGGGAAAATCTATAATAAAGCTGATGGATAACATACAGAAAGAGGCCCCCGATGGAAAATCAGGAAAAGAGAGAAAATACTGTGCTCCCGGAGAACCCGGAGATCACGGTGAAGAATCCGCGGATCGGAAAAGTGCGTAAACTGGAAGAGGAAGTCAGACGCCAGAATGAACTGGAGCAGCTTAGGACCAAACGGATCCGCAAGGAACAGGAATATGTCGAACAGATGAGCAAGGCGGTGGAAGACCATCTGCGCAACACCAGAGAGGAACAGCGGTACAATGAAGAGTTTGAACGTCTGATCCGCAAGGATGTCTACCAGATGCATGGCATCAGTGAGGACAAGCTGCAGGGAATGACGGAATACCGCAATGCCTGGTATCAGGGAACGGCGTTCGGCATGTTTTTCCTGTCCCTGGTTCTGACCGGAATCTGCGGGTATCTTCATGGCTTCGGTTCGGAACTTTGTATTTTCATGGCATTTTACACGGCCATTGAGGGAACGCTTCTGACGAATGGGAAAAGACAGCATTCGCTATTGGACATGCTGACGAAACTTCTGTATCTGCTGTTGTTCCCTGTGATGCTGATCGTATTTGTCTGTTTTGAACTGGGATTTACGGAGTACCAGATCGTTGTACCGGTACTGACCATTGCCGGGGTGGTGATCCTGGTACTGGGAGCGGTATCGTATTTCCTGTATGACCCTTACCGTCTGGATCGCAAGAATCATAAAAAGGCGGACCGCTATATCCGGGATATGGAAAAGGCTGCCATCAAGGAAGTGGAGCTGGAAGAAAAAGCACTGGCGAAACAGGCGAGAAAACAGGAAAAACTGGAACTTAAGGAAGAAGCCAGACAGGAACGGGCGGCGAAACGAAGAGACCGGAAGCAACGAAGGGAAGAGACACTCTCCGGCTGGAAAGAAAAGATCCGGGAAAAGCTTCCGGTGAAGAAATCTGCGGAAGAGAGCAGCCCTGAAACAGATAGTCAGAAAGCGGCAGAAAACACAGATCCCGTAGAGAACGTGGAACATAAGGGAACACCGGAAGATCAGGAAACACCGAAAAAGGCGGAACCGGAGCCTGAGGCACCGGAGAAATCCGACAAAAAGAAAGACAAAGCAGAAGAAAACGATATAACGAATGGAGAGGAGAAGTAATGGCCTATTATCTGATTGATTTTGAAAATGTAAAAAGCCGTGGCATGGAGGGGGTGGAACTGTTGTCAGAGGAGGATACCGTCTGCATTTTCTACAGTGACAATGCAGACAGCATGACCTTTGACCTGCACCGGAAGCTGAATGAGACGAAGGCGGAGATCATTTACCACAAGGTGGCGGTAGGAACCAAGAATGCACTGGATTTCCAGCTGGCTACCTATCTGGGATATCTGGTCTGCGAGCAGCAGAGGGAAGGCATCCATCCGAATTATTTTATTGTGACCAGGGACAACGGCTTTACCAGTCTGATGGTGTACTGGAAGGGCCAGGGAGTTCCCGTGCGGATCATCCGTAACCTTTTATGGGGAAAGAACCCGACAGCGGAACAGAATCTTGCAGCCGAAGAAAGTACCGGGGAAGTGACGGAAGAAGCACAACAGGAGACAGAACAGGAACTGCCGGTGGAGGAAGCAGTCTGGGAGACCGGAGAAGAAAGGGCGGCAGCTGTTACGGAGGAGCCGGAGGCGGAGGATTCTGCCGAAGAAGCAGTAACACAGGAAACTGCCACAGAAGAGGCTGCGGAGGTAATACTGTCGGGAACTGCAGACACTGATGATAATGAACCGAAGGCTTCTATGGAGCCGGAGCACCCCGCGGATACAGCAAACCAGAACATCCCTGCTGGAATCATGGAAGAGCCGGCAGAACCCGCGAAGAAGCCGACAAGGAAAAAGAACAATAACACGCGGAAGAAGGCTGTCGCAAAGGCGACAGAGAAAAAAGACGCAGAGAAGAAGACAGATAAGAAAGTCTCAGATAAAAAAACGGTAGAAAAGAAGGCAGCAGAGGAGCCGGACGAACTGACACAGGCGGTGGAAAAGGTGCTTTTCGATCAAGCCATCGTCCCTCAGGTGGTAAAATTCATCCGCCAGTACAAGACTAAACAGGGTATCAACAATGCCCTGAATAAAGAGTTCAAGGACAGCAAACGCACCAGCGAGATTTATTCTGCCATCAAGCCGCTGATCGCGGATAAAAAGGGAAAATAATTTTCTTTTTCCTATTGACATTATAAAAACAGAGTGGTATCTTTGCTATCGAACAGAAAGTAAAATTCGTTGAGCAGAACAAGATCTGCATACGGAAGCATTTCAGAGAGCCGTCGGCTGGTGCGAGACGGTATGTGAGTATGACAGACTATCCTCTGTGAGAAGTGCACTGAAGGAATTAAGTAGGTGTCACCGGTATTCTACCGTTATTTAGAAGCCTGTTGGAAATGAAGCGTGGATTTTGGTTTCATGGAGATGGGGACAAGAGGCCGTATGATACATACGGCAAGCAAAGTGGTAACGCGGAGAGCTTAGAGCTTTTCGTCTTTGGGTGCTGAAAGGTGCCAGAGACGAAAAGCTTTTTTGTTTTACGGGCAATCAGAATTTTTCTTTCTGTCACGACAAAATAACAAGACACAAGAAAGAAGGAAACAAAAATGAACAGTTTGGTAATCATTCTGATCGCAATGGCAGTGCTGGCAGCAGGCTATGTCTTCTACGGAAGATGGCTTGCAAAAAAGTGGGGAATCGATGAGAAGGCAAAGACGCCTGCATTCACTCATGAAGACGGAGAGGACTTTGTACCTTCCTCCAAATTCACTGTATTTTCTCATCAGTTTTCCTCCATTGCCGGGGCAGGCCCTGTGACGGGTCCCATCCTCGCATCGGTATTCGGATGGGTGCCTGTACTTCTGTGGCTTCTGATCGGCGGTCTGTTCTTCGGTGCTGTACAGGACTTCGGCGCTCTGTATGCTTCTGTGAAGAACGAAGGAAAATCCATGGGAATGATCATTGAAAAATACATCGGTAAGACCGACAGAAAGCTGTTCATGCTGTTCTGCTGGCTGTTTACTCTGTTAGTCATCGCAGCCTTTACTGATATGGTGGCGGGTACCTTCGTAGGTACCGGACTGGAAGATGCCAGCGTGGCATATGCCAACGGCAGTGCAGCATCCATCTCCATGTTATTCATCGTTGTAGCCGTGATCTTCGGCCTGATCCAGAAAAAGGCCGGCAGGATGAATGAGTGGGTCAAGGCGATCGTAGCCATCGGCCTGCTGGTAATGATGTTCGCTGTAGGTATGCACCTTCCCATCTATGCTTCCAAGACTGCATGGATCTACATCATCATGGCATATCTGTTCCTGGCATCCGTAATGCCCATGTGGCTTCTGATGCAGCCCAGAGATTACATGACCACCTTTATGTTACTGGGTATGATCGTCGGAGCCGTACTTGGTGTGGTAGTAGCACATCCCGATATGGAACTGAATGCGTTTAATGGTTTTCAGGTCGGCAACAGCAGCCTGTTCCCGACCCTGTTCGTCACCATTGCCTGCGGTGCGGTATCCGGCTTCCACAGCCTGGTATCCTCCGGTACTTCCTCCAAGACCATCAGCAATGAAAAAGATATGCCCATGGTAGGTTACGGTGCCATGATCGTAGAGAG
>CAKRRD010000071.1 GCA_934394815.1 uncultured Acetatifactor sp. | reverse complement strand
TCGCTTACGTACCGCTACGCTCTGCTTTGAAGCGAGAGCGGGTCTGCTGTCCTTACCCCCAATGCGGGCTACGGGGATATTCCACTAACTTTCCAATTATGGAACTTTTTTGTACGGAATTCATTGTTTTAGAATTATTTGCACCAAAGGTGCAGAAACAGAGCGGTCTATTGGAAACAATGGAAGAAGATCAAGACAAAGTATCGAATGCTTAAAGCACTGGGACTTGAACAGTGGAAAGCGAAAGAAATTGCATGTAGCAGAAAACTATTATCTAACAGTTTGTGAAAACTGGAGAACCGCCGTGTCCCGAACGATACGCACGGTGGTGTGATAGGTCGGCTGATCAACTAATGGTTAGCCTTCTACTCGATTAAATTAGTCAAAAGAGATTAATTTAATCAAAATTAAGCTGTTTAATTAGGCAAAATATACATTAATAAAAACTAAATTCGTAAATTAGCAACAATGTACAAAATTCAGAACATTTGCTATCCTTGAATTAGACAGAGAATACAGGAAGGCGCCCCTTTATTCTCGCAAAATATCAAGGAGAGAAGGTAAATAATGAAAAATAAGCTGAGAGTAGGAGCCTTGTTATTAACAGCAGTCATGCTGGCTTCCAGTGTCTGCGAATCGGCACCTATTGTGGTTCGGGCAGAAGAAGCGGTTACACAGGCAGTAGGCGATGGGGCTGCAGAAAGAGGTGCGGAAGAGGCAGAAAACTCCGAAATGGTAAAGGTCTATGGACAGGATATCACCTTTGATAATACCAAGGACTGGGATGACAAGGGGGAATTTAACATTGCACTGACCACCGAAGAAGCCCTGAACAGAGGAGCAGCGGTGACCATGGATGTACTGGTACCGGAAGCTGCTTACAACGGTATCATTAAGATTCAGGGTGTGGCAAGAATCGGAAGCGACTGGACCTGGACAGAGGCGGACAGCATTGCGGAACTTACGCAGGACAGCTTTGGGGAAGCAGAGAACGGGTATCGCAAGGCAACGGTAACCTTTGCATTCGGAGCCGGTGTGGAAGCGGATGCACTGGCACAGTTTACACTGAAGTTTGCCGGATATCAGTGCGATTATTCCGGTGCGGTCTACATAACGAATGTAACGCTCACCGATGGAGAGAAGCAGGAAAACGACGGTGACCAGAGTGAGACTACGGATGTACTGGTGGCAGAACGGGCGGACAGACAGCAGGTCTACGGTAAGGAGATAGCTTTCGATCCTTCCAGTGACTGGAATGATCAGGGAGAGTTCGAGATCGGTATTTCCACAGAAGAAGCGCTCCATAATGGGGCGTATCTGACCATGGATGTACTGGTGCCGGAGGCCGCACAGTTTGCCAACTGCTTAAAAGTACAGGGCGTTGCCAAGGTCGGAGATGACTGGACCTGGACAGAGGCAGCCAATATTTCGGAACTTACGATAGACAGCTTTGGCGAGGCAGCAGACGGTTACCGCAGTGCGACGATTCGTTTTGACTTTGGCGGTAATATTGAGGCTGGCGCGGTAAAGACAACTCTTATCAAACTGGCAGGATATTTGTGTGATTACACAGGAAACATATACATCGAGAATATCAGACTGTACGATAAGCAGTCTTCCGGTGAGACATCCATGCCGGAGAAGGACCCCAGTGTCATCGACGATTTTGAGGACGGCACCTGCGATGACTGGGGGAACGGCGGTGCATGGCAGTACGACAACAGCATTGCCAATACCGTAGTGGAGTACAACGGTTCCAAAATGATGAAAGTGGATCTGGACTACACCGGTATGGGCAGCTACAGCTGGAGTGAGGCAAAGCTGGAGAATATATTTACGGACAGTTTTGACATTTCCGCATATAATCTGCTGAACTTCGATTATTATTATCCTGCAGCCATGTCCGGCAGTAAGATTAAGATCTTTTCCAACTCCGGTATCAACAGCGAGGCGGAGATCACGGAGGAAGAGACCCTGTCAGACGGCATGATCCGGGCAAAGGTACAGGTAAAATTCTCCCCGACGGACAAGGGACTGGCAGATCTGACCATCGGCTTCGTAGGAGTCAATACAGAATTTGTGGGCAGCGTCTATGTGGACAATATCACTTTAAGCCAGTACAATGCGGCAGGAGATTATGTGAAGATCACGGCGACTCCGAATGCTGACGGTACACAGGCAGATATTTCCCATGCACCAACCCAGGTAAGACTTTCCGATGCAGATGCCGGAGCATCCGCAACCGCACTGTATGCCTATCTGATGGCACTGCGGGAGAGTGATCAGGTATTGTTCGGACATGAGAATGACATCAATAAAATGGTCAGCAGCACGGCCACTGAAGGCGATGTCAGAGAGATCACCGGAAGCGTCAGCGGTCTGTACGGTATTGACAGCCTGGCACTGACCGGAGCAGAACTTGGCATTGCAGATGCAAATGATGCTCTGGAACAGGCAATCGCATACAGTAAGCAGGCGGCAGGACAGGGAGCCATCATTACCCTTTCCACCCATATGCCGAATTTCACCAATGAGAAGATCAAAGGCAATGCAGATGGAAGCTATGATTTCACGGCATGTGATTTCTCTGAGGCAAAGGATACTTCCAACAACTGTGCAGAACAGATTCTGCCCGGTGGTGCCTATAATGACCGCTTCACCGCATATCTGGATATTATTGCCGAGTATGCAGATGCCCTGCAGCAGGACAATATTCCGGTACTGTTCCGTCCTTATCATGAGAATACCGGAAGCTGGTTCTGGTGGGGATCTTCCACCAGTGTGGAGACCTATAAGAGCCTGTGGCGTTACACTCAGGAGTATCTCCAGAGCAAGGGTGTCCACAACCTGATCTATGTATACTCTCCCAACGGCCCCGTATCCGGAGCGGAAGAGTATCTGACCCGTTATCCCGGGGATGAGTACGTGGATGTGCTGGCATTTGACTACTATGATGATTACAGCACTTATCCTGCTGCCTTTGATGACAGCTTTTTCAAGAATCTGAAGACTACCTGTCAGGTCGTAAGTAATCTGGCGGCGGAAAAAGGAAAAGTGGCAGCAATTTCCGAGACCGGCGTCCGCGCCATGAAGAAGGACGGCTCCGATTACGAGGGACTGTTAGTGACCGGCAATCCCATCGTGGGACACAATTGGTATCAGCAGGTAAGTGACATTGCAGCGGAATACGATATGCCTTACTGGCTGGTATGGGCAAATTTTGGGGACACCAATTTCTACGTACCCTATAAGTATAACGATACCTACGGTCAGGAACTGATCAATGAATTTATTGCGTTCTACAACAGCGAAAACAGTATTTTCGGCAACGGAACCAATTTCTATGGCAAAATGGGATCCGTGGAAGGCACGACTTATGATATGGCACAGGGCTATCTGATCGCTCCTTTTGAATTGGCAGTCATCAAGGAAGAGACATTGTTCCGTGCTAGTGTGAAGAATGCAGAGAACGTAAGCTTTGCTGTGAAGAATTCTGTAAACGGCAAAGAGATCACCGTGGAAGCGGCGAAAGTGGAAGGCAGCATTCGTGAATATGTGGCAGCATTCACTGCACAGATGTTACAGGAGATCGGACAGACGGACACCGCCACTGTATCTTTGGTGGCAGACGGTAAAGTACTTGCCACAGTGAAAAATATAAGTCTTGGCAAGGATAAGGACAAAGCGTTAGCCAATGTGATCGACAATTTTGATTACTATGCAGGCAGCGACGGGCTGTTACAGAGTTCCTACACCGAGAACTCTGCCGGGGGATGCAGTTCTTCCTTTACACTGAGCAGTGACCATAAGGCTGACGGTGCCTATGGAGGTGCGTTGCACTATCATCTGAGCACGGCAAAGAGTGAGGTATGGACCGGACAGAATAAGACGCTGGAGGATATTGATCTTTCTGCATACAATGCCATCACCCTGTGGGTGGATCCGGACGGCATGGGACAGAAGCTGGTCATCCAGCTGGCAGACGATTCCGGAGAAGAATTTGAAGTTTATTTAAGCGATTTTGTCAAAGGAACAGAAGCAAACTATGTGACGATTCCGTTCAGCTCCTTCCGAGGGAAACAGAATGGAACCCTGAATACCGCGAAGATTACCAGATTCGCCATCTGGTGTAACTCCATCATTCCTGAGGGACATACCGGAGACTGGACAGTGGATTCCGTAATCTACTTTGACGGCATTGAAGCATTTACCGCAGAAGAAGCACTTCTGGCACAGGCGGATGCCAACGGACTGATCTTTACCAAAGAATCTCCTATAAAGAGAGAAGATCCGACCCCGGAAGATCCGGCTCCGGAAGATCCGACCCCGGAGGACCCCACACCGGAAGATCCGACACCGGAAGACCCGACACCGGAAGATCCGGCTCCGGAGGAACCCACACCGGAAGACCCGACACCAGAAGACCCGACACCGGAAGTCCCGACACCCGGAACTCCCACACCGGAGGAACCCAAGCCCGAGAATCCGAAACCTGAGACTTCCCAGCCGGAAGCACCGAAAACAGATGACAGTAAGGACAACAGTAAGTCCTCAGATTCCGGCAGCAGCGATTCTTCCGCAGAAGAGATCATTGTGAACTGGACGGAAGTACAGGTACAGACCACCGCAGCAACAGCAAAGGATGCGGGCGGAAATCTGAATTTTGTAAGCACCGGAGAGACGAAAGTACCGGCAACCGTGTTGAACAGCATTCGTGGCTCGAAAGTAACGATTGCTTTCCACAGCGGAAACGGATTGGCTCTGAGCATCAGCGGCCAGAGTCTGAAAAATGTGGATCTGATGGGACTGCAGAATATTGATCTGACGGCGAAAAGAGACGGTGACCGCATCACAGTGAAAGATACCGGAAGCTTTGCAGTACCGGTCAATCTGCATGTTGCCATGGGCAGGGAGAATGCCGGAAAATATGCAAATCTGTACCGCCGGAATACAGCAAGCGGGCGGTGGGAATACTGTGGTTCCTTCCGTATCACGGAAGCCGGACAGGCAATGTTTGCACTGATCTGTGGAGGAGAGTATCGTACAACGGTTACAGCGGAAGCTGTGAAAGAGACAGTAGTGTATGTAGGTAACGGTTATATTGTGAAAGCAGGGGATACCCTTTCCAAAATAGCAGCCAAGCATAGAATTTCACTGATAGAACTGATCCGCAAGAATCCGCAGATCAAAGACATCAATAAGATCAGACAGGGACAGACAATCCGGTTTTAAAGAATCTTAAAATGACAGAAAACAGGCTCTGGGAACAGAGCCTGTTCAGACTGTAGACAAAGCTCCTTCCTGTGAGGGAGCTTTTCTTGTGTCATGACTGCAAAAATTATGTACTTACAA
>CAKRRD010000070.1 GCA_934394815.1 uncultured Acetatifactor sp. | reverse complement strand
GGAATCGGACCCGTGACCTCCGCACTACCAATGCGACGCTCTACCGACTGAGCCACAGCAGCATCACGTGACTGCTATTGCAATCACCGTGTTACATTCTATCAAAGGTATCTCCTTTTGTCAATAGAATTATTTTAAATTATATATTTTTTGCACAATTCATTCATTATGCTTTCTGTGACCAGTCTGTGCATCTCCTCCGGGGCTATATCGTCACCGATATGGTGGCACTGATACATCAGATAGGAGATTATCCGGGCCAGCAGTGCGTTGGTGATATAGGACATCGGAAGATCCTCCCGAAGTTCTCCTCTTTCCCGTGCACTGTCAATGATCTGACGGATCAACAGATTTATCGGACCGTTTTCCTTCTGTTCCTTCATCCGTTCCCGCAGAAGATTTCCCTCCCGGGAATGATCTGTCAACAGATGTAAAAAAGCCATGATGGCATCCACGCACTGGGAATGTTCCTCCACCAGCAACAGCATTTTCCCGATCTGCGACTCCATATCCCGGCAGTTCTTAATCTGTTCGGAAGCCTGTTCCGTTACCATCCGTATCTCATACAACAGGGCACAGACGATAATCTCTTCCTTAGCGTCAAAATATTCGTAGGCCGTACCTTTACCGATACCCGCCAGCCCGGTGATCATGGACACGCTCATTTCCGGAATGTCCTTATTCTCCCGCAAAAGTGTGTTGACGGCCCGATACATGGCGGTCACCTTGGGAGGCACCTGGTTTAGTGCCTCCATTCCGGTTATTTTACTCATTTTGCCGCATCCTCCGTCTTTGCAGATTTTGCCAGCTTCTTCGCTGCCCTTCTCTCCTGTCTGCTCCGCTTATCGAAGATCAGATAGAAGGTCGGGATCAGGATCAGTGTCAGGATTGTGGAGGCCGTCAGACCACCGATGATAACCAAAGCCATTCCCTGCATCATAACACCGTTATCGCCCAGTCCCAGACCCATGGGGATCATGGACAGGATCGTTGTCAGTGTGGTCATCAGGATTGGGCGCAGACGGATACTTCCGGATGCCACCAGCGCATCCTCTGTGGACATCCCCTCCTCCCGCAGCATATTGGCGGAATCAATGAACAAAATACCGTTATTGACCACGATACCCATCAACATCAGAAATCCCATCAGTGATACCATACTGATGGTACTTCTCGTAATAAACAACAGCAGGAACGATCCAATCAGCGCAAAAGGAATACACATCATGACCATACAGGAGAATCTGGGGGATTCAAACTGCATTGCCATTACCAGAAATACCAGGAATACCGCTACCAGAATCGCCTGCAGCAGCGCCTGGAACTCATCGTTCATCATTCCTGTCATCATACTGTCTGCCGGGGTTACGGAATCCGGGAATACCGTATGATCTACCAGATCGTTAATGGCATTCTGGGCATCAAATATCTTTTCTGAGGTCATGGTGGAAGTCACGCTGACCTGATACAGGCCATCCTGCTTCATGATGGTCTCCTGGCTTTCCGCATAATTAATCTCTGCAATATCTCTTAAGGGCACCACGGTGCCAAAAGAAGTATCCAGCCCCAGATCCATCAAAAGATTCAGATCGTCATAGCTTCCCTCCGGATATTCCAGCCATACCGCATACTCCGAACCGTCATTCGTAATGGTCAGCGGATTCATACCACTCAATACATTATGGATGGTCATGCCGACCTGAATGGGTGTCAGTCCGTACTGCATTGCCTTCAAAGGATCTACCACAACCTTGGCAAGAGTCGTAGAGTTTGCCAGAGAATTCTCTGTTTTTACAACACCGTCGATCTTTTCAATCTCGGCCTGCAGATCTTCTGCAGCCTGTGCCAGTTCTGCCCTGTCATTCCCCTGTAAATCGATCTCATAGCTGCTGGTGCTCATCATGGAGCTCATGCTGCTGCCAGAGGATGCTACCGTAACGTCCATATCCGTCATACCGGCTGCGATCTCGTTCCATTTATCCACCACCTGCGCAGTGGTCAGGGTTCTCTTCTTGATCAGATCTGCGGTCAGTGTCGCACTGGAGCCGCTGATGGATACGGAATAGGATTCCACATCCGGCTCCTCTTCGGCAATCTGTTCCCACAGTTTCAGAGCTTCATCTTCTTTTTCCAGTGTGGTACCGGAACGGAAATTCACCGTAACTGCCACGACACCTTCGTCCGCCGCAGGGATCAGTTCCATATTCAGGGTTCCCGCCAGCAGTACCGTGCCGACCATCAGCGCCACTGCCACGCCAACGACGGTTTTTCTGCGCTTCATCAGTTTCCGCAGGGTCTTCTGATACCATGCAGTAAATTTCCCCAGCAGTTTATCGATGGGCAGATTCTCTTTTTCCTTCGGTTTAAATACCGTGTAAAACAACGGTACCAGCATCATAGCTGCGATCAGGGATGCCAGCATGGCAAATACAATGGTGAATCCCAGCTGCTCAAACATCTGTCCGGACAATCCCTCCATGGTAGCCAGGGGCAGATATACAACGATGGTGGTAATGGTGGAAGCGATAATGGAAGCTGTCACTTCCTTCGTTCCCTCTAATGCCGCCTGCTTCAGATCCGGCGTACTCTTCTGTCTTCTAAAACAGCTCTCGATCACGACGATGGAAGAGTCTACCATCATACCGATGGCAATGACCAGAGATCCCAGTGTTACGATGTTCATGGAGAATCCCATCATGCTCATAAGGATCAGTGTCAGGAACAGGGAGATCGGCATGGATGCTCCGACGATCAGGCTGGCCTTGAAATCACCGAAGAACAGGAACAGCACCGCCATGGTCAGTACAACACCCAATAATAATGTCTCACCTACACTGGTCATGGAACTGATAATAGAGGAGCTTGCATCATAGGTGACCTCAAATTCGATGGCCGGGTTCTCTGCCTGGATCTGCTGTAATTTTTTCTTCACATCCCGGCAGGCATTTACGGTACCGGCGCTGCTCTTATTTTTAATGCCGATGCTGACATTATCCTGTCCGTTGTAACGGCTGATACTGGTGGTGTCTTTGGACGCCGTGGTAACGTTCGCAATATCCTGCAGGGTAATGACCTGTCCCTTGGTGGTCATCAGGGGGACTTCCCGCAGCTTCTGTACCGTATTGTATTCCATGGAAGTCGCTACGCTGATATCCTGACTGCCTTGGGTCACGCTGCCCGCAGGATAGGTGAAATCTACGGTTCCCAGCATCTGTGCCACGCTGGACATGGTCAGACCATACTGCTTCATCAGGGTCTCATTGAGTTCTACTTTGATATAATCCTCGGAGCCGCCGGTTACGGATACCTGTGCCACACTGGACAGGGATTCCAGTTCCGGAACCACGGATTCGTTGACTACTTTTAGCAGATCCACATCACCGACTTCCACCGCCGAGATCGTCATGACATCCATGCTGTTCATGTTCATCTCAATGATGGTCGGCTGATCCACATCATCCGGCAGGCTTAATTTTGCCGTCTCCATGGCAGACCGCAGATCATTGTGGCATTCATCAATATCTACACCATATTCATAGGTGAAAAGCACCATACAATAATTTTCAAAGGAATAAGAATTCACGGAATCCACACCGCTTAAAGTGGAACCGGAATCTTCGATCACGGATGCCACCAGCTCATCCACACTCTCCGGGTCTGCGCCGGGATAGGTAGCCATGACGATGAGCATGGGCATCTCGATATCGGGAGTCAGTTCCATCTTAAATCCGAAAATGGAACTGATGCCGAATACTGCCAGTGCCAGGATCACCAGGAAGCAGGACACCGGTCTTTTCAGAGCAAGCTTTGTCAAATTCATTCTGCTGCCTCCCTTACTCTTCTGCCTTCACCGGTGCGGTAACTTCCACACCGTCCATCAGCTTGGGAGACCAGCTGGTGATCACGGTATCTCCGGGCTGTATCCCTTCCATGACAGCTATCTGTGTATCATCAAACAGATCCGTAGTCACATAAGTCTTAACAGCCTTACCATCCACGCTTAAATATACATAAGAACCGGTATTGTCATAATATACGGCATCATAAGGGATCAGTACCGCACTGTCAGAGGTATGATAAGTGTCAGTGGTCAGTTTCACAGAGACACCACTGGGCAGTTCGCCGCCGTTTGCTGCCACGGCTGCCTTGATCTGGAACAGACCGGTCTGCTGGTTCACTGCCACACCGATCTCGGTAATATTTCCGGTATAACTGGTGGTTCCCCGTTCCACAGACACCTCCTGTCCTATAGTCAGATTGTTTTTCACTGCCTCGCTGACCTGGAAGGTCACCGTCATCATATTTTCATTGGCAATGGTGTAGGCAGGACTGCTACTTCCCGCAACCCCATTGACTTCCACCCCTTTGCTCTGAATGGTGCCGGAAATGGGGGCTGTGACCGTATAGTAGGATAATGCCAGTTCGGCACTTTCCACAGCTACATTGGCCAGCTGTTCCCCGGTGGTCAGCTGTTTCTTCGTATCCTCCAGCGCCTGTCCCTGAGACAGCGCCTGGGAACGGTCTACGATCCCCATGCTCTCCTTAGCTGCACGATACGCAGATTCTGCCTGCTGCAGGGACGGAGTAAGGGATTTCTTCGTTGCCTCCAGAGATTCCCTGGTCTTCTGCACTTCCTCCAGCTGGGTCTGTAATGCCGCTGCCCCCGCCGCATTTCCGCTGCTGACACTGGCGGCCTGGATCGCTGCCTGAAGCTTCTTAATGGTATCTTCACATTTATCAATATTATCATCCACTTCATTATAATTGTTCAACACATTATAATAAGCGATCTCCGCCTGATCGTACCCCGACTGGGCCTGCACTCTGCTGCTGTCCATCTGGATGTTGGCGGATTCCTGCTGGGTGGTCAGTGCACTGTCTGCCTGCTGCTTTACACTGGTGGCGTTCAGCCGTGCCTGCTCCAGCTGCAACTTTGCTGCGGAATCATCAATTTTGAACAGGACATCCCCGGCAGTTACCTGATCTCCTACCTCAAAATAAGTATCCGTCACCGTCCCGGAAGCAAAGGGAATGACATAGACCAGTTCCTCGGGAGACACCGTTCCCACAAAGCTGTTCTGGAGCGTCAGCTTTCCGGTCTGGGCCTGTTCCATATCTACGACTACCGCTGTGGTCTCTGCCGTCGCCTGTACCGCATTATTGCCACAGCCTCCGAGCAGCAGACTGCCTCCAAGCAGCAATGCCATTCCTGCGCTGCAATTTCTTTTCCATGTATTATGCATGATCTTCTCACCTTTCTGAATATGTAATAACACTTTCCAAAGCCGACCGGCTGGTCGGTCAGCATTTGCAGTATACTCCTATGACAGGATCAAAGTCAATATTCCAATCCTGTTGATTCTATTAAAAATCGAGTAGGAGGCGGTGACTAACCGCCGTCCTCTCACACCACCGTGCGTACCGTTCGGTACACGGCGGTTTCAA
>CAKRRD010000069.1 GCA_934394815.1 uncultured Acetatifactor sp. | reverse complement strand
GGCAAGGCCGTACAGGAAGGACAGCGTAAGTTCATGGGTACCCTGTGGAACACCTACGCATTCTTCGTACTGTATGCCAACATTGATAATTTTGACGCTTCCAAATATACGCTGGAATACGATAAGCTGCCCGTAATGGATAAGTGGCTGCTGTCCAAGCTGAACTCTACCGTAGCTGAGGTAGACAGCAATCTGGATCAGTACCGTATCCCCGAAGCTGCCAAGGCACTGCAGGACTTCGTCGATGAGATGAGTAACTGGTATGTAAGACGCAGCCGCGAACGTTTCTGGGCAAAAGGCATGGAGCAGGATAAGATTAACGCTTACATGACGCTGTATACCGCACTGGTGACCATCTGTAAGGCTGCAGCACCCATGATCCCCTTCATGACTGAGGATATTTACCAGAATCTGGTAAGAAGCAACGATGCATCCGCTCCCGAGAGTATCCATCTGTGTGACTTCCCTGTAGTCAACAAGGATCACATCGACAAGAAGCTGGAAGAGGATATGGAGGATGTACTGGATGCTGTTGTTATGGGACGTGCGTGCCGTAACGAGGCTGCCATCAAGAACCGTCAGCCCATCAGCAGAATGTATATCAAGGCAGACTTTACCTTAAGTGAGTTCTACCAGGAGATCATCGAGGACGAACTGAACGTCAAGGAAGTGGTATTCACCGATGACGTCCGTGACTTTACCTCTTACACCTTCAAACCTCAGCTGCGTACCGTAGGACCCAAGTACGGCAAGCAGTTAGGCGGTATCCAGAAGCATTTGGCTGCACTGGACGGCAATGCGGCCATGGATGAACTGAATGCAGACGGCGCTCTGAAGTTCGATGTAGACGGCGTGGCAGTAGAACTGACCAAGGACGATCTGCTGATCGACATGGCACAGAAGGAAGGCTATGTATCTCAGGAAGACAACAAGATGACCGTTGTGCTGGATACCAACCTGACACCGGAACTGGTAGAGGAAGGTTTCGTATACGAGATCATCAGTAAGATCCAGACCATGCGTAAGGAGAGCGGCTTCGAAGTGACCGATCACATCCGTGTATCCATCAACGGTAATGACAGGCTGTCTGAGATTGCCCGGAAGAACAAAGATGCCATTGGTGGCAAAGTTCTGGCGGACGAACTGACAAGCGGTGCAGAGTACGCTGTATCCAAGGAATGGAATATCAACGGCGAGAACGCAGTGATCGCTGTGGAGAGAGTATAACAGCCCTGCAGACAACAGAAAGCTTCCCGTGATTTTCACGGGGAGCTTTTTCGTGCGTATCGGGGAATTATCTGTTATAATACAGGGCAGAAGACAGAAAAGATCTGGCAACAAGGCAGATCACGGGAAGGAATAGAAAAATGAAACAGACAGATCGAAAAAAATGGGGGCTTTTAGCAGGCATGTTTCTGCTCCTGCTTCTGGCGCATACTCTGATCCGGGCGGATTTCGGGGATGATCTGGCGTATAAAAATATTCTGGCGAATCAGTCAATGTTTGACTTTTTGCGGGAGCGCTATCACACATGGTCTTCCCGAGTGCTGATCGAAGCTGTCATGCTGCCGTTTGCCACTGGAAATGTATGGTGGTGGAAGATCGCGGACAGTCTGATGATCGTGCTGTTTTTATGGATCGTAAGCGAACTGTTCGGCGGTGAGAAGGAACAGGAAAAAATGCAGGCGCAGATGCTGATGTTCTGTATGATCTGGATCGTTCCGTTTTTCTCCTTAAGCAGTGCCGGCTGGATCACCACCACAATCAATTATCTCTGGCCGCTTACACTGGGACTGGTGGCAATGCTGCCACTCAGACACTGGATCCGGGAGGAGAAGATTCCGGTGTGGGAATTTGCGGTGTGTCCGGTCTGCGCGCTCTACGGCGCCAATATGGAGCAGATGGGAGCAATCCTGCTGGGAAGTTATGTGGTCTTTGGCGGTTATCTTTTATGGAAGAGAAAAAAGTTGTCACCGTTTTATTTCCTGCAGCTGTTGCTGATCGCAGGTTCTCTGGTATTCATACTGACGGCGCCGGGAAATGCCTGCCGGACGGAGGCGGAAATACAGCGTTTTTTCCCGGAATTTGCGGGATTGTCTGTCGGGCAGAAACTCTGGATGGGATTCCTGGATACGACACAGTATTATCTGGCGGCGGGAGATGGACAGAAAAGCTATGTTTTCGGCCTGTTTTCTGCAATTTTGTGGCTGGTGGCGCTGCTCACCTTTTGGAATCGGAAGGAAAAACGCGGAATTCCGGGACTCCTGCTGTCATTGCTTCCGGTGGTATTTTACTGGGGGATCGGTCAGGCGGGTAATTTCCTACTGAATTCCGGACGGCTGACCAGAGGACGCAACGGCATCGGAGTGCTGGTTCAGAACCGGCAGATCCCGGGGATGTCTTATTTTTCCGGAGGATTGGTGGTATTCCAGACGTTGTGTTACCTGATAGTGCTGGCAGCGGTGGCGGGTACGATCTTCTATGTGTGGGGTGTATCGGAGGAGACCCTGCTGGAACTGCTGATTCTGGCCGCAGGATTTCTGTCAAGATTGGTGGTAGGATTTTCCCCCACGATCTATGCTTCCGGTGACCGGACAGCCCTTTTTTGCACAGCGGCCATACTGATCGTGACCCTGCGGAATCTCCGGAGAATTTTCCGAAGGGGAATGCCTGCGTAAGGAAAAAATATATTTTGGGTAAAAAGTCCTACGAAAATATACGAAACAGTTGGAATGCACCCGGAAGTTTGCTATAATATTAACTGTATTTGGGTAAGAATATTGGATGAAATCATAACAGGATCCGGTTTGGAATATTTTTAAGAGAGTTCTGTTCCGGAGTGTGATGGAGAGGAGAACACAGGTGAAAAAATCAGTAGCAGCCAGTGAAAAGCCGGCAAAAGTAAAAGAGTTCGACAAAGAGCTCTTCAAGAGAAGTGTGGAATATAATGTGCGCACCCTGTATCGTAAGAATCTGGAGGAGGCAGATGCACAGCAGATCTTCCAGGCAGTGTCTTACGCGATCAAGGACCGTATCGTAGAGAACTGGATGGAGACCCAGAAAGCATACGAGAAGGAAGATCCCAAGATGGTCTACTATATGTCCATGGAGTTTTTGATGGGCAGAGCACTGGGCAACAACCTGATCAATCTGAAAGCTTACAAGCCCGTGGCAGAAGCTCTGGAAGAGCTGGGACTGGATCTGAACCTTGTAGAGGATCAGGAGCCGGATGCAGCATTGGGTAATGGCGGATTAGGACGTCTGGCAGCATGTTTCCTGGATTCCCTGGCAACCCTGGGATATCCCGCATACGGCTGCGGTATCCGTTATCGTTACGGTATGTTCAAGCAGGAGATCCGCGACGGCTATCAGGTAGAAGTTCCCGATAACTGGCTGATGAACGGCAATCCTTTCGAACTGCGCAGACCGGAGTATGCCAAGACTGTGAAGTTCGGCGGTTATGTCAGCGTACACACCGATGAGAACGGCAGAAATGTATTTACGCAGGAGGGGTATCAGTCCGTTAAGGCAGTTCCCTTTGATTTCCCCATTGTGGGCTATGGCAACGGTATTGTAAACACCCTGCGCATCTGGGATGCGGAGCCGGTAGAGTGCTTCCAGCTGGATTCTTTCGACAAGGGTGATTACCAGAAGGCTGTAGAGCAGGAGAATCTGGCCCGCAATATTGTCGAAGTCCTGTACCCCAACGACAACCACTATGCAGGTAAGGAATTGCGTCTGAAGCAGCAGTATTTCTTCATTTCCGCCTCCGTACAGGAAGCTGTGGAGAAATACATGAGAAAGCATGACGACATTCATAAGTTCTACGAGAAGGTTACGTTCCAGCTGAACGATACCCATCCTACCGTAGCCATCGCCGAACTGATGCGTGTGCTGATGGATGATTATTATCTGACCTGGGAAGAAGCATGGGAGATCACCACCAAGACCTGTGCTTACACCAATCATACCATCATGGCGGAAGCATTGGAGAAATGGCCCATCGAACTGTTCTCCAGACTGCTTCCGAGAATCTATCAGATCGTTGAGGAGATCAACCGCAGATTCGTTCTGGATATCCAGCAGAAGTACAGCAATGTCCCCGGTGTGGATGTACAGGAGAAGATCCGCAAGATGGCTATCATCTATGACGGACAGGTGAAGATGGCAAACATGGCTATCGTTTCCGGTTATTCTGTCAACGGTGTGGCAAGACTGCATACCGAGATTCTGGAGAAGCAGGAACTGAAGGATTTCTACGAGATGTTCCCGGAGCGCTTCAACAACAAGACCAACGGTATCACCCAGAGACGTTTCCTGCTGCATGCGAACCCGCTGTTAGCTGACTGGGTAACTGCTCATGTAGGGGACGACTGGATCACCGATCTGCCTCAGATTTCCCGCCTGAAGGTATATGCGGATGACAAGAAGGCGCAGCAGGAATTCATGAACATCAAGTACCAGAACAAAGTACGTCTGGCGAAATATATTCTGGAGCATAACGGTATCGAAGTAGATCCCAGATCCATCTTCGATGTACAGGTAAAGCGTCTGCATGAGTACAAGAGACAGCTGCTCAATATTCTGCATGTAATGTATCTGTACAATGAACTGAAGGAGCATCCGGAACGGGATTTCTATCCCAGAACGTTCATCTTCGGTGCCAAGGCCGCAGCCGGTTACCGCAATGCAAAGCTGACCATCAAGCTGATCAACTCCGTAGCGGATGTGGTCAACAACGATCCCGCCATCAACGGCAAGATTAAGGTCGTATTTATAGAGAACTACAATGTATCCAACGCAGAGATCATCTTCGCGGCAGCAGATGTCTCCGAGCAGATCTCTACCGCAAGTAAGGAAGCATCCGGTACCGGTAACATGAAGTTCATGCTGAACGGTGCCCTGACACTGGGAACCATGGATGGTGCCAATGTGGAGATTGTAGAAGAAGTGGGCGAGGAGAATGCATTCATCTTCGGTCTGTCCGCACAGGAAGTTATCAACTATGAGAACAACGGCGGATATGACCCCATGGAGATATTCAACAACGATCAGGATGTCCGCAAGGTACTGATGCAGCTGATCAACGGAACCTTTGCACCGGGAGATCCCGAGCTGTTCCGCCCGCTGTACAATTCCCTGCTGAACACCCAGTGCACCGCCAAGGCAGACACCTACTTCATCCTCAAGGACTTCAAGTCCTACGCAGAGGCACAGAAGAGAGTGGAAGCCGCTTACCGCGACGAAGACAACTGGGCCAAGAGTGCCATCCTGAATGTGGCCTGCTCCGGCAAGTTCACTTCCGACAGAACCATCCAGCAGTATGTGGATGAGATCTGGCATCTGGATAAAGTCGTGCTGAAGTAAATGGAAAGTTAGTGAATGAGTTAACAAATGCTCACGGCGAAAATTACTGTTCGACGTGAGCATTGTTTTTGCGACCGCATTT
>CAKRRD010000068.1 GCA_934394815.1 uncultured Acetatifactor sp. | reverse complement strand
AAAAGATACCTTTCTGTACCCATGACTTGTCCGAATGTGGGTACCACACAAGAAGATATATCGCTCTGTACCCATAATTCTCGTCAACAAGGGTACAACATGGGAATAATAAGAGTTTGTGCCCACGACATATCAGATGTGGTAAAAAAACCACGATGGACACAAAAGTATTCATCGTGGGCATTCTTCACTAACTTCCCATTTACACATTTTCGATCTGCCAATCAATGGGTTCCATACCGTGTTCTTTCAGGAAGTTGTTGGTCTTGCTGAAAGGTCTGCTGCCGAAGAAACCGCGGTAGGCAGACAGGGGGCTTGGATGGGGTGCCTCCAAAATCAAGTGATTGGGATTGTTCAGCATGCTTTTTTTCATCTGGGCGGGTCGGCCCCACAGGATAAATACGATGGGACGATCCTGTGCATTCAACGCCCGGATGGCTGCATCCGTGAACTCTTCCCAGCCTTTTCCGTGGTGGGAATTTGCCATATGAGCCCGCACAGTAAGCACGGTATTGAGCATCAGAACACCCTGCTCGGCCCATTTTACGAGATAACCGTTGTTGGGAATATAGCAGCCCAGATCATCATGAAGTTCCTGATAGATATTCACTAAGGAAGGGGGAATATCCACGTCCGGCTTCACCGAGAAGCACAGACCGTGAGCCTGTCCCACGTTGTGATAGGGATCCTGTCCGAGAATCACCACTTTTACCTTACTTAACGGTGTCAGATGAAATGCATTGAAAATATCATCTGCCGGAGGGAATACCACAGTGGTGTTATATTCATTTTTGACAAATTCAAAAAGCTGCCTGTAATAGGGCTTATGGAACTCTCCGCCCAAAGCCGTCAGCCAGTCATTTGTGATCATTGCCATTGCAAAATCCTCCCTGCCGTCCCTAGAGACGGACACTGATTCCTTTTTTCCGCAGATATTCCTTCACCTGCCGGATCTCTAATTCTTTGTAATGGAACAGAGAAGCTGCCAGGACAGCCTCTGCTTTTCCCTCTGTCAGTGCATCGTAGAAATGCGACAGCTGTCCTGCACCGCCGGATGCGATGACCGGGATGCTTACGCTCTCCGCTACGGCTCTGGTCAGTGCAAGATCGTAGCCTTCCTTCGTGCCGTCACCATCCATACTGGTCAGCAGGATCTCTCCTGCTCCCATCTTCTCTGCGGTTCTGGCCCATTCCACAGCGTCCATGCCCATGTCCACGCGGCCGCCGTTCTTATAGATATTCCAGCCACTGCCATCTGCACGTTTCTTGGCATCAATGGCAACAACCACACACTGGCTGCCGAACTTCTCTGCCGCATCACTGATCAGCTGCGGATTCATAATAGCCGCGGAATTCACGGAAATCTTGTCCGCACCTTCTCTTAATATGGCCTTGAAATCATCCACGGTACGGATTCCACCGCCTACCGTGAAGGGAATAAATACCTTGCTGGCCACCTTCCGCACCCATTCCAACTGCGTTGCACGACTGTCTGCGGAAGCCGTAATATCTAAGAATACCACCTCGTCCGCACCGGCTGCATCATAGGCTGCCGCTACCTCCGAAGGATCTCCGGCATCCCGGAAATTCACGAAGTTCACACCTTTTACGACTCTGCCGTCCTTCACATCCAGACAGGGAATCACTCTCTTGGTATGCATATTATCTTCCTCCCTGCTTGTTGTTTTGGCCGGACTCCTGCGTAATCTCTATGAAGTTCTGCAGAATCTTCATTCCGATCCGGGAACTTTTCTCCGGATGGAACTGGCAGGCAAAAATATTGTTCTTTTCCACGGAAGCATGAATCAATGTTCCGTATTCTGTGACTGCGGTAACAATAGAAGGATCCGCCGCCTCCAGATAATAGGAATGTACAAAATACACATAAGCATGTTCATCTACACCCCGGAAAAGTCTTCCTTCATTGGGAAAGGTGAGATCATTCCAGCCGATATGCGGAATCTTCAGTCCCGGTGCCGCCGGAATCCTGCGGATCCTGCCGTCTAATAAGTGCAGTCCCTCGACTCCCGGAGTCTCCTCACTGCTCTCAAACATCAGCTGCAGGCCAAGGCAGATTCCCAGAAAAGGAATCTCCCGTTCTGCCACTTCCCGGATGACCTTCACCAGACCGTACTGGTGCAGCTTTTCCATGGCATCGCCGAACGCTCCGACTCCGGGCAGGATTACACCGTCTGCCGACAGGATCTCCTCTCTGTCTCTGGTGATTTTTACCTCTTCTCCCAGATAATTCAGTGCTTTTTCTACACTCTTTATGTTTCCGGCATCATAATCCAGCACTGCAATCATTGCTGTATCTCCTTTTCTTCCGGGAGAAGATCCGGCAGCTGTGCAGGAGCCTCCTCCGTATTCGGTGCCGATGTTTCCTCTGTCAAGGTTCCCTGCGGGAATTCCCAGGATCCCAGTCCCAGCTTCTGCAACACCAGCATAACGTTTTTCGTATATTCCAAATTGTCGGAAATATCTGCGATACGCTGTGCCTCTTCCTGACTTAACTGATACTTCTGGGACAGGATATTCAAAATATCCTGAAATGCCAGACTTACTTCATCCTGTGCATTCCACTGTGTCGCATAATTTAACAATGTTGGGTAATCCCGGACTGCCTGAAGCAGGCTGTCCAGTGCCTCCAGTTCGGAGCCTTCATTTACAAATACTTCGTATTCCCGCAGCCACATCCGAATCGTCAGAATACTCTCGGACTGGCTGTACATCACCTGTTCCGTCTCATCCAGATCCTTGCCCATCAGATTCTGATAACAGGTCTGGTAATCTCCGGCATAGTAAGCCTCTCTGCCGCTGCGCTTTGACGAATAATCTGCCAGGAAGTTCCCTAACAGCAGGATCACTGCCCCCAGAGAGATACATACCACCACAATGGGGAGAATCTTCTTCGGAGAAAGCTTTTTCTCGGGTACAGCCGGTTTATCTTCCTTTTCCGGCTTCTCCTTTTTCTTCTTCTCTTTCTTGGGCTTTGGCTGTTTTTCTTTCTTAGGTTTTTTCTCTTTTTTGCCCTTCTTTTTTCTTCCACCCTTGTCCATCTCTTCAAGGATCTTCTTATTCTCATCAGACAGCTGCAGCTGATCCGCTTCCTCTTCTTCCTCGTCCTCTTCCGTGAACAGGTCTAATAATTTGGCAAAAAATCCTTTTTTCCCTTTCTTCTGTTCCTGCTCGTCAACAATGTCCGCTCCCGCAGCTTTCAGAATGTCCATGACATCCGCAGATTCCGGTTCTCCGGAGACATTGTCCGTACTATCCGGCTGCTCCGGGAATGCTCCCGCCAGCAAAGCATCCAGATCATCATCCAGACCACTCGTCCCACTGTTCTCTGAAGAAGAAACGGTACTGTCCGGAATCTCCGGTGTCAGTTCCTCTCCCTCCGGCTGCACTGCTTGTGCCTCTTCGAGTGCTGTTTCCGGTTCTTCCTTGGACTTCTTCTTAAACCGGTCAAAAAATCCCGACTTCTTTTTAGCATCTTTTTCCTTCGGTGCTTTTTCTTTCTTCTTTCTCTTTTTCCTGCGCTTACCGTCGTCTTCTTCCGCCTGCTCTGCAGTATCCTCAGAAACTGCATTCTCCG
Source organism: uncultured Acetatifactor sp. (assembly GCA_934394815.1). Taxonomy (GTDB): domain Bacteria; phylum Bacillota; class Clostridia; order Lachnospirales; family Lachnospiraceae; genus Acetatifactor. The sequence continues at coordinate 2,628 of CAKRRD010000068.1, read as the reverse complement.
GTGTCACCTGATCCAGAAGATTCGACAGTCCCTCCTCGTCCACACTTTCCAGCATTTTGATCAGATCATCGTTGGCATCGTTTCCTTCCTGTCCGGAGATGCTCTCCGCCTGTTCCTGGCTTTGCTGTAACAGTGTGTTGATTTCATCCTCAGACATGGAAGCTGTCTCCTCCGGATGAATCGCTGTATTTTCCGCTGTGGACTGGATATTCTCCGCCTCCGGCTCATCACTTTCTGCAGAATCTGCCTTCTGCTCATTCAGTGCAGACTGTAACAGATCATCCATATCGCTCATATCGATCTGCGGTGTGCTCTCTTTCTCCGGTTCCTTTGCTTCCTCAGTCCCCGCTGCTTCCGGCATTTCCGTCTCCCCGGTTACTTCTGGTGCTTCCGCGTTCTCATTTTCTGTATTTTCTGATTCAATTCCATTTAATAAATTGTCCAGGTATTCCTCCTGTGAAGGCATCTGTTATTCCTCCGCTTTCTCACATGTACTAGCATGTTCAGTTTAACACAGGCTAAGCAGCCAGGCAATGGGATTTTGTTCCCCATCTATATAATATAACTCCGCTTTCTGTTGAAATAATGCGATTCTCTCAAAAGGAGACCTTATGATTGTTGGAAATCTGTTTCCTTCGCCAATCTCCAGCAATACCATTTTGTGATTTAACGTGTTCTGCAGCCAGTTCTGGTATTCTGTCCAGTTTTTCAGATATCCCTTTTCATCATATCGTCCGGCATAAACATTGTTGAGTATCAGCGTTTTCCCACACCCGGGACATTTTCCCAGACAGGGAACTGCATAATCATTCTTTTCCAATCTCTTAAAACATGCCTGTAATTCTTCTTCATCCATTTCTGTTACTGCCTGGATTCCTTCCTCACAGCCATCCGGACACTGTTTTTTCCTCCAGTCCCCACAAGGTGCCACAAATCTGTCCTTTTTTAACAGCAGTTTTTTCCAGGGAATCTCCCGCAGGATGCCATTCGTCGAAGACGACACCACAAAATAACTCTTTTTCTCCAGAATCTTCACAAGATTCTCCAATCCCTGTGTGATCTCCTCTTCCATTTCCGGTAAATACCGTCTCCGAAGCTGCTCCTCCACGTAAGGCAGCAGCCACAGCACATTGTTCTGTTGTAATTTCTCCCGGATCCGGTTATATTCTTCCGTTGTCTGCAACAGAAATTGCATGTCAAAATCCTGACCCAATCCCACCAGAACATATTCCGCTTCTTCGATTTTCTGAAGAATTTCTTTCTTCTTATCTTCCATGTCTTTTAACCTATATTAAAACAAAAAGACTGGGACTCACCCAGCCTTTTTGCTTTTCTAAACGTGTTATCTGTCCAAATGTTTCTCTGCAACAAGTTCATCCACGATTTTTACCAGATTACCGATCTCCGGCTTGGAAAGCTGTGCGTCCGCTCCCAGAGCTTCTCCCTTTCTCTTCATATCATCATTCACAAGAGAAGAGAAAATAATAATAGGAATATTCTTGGTGGCATCATCACTCTTCACCAGTTTGGTTAATCTGTGGCCATCCATCTCCGGCATCTCAATATCGGTAATAATACAACGTACATGCTGATCCAGTGTGCCATCTTCTTTACATTGTGTAATAACATCGTATGCCTTCTGTCCATTCTCCGTATGGATCAGATTCACATAACCGGCTGCCTTCAGAGAGTCTACGATCAGCTTGTTCAGCAGGGGAGAATCCTCTGCAATCAGAATGGGAACAGAACTTCTCGTACGTTCACCCAGTTCGTTCAATTCAGACATCTTCAGTCCGGTCTCCGGATTGATATCGGATACAATCTTCTCGAAATCCAGAATAATAATCAACTTGTCGTTCTTCTTGATAATACCGGTAGCAACACTCTCGTCTGCTGCGGAAATTGTGATGTCCGGCTTAATAATATCTCTCCAGCTCACTCTGTGAATGCCCAGCACGGATTCTACGTGGAAAGCAATGTCCAGCTTGTTAAAGTTGGTAACGATAAACAGTCCCTTTTTCTCGGATTCACCGCGTCCCAGACAATTTTTCAGATCAATAGCGGTAATCATGGTATCTCTCGGCATGAAAATGCCTTCAATACTGGGATGTGAATTCGGAACCGGCGTCACCGACTGGTAGGTGATAATCTCTTTAATCTTGGCAACATTGATTCCATAAGAATTGCCTGCCAAAGTAAATTCCAGAATTTCCAACTCATTTGTTCCATTTTCCAGTAAAATCTTAGTATCCATACTTACTCCTGTACCCTTCCGCTGCTTTTGTTCTTTATTTCCTATATTTTCAGAAGTCTGCCATGCAGCCTTTAACTACGTTCTTCGTTAATTATAACATATTTTTTTGAAAAAGAAACAATTATCTGAAATTAAAGCAAAAAAAACGATAGCTTACTGCTATCGTCTTTCCTTTATTCCTTCAAAACCGAACACTGAAATCCAATCTCTTATATCCTAACTTCCATCCTGCTTTTTCCTATCCAAAACCTTTGGTCAAGCCCTCGACCGATTAGTAAATGTCAGCTGAACACATTACTGTGCTTACACCTCATTCCTATCTACCTCGTAGTCTTCAAGGGGTCTTACTCATTTCTGAGGGATATCTCATCTTG
>CAKRRD010000067.1 GCA_934394815.1 uncultured Acetatifactor sp. | reverse complement strand
GAAAATATCTCTATGAAGAAATGAAAATGTGAGAAAAAGCGAGTTAACAAGAGAAAAACAAAGATTATTATGGGAGGAAAAAATGAGTAAATCAAAGGTACATATGCCAAAGGATCTGGAAAAGAAATGTCATATTGCTATTCATTCAGCGGCCTCCGCTGCCGCAACTGCGGGAGCGGTACCGATTCCTATGTCGGATGCTATCCCAATCACGGCAGCACAAATCGGAATGATTGTAGCACTGGGAAAAGCTTTCAAGATAACATTATCTCAGGCAGCGGCAAAATCCATTGCAAGTGTCACGGTGACGCAACAGGCAGGGCGTGCTATCTTTGCAAATATTTTAAAAAGTATCCCCGGAGCGGGAACCGTTGCCGGAAGTGTTATTGGAGCAACAACCGCAGCAACTTTAACAGAAGCACTGGGCTGGATTGTGGCAGATGATTTTTACCGTTTGTCTCAGGGACAGGAGCCGGAAAATATCGTGGAAAATGTCGGTGATTTAAAGCAGGCTTTTGAAGGTCTCAGAACATCGAATAAAAAATAGAGTTTATCAGAACAGGCAGGATTCATCCATAGAACAGATGGCTCCTGCCTGTTAAACTCCTGGCTGATAAGGATGAAAGGGTGAAACTATGAAAGCCGTACAAAATGGAACCAACAAAACAAAGGCTCCGGGAAGGTCCCTGGAGCCGGAAAGAAAATTACAAGGTGGAGCAGAAAAAGAGGAAACGGTGATGAAAGACCATGAGAAGGTTTCTTTTACAAAACAGATAGAAAAAGAAGTAAAAGTAGAAAATTTAAAGAAACTATTGTCTTAAAATAATGATTTTCCTAAGGTTTTCCTAAGGAACAGCAATAGAGTAATGACAATAATTTTCAGATATAGTAAAATAAAAATACTATAATAAAATTTTAGCTGTAACAAAGGGAGAGGACGATAATGAAAAAACACATCCTTTGCATCGGAGATTCCAATACCCACGGGTTTTGCACCGACCCGTCGGAGAGTGCTGACCACGGCAGCCGGTATAATGAAGAAGAACGCTGGACCTGTCTGCTGCAAAAGGCGCTGGGGGAAGAGTATCTGGTGATTGAGGAAGGATTGAACGGCAGAACCTGTGTGTACGATGATCCGGACATGGATTCGGTGAATCTGCTGCGGGTACTGCATGCGCTGTTGAACAGCCACGAACCGCTGGATCTGTTGATCCTGATGCTGGGGACCAATGATGCCAAGGAGAAATTCCATACGGATCCCACCAAAATTGCTGTCGGAATGCAGATGCTGGTGGAAGAGGCAAAAGCGGTTCCCTGTTGGGGAAAGAACGAATCGAAGATTCTGATCGTGGCCCCGGCTCCCATTGAAGAAGGGGTGATCTATCCGGAATTCAACCGGGAAAGTGTGGAGACCACAAGAGGACTGGCAAGAAAGTATGCGTTCCTGGCAATACACGAAGATGCGAAGTTCCTGGATGCGGGAGGCTGTGAACTGACGAAGGCAGATCACGTACATCTGACGGCAAAAGGACACAGGCAGCTGGCGGAGCGGATGGAGAGCGCTGTGCGGGAGATTCTGGAGGTACCGGAGCCGAAAACTGCGGAAGACAGAAAAGAGAACGCCCCCACGGAGGAAATCGTAACGGCGAAAGAGGCGGATCTGCCCCGGATCCTGGAGATCTATGACATCGCCAAAGCCTACATGCGTGCAAACGGCAATCCGAACCAGTGGAACGGAGCCTATCCGGATCCGGAGACGCTGCGGACAGACATTGAGAAACAGCGGCTATATGTGTATAAAAAGGACGGACGCATCCATGGGGTATTCATGCTTCTGCTGGAGGAGGAACCGACCTATGCCTATATTGAGGATGGCAGCTGGCGGGAGGAGACCCCTTACGGCACGATCCATCGCCTGGCAGGAGACGGGGAAGTAAGGGGCCTGTTTGCAAAATGTGTTGCTTTTTGTGAGAGCAAAGTGAAATATCTGCGGGCCGATACGCATTTCGATAATCACACCATGCAGCACTTATTGGAGAAGAACGGATTCGAACGCAGAGGCATTATTTACCTGAAAAACGGAGATCCCCGCATCGCCTATCAGAAATAATGCACAACACCTGACCGGATTTCTATGAGCAATATTCACGAAAATAATCAGAAACGCCGAAAGAGACTGACATTTCGGCGTTTTTTCTGGTAAAATAAGGGTATACTATTGGTAGTAAACGGAAAGTGTTTTTCAGTTTTCTGCAGTTGGCAGAGGAAAGGAAGGTAAGGGTGTTTCAGAAGGGCGAACGTGTAGTATGTGGCAGTAAGGGAGTCTGTGAGGTAGAAGAGATCACGACATTGGATATTGCGGGAGTGGACAGGAAGAGAGAGTATTATATTTTAAAACCGCTGTATCTGTCTTCCAGTACGGTATATATTCCGGTAGACACGGCGGAAGGTTCCATGCGTAAAGTGCTGGCGCATGAGGAAGCGGAGAGTCTGATCCGGAAGATTCCGGAGATCCCGCTAATCACCATTGCCAATGACAAACTGCTGGAGCAGGAATATAAGAATTGCCTCAGAACCTGCGACTGTCAGGATCTGATCCGTATTATCAAGACCATTTATCTGCGTAAACGGGCCAGAGAAGAGGCGGGACGCAAGGAGACGGCAGTGGATGCCAGATATTTCCGGATTGCAGAGGAACAGTTGTACGGAGAACTGGCAGTGGCACTGGATATGTCCAGAGAAAATGTGGAAAGCTATATAAATACCTCTTTACAATCTGTGTAAAAAGGTCTATTATATCAACATAAGTCCTGAAGCAACTGATATTTGTGATGATTTAAGATCAGAAAACGTTGAAGAGAAGAGTAGGATGCATAGAAAGGCACCAGAGAGAACCGTCCTGTCGCAGACAGGTGCTGTGAGCGGTTTTGCCGGATGCGGACGAAGACCATCTCGGAGTGGCTTTAATACAGCCCGGCAGCTCCCGTTATGAGCAAATGAGTGGCAGTTATTTTTACGGAAATAATTGCAATCAGGGTGGAACCGCGTGTGATACGTCCCTTGCAGATTGTTGCAGGGGACTTTTATTTTTTTTCAAAAGGAGAACGAAAATGGTTAATTTTAAGGAAGACGAAAGACTGACAACTCTGAATCATTCCTGCGCCCATGTTATGGCACAGGCTGTCAAGCATCTATACCCTCATGCAAAATTCTGGGTAGGACCTGTGGTAAAGGAAGGATTCTATTATGATATTGATCTCGGCAACGACGTAGTCAACGACGAAGTGATCGCTGCCATCGAAAAAGAGATGAAGAAGATCTGCAAGGAAGGCAAGAAGATCTACAGAAGAGAAGTTTCCAAGGCAGAAGCTATGGAAATGTTCAAAGATGATATGTACAAGCTGGATCTGATCAGCAATCTGGAAGACGGCAACATCACTGTATACGATCAGGGAGATTTCACCGATCTGTGCCGTGGACCTCACGTAGACAACACCAAGCTGTGTAAGAACTTCAAACTGGTAAAACACTCCGGTGTATATTGGAAGGGTGATGCCAACAACCACGTAATGCAGCGTATCTACGGTGTCTGCTTCCCGACCGCAGAGGAACTGGAAGCGCATCTGAAGGAGCTGGAAGAGGCCAAGGAGCGTGACCACAGAAAGATCGGCAAAGAGATGGAACTGTTCATGACCGACGATCTGGTAGGCCGTGGACTTCCCATGTTCCTTCCCAAGGGTTACACCGTATGGCAGGAGCTGGAGAATTATATTAAGGATAAAGAGAGAAGACTGGGCTATCTGCACGTTATGACTCCCTGCGTAGGTACTGTAAATCTGTACAAGACCTCCGGCCACTGGGATCACTACAAGGAGAACATGTTCCCTCCCATGGAAGTGGAAGGAGAGTCCTTCGTACTGCGTCCCATGAACTGCCCTCACCACATGATGATCTACGCTAACACACAGCACTCCTACAAGGATCTGCCCATCCGTATCGGTGAGATCGCCCATGACTTCCGTTTTGAAGCCAGCGGTACCCTGAAGGGTATCGAGAGAGGCAGACATTTCTGCCAGAACGACGCCCATCTGTTCGTAACACCGGAGCAGATCGAGTCCGAGTTCTCCAAGGTAGTAGACCTGATCTTCAATACTTACAAGGATTTCGGTATTACCGATTACAGATGTGTCCTGTCCCTGAGAGATCCGGAGGACAAGGTAAAATATCACGATGACGACGAAATGTGGAACAATGCAGAGGACGCTCTGCGCAAGGTTCTGAACGACTTGGGCATTGAGTACACCGAGGAGATCGGTGAGGCTGCATTCTATGGACCGAAGCTGGATGTTAATGTAAAACCTGCGGTAGGTAACGAGTACACCCTGTCTACCTGCCAGCTGGATTTCTGTCTGCCCGCTAAGTTTAATCTGACTTATGTGGACAAGGACGGACAGAAGAAGACTCCCGTGGTCCTGCACAGAGCAATCCTGGGATCTTTGGACAGATTCATGGCTTATATCCTGGAGGAGACCAAGGGCAACCTGCCTCTGTGGCTGGCTCCCGTACAGGCAATGATCCTGCCGGTCAAGAACGACGATGAAGAGCTGAACGCTTATGCCCATGATCTGTACGGTTATCTGCTGGACAATAACATCAGAGCAGATATCGATGAGAGAGCAGAGAAGCTGGGCTATCGTGTAAGAGAAGCACAGGTGAAGAAGATCCCTTACCTGATCATCTTAGGAAAACAGGAAGCACAGGACGGCACCGTAAGCTATCGTCTGCATGGACAGCAGAACACCACTACCGTATCTAAGGACGAGTTCCTTGCCATGCTAAAGGATGAGATCGCAACCAAGAAGCTGAGCAAGTAATCAGTGATTATGAAAATCGCCGTTTCCCCATAACAGGGAGACGGCGATTTTTGAATGGTATGACGAGAAAAGAAGACTATTTTTTACGGGCAACGAGATGGGCACGCATTTTCGCCTGTGCCTCGAAGGAAACCACTTCAAAACCGGCAGTCTCCGCAAATTTCCGAAACTCTGCGCCGGAATACAGCCGGACATCCCCGTGGCCGCACAGGTGGGCTAACGGCATCTCGATATGGTTGCACAACCACAGAAGCACATTGGATTTCGTGGTGTAGTCCCGCAGAATCAGCCGGCCGTTCTTTTTCAGAACCTGGTAGGCGCTGTTGAAAAAGTTCTGAGGATTCGGGTAGTGATGGAAGCTGTTGGAAGAGATGACCGCATCGAAGGTGCTCTCCGGAAAGGGAATGTTTTCGCAGTCCCCCACGACGAAAACGGTATTTGACAGTTTTTTGGCCTGAGCCACGCGGATCATCTCCGGAGTCAGATCCAGACCGGTATAGTGCTTGTCGGGATATTTTTCATGTAACAGTTCGATCACGGGGCCGGTGCCGCAGCCGCAGTCCAGCACGGTGTCAAAGGGCTCTTTTTCCAGTTCTTCCAGCAAAAACGGATAATCATCCTTACACATTTCATAAATTCCGGAATGGCCGCTGTCATAGACTTTGGCGGCTTCGGTAAATTCTTTGACGGAGAGTGCTTTGTATTCTTCGGATGTCATGGGAAATCCTCCTGTAAAAATATTTTGCAACTATTCCATAAAGCTTTGAAATGGCGATTTTGCGAATGGTGTTCTGAATAGTTACAATTGTGTAATAGGAATAAAAACAAAGTTAGTCACAACTAACAAATAAAAATATAACACATATGCAGCAAAAAATCCAGCGGAAGGCATAAGTTTTTCAAATCTGCACAGACTATCCATGACGCGTGGCGGGACTGCATCGCTCTTTTGCCGCGTGTCCTCTTTAAAATTTGGGAAAATCAAAAAGGAAGATGAGAAGCCGCGGAAGGCGGCAGAAGGCGAGGGAGACATGGCAGATTTAAAGTGTGTTGTGGAAAATTGTACCTATAATAAGGATTGTCTGTGCAGCAAGGGAGACATCATGGTAGGCGGCAGGCATGCCTGTGACTGTGACGGCACCTGCTGTGAGAGCTTTGCACAGAAGAGAGAGGGAAGGGATTCCTTCAGTAATTCCCTGTCTCATCCGGGCAGGACTATCAGCATCGACTGTGAGGCGGTGAAATGCATCTATAACAGCAACTACAAGTGCGTGGCGGAGCATGTGGACATCAAAGGCTGCGGCGCCTGCGACTGCAGGGAGACGGCCTGTGCCACATTCACTGAAAAATAAGAAATAAATCATCTGATCCGGCTTGACAAATCTCTGCAAAGTGCAGATAATAAAGCAAGTGACCGGTTTCGGCGGGAGACCGCCGGTACATAGCATACCGTGATATTGAAAAAATATAATATTATTGTAAAAATGGGGTTGACATCGGGGAAACTCCGTGATATTCTATTTAAGCGTGTGAAGAACACGACACAACAAGCAGAGTATCCACTCTCACCTTACGGCGCAGGCTGGTAAG
>CAKRRD010000066.1 GCA_934394815.1 uncultured Acetatifactor sp. | reverse complement strand
CTGTAATTCTTTTAATTTCATTGTGGTCTCCTCTCTGGAACAAAATCTCCAAATGTTTTCTGTGTTTTATTATACTCCTGCCGGTGAAAACTGAAAAGAAGAAAATGTGAATAGCTGTCAGCTTATATCCGGGTTGTTTACACAGATATTGCATGTTGTTTATCTGCCCAAGATAGTGTTGCTGCAACAGTTTTGGTAACATATAATGCGCCTTGGAGAAAAAAGCAACTGCGAAACAGGATGTAGCGTATCATAGCACGAATTTGCGGGCGGATGGTACAATGAACACGAAATAAGATGTATATAAAGACACGGGAATTAACACAGGATGGAAGGAAAGAAGTAGAAGAATGACATATAGTGAAATTAGAAAAAATGAAGAAGTACTGGCATTTATTAAAAAGGGAAATGCGAATCTGGGAGCCATGGGATTCACCGATCATTCGGAGGCGCATTCGGGACTGGTGGCAGAACGAGCAGCAGAGATTCTGAAAAAATTTGGGTATCCGGAAAAAGATATTAAACTTGTGAAGATCGCCGGATTCATACACGATATCGGAAATGCGGTGAACCGTAGCCATCATGCAGAGTACGGGGCGCTGCTGGCAAATGATATTCTGAAGAAGACAGATCTGCCCCTGGAGGACCGGGTGCAGATCGTGTCCGCTATCGGATTGCATGACGAATCTACCGGCGGTGCTACTGATCTCATCTCAGCGGCGCTGATCATTGCAGATAAGACCGATGTCCGCAGGAGCAGAGTCCGGGAGAAGCTAGTCTGTGCCCTTCTTCCGCCTCAACGTGAATAGTTTGTGGGTATGAGAAGCTTGTTTCGTTGCTGATACCCACGCTGTGGAAAGCTTGTGGGTATGAGAAGCTTGTTTCGTTGCTGATACCCACGCTGTGGAAAGTTTGTGGGTATGAGAAGCTTGTTTTATTGCTGATACCCACACTGAGAAAAGTTTGTGGGTATGAGAAGCTTGTTTCGTTGCTGATACCCACGCTGTGGAAAGTTTGTGGGTATAAGAAGCTTGTTTTGTTGCTGATACCCAAATTGTGAAAACCGGAAGGTATAACAAGGGAATTATATATTCCAGAATGCCTGCGGCAGGCGTAGCCGCATCACTCTCAATTTCTAGCTCTCAATTTCCATCCATGACTGTTTTGCATATCTTCTATGCTTGTGGTACAATAAACAGAAAGTGGGCATTTTGAGGAGAAAATTGTATGAAAGCACAGGAATTATTATTTCAATTGCAAGATAAAGGTTACCGTGATTTCCAGAGCAAATTAATACCGACGATTCCTGTGGAGACGATTATCGGCGTCCGCATTCCCGCTATTCGTAAGCTTGCGAAAGAGTATGGAAAGGATCCGGAGAGCGTAGAGTTTCTGAAACAGCTGCCGCACACTTATTATGATGAAAATATTTTGCATGCGCTGTTGGTGGCGGAGATCAAAGATTACGAAGTCTGTGTAAAAGAAGTGGAGCGCTTCCTGCCTTATGTGGATAACTGGGCGGTGTGTGATATTTTTTCTCCAAAGGTGTTTCGCAAAAACAGAGACCGGCTGATAGACAAAATAAAGGAATGGGCTGCCTCAGAACACCCATATACCTGCCGCTTCGGAATGGAAATGCTGATGACACATTTTCTGGATGAGAATTTTCGGGTGGAATATTTGGAAATCCCGGCAGCGGTACATTCCGAGGAATATTATGTGAACATGATGATCGCGTGGTTCTATGCCACGGCACTGGCAAAACAATGGGATGCGGCCGTTGGCTATATCGAGAAAAAATGCTTGGATCCATGGACTCATAACAAGACTATACAGAAGGCGAGGGAAAGCTACCGGATCACCCGGGAGCAGAAAGAGTATCTGAAAACATTAAAGGTGTAAAACAGATGCAAGAAAGCTATGAGGTAGGATATGAAAAAGAGAAACAAGGAAGAAGTGTTATCAGGTCAAAGAATCAAAATAGCTGCGTTGTTAACGGGAATAAGTCTATTGCAGTTATCCGGCTGCGGCAATAAAGCACAGGAAGCGGAAGAATCACAGGTACAGACAGACATCGCTGTAACTGCCACAGAACAGACTGCTGCGGCAGAAGAGCAGGCAGAGACAGTAGATCCGGAAACATTGGATTATGCATACCGGCTGCATATCACGATCAATCCCGAATTCAGGTTATATCTGGATGAGCAGTCAATGGTAGTGGCGGTTACATGTCTGAACCAGGATGCGGAAGATCTGTTCTCAGAGACGGACCTCACGGGGATGGATCTGGAAAAGGCTATGCCTGTGATCATACAGCAGGCAGTGGCAAAAGAGTATCTGGCAGACGGTAAAAATATTACCATAGATCTGGAAAAATCAACGGAGTCCGGGCAGGCAGACACAGTGGAACAGGTGATCGCGGCTGCAGTTACTGCGGAATTAAAAGAACAAGGTGTGGATGCTGTCTTAGAGCTGCAGGATGCCGGTACGCCGGTCGCTATCGAAGGAGCCAACACAGGATCCGGGGATACTGTTTCGGATAAGACAGATAATACAGGTAATGGATCGGCAACAAACGTTTCACAGAAGACAAAATGTAGTGCCTGTGACGGAACCGGAATCTGCCAGGAATGCAAGGGTGGTACAGCACCTTGTAAGCGTTGTGGAGGATCTTTGTGGGAGACCTGCGGCACCTGTGGAGGCAGTGGCAGACAGACCTGTCCCGGATGTGGCGGCAGCGGTGTGGATGCTACCAGCGGAACCAGCTGCAGGCATTGTGGAGGAAGTGGTGGAAATACCTGCCAGCAGTGCGGTGGAAGCGGTGGTAAGTCTTGTAGTATCTGTCATGGCAAGGGTGTGATCTCTGATGACTGCATTCTGTGTCACGGAGACAAAAAGTGTACTGTATGTGGCGGAAGCGGAGAACTATAAAACAGTAAATCAATCAAGCTGCAAATAAAAAACGTAAAAGCATAAAAATATAAAGTATAAACCGTAAAGAATAAAACGTAAAGCATAAAAATGTAAAAGCATAAAAACGTAAAAGATAAGTCAGTAAAGGAATGGAACAGCATGAAGGATCGTTATATGGAATTTCGCAGGGCACGCAGAGAAGAAGCAGAAGAGATCCTGCAATTATACCGTTCCCTGATCGGAACCAAATATTGTGTCTGGACAGAAAATTATCCCACAGAACGGGAAGTGGAATTTGACCTGTCGAGAAATGCATTGTTTTGTCTGTATGAGAGAATGCCGGAACCTGATGAGAGAGAACAGGGGGCGAGGCTGTCGGAAGAGCAGACAGAGGAACCTCTGCCGGTTACGAGAGGACGCTTAATAGGCACAATCTCCATAGACGATGACCCGGAAGTGGAGGCACTGTCCTGTTGGTCAGAGGACCTTACCCCGGTGGCAGAGCTGTCCAGACTGGGAGTGGCGGTAGAATATCAGAATCGTGGCATTGCCAGGATCCTGTTGCAGGAAGCTATGGCGGAATTAAAATCACAGGGTTATAAGGCGGTACACATTTTAGTGGCAAAGGACAATGTGAAAGCCTTGCGTTCCTATGAAAAATTACATTTTTCCACAGCAGGGGAATGTGAGCTTTTCGGGCATTCCTACTGGTGTTATGAGAAAGAATTATAGAAGAGATCACTATGCAAATCAATGAAACAGAGAGGAAAGATGATATATGGTAACGATCGATCTGATCACAGGCTTCCTGGGATCCGGAAAGACTACTTTTCTGAAAAAATATGCGGAATATCTCATGGATCAGGGACTGCATATCGGTATTCTGGAAAATGATTTCGGTGCCATCAACGTGGATATGCTGATGCTCCACGAACTCAGGGGAGATCAGTGCGAACTGGAGATGATCGCCGGAGGATGCGATGCGGAGAGCCACAGGAGGCGTTTCCGTACGAAGCTGATCTCCATGCGGATGTGCGGTTATGACAGGGTGCTGGTGGAGCCGTCGGGAATCTATGATGTAGATGAGTTTTTTGATGTACTTCGGGAGGAGCCGCTGGACCAGTGGTATGAGATCGGCAATGTCATCGCCATACTGGATGCAAGACTGGAGGATAATCTATCAGAGCAGGCGGACTATCTGCTGGCATCGGAGGCTGCCAATGCCGGAAAAGTGATCCTGAGCCATGCGGATGCAGCCACCAGGGAACAGTGTGAGGACACGGTGACACATCTCAACCGGGCACTGGAACAGATCCGCTGTGACCGGAGAATCGACTCCAAGAAGGATATCTTACAGAAAAATCTCACGGATCTGACAAAAGAAGATTTAGAGGAAGTATCCAAATGCGGTTATCGTCTGGAAAGTTACCGCAAGATGGATTTAGAGAATGGACAGAGCTTCGACTCTTTATTTTTCATGGAAGAGAAGATTAAGCCGGAGGCTTTGGAACGGGCGGTGCCCAGACTGTTTTCCGACAAGTCCTGCGGAGAAGTATTCCGTATCAAGGGCTTTGTGAAAAACGGAGCAGGACAATGGATGGAATTGAATGCTACACCGGACAGTCATACGATGCAGTCTGTCGCAGTGGGGCAGGAGGTGCTGATCGTCATCGGAGAGCATTTACAGGAAGATAAAATCAGAGAGATTCTGAAGGAGGAAGAGACATGTCAATCTTAAGCCAGTTAAACAGTGTACCGATATACCTGATCTGTGGAGGTATCATTGCTTTTGTGGCGGTGGTCTGTGTGATTTTTCTGGTGAGGGCATACCGCGCCGGGCAGGCACTCGGTATGGATACCACGAAAATGAAGCGTACGATCATCTCCAGTGCGACCTTTTCCCTGTTGCCCAGTGTGGGGATCCTGCTGGGTGTCATCGCTCTGTCGGGAAGTCTGGGAACACCCTGGCCGTGGCTTCGATTGTCCGTGATCGGTGCACTGCATTATGAGACCCAGGTGGCGCAGGCAGCAGCGGAGCAGGTGGGAATGAGCACATTGTCTGCTGCGGAAATGACACCGCAGGCATTTTCCACGATCGCACTGCTCATGAGCATCTGCATTATCTGGGGCATGGCATTGTCCATTTTCCTGAATAAAAAATATACACAGAAGCTGACCTCGAATAAAAAATCCGGCAAGCCGGGCTTCGGAGATATGGCAATGACTGCCATGTTCATCGGACTGGTCAGCACCTACATCGGAAGATATCTTGGCGGTTTTATATCGGAGAACGGATTGCTTACGTTTCACGGAGATTACATTCCGTTAGTGGTAATGGCGGTATCGGCACTGGTGATGGCAGGGTTTGTATACCTCATTGAGAAAAAAGGAAAAGCCTGGGTGGACAGCTTTTCCATTGCCGGAAGCATGATCATCGGTATGACAGCAGCCGTACTGGTGGGATTGCTGTAACGACTGACAGAACAACCTACATAGTACCGGGTAGCGTATCTCCGAAACGGAAAGGAATATCAATATGAGAACAGATAGCATGAAGGCAGATAGTATGAAAGCAGATAGTACGAGAACAGATAACATGAAAACGGATAGCATGACAATAGATAATAAGGAACTGAATAATGTAGAAGCAACAAAGGAGCAGACTGGGCAGACTTCGGATACCTGGCAGGCCTACACGAAGAAAACACATGTCATCGGGCGGACTGTGAGTATCATTACGCTGGTGATGTTAGTTGGAGCACCGTTTCTCATCGGTAAGCTTTTAGGTGCGTATCCGGATCTGGGGGCTGTCGGCAAGGGGTTCCTCTCTGTGGGAATCGTATGGCTGGTCAGCAGCATCGCGGAGTTTTTGATCTACACACCGATGCTGGGAGCCGGCGGCGGATATCTGGCATTTATCACCGGTAACCTGATCAATATGAAGATCCCCTGCGCGGTCAATGCGAGAGACATGGTAGGAGCGAAGACTGGAACCCCGGAAAATGAGATCATCTCCACGATCTCCATTGCCACATCTTCTCTGGTGACAATCCTCGTCCTGGCGCTGGGCGTGTTATTGATGGTGCCGCTGCAGCCCGTGCTGCAGAGCGAAGTATTGCAGCCGGCTTTTGAAAATGTGGTGCCGGCGCTGTTCGGTGCCATGGCGTACAAATATTACCGGAAAAATATGAAGATCGCTGCATTGCCGCTGATCCTCATGAGCCTGTTGTTCATTCTGGTACCGTCCCTGATCGGCTCCACCAGCTTTATGATCGTTCCTTCCGGCGCTATTGCCATCGGTGTGGCATATCTACTGTTCCGGAAGAAGAATACACAGAGTCCGGAATAGACAAAATGCCCCCAATAGTGTAAATACCGGGGCTGAATAATCAGAAGGCTATACGGACAGAAAACAGATGAATGGAAAGAGGGCCAAACCTGTCGGGTTATGTGAGTAATAGAAGGAAGCGCCCGGAAAAGAGGAAAATATGAAATATGTAGGTTTCATTTTACTTGCAGTGGCTGCGGTTATTATATTACTGCTGTTGATCGCAGTGCTCCGCACCCTGCTGATGCCGTCGAAGACTTCGACTTACGTGGCAGACGAACCGGAGGAGGAAGCGCTGGCACTGGCGGAGAAGCTGTCGAAAATGATCCAATATGACACCACCTCCTATGCCAACGTGGCAGAGGTGGAGAAATTCTTAGGCTT
>CAKRRD010000065.1 GCA_934394815.1 uncultured Acetatifactor sp. | reverse complement strand
CTATACACTTCCCACTATCTGGGCGTGTTCGGGACTTTCACCCATTAGAGCGCGCCCATGGCGCGCAAACTACAAAAAGGAGATGGAACCAATGGTTTCCATCTCCTTTGAGAGTACTTTTTAACTGTTCTGTGTTTCCTTATTTTGCCTTCGGCGCAAATTTCTTTCTCAGTACATACCACAGGGCACCTGCAATACATACAGAAGAGTAAGCACCGCAGATGATACCTACCATCAGGGGCAGGGCGAAATCGCGGATGCTGGTCACACCCCAGATGTACAGGGCACCTACCATTACCAGAGTCGTCAGGGAAGTAAATAAGCTTCGGGACAGTGTCTGGGTGATACTGCGGTTCACTACATCCTGCAGATCGTCTTTCTTGGTCATGACTGTCATGTTCTCACGTACACGGTCGAAGACTACGATGGTGGCGTTGATGGAGTAACCTACGATGGTCAGCAGACAGGCAATGAAGGTGTTGCTGACGGATACTCTTGCCAGTGCGTAGAAAGTAATTACTACCAGTACGTCGTGAAGCAGGCAGGCAATACTGCTGATACCGAAACGGATATCGCTGAAACGGAAGCGGATATAGATCAGCATGCAGATGATTGCTACCGCTACCGCAAGGATGGTATCGGACTTCATCTCATTGCTGATGGTGGAGCTGATGGTCTCGGAGGTGATCAGGGACTCATCCACACCAAAGTTATCCACAAATACCTGGTTCAGTGCCTGTCTCTGATCCACATCCAGAGAGTTGGTCTTGAAGATCACTTCATTGGAACCCTGTACAGTCTGGATCTGTACGGCACTGCCGGTGGTGCTCTCGATCAGCGGAACGATATCGCTGTTGATCTGCTCCAGAGTATAACTTTCGTTAAAGGTTACCGTAGTTGCGGTACCGCCCTTGAACTCCAGGCTGTAGTTCAGTGCATCTCCGCTGTTCATCTTGTGGACGCCCATGGTAATAAATCCTGCAAGGATCACTGCCAGAGACAGTCCGAAGAAGATGCCCTTCTTGCCTAAGAAGTTCACGGTCTTATGTTCCTTACCAACACCATACCACTTGGGATCTTTCAGTCCCAGTGCATAGAAGGCTTTCATGATATACTTGGTCACTACCAGTGCAGTGAACATGGATAATACGATACCAAGTGCCAGCGTCTGTGCGAATCCCTTGACCGTACCGGGTCCTAACAGCCACAGTACGGCTGCTGCGATCAGGGTAGTCACATTACCGTCAATGATAGCGGACAGTGCCTTGTCATAACCGATCTGCATGGCACTCTTAACAGTCTTGCCGGTTGCCAGTTCCTCACGGATACGGGCAAATACGATAACGTTGGCATCCACTGCCATACCGATGGACAGGATGATACCTGCGATACCGGACAGGGTCAGGGTCAGGTCAAAGCCGTTCAGCAAAAGTACTACCAATGCCACATAAATACCCAGTGCAATGACAGAAGCAAATCCGGGCAGGAAATATACTGCGGTCATGAAAACAGCCACTACGATAAATCCGATCACAGCTGCCTTTAAGCTGGTGGAGATTGCTTCCACACCCAGCTGTGCACCAACTACCTTGGAATGCAGTTCTTCCAGTTCCAGCTTCAGGCCACCGATACGGATGGTGGAAGCCAGGCTCTCAGCCTCTTCATAGGAACTCATGGGAGAGATCTGCGCATTACCGTCGGAGAACACACCCTTTACGGAAGGCACGCTGACGAAGGATCCGTCATAATAAATACCCAGTGTCTCATTCTTCTCGTAAGCATTTCTGGTAGCTTCTTCGAACTTCTTGGTACCTTCCTCAGTCATTACCAGATCTACCGCGTAAGTGGTGTTGCCCATGGTCTGATCCTTGATGGATCCTGCGGTAGCCGTCTTGACATCGGTACCTTCCAGCTTGATGGAACCGTCTGCTTTCAGTTCGTCGATGGTCTTGTTCAGAGCATATGCATAACTTACATTCCCCTGTGTATCCGTCACTGCCTGCATGGAGTAGTTCGCATTGCCGTCACTGTCCGTCTCGGAAATGAAATACAGGGAACCGGGACGGCCCAGTTCTTCCAGAATCTTGTTTGCATCGGTTACACCGGGGATCTCGATATTGATACGATCGGTACCCTCCTGGTATACGACAGCTTCTGTACTGTAGTTCTCTACACGTTGCTGCAGCTTGGAAATGGTATCTGCCATATCCGTTGCATCCGGCTCTTCATCGCCGACTACCTGGTAAGTGATGCTGACACCACCGGCCAGATCCAGTCCCAGACTGATGTCTGAAGCACTGGCAGTTCCTTCCGCATCTACGCCATACAGATCCACATAGCCAACGCCTAACAGGACCAGAAGGGCACAGAGCAGA
This sequence comes from uncultured Acetatifactor sp., assembly GCA_934394815.1. Taxonomy (GTDB): domain Bacteria; phylum Bacillota; class Clostridia; order Lachnospirales; family Lachnospiraceae; genus Acetatifactor. Next base: position 4,336 of record CAKRRD010000065.1, on the reverse strand, counting down.
ATGATGATTGCTTTACTTTTCTTCATCTTTCCTTTGTCCTTTCTATTCTTCTGAAGCTTCTGCCGCTTCCGCAGCCTTCAGCATGATAGCACATTCAATACGTTTTCTCTGCAGTTCACAGCCGATATCATACGCATCATTGATATTGCCGTGGAAATTGTAAGAGTTCGCCGCACATCCGCCGCTGCAATAGAACTTGGCAAAACACTTCTTACACTTATCCTTGGCATAGACATTACAGCACTTGAACTCATCACGGATATCGTCTCTCACCACACCGGTATCCACGTTGCCCATGAGAAATTTCTCATTTCCCACGAACTGATGACAGGGATACAGGTCACCCCAGGGAGTAACTGCCAGATATTCGGTACCCGAACCACAGCCGGACAGTCTCTTGGCTACGCAGGGGCCGCCCTGCAGATCGATCATAAAGTGGAAGAAATTGAAGGCCTTGCCCTCTTTCCTGCGTTTGATCATCTCTGTTGCCAGTTTATCGTATTCTTCCTTCAGGGTTGGAAGATCCTCTTCTCTGATGGCATAATCATCCGTGGGCTGCGCCACAACGGGTTCCACGGAGATCTGCTGGAAGCCCAGGTCTGCCAGATGCAGGACATCCTTGGAGAAATCCAGATTATTGTGGGTGAAAGTACCACGCACATAATAATTCATCTGGTCTCTGCTCTCCGCTACCTTCTGGAACTTGGGAACGATGATGTCATAGCTGCCCTGTCCGCCACGGAAAGGACGCATCTTGTCATTGATTTCCTTACGGCCGTCGATACTCAGCACAATGTTGCCCATTTCCTTATTAGCGAACTCCAGGATCTCATCATTCAATAAGATACCATTGGTGGTCAGAGTAAAACGGAACTTCTTGTTGTTGGGCTTCTCTAAGCTTCTGCCGTATTCTACCAGCTGCTTTACCACATCCCAGTTCATCAGAGGCTCGCCGCCGAAGAAATCCACTTCCAGATTCACGCGGCTGCCGGAATTGGCTACCAGGAAATCCAGTGCCTTTTTGCCGACTTCAAAACTCATCAGTGCTCTTCTGCCGTGGTACTCACCCTCTTCCGCAAAACAGTACCTGCAGGCAAGGTTACAGTCATGGGCAATGTGCAGACACAGTGCCTTGACTACGGTCTGGCGCTTCTTAAAATCGAAAATATAGTTCTCATAAATATCGGGAGCAAACAGCTGTCCGGCCTTCTCCAGCTCCAATACCTCGTCCACCGCTTCCGTGATCTCCTCCTGAGGATACGGGATGTTCGCAAGATTCAGTACGGCGGCCTTGATGGTGTCCGCATCCTTGATGCCTTCTGTCACCAGAGGCTCCACTAACGGGATCATATCATATACAATATCATCCACGACATGAACAGACCCGCTGTTCACATCCATAACGATATTATAGCCGTTGCTCTTATACTGGTGTATCACAGTTTTATTCCTCTTCTTTCTACTTCTTATTGCTTAAAATACATTAACAGAGAATAAGCAGCGACCTGAATCGCTGCTTACGTTAGTCTCTTCTCATTCTCTTAGATTATTTAATCTTTTCACAACTCTGGTTTCCTACAGTGCAGGAAGTCTTACATGCGGACTGGCAGGAAGTCTGGCACTCGCCGCAGCCGCCCTTTTTCATGGATTCCTTTAAATCTCTGGTTGTTAAAGTCTTAATATGCTTCATTAAAAATAGCCTCCTTATGATTTCAGAGCGTTCACAGACGCTTGGCGTGCATGCAATATATGCAGACACGCGACTTATTTTTGCTCATTATATCATGTATTTGGCATTTGTAAAAGCTTTTTTTCTCAAAAAGCGGTAATTTTGTTGTCTGATTTTGGATTTTACCCCAGCATCCCGCCCAGAGTCCCCCCTGCCACGCACAATACCATGGTGGTCCAGAAAGAATTTCCCAGTGCTGTCTCCGGGGTCCTGACCAGCACGGATACCACCGCCAGAATCACAAAATACGCAGTTCCCACTGCGGCCCCCCAGAGGAACTTACGCGTCTCCATCCGTTTTCCGGTCAAAAATCCCGCTGCAAAGGTAGTCACGACATAAACAGCGGAGATGGCAATAGTCACCACTCCTTCCGTCAGATGCAGTTTATACAGAAGCAATGCCAGCAGGCATAACAGCAGCAGCGTCAGCACATAGGATGCCAGCAGGCATTTTGCCAATGCCAGTACCGGAACTCCTTCTTTTCCCTCTCCTCTTTTTTCCATGTGGTTCCTCCTTTTTACCTATGTAAAATATATATTCGAAGCCCCGGGAAAACTTGACAACTATTCCTGTCCTATTGTATATTGTTGCTTAATAACTTATAAACGGGGCATATGCCTACTATTATTTTAAGAAGGAGTGAACTTTTTTGGATACCTCTGGTGTCATACAACTTGTTTCTATCGTAATTCTGATCTTTCTATCCGGCTTTTTCTCTTCTGCCGAGACAGCGCTGTCCACGGTCAATCGTGTACGAATGCGTAGTCTGGAAGAGGAAGGCAGCAAGCGTGCCGCACGCGTCAACAAAGTCCTGGACAATTACAGCAAAATGATCAGTACCATTCTGATCGGCAACAATATTGTCAATCTGACTGCATCTTCCCTGGCAACTACATTAGCTATGCGCATCAATCTGGCGGTCGGTATCGCGACCGGTGTTCTGACCATCGTCGTACTGCTCTGCGGTGAGATCGTACCCAAGACCTGGGCAATACTGTATTCCGAGAAGCTGGCCCTGACGTACTGTAATGTCATCTATTTTCTGATGCAGGTACTCACGCCGGTCATCTTCATCGTGGATCTGCTGTCCCACGGTATCATGAAGCTGTTACATATCGATCCGAACAAAAAGGCCAGCACTATGACTGAAAGCGAGTTAAAGACCTATGTGGATGTCAGCCATGAGGACGGTGTCATCGAATCCGAGGAGCGCAAGCTGATCTACAACGTGTTCGATTTCTCCGATGCCCATGCCAAGGATATCATGATCCCCCGTATCAATATGGTGACCGTCAGCCTGGATGCCAGCTATGACGATGTTCTGGAAGTCTTCCGGGATTCCATGTATACGAGACTTCCGGTCTATGAGGATGACAAGGACAATATCATCGGTCTGATCAACATCAAGGACTTTATCCTGACGGAGGATCAGAGTGCTTTCCATGTAGGAAACATTTTGCGGGATGCCTATTATACTTATGAATATAAGAAAATCGCAGATCTCATGTACGAGATGCGGGAAAAGACCACCAATGTCTCTTTTGTATTGAATGAGTATGGTGCTACCGTCGGTATGATCACTCTGGAAGATCTGTTAGAGGAGATTGTCGGCGAGATCCGCGACGAATACGATGAGGATGAGGAAGAACTGATCCAGAAAATGTCAGAAGATACTTATCTGGTGGAAGGCAGCATGAAATTGGATGATATCAACGATGCACTGGGCACGGATCTGACCAGCGAAGACTATGATTCCATCGGCGGCCTGATCATTGATTGTCTGGATCGTCTGCCGGAGGACGGCGAGGAAGTCACTCTGGAGAACGGAATTCACTTAAAGGTACAGGGCATTGACCAGAATCGTATCATCAAAGTATTGATGACTATTCCCGAACCCGCCGAGAAGCACGATGCTGACAATCCGGAGGCTTCCGAAAATCACGAATAGCGCCGACGCTTCCGCAGTCCCTTGGGCACACAGGCAGCGCCGTCACTTCTTCTTTTTTTTGCGGAACGTGATATCAATAACGAAAGGAATACAAATGTCACAGGATAAAAATACGGAAAACAAGAAAACAAAAATGACCTCCAAGCAGATCTTTGCGATTATTGGAATTATCGTGCTGGTGCTTTTATATATCGTTACGCTGTTCGCGGCGATTTTCGACAGTTCTGCCAGCCATGCTCTGTTCGCCACCTGCCTGTTAGCCACCGTGGCCATTCCTCTTCTCATCTGGATCTACACCTGGATGTTCGGAAAGCTGACGAACCGCTCCACCTTCGCAGACTTCCATCCGGAGGAAAAGGAGAACGATACGAAATAGAAAGTTAATGAAGAATGCCCACGATGAATACTTTTGTGTCCATCGTGGTTTTTTTTACCGCATCTGATATGTCGTGGGCACAAACTCTTATTATTCCCATGTTGTACCCTTGTTGACGAGATTTATGGGTACAGAGCGATATATCTTCTTGTGTGGTACCCACATTCGGACAAGTCATGGGTACAGAAAGGTATCTTTTCTCATGCTGTGCCCTGATTCGGACAAGCCATGGGTACAGAGAGGTATTTTTTCCCGCATTGTGCCCTGATTCAGACAAGCTGAG
>CAKRRD010000064.1 GCA_934394815.1 uncultured Acetatifactor sp. | reverse complement strand
ACTTCCCACTATCTGGGCGTGTTCGGGACTTTCACCCATTAGAGCGCGCCCATGGCGCGCAAACTATAAAAAGAGAACTCCGAAGAGTCCTCTTGCCTCACAATCTAAATTGTATTTTCATAATCCTGTAATTCGTGGTAGATGCCTTCGACAATGACCTGACTACCTTTTACACGATATACAAGTAAATATCTGTGGTTTTCAAATCCAATCTTATGTAAACCCATTCCCTTTAATCGCTTACTTTTACAATATCCAAAGGCATCCGCCATCTTCTCCAATTTTACAATCGTATCATCAAAGTCATCCATAACACTTTCTAATGCCTGTGGATTTTTTAACACGTTTGCAATGTAAGACAGGATATTGTCGTACTGCTTTTCTGCCAGTTCTGACAGTTCCACATTAAACTGCATATTTTTCCCTCATGCTTTTTGAAATGGTTCTTGCTGGCTTTGTTACTCCCTTGTCACTCTTCTGGATTGATTCGGTAAGTTCCTTTACCAGTTCGTCCTCGCTTAATCTTCTAAGTCCGTTTCCCTCTGACTTTTCGGATAATCTATCAACAAGCATGATTACCATATTATAATCGTCCGCTGACAGACCTTCGATTTTTGCAGTTAATTCCGCTATACTCATGCTAGTATCAACTCCTTTCAAAAACACCCTTTTTTATATTATATCTTCTATTTCATATAAAATCTACGGAAATTTGTTCCAAATGTCTTAAATATCAAAGAAAGCAGTTTCTTCTCTAGAAATTGTTCCCGTTTTTACAAATAAGTGTAATAATCAGAATTGGCGATACTACTATTAATATTAAACGATTTAATATCAACATTCGATTTTATTTGTTCTAGGTCATAGTCTGCCAATAACGTACCTATATCTAAACCTGTCAGTTGTTTTAAATATACTATATTAACTCCATTATTAAGCATCTCGAAAATTGCTGTCTTCTTATAACTTTCTACCGGATACAACGAAACATTTTTTGTTCCCGATTTATATGTTTCTAATAATTCGTCCATACCTAACGCCCTATATAATTTTTGCAGTTCTCCAGTAATTGTGCTCGGTTTAACTGTTATTCCTACCGCATTATACAAAAATTCAAACACGGCATCTTTGTCCGAATATAAAACATTGTAATGTTTTTCAGCAAATTCTATAGCTTCTATAATATGGTTTCTCACATTTTTAGGTAAACGTATAGATATCATATTGTATGAAATTTCCCTAAATTGGGTTATCTTTACATTTCCAATTTTCAATGCTAACAAATCACCAGGCTTCAATGGTACTAATAGAGACAACTCAATATATAATCTTGCAATCAGCAAGTGATAATATTTATCATCAGACTTCTTTTTGTCTCTTTCAATAAAATAATTATCCATTTTATCTAATAGTCTTTTTAAAAGATACATAGGTATAACTGCCTTCTTAGAGCCTGTATCAAGTTTGTCCAAATACGTAGTTCTGAAAATTGACGTATTTATATAACCATGTAAATCTCTAAAATTATAATTTGCCTTCATCAAATATTGAAATAAACTTGATAATGCTGCAATATGAGCATTTAACGCACTAGGAGCACCAATCCTGACCCCTACAAGTGAATCAAAATATTGATTTAGGTCATTTATTGATAAAACAAAACATTTATCTAATAAATTGTTTTTTTCTAAATACTCAATGAAAGCATTTAATTCATTATCGTATTTAGGATCCTCTTCTATTAATTGTTTTACTAATCTCTTAAATGTATCCCCTGTATTCATATATAATCTCCTTTTCCACGTTTCAAACATACGTTCTTATTACATAGTACCATTGTTTTATACAAAAGGCAATTAAAAATTCCCCCGTTTTCCCCACTCTCACCCCAGCCTCAGATCCAGACCCTCTGGTTACAACTATTCTCCATACACTGCACAAAAGTCTGGCTTCCGTGTCCGGCGATCTTATGGCAGCGGATCTTACGGTCATCCACAATGATAAATCCCGGACAGGAAAAGGTGCTCTCCGGTGTGACAACTCCCGCCTCCAAGCCTGCGGCGGCGGTAATGATCTTGAAGGTGGATCCCGGCTCGTAGGTATCATTGATACAGCCGTTGCGCCACATGGCATTGAGTTTCTCCTGCTTCTGCTCCGCAGTCAGGGTGGCCGGATCTACGGTCACAATGCTTCCGTCTTCCTTCACTTCCGTCTGCTCCGGCAGGGTATATGGGTCGTTTAAGTCAAACTCCGGATAATTTACCATGGCCAGGATCTCTCCATTCTGTGGATTCATGGCCACGATGTAGACGCTGTCCGCCTCCTTTGCAGCACAGGCCTGTGTCGCCAGCTGCGAGGCATATTCCTGAATGTTGCGATCTATGCTGATCCGAAGGTCCTTTCCCGGCACCGGCTCCACCCGGCGTTCTCCCGCCGTATCCACTTCAATGCCCTTGGCATCTGTGATCGTCAGGATCATTCCCGGTTGTCCCTGCAGCGTCTCTTCATATACCACTTCCAGCCCGATAATCCCCTGATTGTCCCCTCCGGTAAAACCCAGCACTTTGCTGGCCAGATCCCCGTAAGGGTAATATCTTTTATAATCCTCGTCGACTTTTACTCCCGCCAGATCATATTCCCGAATCCGGTCTCCTATCTTTTTGTCCACATTGCTTTTGACGCGCTCAATGGAGGAATATTTTTCCACCCGTTTTCTGGCTTCTTCCTCGGAGATCCCCAGTTCCTTTACCAGCATGGCGATCACCCGTTCCGGTTCCTCGATCTGGTTGTGGATCACAGATACGGTACAGACAGTCCTGTTGTCCGCCAGCACCACCCCGTTCCGGTCCAGAATCCGTCCTCTGGCCGCTTTGATGCTGCGTTCTCTTTCATGGAGTCTGGTGGCCGCCGCTTCGTAGTAATCCGCTCTCCATATCATCAGATACAGAAGCCTCCCCAGCAGCCCGCAGAGCACCGCCGTACAGACAAAAAATATGGTCATGATCTTTTTCCGGTGAAAAAAACGATTCTGATGATCTGCCATAAAAAAACCTCATAACAAGAGCTTTTTACATTTTATTGCTCTTGTTATGAGGCTATTCGTTCGATTATTGCCTATTCATTCTGCTGATTCAGCAGATTATTATTGATCGGGCTGTCTCCCATGGCATCGTCGCCGCCAACATCCGCGCCCGTCACAGGATCGATCAATCCGCCGTCAATGGGACTTACCAGATAACCGGTCGCCGGATCTACCGGATAATTTCTCCAGTCCTCGGAAGGCGTTGCATTATCTCCGGTCTGGCCGTCTCCGGTTGTCCCATCGCCATCACCGTTCTGACCGTCTCCCGTCTGACCGTCCCCGGTTCCATCACTGTTATTCTGATCCTCACCATCTTCCGGCTTCTGGGTATACTGGCTGGTGATCTCGATCTGCTTCTCTGCCAGTTCCTGAATCTCCGTCTCCGACAGTTCTTCTGTCATAAAAATATTCAGATAAGGCAGAACTTCCGTCAGAACGTTTCTCACAATGCCGGTAGCAAACTTCGCATCATCCTGCGGGGATGCATTGGCACGATCCACCACCACATAGATAGCGATCTGCGGATCATCTGCCGGTGCATATCCCATAAAGGATACGACATACTCACCGTTTTTACGGGGAATGGTCTCTGCGGTACCGGTCTTGCCACCGATGGCATAGCCTGCCGGTCTGGCGGTTCTACCGGTTCTGCGGTCGCCACCCTCTTCCATAACGGTAGCACGGCAGTACTGTCTGATCTTCGCCGAAGTACTCTCGGAAATCGTCTGGCGTAAGACTCTTGGCTCAATGTTTTCCACTGTTGCACCGCTGGAATTGGTAATCTTATCCACCATATGCGGCTCATAATAGTAGCCGCCGTTGATCAGAGAGCAGAATCCCGTGATCATCTGGATCATGGTCACATTAAAGTTCTGTCCGAAACTGTTGGTCGCCAGATCAGCACTTCCCATCTGGTCTACCGGAAACAGAAGACTTGCCGTCCTCGCCTCTCCGGCCAGATCCACGTTCGTCTTCAGTCCGAAATTAAAGGTCTGCTGGAATTTGGCAAATTCTTCCTTGCCCATAGTCGCTGCGATCTTCATCAGAGCCACGTTGCAGGACCAGGCAATGGAGTTCTGTACCGATACATCGCCTTCCCCGCCGGAACGGTAGCTGTGGCATTTGATCGTGTGTCCTCCGACTTCCAGATATCCGTTACACTGATAATGCTCGTCTCCCGTAATGGCTCCGTTCTCCAGTGCCGCTGCCACGGTAAAAGGCTTTGCCGTGGAACCCGGCTCATAAGTGGTGGAGATACAATAGTTCTTCCACAGATAATTCAGGTTGTCCAGCAATTCGTCATCCGTTAAGGCATCAATGTCTTCCTGTGTAAAATAAGTATCTGTCTTGGTCAGGACGTCATAGCCATTGGCATTGGTCACCATTTCGATCTTGCGGGATCCAAGCAAAGCATCCGTATTCCGGGTATCGTTCAGGTCATAGGTCGGATAACTTGCCATGGCCAGAACATTGCCGGTATTGACTTCCATAATGATGCAGCCCACATTTTCCGCACCATTACCGGGGTGTACCGCATCCTTATGCTCGTCGTTAAACTGTTTCAGATATTTCTCCACGATTCCCTGAATATTGGCATCAATGGTGCTGTGTACCGTATTACCGTCCACGGCCGGCTTGATGGTACGCTCCAGATTGGCATCATCATTCAGATAACCGTACTCTCTTCCGGTAGTACCATTCAGAACATCATTGTAATATTCTTCCAGTCCATACTGTCCCTCGTTATCCGATCTGGCAAAACCGATCACATCCGCCGCCAGTGAACCGTTGGGATAGACTCTCTTGTATTCTTCCTGAAACCAGACTCCCTTGATCTTGCTGTCCTCCAGCGCCGCCGCCTGAAATCCGCTGATCTGATCATAGCTCAGTCTCCGGAGCGGTACATACCAGGAAGAATCCGGATGGGATATCACATACTGTCTCACTGCCGTCATATCCAGCTCCGGAAAATTCGCAGAAAGCGCTTCCAATGTCGGCTCCAGATAAGTCTCACGGCTCAGCATGACATAAGAGTCAATGACCAGATTGTATACCTTCTCACTGACTGCCAGCTTCGTCCCCTTGGCATCTACAATATCTCCGCGGCGGAAAGGCAATGTCACGGAATCATATTTCTGCTGCGACAATACCTGTTTTTCATAATCTGCACCGTCGGCCTTCACAATCCAGGACAAACGGAATGACAGCAGAATAAATGCCAGTATGATCAGTGCATACAGGCATAACAGCTTCTTCTGCATTTTTATCGAAAATTTCTTAGGTCTCTGTTCCTTCAACTTATGGCCTCCCGGGCTTAATTCTGACTGGCCTCCGCCTGACGCATATAGTCATTGCTGATGCTCTCATAAGGAATCACCTGTCCCTCTTTGGCATAAGTCATTCCCAGTTCACCAATGGCGATTCTCTTGATCTCCTCCAGATTGACATTGCTGGTGATACGGCTGTACTCTTCATCATTGGACAGTTTCAGAGAGTTCAGTTCGCTCTCCATTCTGGATACCTCTGTGATCTTCGTGGTCAGCTCTGACTGCATCTGGATATAGTTCACCAGAAAGACCGCGCAGGCGATCAGGGCTCCCATCAGAAAAGTGACATAGCCGATGCTCATATGTCTTGCTTTTTCTCTGTTTTTTCTCGTCTCATGAGACAGCTGTCTCCGGGGTTCCTCTATCTGTCTCCGGATCTGTAAGTCTCTCGCCGTGTTATCATACATGTACGGGGTGTTGTTTCTTCTCTGTGCCATACTCTATTCCCACTTTCACCGATAAAATCTTATTTCTTTTCAAATACCCTGAGTTTTGCACTCTTGGATCTGCTGTTTACTTCCAATTCTTCCGCGCTGGGAAGGATCGGCTTTCTGGTGATCACCTTTCCCTTGGAGACCTTACCGCATACGCACACCGGAAATTCCGGAGGACAGGTACAGGGATTTTCATTCCTGCGGAATGCATTTTTCACGATCCGGTCTTCCAGAGAATGGAACGTGATAATACAGAACCTTCCGCCGGGATTCAACAGATCGATCAGTTCATCCAATGCCTTTTTCAGTACTTCCAGTTCCTGATTGCATTCAATACGGATGGCCTGAAATGTCTGCTTCGAAGGATGCCCGTTCTGCCGCATCTTCGCCGGAACTGCAGCTTTGATGATCTCGTTTAATTCAAATGTGGTCTCAATGGGCTTGTCCGCCCTGTTTTTCACAATGTGTTTCGCTATATTCTTGGCAAAAGGATCCTCACCGTAATCCCGGATGATGTGATACAGTTCCATCTCGGAATAGTTGTTGACAATATCTCTCGCTGTAAGGGTCTGCCTGCGATCCATCCGCATGTCAAGAGGGGCATCAAACCGATAGGAAAATCCTCTGTCCTCCGTATCCAGCTGGTAGGAGGATACTCCCAGATCCAGCACAATCCCGTCCACACCGGTGACACCGTATTCTCTGAGGGCTTCCACCGCATTCACGTAATTGTTGCGGATCACGGTCACTTTGTCTCCAAAGAGCTGTAATCTGGCGGAGGCCGCTGCTATGGCCGCATCATCCTGATCGATCCCGTAGAAATGTCCGTTCTGCAGATGGCTGCATACTTCATAAGCATGTCCTCCACCACCTAAGGTTCCGTCCACATAGATGCCGTCCGGTCGGATATTCAGTTGTTCGATGGTCTCATGCAGCATCACAGAATAATGATTAAATTCCACGACGGTCATCCTTTCTCAGTCACGTTTTCATTCGTTAAATGGTCAGTCCCAGTCCTTCCATGGCACCGGTGATCTCATCCATATCGGCATCGGAGTTCATGTTCTCCCACTTATCCTTGCTCCAGATCTCCACGCGGCTGCCGACTCCGACTAACACCACATCTTTTTCCAGTCCGGCGA
>CAKRRD010000063.1 GCA_934394815.1 uncultured Acetatifactor sp. | reverse complement strand
TCTCACGAAAGAACATGTTACCATATCCCCGTGCACTTTTCAAGCTTTTTCAACGATTTCTTTCACATTTTTTTCTAATAATTTTCTTGCGATCATGATCTGATGGCCGCAGCCCAGGCATTTCAGCCGGAAGTCCGCTCCCACCCGGAGTACTTCCCATTCTCTGCTGCCGCAGGGATGCTGTTTTTTCAATTTTAATACATCTCCTACATTGATATCCATACTGTCTTCCTCTTCTATCTATCGTTCTACAAGTGATCCGCCATAAAATCTTTTACCACACCAAAGGCCTCCCGGAGCAGATTGTTGGGAAGCGTCAGGGGAAACGTTCCCGCTGAAAGCCCCTCTGCATGGGCATAGCCCTGTTTCCCCGCTATGGCCAGCGCACGGAACATGTGAAAATTATTGGTGATGACCACCACGCTGTCCTCTGATTTATTGAGCAGTTCTCCGCTGAAGATCAGATTCTGCGTCGTATTCGTGGACGCGTCCTCCATGAGAATCCGTTCCGTATCGATCCCCGCTGCTTCCAGATAGCCTTTCATGCCCTCCGCTTCGCTGATAGGCTCGTTGTATCCCTGTCCGCCCGACACGATAACTTTGGTCTCCGGGTTGGCATTCAGGTATTCTACAGCTTTATCCAGACGTTTCTGCAATACATAGCTGGGACCGGAAGTCTTCCACTGAGCCCCCAATATAATCACATAATCCGCTCCCGGCTGTGCCGTGGCGTGAAAACGGCTGCAGATCATTCCCTCTATAATAAGAAGAAACACCACTCCCGCCACTACCAGACTTCGAAAAGTAATGTGCAGCCACCCAGGGATTCTGTCATACACATTTCTGTGGGTCAGTACCCAGGCCCATGCGGCACAGAAGACACCGATCACACCCCAGATCAGGAAAAAATAGCTGCCAAAGCCGACAAAGAGACCAATCCCCACACAGTACAACAGGCATAGCACCGCCAGAACATAGAGTACCATCGCCCCATAATGTTTCTGTCCCACGCCTCTGCCTCTGGGATCCAGATAGATCACTTTTTTACTTTTTTCTCTCGGAATCAAGCGGTCCCTTTTCATACTGCCTCCATTCTTTCCCTACTGTCTATTGTAGCATATCTCCCACGGCGGTCTCAATACCACATATTTTAGGGATTTCTTAATTTTTTCGAAAAAAGCACAAAAAATCCTCCGGCAAAGTTCCCTCGTATGACGGATCTCTGCCGGAGGTCTCAGCCTGCGTATCTGTTAGCAGGTCTTCCCATCATCATTCAGTTCGAAATGCTTTACCAGTTCTTCCAGTGTCGTGGCCTGTGCTGCCAGTTCTTCAGAAGTTGCCGAAGTCTCCTCCGCTGCTGCAGAGCTGTCCTGTACAGCTCTGGAGATTTCCTCGATGCCTTCTTTGATCTGCTCAATGTTCTGGTTCTGTACCACATTGTTGTCCGCACTCTTGCCAATCATACCATTGACATTTTCAATGGCGCCGAGCACTTCCTGCATGGATTTCAGTACATTTGACGCAAGCTCGGAGCCATGCTCGATCTCATGAATGGAGATCTGGATCAGGTCTCTGGTACTGTTGGCTGCCTTGGCGCTGCCATCTGCCAGAGAGCCGATCTCCGATGCCACCACGGCGAAACCTTTTCCTGCCTCTCCGGCTCTGGCTGCCTCAATGGAGGCGTTCAGTGCCAGCAGGTTCGTCTGATCTGCGATATCTTCGATGGTCTTGATAATACCTACCACTTCATTGGAGGTCTCCGTGATCTTTTCCATGGCCTCCATCATAAGATCCATCTCTTTCTGGCTGTCCTGCATCATCTTCGTTACGCGGATCGTTTCGTCCGCTGATTTTCTGGCATCCTCTGTATTTTCCTTCACCTGATCGGATACGGAAGTAGCGGTGGCCAGCAGTTCTTCCACGGAAGCAGCCTGGGTTGTCGCACTCTCCGCAATGCTCTGGGCTGCCCTGGATAGATCGTCCGCTCCCTGGGATACCTGAGAGGAACTGCCGATAATATTTTCCATGATATTCTGCATGGATTCGGAGATATTCAGCATGGCATCCTTTACCTTGGCGAATTCTCCCGCATAATCATATTTTAAGGTAAATTTCAATCTGCCGTCCGCCAAACGGTTCAGCACGAAAGAGATCTCTTCAATATAATTGACGTATTCTTTTAAGCGGTCTACCGTCTTCTGTATGGAATCCGCCAGCGTTCCGATTTCATTCTCCGATGCTACACTGATAGTTACATCCAGATTGCCTTCTGCCAGTTCCTGTGCCACATCATTCAACGCCACGATGGGTTTCGTAATATTGGAAGCCACACGGCGGATCGCAATAATAATCATTGCCACACCCAGGATCAGCATGAGTAACAGGATGCCCATGCACTGGTACAGGCTGGAATAATATTCTCCGGAAGACATACAGCTTAAGATATAATAGCCGGTATCCCCGATGCTTCCCATATAACCGTATTCGGAGGTTCCGTCCATTTTATATTTCAGGGAAGTATTCTGTCCGCCCAACGCATTGATCACATCGCCGGACACATCCAGTTCCGACAGATTCTTTAACTGATAATCGCTGTTGGGATGATAGATGATCATGCCCTCTTCCGTCAGAAGGATCACATAACCGTTATTACCGATCTTATAGCCTGCCAGCAGCTGATTGATGTTATCCAGCGCAATATCCACTCCGGCTACGCCAATGACACTTTTGCCACCCGCATCATAGACAGGGGTTGCTACGCTCAGCACGAGATTGCCGGTACTCATATCCACATAGGCATCTGTAAGGATAGTCTTCTGGTTCTGTGCCGCTTTGTACCAGCTTCGTTGTGTGATCTGGAAATCCGCACCGCTGGTATAGCCATCGGACTGGGTCAGCACATTGGCATCAATATCTCCCAGCCATACCGCCTGCACATTCTCCGTATCCATTCCGGCGATCTGCTTCAGTTCTTCGAATACCACCGGATATCCTTCCATGGATGTGATCTTATCTCCTGCCTTCGTATCTGTCAGGAGTTCCTGTACATCCTTGTCCAGTGCCAGCTGTTCCGTCATTGTGATATAGGTCTGGAAAAAAGTCTCCAACTGGTAAGATGCCGCTCTGGACTGCATCTCCAGATCATTTTTCTGTGCCGATATACTGGTACTGCCGATCATGACTCCGACCGCGACGATCACCGCCAGGAAGATCACCATGACCACTGTGAGGATCCGACGCTGCAATTCCAGTGCGATCTGTTTTTTACTGCCGTTTTTCTTTTGCATACACTATCTCCAATCTGCCGACGCTAAAAGGGATACGAACATATCTGTGACGCCGCAGCGCAAATATTCCCCACTCTTTTTTCATTATAGACCTGTTTTCTGAAAAAAGACAGCCATTTTTTCTTTTTTTCGAAAATATGACCTTTTTTCAAAAAAATCTTGTTTTAAAATGGGATCTGTCCTTTTTGCGAATCCTTATTTGCAGGAAAACAGCAACAGGATTATAATACATTTATTACCGTAAACATTGTCTGTTTCAAGTGAGGTTATGGTTATGAACGAACTACAGAATGCGATTGAAGAATTACAACAGATCATTAATGCCTACGACAATATCGTATTTTTTGGCGGAGCCGGTGTCTCCACCGAGAGCGGGATCCCGGACTTCCGCAGCGTAGACGGCCTGTATCACCAGCAGTACGACTACCCGCCGGAGACGATTTTAAGCCACACCTTTTACCGCTCTCATCCGGAGGAATTCTTCCGTTTTTACCGGAACAAAATGCTCTTCCCGAAGGCGCAGCCCAATGCCGCCCATAAGAAGCTGGCGGAACTGGAAGCTGCCGGGAAGGTCCGGGCGGTGATCACCCAGAACATCGACGGGCTGCATCAGGCTGCCGGAAGCAGGACCGTACTGGAACTCCACGGCTCCGTGCTCCGCAATTACTGTGAGAAATGCCACCAGTTCTATGGCATCGATGCGATCTTAAACAGCACCGGCATCCCCCACTGTGAAAAATGCGGCGGCATTATCAAACCGGATGTGGTTCTGTACGAAGAGGGACTGGATGAAAAAACGTTAAATGCCGCCGTCAGATACATCCACGAAGCAGATGTTCTGATCATCGGCGGCACTTCTCTGGCTGTCTATCCCGCAGCCGGGTTAATTGATTATTTTCAGGGGGACAAGCTGGTGGTCATCAACAAGAGTGCGACCCCCAGAGATAACCATGCGGACCTTTTGCTTCAGGGGTCCATCGGGGAAGTATTTAGTACACTGAATTGAAAAAATGTAGCGCCATGTCCGCAAATGTGATAAGGTATAAGAATATTTTACATTTATCGTAAAGTTTTACGAATGATAGGAGATTACATTCATGTTATCCACGATTGAAGCAGTAAACAACGTTGTCAACAATTTCATCTGGGGTGTTCCCGCCATGATCTGTATCATCGGTGTCGGCGTGTACTTAAGTATCCGCACGAACTTTCTTCAGATCCGCAAGTTCCCGTATGCCATGAAAGTGACTCTGGGACGCATGATGAAGAAAAAGGAAGCCTCCGACGGTGCCCTGACACCTTTCCAGGCGGTATGTACCGCCCTCGCCGCCACCGTTGGAACCGGTAATGTAGCCGGTGTGGCCGGTGCCATTGCCATCGGCGGTCCCGGTGCCGTATTCTGGATGTGGATATCCGCGATTCTTGGCATGTGTACCAAATTTGCCGAAGTAACACTGGCGGTTCATTTCCGCGAGACCAATGCCCAGGGAGATCTGGTGGGCGGCCCCATGTATTATATTAAGAACGGGCTGGATAAAAAGTGGCATTTTCTGGCGTATTTGTTCGCCGCTTTCGGGGTACTGGCCGTATTCGGTACCGGTAATGCCACACAGGTCAACACCATCACTACTGCCATTGATTCCGCATTGAGCAACTTTAATGTATTGCCCGCAGATGCCGTGAAGCTTGTCAACCTGATCATCGGTATCGCTCTGGCGATCATCATTGCCCTGATCCTGATCGGTGGTATCAAGCGTATCGGTAATGTTACTTCCAAGCTGGTTCCTTTCATGGCGATCATGTATATCGTGCTGGCGCTGGGTGTCATCATTTTCCATATCAAGTCGGTGCCCGCTGTATTTGCTTCTATTATAGAAGGTGCTTTCCATCCCGCCTCCGTGACCGGCGGTGTGGTAGGAAGCTTCTTCATGAGCATGAAAAAGGGCGTGTCCCGCGGTATCTTCTCCAACGAGGCCGGTCTTGGTACCGGATCCATCGCCCATGCCTGTGCCGATACGAAGAAGCCGGTAAAACAGGGATTTTTCGGTATCTTCGAGGTATTCGTGGACACCATCATCATCTGTACCATGACAGCTCTGGTCATCCTGTGCAGCGGCGTGCCTGTAAATTACGGTGAAGCAGCCGGTGCGGAACTGACCATCAGCGGATTCACCGCTGTCTACGGCAACTGGGTATCCATTTTCACCGCCGTGGCCATGTGCTGTTTCGCCTTCTCCACCATCATCGGCTGGGGGCTGTACGGCACCAGATGTATTGAGTTCTTATTCGGCTCCCGCTCCAACAAACCTTTCATGGTACTGTATTCCCTTACGGCTATCGTGGGCGCTACCATGAACCTGGGCCTGATGTGGAGCATCGCGGAGACCTTCAACGGACTGATGGTTATTCCCAACCTGATCGCGGTATTCCTGTTATCCGGTGTTGTGGTAAAGCTGACGAAAGAATATTTTGCAAAAGAGAACTGATCCGAACCGCAAAGGGAGATATTGTTATGGCTTATGTGACGAAAAAGGAGTTTTACGATTTTAACGATTATATGAGAAACCTTCCTACCTGTATGGAATGGGTTCTTGCCGTCATACTCGCGTAGGATTGCTTCTTTTCCGGGTACGCTGAGGTAACCTATGATTTGCCGGAGGATGCCTTCTTTAATCGTATCATGAGCACGAAGGATTTCAAGGAATCCGCCATGAGAAACAAAGTCATTTATCGCGACCGGAATCACTCCGGAGTTCTTCCTGCGCATCCGATCCGGATCGATGGTGGGCTCTACCGCGGTGCGGAAATAGAGCTGGTCGCTACACGCACTGACTATTGTACGGAATACCGACCGAGAATTTTGAATTATTCCCAAATATATGATTCTTACGGGGAGAACATTGTCAAATTCTACCATCGCAATATGGAGTATGTAGATCAGATTACAGAGCGCTATCTCCTGAACAGTAAAGTGGTTGAGGTCTCGGTATGGGAGCCCTCCATCACGTTTTACCAGAATCCGAGAAATCCCTATGACGACGATCTCAACTTTACTCTTAATTTTAAGCAAGAAGGGTATCAGGACTTAAAACCTGATATGATCGCTCCTTTTGCACAAATGATCTATTCCCGCGGGTGGCGCGCTGATCGGATGAAGGCATCTGTCAGTGAAGGTTATTTCAATATTTATATCGAGAAGGATTTAAGATTAAAGGGCTGGTAATTCAAAAGCTCCTTAGAGGTGTTACCAACAATGAAAGTCAAACGTCAGGAACAGATCAAGGCATTCTTAATAGAAGAATTGGGGCCGGACCAGGGCAGCGCTTTGTTTCATAAGCAGGAACAGTTATTCCACATGCTGATAGAAAGTGAAAACACACAAAACAAATCGAAAAGCCAGCAGAAAACGCTGATTCAGACCATTCTTCCCTGTGTAGCGCTGTATAAGACTCTGTTGCAGGAGGGCTTTTCGGAAGAGGAGACCTCCGCATATCTGCAAAAATATATGTTTACTATTGTCGGAGCAAATATGCACTCTTCCATGGCAAAAATGGAACGTATCCCCGGATTTTACTTCCTTTACAGCAGTATCTTCCGGAAAGTCATGCGCACCTCCGACCTGCATGAAAGTACGCAAAGCCACACCAGCGATTCCTTCGATGTGACCATCACAAAATGCCTCTGGTACACCGCCTGCGTCGAGAACGACTGCCCGAAGCTGTGCCACATCTTCTGCGATGCCGACAACGTGACTTACGGCGGCCTGAAAAAAATGGCCTTCTCCCGGACAAAGACCTTAGGCTACGGCGAGAATTGCTGTGATTTTCATTTTTCCAGAAAATGATTCCGTACAAAACAAATAAGAAAAGGAAAATACGAATGAAACTGGCAATCATGTCCGATATCCATAGCAACTACATAGCCTTGCAAAGCTGTCTAAAACATGCATTGGCACAGCATGTCGATGCCTATATTTTCTTAGGCGATTATCTGGGGGAATTTCCTTATCCGCAAAAAACACTGGAAATCCTTTATGAACTACGGAGCAAATATTCTTGCTTCTTCATAAGGGGAAATAAAGAGGACTACTGGATCAACCGCAGAAAAGATGTGAAGTGTGACTGGAAAAACGGAAATCATAGCATTATGGCAATGCTTTATAATTACGAAAATCTCACCTCCACGGATATTGACTTCTTTGAGTCTCTGCCCATAAGTCAGAGAATTACGTTCGATGGAGTGAAGCCAGTACTGACCTGTCACGGAACCCCTTTTGCCAATAATAAAAAACTGCATCCAAACATTGAGGATTTCGAAGATATTCTTCATAACTATGATGAGAACTATATCGTATGCGGTCACACACATATTCAGGAAATCGTTTATGATGGTGAAAAGAAGATAATAAACGCCGGAGCTGTGGGTGTCCCCTTGAAAGCTCCCCGCAAAACACAGTACATAATATTGACCTCCGATGGCTGCAACTGGAACCCCGAATTTATTTCACTGGAATATGATGTGGAAAGAATTATAAAGGATCTTCACGAATCCGGTCTATGGGATCTGTCACCTTATTGGTGCAGGATCACACAGCATTTATTGTATACCGGCGAAGTCTCCCACGGAACTGCATTATTTCGTGTAATGAAATTAAACGGATATAAAGACCCATGGTATAATATTGCCCCTTCTTATTGGGAGAAAGCATTGCAGCAACTGGGGATTGATCAATAAGCGAGTAATAGGCAATAACTAAATGGAAAGTTAGTGGAATGTCCCCGTAGCCCGCGCTGGGGGTAAGGACAGCAGACCCGCTCTCGCTTCAAAGCAGAGCGTAGCGGTACG
>CAKRRD010000062.1 GCA_934394815.1 uncultured Acetatifactor sp. | reverse complement strand
AAGATGCTGGCAGACCTGGCAGTTAACGATGCAGAAGGTTTCAAGACCCTTGCAGAGCTGGCTAAGTCCAAGATCGCATAATTAAAGCAACTGTTAAGGCTGGACACACTGTTTTCGAATGGTGCGGCCAGCCTTTCTTTTTTGTAATTGTTTGGGACAGCCCTGAAAAGATGAATTTGTGAGTGAGGTCCTGATAGATACTGATTTGGAAGGAGATTATTATGATAAATCCCGGAATGATGATGAAACTGATGAATGCGAAGAATACCTTTGAGAGCAATCATCCCAAGTTTGCAGCCTTTGTAAGCAGATTTTTTATGGGTGGAGCAATCACCGAAGGAACCATTATTGAGATCACGATCACGAGACCCGGCGAGGAACCGGTATCCACGAACCTGAAGGTACAGAAATCCGATCTGGATCTGGTAGAGGAGCTTAAGAATCTGAGATGAAGATAATATTTTTTGATATCGACGGAACCCTGATCTGCGGTGGCAGCAGCCTCATGTCAGAGAGTACCAAAGAAGCGATCCGCATTGCCAGAGCCAACGGACATATCTGCATGATCAACACCGGACGAACCAAACGGCTGGTGGGAGAAGATATAACCGGACAGGTGGAATTCGATGGACTGTTGTTAGGCTGTGGAAGTGAGATCGAATACCGTGGCAGACGCCTGATGCACAAGACGTTTACCCTGGAGGAATCCCAAGCCATTCTGGATGCCATGAAAAAATATCATGTGGATGCGATATTGGAAGGCAGCAGAGAGGATTATGCTCCCAGAGGAGAGGAAGTCTTTTCACAGGCTTTCCGTGATATGGCGGCAGAGATCGAAGAGCGGAAATATGACCGCTATGCCAATGCCCTGGGGAATTTTGATAAACTCTATGCCTATGCCGAGACCCCGGAAGGAATGGATGCCATGAAACGGGAACTGGCAGGAATCCTTGATTTTATCGACAGAGAGCATGGATATCACGAACTGGTACCCACAGGTTATTCCAAAGCCACGGCAATCCGCTACATTACGGATTATCTGAAGATTCCCATGGAGGATACCGTAGCCATCGGGGACAGTAACAACGACCTGCCGATGTTAAAGTACGCCCATACCAGCATAGCCATGGGTAATTCCAGCGAACAGGTGCTGGAAACAGCGGATTATATCACCACGGATGTGGACAAAGATGGCATCTGGAACGCTTTGAAGTGGCTGGGAGTCTTAGATAAGTAAAACGATTAAGAATCTGACAATTTGTCCTGAAATGTGTAAAATATACAAAAAACAGTGGCAAAACTTATAGATTATGACGATTTACATAAAACCTATTTACAAAATGCCTATCCGGTGCTATGATAAGCTCATCAAGAGGTAAAACGATTAACTTGCAGAAAAGAAAATACAGCAGTATAACAGCCAGCCGGCTGTTTCTTTTCTCTCAAAAGATTAAACGATTAACCTTTTTGGAACGAACAAGGATAGGAGAAAGGTATGGAACATCACAGGAAGCAGCTGGAATTCGGAAATATCAGGATCACAGACAAGCTGTTCGGTGAATACGTGCAAAGGGTCAGTGAGAAGATCATCCCGCATCAATGGAAGATCTTGAACGATCAGCTGGAGGATTCGGAACCTACCTACTGTATTCAGAATTTCCGCGTGGCGGCAGGAGAACTGCCGGGAGAGAGAAAGGGGGTAGTTTTCCAGGACACGGATCTGTACAAGTGGCTGGAATCCGTAGCATTCTGTATTGCCGGGGGAGAAGGCCGTGAATACGAAGCACTGGCAGATGAAGTGATCGAACTGGTAGGAAGGGCACAGGAGCCGGACGGATACCTGAACACCTACTACACGGTCAACGAGCCGGGGAAGAAGTGGTCGAACCTGGTGGAAGGGCATGAGCTTTATACGGCAGGGCACATGATAGAGGCAGCGGTTGCTTACTACCAGGCCACCGGGAAGACGAAGATCCTGGATATCGCCCGTAAGAATGCAGATCTGATCTGCAGGGTTTTTGGTACCGGCGAAGGACAGAAGAGAGGCTACCCCGGACATCAGGAGATCGAACTGGCACTGGTAAAGCTTTACCGGGTGACCGGAGAGAGCAGATATCTGGACACCGCATCGTATTTCCTTCATGAGAGAGGGAAGAAGCCAAGCTATTTTGTACAGGAGATGGAAGACAGAGGCGGCTGGGAATTTTTCCCGGAGTTCAAGAATTACGATCTGGAATATTCACAATCACATATAGAACCGGTAAAGCAGAAGACAGCAGAAGGGCATGCGGTAAGAGCCATGTATATGTGCTCCGCCATGGCAGACCTGGCTGTGGAATGTGAGGATGCCGAGATGCTGAAGGCCTGTAAGCGGCTGTGGGACAGCACGGTGAATCACAGAATGTATCTGACCGGCGGCATCGGATCCAGTGGTTTTCGGGAGAGGTTTACCACGGATTACGATCTGCCGAATACCACGAACTATTCGGAGACCTGCGCATCCATCGGACTGATGATGTTTGGACAGAGGATGAGCACAGCCACCGGAGAGGCGGGTTACTACGATACCGTGGAGCTGGCACTGTACAACACGGTGCTGGCAGGCATCAACAGAGCGGGAGACAGATATTTTTATGTGAATCCTCTGGAGGTTGTACCGGAGTTCTGTACAGAACACACTTACATGGATCATGTGAAGGCCGTCAGGCAGAAATGGTTCTCCGTGGCATGTTGTCCGCCCAATGTGGCAAGGACATTGGCTTCCCTGGGACAATACATCTACGCACAGGAAGAAAATGCGGTATGTATCCACCAGTTCATTTCCTCCACGGCAAAGGCGGTATTGGAAAGCGGAACTGTGGAGATTGACATGGAATCCACACTGCTGCAGGACGGCAGAGTGAAGATCCGGACGAAGCAGGACAGTGAAGTGACACTTAAGATCCGGCGCCCCGGATATGCGGGAAAGCAGGAGATCACCGTGGATGGACAGACAGCGGAGGCTGTTTTGGAAAAAGGCTATCTGCTGACAGATCTTCCGGCAGGAGAGCATGAGATCTGTATTGACTTCGGTGTTCATCCCCGATGGATTGCCGCCAACGACGAAGTGAGAGCGGATGCCGGAAGATGCGCATTGATGAACGGCCCCGTGGTCTACTGTCTGGAAGAGACCGACAACGGAAAATATCTGGCAGACCTGTATGTGGAAGAGAACACGGAGGTCACGAAGGGGAATCCGCAGGCCGATCTCCCGGGAGAGATTCCGGCCTTACAGTACGAAGCCACAAGGATCCATAACCGGTCCACCGAACAGGGAACCCTGTACGGAGAGCTGAAACTGGAGAAAGAACGGACGCATCTTACAGCAGTTCCCTATGGACTGTGGTGCAACCGCACACCGGGCGAAATGTTGGTGTGGGTCAAGGTAAAAGTGTAGGACAGTGAATGTGTAAGCGTTTACAATCAAGTGTTTACAACGACAACCCATTGTCGTTATAATAAAAAAGGTAAAGGAGAGAAAGGTATGAAAAACAAGAAAATCGTAAGTACAGTCCTTGCAACCGCAATGACAGCAGCAATGGTACTTACAGGGTGTGGCAGCAATGAGACACCGGCGGCATCTACAGATGCAGGAAGCCAGCCGGCACAGACACAGACGAGCAGTGGCAGTAGCAGCGGGGAGAGAGTACATATCACCTACGCACAGTGGGGTAACGAGACGGAGACTGCAGCAACTCAGAAGGTGGCTGACAAGTTCAACAGTGAGCAGGATCGCATCGAAGTAGAAGTGGTTAAGATCGACCATGATACTTATGTAACCAAGCTGAACGCCATGGCAACCGCAGGAGAACTTCCCGATACCGGTATCATGAGTGAGGCCGGCGTACTGAAGTTCGCAGAGAACGGACTGTTGGCTGACATCAGCACCATGTACGGCGAAGGGGATGCAAAGCCTCTGGATGCACTGACCTTCAAATATCAGGGAACTCCAGTTGCTTATTCTGCAGCGAACGAGGTATTGAATCTGTGGTACAATATTGACCTGTTAAACGAAGTATGTGAGAAACAGAATCTGGATGTCAAAGAGATGACGCCTCCCGCAAGTGCAGCAGATGCCTGGGACTGGGATACTTTTGTAGAGACCGCACAGAAGCTGACCATCGATATCAATGGTAAAAATGCTCTGGATCCCGACTTTGATCCCAACAATATTGACATTTACGGATGTACCATCAACACTCTGCCCTGGCAGCTGGAAGTATGGGCGCTGTCCAATGGCGGCGGTTACTACAGCAAGGATGGTTCTGAGTGCACCATCAATGATCCCGCAACCGTAGACGCATTACAGAAGATCGCAGATCTGTCCGAAGTATATCACTGCGCACCTCCTGTAACCAGCGCAGCCAACGCGCTGGAGTCCTCTCTGGGAAGCAAGAAGGTTGTTATGGCAACCGATGGTGCGTGGAATGTCGGCACCTTCCTTGGGCCGAGCGCTGACTTCGAATATGGCGTAGGCGTTCTTCCTTACATGAAGGAAAAGGTTACCATCTGTACCGGTGGTCCCAACGTAGTATTTGCTACCACCAAGCATCCCGAGGAAGCAATGGAGTGGTTAAAGTGGTACTATCAGGAAGAAAATTCCTGGTCTCTGATTGAAGCAGGTACCTGGATGCCGATTCTGGATTCCTGGTATACCGATGCTGAGAAGACCGACAAGTGGATCAACAACCCCAACTATCCCGACAAGGATATGTACAAGAGCGCAGTTGTTGACTATGCAAAGGACAACATGGTATCCACATCTTGGTACTATGTAAACGGCACCGATGAATTCAACTCTACTCTGGACACCGTATTCTCCAATGTATGGGCCGGACAGCAGACCATGCAGGAAGCAATCGATGAGAATCTGGAAGAATTACAGGGCATCTTCGAGGCAAACAACCAGTAAGATCACTTACCGGTAAAGATGTATTGGGACAACATAACAGGTGGCTTACAGCAATGTGGCCACCTGTTGTTATCAGAAAAACAGTTTACTCTTTGCAAAAATGTGTGAAGAAATGAGGGTTACAATGAAAAAAGGGAAACAGAAAAATAACGCTACAACAAGAGCAGGAAGAAAGGAAGAACTGACCGCATATCTCTGTCTGATACCGGCATTCCTGGGAGTGACCTTGATCAGCTATCTTCCCACACTTGCAGTATTTGTATTAAGCCTGTTTGACTGGAACGGCATTACGAAGCCGGAATTTATAGGGCTTGCCAATTTCCAGCGTATTTTCACAAAAGATATCTACTTCTGGGATTCTATCAAAGCGACCGTATGGTATGCTTTTCTGGCGGTGATCGGTGCCGTGGTGTACTCACTGATCATAGCGATCCTCTTAAACATGAATATAAAAGGCCGGACATTGTTCCGTTCCCTGTTCTTCATCCCGTATCTGCTGCCGGCCATCGGTGTATTTAAAGGATGGGAATGGTTGTATGAAGGTAACTTCGGGCTGTTCAATTTCGTACTCCGGATGATGGGACTTCCGAAGCAAAGATTCTTAGACGACCCGAATCAGGTCATCCCCTGTCTGGTGCTCATTGCCATATGGACCAGCGGCAACCTGATCGTTATCTTCCTGGCGGGATTGCAGAATGTCCCCGGCGTATACATAGAAGCAGCGAAGATTGATGGAGCCAATGCATGGCAGAGATTCTGGAATATTACAATCCCCAGCATTACCCCCATTATCTTCTACAATGTGCTGACCGCACTGATCACACATTTACAGGTCATCAACCCGGCACTGGCGCTGACCAACGGCGGCCCCGGCAAGAAGTCCATGTTCATGTCCTATGTGATCTATATGTATGGTTTCCAGAAAAATAAGATGGGCTACGCAGCGGCGTATGCGGTAATCTTCTTCATTCTGGTAGGTATATTTACCGTCGTTCTGTTTAAAACACAGAAAGAACAATTATTCGGAGAGGAGGAATAGAAGATGACAGTAAATTTATCACCGAGTAAAAAACGGAAACAACTGGTACTGGATCTGGTGGCGACCCTGATCATATTTTTGCTGGCACTGTTAGTGGTACTGCCGATCTGGTGGATCTTCCGGTCCTCTCTGATGAGCACGGCGAAACTGAACGAGTATCCCCCTTCCTTTATTCCTCATGAGTGGCTGTGGGCGAACTATTCCAAGGCACTGGAGACCTTTGAATACTGGAGATATTTCCGGAATACTTTTTCCATCATCATTCCGGCTGTTACCTTTGGTACGGTGACTGCAATTTTCTGCGGCTATGCCTTTGCAAGACTTCGTTTCCGCGGCAAGAAGCTGATCTTCAACATCTGTGTCGGAACGATCCTTCTGCCCGGCATGGTTACGCTGCTTCCTCTGTACGTGGTATGGACCAAGGGACTGGGAATGGGCGATACTTACTGGCCGCTGATCCTGCCGTATTTAACTGGCGGTGGATTCTTCAATATTTTCCTGATCCGGCAGTTCCTCATGACGATTCCGAAGGAACTGGACGAGGCGGCATCCATTGACGGTGCAGGCAGAATGCGTATCCTGTGGACGATCCTGGTGCCTTCCATCAAGCCGGCAGTCGTGGTAGTAGCCATGATGCTGTTTATCCAGATTTGGAACGATATGTTACAGCAGCTGATCTATATCAACAGTATGTCGAAATTTACCTTCGCTGTGGCACTGACGAACTTTACCGGTTCCTTCGGTACCAACTGGCCGGTAGCGCTGGCGGCGACATTCATGACGATCCTGCCCGGTATCGTGATCTATATCTTCGGACAGAAGAGTTTTGTGGAAGGTATCGTGCTGACCGGTATGAAGAATTAACACAGCCTGTTGTGATATGGGGAAAAGTTGTGTTAGAATGATGGTAGACAAGTCGCTTACAAAAGGGAGGGACACCATGCCTACCATAAAAGAGATTGCCAGAGAGTGCGGAGTATCCGTGGCAACGGTATCCAATATCATCAATGATAAGGGAAAAGTGGGAGAAGAGACCAAAAAGAGAGTGCTGCAGGTGATTCGGGAGATGAATTACACGCCGAACATCGTGGCACAGAATCTGAAGACGAAGAATACCCGGAGTATCGGGGTCATTGCGGAGGATATGACGGTCTTTGCTCTGCCGGATATCATCGACGGCATCACGGAATATTGTGAAAAAGAAGAGTATCAGATCCTGTTGGTGAACTTACGTCTGTATAAAAAATACGGAGACGCCTATTATCAGGACAATATCCACCGGGACATTGTGCAGAAGGAGATCCAGAAGCTTCTGTCGAAACAGGTGGAGGGCATTATTTATGTGGCATCCCATGAGAGACTGATCAATGTGATCCCGGCGGATCTGCCGATTCCTACGGTGGTGGCCTACGGATTTACCAATAAGCCGGAGATTCCCTCTGTTGTGGTAAAGGATAAGGGCGGTGCCGAGCAACTGGTGCGATATCTGATCGACTGCGGACACAAGAGAATTGGTGTTATCGCCGGGAAAAAGGAAAGTATCCATACCCAGTCCCGTCTGGAGGGATATCAGAGTGCACTGTTCGAGGCCAATCTGCTGTACGATCCGGGGATGATCGTCTATGGGGAATGGGATCGTGAAAGCGGCTATGAACACACGGAAGAACTGGTGAAGCGGGGAGCAACGGCGATCTTCTGCATGAATGATTTTATGGCGGGCGGTGCCTATGACCGTCTGGAGGAACTGGGATATACGGTAGGGAAGGACATTGCGGTGGCAGGCTTTGATAACCGGGAAATGGCAAGCTATGAGAAGCCGGAACTGACCACCATGGGACTGCCGTTACACGACATTGGATACTGCGCCAGCGAAGTGATCTTAAAGCTTCTGCGGGGTGAGGAGATACATAAGAAAAACGGAGTGTATTCTGTGGAGTGTAAGCCGTTTATCCGGAATTCGGTAAATATGTTGTAATAACTCATCCATGGAAAGCATACCTGACTGCTTGCAGGCAAAGGATGCTTTCTATGATAGGAGCAAACAAACATAAGTAAGCAGGGCAATCAGCCGGGATTACGCATGTTTGTTACAATTTCGAGAGTGCATAGGCACGAAGAAATTATTTCGTATAAACTATGGACGATATGGGAGAGATTGGGGCATGAAACAGGTTAAGATGACATTAGATAAGGCATACAAGGTGGCGAAGGTGGATGACCGTTTGTTCGGTTCTTTCATTGAGCACCTGGGCCGGGCGGTGTACGGCGGCATCTATCAGCCGGGACATCCCACGGCGGACAAATACGGTTACAGACAGGACGTGGCACAGCTGGTCAGGGAATTACAGGTTCCCTTGATCCGTTATCCCGGCGGTAATTTCGTATCCAACTTTTTCTGGGAAGACAGTGTGGGGCCTGTGGACAAACGTCCGGCGAGACTGGATCTGGCATGGAGATCTCTGGAGCCGAATACCTTCGGACTGGATGAATTCTACCGTTGGACGAAGCAGGTCAATGCGCAGATCATGATGGCTGTGAATCTGGGTACCAGAGGAGTGGCGGATGCCTGCAATCTGCTGGAATACTGCAACCATACCGGCGGATCCAAATACAGTGACCTTCGCAGATCCCACGGTGTGGAGGATCCCTACAATATCAAACTGTGGTGCCTGGGCAATGAGATGGATGGCCCCTGGCAGCTGGGCAGCAAGACCATGGATGAATACGGACGGATCTCTCAGGAGGCCGGCAAAGCCATGAAACTGATCGATCCTTCCATTGAACTGGTGTCCTGCGGTAGTTCGTATCGGGAAATGCCTACTTTCCCTCAGTGGGAGGCTGCCACACTGGAATACAATTATGATTATGTAGATTATCTGTCCCTGCACACCTATTATGGCAATGCAGCTATGGACAGCAACGATTATCTGGCAAAATCTGATGATATGGATGATTTCATCCGCACGGTAGTGTCCGTCTGCGATTATGTCAAGGCGAAGAAGCGCAGTAAGAAGCAGATCAACTTAAGCTTCGACGAATGGAATGTATGGTTCCATGCCAGCAAGGAGGACGCCGATACCACAGAGAACCATCCCTGGCAGAAAGCCCCTCATCTGCTGGAGGATCACTATACTTTCGAAGATGCCCTGATGGTAGGTCTGATGATGATTACACTGTTAAAGCATGCGGATCGTGTGAAGATCGCCTGCCTGGCACAGTTAGTCAACGTCATTGCACCGATCATGACGGAGGAGAACGGTATCGCCTGGAGACAGACCATCTTTTATCCTTTTCTTCATGCATCCTGCTATGGCAGAGGAACCGTGCTGCAGCTGGCCATTGACAGCCCGAAGCATGAGACCGGCGGCCATGGAAGCATCACAGATGTGGAAGCGGCAGCGGTATGGAACGAGGAAGCGGAGGAAGTGACTGTATTCGCCGTAAACCGTAATCTGGAAGAAGACCTGCCTCTGACCATGGATCTGCGCAGCTTCGAAGGCTACGGACTGCTCGACAAGATCGAACTGGTCTCCGATGACCTGCAGACCGTGAACTCCGCAGCAGGAGAAAAAGTACAGCCCCGACAGGCCAACGATGCCAAAGCAGAAGGCGGACATCTTGAGGCTGTGCTGAAGAAAGCATCTTGGAATGTGATCCGGTTGGAAAAAAATAAGCCAGTGATATAAATGGAAAGTTAGTGAAATAAATATTAGCAAACCGGACGAACTCCCGGAGTGGCACTTGCCTCTCTGGGAGTTTATTTATGGATTCCTCTGGTAGTCATAAAAAATCAAAAAATGGAAGACTTTTCAGGAAAAGAGTCCGCTTTTGACTTTGGTGTAAATAGCCCAAAAACGACGAATTCCGTACAAAAATATTCCAAAATAAGGAATTTTTGTACAGAATTTCCTTATTTTGCTTCCATAGCGAAAATAGAGTCTGTTCGATAGCAAAATCGCATATTTTTGTATTTTTTTCGCAGAAATTGGCATTTTAAATACAAACAGAATTCTCTTATTGAAAAATAACTTTTTCCACTAAATTCATCATTTTATTTTTTTCAAGAAACCAGTAGCCCACGTTGGGGGTAAGGACAGCAGACTCTAAGCAGACGTCGGTACTTAGCGAGGGT
>CAKRRD010000061.1 GCA_934394815.1 uncultured Acetatifactor sp. | reverse complement strand
CAGACGTCGGTACTTAGCGAGGGTACTTTCCTCGCTTACGTACCGCTACGCTCTGCTTTGAAGCGAGAGCGGGTCTGGCTGTCCTTACCCCCAATGCGGGCTACGGGGACGTTTCACTAACTTCCCATTTATCATACTCTTTCTTATCACTTCACAAACTCATAAGAATAATAGGGTACGATCAACGTCTGTCCGGCGCGGATGCTGTCCTCTTCCGCCAGATGGTTGATGCTCTGTACCTCATCTATATATTCCTTCTTATCCTTATACTCTTCATAATCAATATAATCCTCGGACAGATCCCATAAAGTCTCTCCGTAGGCTACCGTCACCTGAGTATAGTATTTGAACTTTAACTGTTCTTCCCCGGAACTTGCCAGAGAACGGATCCCCTGATAGGATACCGCACAGAAAATAATCACACAGACCGTAGCGATCATGGTAAGGATCCTGCGCTGCATCTGCAGCCTCCTTCTTAACTGTCTCTTATATAATCTTAACTCTCTGTCCGTCATATGGTATACACTCTTCTGTACTCTCATAACACACCTCACATAAGAAAATCTGTTCGGGAACATTTGTTCTTTCTGGTTGTATTATATCGAACATGCATTCTTCTGTCAAGTTAAAAATCGAACATATTTTTGGAATATATGTTTGCTTTTTACTTTTTGCTATGCTATAATCGTTATATAATTCAGTAAGAACAGATGTTTTACGGAGGTCATTTATGGGCTATGGAAAAATTACTGCCAAGCAGCAGGAAATATTAGATTATATCAAAGATGAGATTTTAAAAAAAGGCTATCCCCCCACAGTGCGTGAGATCTGTGAGACGGTGAACTTAAAGTCCACCTCTTCCGTTCATTCTCATCTGGAGACATTGGAGAAGAACGGCTATATCCGCAGAGACCCCACCAAGCCCCGTGCCATTGAGATCTGTGACGACAGCTTCCAGATGGTGCGTACCGAGATGGTCAGCCTCCCCGTGATCGGTAATGTTGCTGCCGGGCAGCCTATTCTGGCCGAAGAGAACGTTCAGGACTATTTCCCTGTTCCCGCCGATGTGGTACCCAAGGGAGAATCCTTCATTTTGAATGTCCGCGGAGAGTCCATGATTAATGCCGGTATCTTCAACGGTGACCGTGTCTTTGTTCATGTCCAGAACACGGCGAATAACGGTGAGATCGTTGTGGCCCTGATCGATGATTCCGCTACTGTCAAGACTTTCTATAAGGAGAAGGGACATATCCGCCTCCAGCCGGAGAACGACACCATGGATCCCATCATTGTCGATGACTGCCAGATTCTCGGTACGGTGTTCGGAGTATTCCGTTTCTACAAGTAACTGACATCATGAAGTCTCCCTATATAAATCAACTCTTTTTTGAGCACTTTTACATGCCGAAAAGTCTTACTCCATAAGGCTTTTCGGCGTTTTATTTTTACAAGAAGTTCTAACAGATAACTTGCTGCCTTTCCATAAAAAATTCCCCTGCGCTGTATAATCACAAGGGAATTTTAATTACAACTTTATGAAATTACACAGAAGTCATCTTCCGGGTCTTACTCCTCCGGGAACCGTACCTTCATATAGGAAATGATCTCATCCACGCATCTTTCGTATCCCAGCTTGGAACTGTCCAGACACAGATCATAGTTCCTTGCATCCGTCCATTCCCGTCCAGTATGATACTTATAGTACTCCGCACGGTGTTTATCCGTCTTTGCCACAAAGCGCTCCAGTTCCTTCGGGTTCATACTGTGCTTCTTAGCCGCACCTTCCAGACAGTATTCCTTCGGCGCATGGATAAATACGCTGAGAACATTGGGATAATCCTTCAGGACATAATCCGCACAACGGCCGATAATGACACAGGATTCCTCCTTAGCCAGATCCCGAATGATCTTTGCCTGATAATTAAACAGATTATCTGTAGAGGTAAAATCATCACTTTCCGGAGGAATCAGTTCTCCGTGATACTCATTTTTTGCAATATGAAACAGCTTCGTACTTTTCACCTTTTCATCTGCGTTTACAAACAGCGCCTCATTGATACCGCTGTCGTCGCTGGCCAGCTTCATCAGTTCCTTGTCATAGTAATGAACATTCAGCTTCTCCGCCAGCATTTCACCGATGGTCCGTCCGCCGCTTCCATACTGTCTTGCAATAGTAATGACTACATTATTCATCCCGATCACCATACCTTTCTGTCTCTGCTGCTTCCACCCGCAGCGACTTATCTTATGGGTTATTCACCCAGATATGCTTTCTTAATGGAATCATTATTCAGAAGGTCGCTTGCCTTACCTTCCAGAACAATCTTACCGGTCTCAAGCACGTAAGCTCTGTCTGCGATAGACAGGGCCTTCTTCGCATTCTGCTCTACCAGCAGAACCGTGGTGCCGCTCTTGCTTACTTCCTGGATAATGTCGAAGATCTCATTTACAAAAATCGGAGACAGTCCCATGGAAGGCTCATCCATCAGAATGATCTTGGGATGAGACATCAAAGCCCTGCCCATGGCCAGCATCTGCTGTTCACCACCACTTAAGGTTCCTGCCATCTGGTTCTGACGTTCTTTCAAACGGGGAAAACGATCAAATACAGTCTCTAAGGTCTGGGCAATCTCTTCTTTATCTTTTCTGGTATATGCGCCCATCATCAGATTCTGTAATACGGAAAGCTGTGCAAAGACACGTCTGCCTTCCGGTACATGCGCCATACCCATGGACACGATCTTATGTCCGGGAATCTTGACCAGATCCTGACCCTCGAAAGTAATGGTACCTTCCTTCGGGGTCAACAGTCCGGATACCGTATGCAGGATCGTTGTCTTGCCGGCGCCGTTGGCTCCGATCAGTGCAATGACCTCTCCCTCATCTACATGAAAGGACACACCCTTTATGGCCTGTATCATGCCGTAATATACTTTAATATCATTTACTTCTAACATTGCCATAGCCGTTGTCCTCCTATTCACCCAGATAAGCCTTGATGACTTCCGGATTATTCAGCACGTCACTGGTCTTGCCCTGACACAGGACACGGCCGAAGTTCAGAACCGTAAGTTCCTCACAGATTCCACCTACCAGCTTCATATCATGCTCAATCAGAAGAATCGTCATATCAAAATGCTCTCTGACAAAACGGATGGTTTCCATCAGTTCCAGCGTCTCATTGGGGTTCATGCCTGCAGCAGGCTCATCTAACAGAAGAAGCTTCGGTTTCGTAGCCAGTGCTCTGGCAATCTCCAGCTTTCTCTGCTTACCGTAAGGAAGATTATCTGCCAGTGTCTCCGCTTCAGCTTCCAGTCCGAAGACCTTCAAAAGCTCCATGGCTTTTTCCGTCATCTGTTTTTCCACTTTATAATATTTCGGCAGACGTAAAATCCCGGTAAGTGTGCTGTAACCCATATGATTATGCAGACCTACCTTTACGTTGTCGATTACAGACAGATCCTTGAACAGTCGGATATTCTGGAAGGTTCTTGCGATGCCTGCCTGATTGATGTCGATGGTCTTCTTGCCCGTGACATCCCTGCCATCCAGCGTGATAATGCCCTCGGTCGGCTTATATACACCGGTTAACAGGTTGAATACTGTGGTCTTTCCGGCACCGTTAGGGCCGATCAGTCCATACAATGCACCTTTTTCAATCGTAATATTGAAATCATCTACCGCACGAAGTCCGCCAAAAGAAATGCCTAAATTTTTTGTTTCCAATAATGCCATGATTATTCAGCCTCCTTTTTTACAGACTTCTTAAATCTGGCTGCCACTTTTTCTCTCCACTCGATACATTTCGGAGCCCAGTTGAACAGCATCATTACGATCAATACGATGGAATAGATCAGCATACGATAATCGTTCAGGCCACGCAGCAGCTCCGGTAACAGTGTCAGAATGACAGCCGCGATAATGGAACCGCGGATATTGCCGATACCGCCCAGTACCACGAATACCAGGATCATAATGGACATGTTGTAGCCGAAGTTCTTGGGCAATGCGGTCAGAGTTGACAGATTATGTGCGTACAGTACGCCTGCCACACCTGCCAGTGCTGCAGAAATGGAGAAAGCCATCAGCTTATATTTGGTAATATGGATACCTGCGGATTCTGCCGCAATGGTATTGTCACGGATGGCCATGATAGCACGGCCGTCTCTGGAATGGATCAGGTTCAGTACAATGAACAACGTAATCAGCAATAATACAATACCGATGGTAAAGCTGGAATCATGAGGAGTTCCGGTAATCCCCTGTGCACCCTTGATAATAACGTCTCCGTCCTCAGCCATGTTCAGATCCATGGTATTCGTAAAGGAAATATGGAACCCGTTCTCATCCCGGCCTACAAACAGAATATTTACCAGATTCTTGATGATCTCACCAAAAGCCAGCGTTACGATAGCCAGATAATCACCTTTCAGACGCAGTACGGGAATACCGATCAGCAGACCGAAAACACCGGCAAAAAAAGCACCGATCAGAATTGCAATGAAAAAGCGAAGGCCGGAAGGCATTCCACTGTTCGCCATTACCTTGGAGAAAAATGCACTGGTAAACGCACCGATACACATAAATCCGGCATGACCAAGGCTCAACTCACCCAGAATGCCTACGGTCAGGTTCAGGGAGACTGCCAGAATCGCATAAGTACACAGAGGAACCAGAAGTCCCTGGATCAGGCTGCTCACACTTCCGGTGGATACCAGAATCTGCATGATCACATATGCAGCAATCACCATGCCATATGTAATAAGGTTATCCCGGAAGGTTTTATTCATTTTCTTATTCGATAATTTCTTCATATTATACACCTGCCTCTTCCCTTATACTTTTTCCTGAATATTCTTGCCAAACAGTCCGGCAGGTTTTACCAGAAGCACGACGATCAGCACTGCGAACACGATTGCATCCGCCATCTGGGAAGAAATATAGGCTTTGCCGAAGATCTCAATAATGCCAAGCAGAATACCGCCCACCAGAGCACCGGGAATAGATCCGATACCACCGAATACAGCCGCTACGAAAGCTTTGATACCTGGCATGGAGCCGGTGTAGGGGGTCAGGGAAGGATATGCGGAACATAACAGCACGCCGGCTACCGCAGCCAGACCGGATCCGATAGCAAAGGTAAGTGCAATGGTTCCGTCCACGTTGATACCCATCAGCTGTGCCGCACCCTTATCTTCGGATACTGCTAACATTGCCTGACCTGCTTTCGTCTTGTTGATAAAAAGCATCAGTCCTGCCATAATGACCAGACAGGTCAAGATCGTCACAACCGTCTCTCCGGTAATATTGATCTGTCCGTCTGCCAGCTTTACCGCCGGAACAGATACAACAGAGGTAAATGCCTTGGCATTTGCTCCGAAGATCAAAAGAGCTACATTCTGCAGCAGATAGCTGACACCGATGGCGGTGATCAGAACCGCCAACGGGGAAGCTGCCTTTCTGAGAGGCTTGTAAGCCACCTTTTCAATAGCCATTCCCAACAGGGTGCAGGCAACAACGGCCGTCAGGACACCGATCACAGGAGAAAGTCCCATGGTACTGCACATTGTATAAGTAATAAATGCACCGACCATAATGACATCACCATGTGCGAAATTCAGCATTTTGGCAATCCCGTATACCATGGTATAGCCTAATGCGATCAGCGCATAGACACTTCCAAGGCTGATACCGTTGATCAGATAACTGATAAAACTCATGTGAACTACCTCCATTCATGCGAACGCACAAATCTTTTTAACTTTTCGTTTTTATAAAATAATTATAAAGTAAACTCAAAAACAAGTATAACAGAACCCGTCGGGAATAGCAACCATTCCTGTACAAGCAAAGAGGGCTACCCTGCGGTAACCCTCTTTGGAAACTTTCGAAAAGCTAATTACATAGCCTTATAAGCACCATTCTCGATCACAACAGCCTTAGGAGCCTTGTTAGCCTCGCCGTCTGCAGTCCAGGTCATGCCGTTACCGGTCAGACCATCTACGGAGATCTCAGTCATGGCAGCCTTCATGCCGTCACAAATATCAGAAACACTCATATCCGGTGTAACACCACTCTTCTCGATGGCAGCCTTGATCACATAGATGGCATCATAACTGTCTGCTGCGAACTGGTTGGGAGTCTCACCGTATTTTTCCTTGTACTTGGAAACGAAGGACTGGGTCAGGTCGTCCGTTGCATCTGCTGCGAAAGGAGTTAACAGCATAACGCCCTCGGTCAGAGATACATCGAAGTTATCTACACCACCAAGGATACCATCCATACCGTCGCAGGAGAACCACTTGGGAGCATAGCCCATACCAGCGGCCTGCGTCAGGATCAGTGCGGATTCCTGATAGTAGATAGGCAGGAATACCATATCAGCACCGGCATCCTTTGCCTTCTGTAACTGCACGGAGAAATCGGTCTTGTTATCAGCGGTAAATGCTTCTGCAGCTACTACTTCAAAGGGCTGATTCTCAGCTTCTTTTGCGAACTTCTCATAAATACCGGAAGAATATACATCGGAACTGTCATAAATAACTGCAACCTTCTCAGCCAGTCCATTCTCACCGATGTACTGTGCGGATGCAAGACCCTGGTTAGGATCTGAGAAGCATACACGGAAGTTGTTATCATACTGAACACACTCTACAGCAGATCCGGACGGAGTAATCTGGAACATATTATCTTCCTTGGTCTTATCGGTAACTGCGATACAGGCACCACTGGTAGTAGAACCATCAATAATCTGTGCCCCCCAGTCCTTTAATGCATTGTAAGCATTTACGGACTTCTCGGCATCTGCCTCGTCATCCTGGAACTTGAACTCTACCTGATAACCGTTGATACCGCCGGCTGCATTGATCTCTTCTACTGCGATCTCTGCACCATGCTGTACTGCCAGGCCGTAAACTGCTGCACCTCCGGTAGTGGGTCCGATACCGCCGATCTTAAATACGCTGCCGCTTGCTGCGCCGTTGTCAGCTGCTGCGCTCTCGGTTGCTGCATTCGTACCGGTTGCAACAGAACCGTTGTCTGCGTTACCACAGCCGGCCATTGACATTACCATAGCGGATGCTACAGCAACACTTAAAAACTTGTTGAATTTCTTCATAATATTTTCCTCCTTTTTAACAATGTATACAAAAATACAATGCATAATTGTTATTTTTGTATATTACACGCTTCATTTTCGTTTGTCAATGGCTTTTATTTTCCTATTTGATGTTTTATAACATTAAAATAGATCAAGAGAAATAATTTTTGTTTAAAAAAGGTATATTTTCTTGGCTTCGACAGATACTATCACCGAAACTATTATTAATAGAAACTTCAAAAAAAAATGTCTGCATAGGATCACTTTTCGGATTCCACACAGACAGGATAAGGAGATTTTATGGGTAATAAATATTTGGACGGAACCGCTCTCACCATAGCTATCATCGGTGCCGTGAACTGGGGACTGATCGGACTGTTCCGTTTCGACCTTGTGGCATTTCTGTTCGGTGATATGTCCTGGCTCTCCAGGATCGTATACGTGCTGGTAGGTATCTGCGGCCTCTATCTCATCAGTTTCTTTCTCCATCTGGGAGACAATCCGGCTTAATATGAAAGTTCTTCTGCCGGGATCTGCACGCCATCTCTCCAGATGCGCTCCAGATCATAGAGCAGACGGTTTTCCTTGTCAAAGACATGCACGATCACGTCACCGAAATCCAGAAGAACCCAGTTAGCGGTCTCGTATCCTTCCGTCTGTCTGGCAGGAAAACCGGCTCTTCCCAGCTTCTCCTCCACGTTATCGCACAGCGCCTGGATCTGACTGGAATTATTACCTCCCGCAATAATGAAATAATCTGCAATGACAGACACCTGACTGATGTCTATTACTTTAATATCTTCTGCCTTTTTATCTTCCAATGCCTCTACGGCAAGCTTTGCCATTTTTCTGGATTCTTCGCTCATACTTACTCCTCGCTTTTTTTCTTCTCATTATGCTTCTTATAATATTGATAAGTTTCCTCCGTCATGGGATCCATTTCGCCGTCTCCGGACCTCAGATATTCCAGAGTATCTGCCAGAATCTTTTCCACCGCTTCGTCCAAATGGTTCCGAAAGGCCATTTTCCGGATTTCATCCAGATTCGGTGCTTCCGTTCTTCCGGGCTCAATATAATCTGACGTAAAAATGATCTTTTCCATCAATGTCATATCCGGTTTTCCCGTAGTATGATACTTAATTGCACTCAGAATCTCCGGATCTGTGATCTTGTATTTCTTCTCAGCCAGACAGCTTCCCACCTTTGCATGCAAAAGCTTCGGATTGCGCCGTTCTACATCCGTTACCGGAATATTGTACTTCTCACAGGCAGCCAATAATTTATCCTCAGCCATGCTCTTGGCGCAGTCATGAAGCAGCCCGGCAATCTGTGCCTTCTCCACATCCGCACCGTAGGTCATGGCCAATGCTGCCGCCGTGAATTCCACTCCGGCCGTATGAAGCATCCGTTTCGGACTCTGTACCTTTTCCATTTCTTTGGTCAGCTCTTTTAAAATATCACTCATCCCGATAAAGCCCCTTTACTTCCATATATTTTCTCACATTCTCCGGCACCAGGTAACGCACGGAAAGACCTTCTTTTCGTCTTTGTCGTATTTCCGAAGAAGAGATCTCAATACGTCGAAACGGAAGCAGCCGGATCTGTGCCCCGAACCGCTCTTCCAATTCGTTTTTTTTCTCCTGCATGCCTTCCATATCCGCTTCTCCCCGTACCGCTGCCAGAATTCCGCAGGCGGCAAACAGGCGGTCCGCACATTTCCAGTGTTCCATCGCATAAAGGCAATCCGCCCCGCAGATAAAGAAAAACCGGTTTCCCGGATACTCCCGGTTCAACTGTTCCATGGTCTCATAGCTGTAGGAATCCCCCGGGCGTTTCACCTCCATATCCAGACAACGGAATCTGTCATTGTCCGCAATGGCGAGGCATACCATTTCGTATCGTTCCTCGGCCGGCAGTACCGTAACGCCTTCTTTTCTTTTCAGATAAGAACATCCTGTGGGAATCATCCAGATTTCATCCAGTCCGGCGCTCTCCATTGCATGTTCCGCCAACAACAGATGCCCTGTATGAATCGGATTAAAGGTTCCTCCCATAATCCCTATTCTGCTCATGCCTTCTTCCCCCTGCATGCAGTTTATCGGTAACGGTTATTGTACTTATCTGGGCAGTTCGATCTTCGGCTTGTCCTTATCCGGCTTATATAATACGATCTTCTTGCCGATCACCTGTACGACCTGAGAGTGGGTACGCTCTGCCACCATCTCCGCGATTGCTCTGGGATCGTCAAAACAGTTCTTCAGGACACCGATCTTGATCAGTTCGTTATTATTAAAGGACTCACCGATAGCTGCCGTAAGTTCCGGTGTCAGACTGGATTTTCCCACCTGAAAAATAGGATTCAGATTGCTTGCCAGGCTCATTAAATAGGCTCTCTGCTTGCTTGTCATAATTCTTTTCCTTTCACAAACGTTTACTTATAGTAATCAAAGGACAGACCGTACATGCGTACCGTGTCACCTTCCTGGATGCCCAGTGCTTCCAGTTCCTCTAAAATACCGGTATCCTTCAGGAAATTCTGGAAGAAGGTAAAGCCCTTTTCGCTGTCCAGATTGGTGTAGCCCAGCATCTTCTCGATCTTGGGACCTTCTACCACGTACTCGTCCTCTTCTTCATCATAGGTTACAGTATAAGCATCATCCACAGATCCCGTCATGCTCTCCGGGAAGTACTCCTGTGTAAAGACCGTAGTCTCCTCTCCAATATTAGAGAGCATATCATTCACTTCATACAACAGTTCCTTTACGCCCTGACCGGTTACCGCAGACATGGGAAATACCCGGATGCCCTTCGGCTCGAACTCCGCCCGGATTGCTGCTACCGGATCCGATCCATCCTCCGTATAGATGGCATCGATCTTGTTGGCTGCGATCACCTGCGGTCTGGCCGCGATCTCCGGATTGTAGGCTTCCAGTTCCTTATTGATGGCATAGATATCCTGAATGGGATCTCTTCCCTCCGTACCGGCCGCATCCACAATATGGATGATCACCTTGGTACGTTCGATATGGCGCAGGAACTCGTGTCCCAGGCCGATTCCTTCGGAAGCACCCTCGATCAGTCCCGGAATATCCGCAATGACGAAACCGCCGGTGCCTTCCAGATCCACCACTCCCAGATTCGGATTCAGTGTCGTGAAATGATAATTGGCGATCTTCGGTCTGGCATTGGTCACTCTGGACAGGAACGTGGATTTACCCACATTGGGGAAGCCCACCAGTCCGACATCAGCGATCACCTTCAGTTCCAGCAGAAGTTCCAGTTCCTGTGCCGCCTGCCCCGGCTGTGCATACTTCGGCGCCTGCATGGTACTGGTGGCATAATGCTGGTTGCCATTGCCGCCCTTACCGCCTTTTAAGAGAACAACTTTTTTGTTGTCTCCCGACATATCCGTAATTACCTGCCCGCTCTGCGCTTCTTTGATCACGGTTCCCGCAGGGACTTTGATAATGATATCTTCTCCGTCCTTGCCACGGCAGTTCTTCTTACCGCCCTCTTCTCCGTCTCCGGCCTTGTATTTACGGATGTGCCGGAAATCGATCAGGGTATTCAATCCCTCATCCACAACAAAGATCACGTCACCGCCGTGACCACCATCGCCACCGTCAGGGCCGCCACTGGGAACATATTTTTCACGGCG
>CAKRRD010000060.1 GCA_934394815.1 uncultured Acetatifactor sp. | reverse complement strand
TCTCTCTTCCTGTCATAGTAAATATGCTCCGCATAGCGGATCGTATTCAGCATCTCGTGTGCATTGTAATTCGTAAAGCTGAAGCCCGTACCGGTGTTCTCGTATTCGTTGTAGGGCT
This sequence comes from uncultured Acetatifactor sp., assembly GCA_934394815.1. GTDB lineage: Bacteria > Bacillota > Clostridia > Lachnospirales > Lachnospiraceae > Acetatifactor. The sequence continues at coordinate 11,387 of CAKRRD010000060.1, read as the reverse complement.
GTACGGTATCCTTCAGTCCGCCGGTCTCTCTGACGATAGGCACAGTGCCGTAACGCAGCGCGATCAGCTGACTCAGGCCGCAGGGTTCGAACAGGGACGGCATCAGATAAGCATCACACGCCGCATAGATTTTATGGGACAGTGCGTCTGAATAATAAATGTTGGCAGACACCTTGTCTCCATACTTCCAGTCGAAATGACGGAACATATTCTCATAACGTTCCTCACCGGTGCCCAGTACCACGAACTGGATATCATCCTGACACAGTTCATCCATCACATAAGCGATCAGATCCAAACCCTTCTGGTCTGTCAGTCGGGATACCAGACCGATCATCATCTTCTTATCATCTACGCGAAGTCCCAGTTCTTCCTGCAGGGCACGCTTATTCTTCACCTTTTCCTTGCGGAAATTCACTGCATTGTAGGCTTTTACGATATTTTTGTCCGTCTCCGGATTGAACTCTCCATAGTCGATGCCGTTGACGATACCACGCAGATCATGGCTTCTGGCACGCAGCAGTCCGTCCAGACCCTCACCGTAAAACGGGGTCTTGATCTCCTCCGCATAGGTATCACTTACGGTGGTCACCGCATCCGCAAACACAATACCGCCCTTTAACAGGTTCGCATCCTTATAAGCCTCCAGCTTATCCGAGGTGAAATAATACTCCGGCAGGCCGGTAATGCTCTGTACCGTCTTCACATCCCATTTTCCCTGGAATTTCAGGTTATGTATGGTGATCACAGACTTCATGTTGCGGTAGAAGTCCCCGCCGTGGAAACGCTCCTTCAGGTATACCGGAATCAGTCCGGTCTGCCAGTCATGGCAATGGATCAGATCCGGCTGGAAATTCAAAAGCGGTAATGCCGACAACACTGCCTTGCAGAAATAGGCATACTTTTCGATCTCATATCTGGGATCATCCCCATAAGGCTTGAAACCACCGAAATAACTCTCATTATCAATGAAATAATAATGCACCCCGGCTTCCTCTGCCTCCAGTACACCTACATACACATTCTGCCAGTTGAAATCCATGTAGAAATGTGTCACATACCTAAGCTTATCCTTCATCTCCTGCTTCATACAGGTATACTTCGGGATAAACACTCTTACATCAAAATACTCCTTGTCAATATACTTCGGCAAAGATCCTACGACATCCGCAAGTCCTCCGGTCTTGATAAAAGGTACACCTTCCGATGCGGCAAAAAGAATTTTTTTCATGTAAACCCTCCACATATGCTACGGCATGTATTTCAAAACATAAATTGATTATACCATGTCTGTCCGCCGTAGAAAAGAGGGGCAGAGACAATTTACAAATCTTTTAGAGTCTGTCAGCTTCGATAGGACAGCCGGATTCTGTCGGCGATCAGGGCGATAAATTCGGAGTTGGTGGGTTTGCCCTTGCCGGTGTCGATGGTGTAGCCGAACATAGCATCCAATGTCTCCATGCGCCCCCTGCTCCAGGCAACCTCAATGGCATGCCGGATGGCACGCTCCACGCGGCTGGGTGTGGTCTGGAAACGCTTGGCAATCGTCGGGTAGAGGATCTTTGTGATGGAACTGATCATGGCCGGATCCTCCACCGACATCATGATTGCCTCCCTTAAGTACTGATAGCCTTTGATATGTGCCGGGACACCAATCTCGTGGATCATATCCGTGACATCCTTTTCCAGGTCATGGATGACTTCCGGGGCCTGTTTCTTCTCTGTCGCTTTTTCTGCGCTGTCTTTGCCGTTTTTCGTAGAAGGAACCGTGATCATAATTTGGAATTCCTTGTTGGCATTCATCAGATCCCCCAGGATTTTGTATACTTTTTCATTATCCTTTGTAGTTGTAATGTTTAATTTTTCCATTAAACTACCTCCATGACTACAAAACTACTTTTTTCACGTACCGTTCTATTATAAATAGTTATGCGCCATGGCTTCAAGCAGAACCCATCGCAAGATTTTTTCAAATTTCGCAAAAAAAGGCGCCCGGAATGACCCGGACGCCAATAAGAGGGAAAATGTATAAGTAGAAAAACTACGAGTAAAGCAAATTAAATTAATGATGCTCTGCCAAAGTGTGAAGTGCTTCCTTGATGGCTGCCTTCACAGTCTCTTCCTGTTCTGCATTCAGTCTGTGCAGCAGATAGGTCTTGGCATATTCGGTGCCGATGCTGCCTAATGCTTTTGCTGCTTCGATACGGATCTTCGTATCCGGATTGTCGATCATGTGGGCAATGCTGTTAACACTGTCTTCATCCTTGATCCGGCTCAGAGCTTCCAGTGCGGCTACCACCACTGTATCATCGGAAGAACTCAGATATTTGATGATCTTGTCGGATTTTCCTTTCTCCTGTAATTTTTGGATCTTACTCAAATCATGTTGTTCCATAAAAACGCGCCTCTTTCTTTCTGCCAGCGCGGGGGCGGTAAAATCGTCTCCGGATCATCACTATATGTCGCCTGTGGTGATTGGCTTCTCTTGATAATGTTATGATAACACCTTATCTGTCAGAAAACAATTATAGTAAAATGAAGGATTTCTAAAAATTCTATAACCTTTTCTACTCGCGTTCAAATAAATCACACCGGGTTTCTAATGCATGATAATCCAATGCTGATTTTACATATCCTGCCGTTGTATCATTCATTGCTTTCTGCTTATATAACAATTTTGCATTATCCATAATCTTTTCACGGTTTTTACGAATAAATATCATCTCATTTTGTACAAGGTCCTTATAGTTACTATCCTCTTCATTTTCTAAATCATACAATTCCAGCTCCGATGCCGGAACCGGTATCATGTGGCTAATTCTTAATGTTCCCTTTAATTCCTTTTTGCCTGCGGCATTTTTGACTACGATGCGAATGATTGGTACAATACTTTTTCTGATCACCTTATCTTTACCCGCTATCTGATAATCGGAATTCTTCGGCGACGACATAGGTATATAATAATTGTATCTGTCAATATGTAGCACCACTCCCAAATATTTTCTTGTATGTGTCCTTGCATTCACTTTGTTGGAATATACATTCGGGAAATCCTCTCGAAGCCATTCCACATATTCATCCGAAATACTGTACAATTTGAATTCTTCCATTATACTTCCTTTCTTCGGTATAAAACAAAAAGAGAGCAAATATTTTACTATTTGCTCTCTCAGAATTTAAAATTCTCCACTTATATGGCAGGAGCTCTCCCGAGTTTAAAATCTTCCACTTATATGGCAGGAACTCTCCGATAATCAATTCCTTATCTGTTAATCATTATATGCTTTCTTAATGGAAAAAGCAATGAGTATTTTAGCAACACTTGTCCCATCACGTTTTTTATACTATACTGATATCATCAAATCGAAAGAAGGTACTCTCATGACAAAACAGGAAATCAGCGAGATCAAAAAGCTGTTCACCCCGAAAAACTGCTCCATCACCCGGATCTGCGGATGCTATGTGGACGGAGAGAAAAATAAAAAGACGGAATTAAAGCAGGCGTTTCTGGCACTGCCGGAGGAGGAAATGTTCAAGTATTTCGAGATTCTGCGTAAGAGTCTGTCCGGCACCATCGGCAAGAATCTGCTGAATCTGGAGTTCCCGTTAAAGAGTGAAACGGAGGGCGGCACGCAGGAATTTCTGCTGCGTCTGCGAGACAGCCGTCTGAAGGACGATACATTGCTTGAGCAGTTCTACGACCGCATCATCGAGTCTTATGAATATGTGGGCAATTATCTGATCCTGCTGATCCACGATGCCTACGATGTGCCGGGACGCACCAGGGACGGCATTGAAATGGAGGATGCTTCCGACGAAGTCTATGACTACATCCTGGCCTGTATCTGCCCCGTGGATCTGTCCAAGCCGGGCTTAAGCTACAACGCTGTGGAAAACACCTTCCAGAACCGTATCCGTGACTGGGTGGTAGGTATGCCGGACGCTGCTTTCCTGTTCCCCGCTTTCAATGACAGAAGTACCGATCTGCACAGCACGCTGTACTATTCCAAGGATGCCGAGGAATTAAAGGAGAACTTCGTGGATCTGATGTTAGGCTGTCCTCTTCCTCTGTCCGCAGGCGGTCAGAAAGAAACCTTCCAGTCACTGGTGGAGGAGACGTTAGGCGATACCTGTGCCATTGAAGTAGTAAAGAACATTCATGAAAAAATGAGCGAGATTGCTCAGGAGCATAAAGAAGATCCCGAACCAGTCATGCTGGATAAAAATGAAGTGAAAACGATCTTCGCCAGCAGCGGTGTAGCGAACGACCGCATGGAAGTTTTCGATCAGTGTTTTGACGAAACTGCCGGAGAGAACACGGCTCTCATGATGACCAATGTCTACAATCCCCGCAGCTTTGAGGTGAAGACACCGGATGTGGTCATCAAGGTCAATCCCGAGCGCACCGATCTGGTAAACACCAAAATGATCGATGGCAGACAGTGCCTGGTCATCGAACTGGACGGTAATATCGAAGTCAACGGAATTGCTGTCCGTGCCGCCGGAAGCGGAGACAGGAAAGAATCTGAAGAATAGACCACATGCCAAACAACAAGGATCGCACAACGAAAGTTTTCAACAGCAGCGCGGTAAAAAAACCAGGAACAGTCTTACGAATCTAAACATCCGAAAACTGTCTCTGGTTTTATTTTATGCGAAACCAACTATTGAATCTTGAAGTACTGCATGCTCTCGGCCAGCTCGTCAGCGATCCTCTTCAACTGGTCAGCGCTGTCATACACCTGTCGGAAAGTATCCAGAACCTCCTGTGTCTCGGTATAGGTCTGCTGCGTACTATCCACATTGTTATGTGCGATCTGCGAAAGCTTCTCCACAGCTTCCATGACTTCTCCCCGGGACTCGGCCAGTCTGCCGGTACTCTCTCTGATCTGCAGAATACTCTGCATGGAATCCTCAATCTCCTTCAATACCTCGGAAACATTAGCTCTGGTCTCCTGCATGCTGCCGCTCTGCTCGGTGATGATCTCCTGCATCCGCTGCATGATCTCCATTTCACGGGCAGAATCTTCCATCAATGCTTTCGTGGTCTCTTCAATCTCGTGACCGGACTGGTTGGACTGTTCTGCCAGCTTTTTGATCTGGTCCGCTACGACTGCGAAGCCTCTTCCACTCTCTCCGGCTCTGGCCGCTTCAATGGAGGCATTCAGGCTCAACAGATTTGTCTCCTCTGCAATGGAAGTGATGAACTCCATGGCGGTATTGATCTTCTGGATCGATACGTTGGTGCGGTCGGTCTGTTCTCTTACTTCTACGATGATCCGCTCCACTTCCTCATTGATATGGCACAGCTGTGCCAGCGTATCTGCGGTCTTCTTACTGGACTTCTGCATGGATGCGGCATTTTGGTTTAATGTATCCACTTCTGTGGATGTCTCTGTGATATGTTCTCCCATGATCCGCATGTTCTCGGAAGTACTCTCGGAATTCTTCGACTGCTCCGTAGAATTTGCCACCACCTGACTTACAGCGTTCTGTACTTCATTCATGGTGCCATTGGTAGTATCTGCTGCAGTTCCCAGCGCCCTGGAAGCCTCCAGCAGACTCTCGGAATTCTCGGAAATCCCCTTCAGGATGCCCTTCAAGGTATCCTTCAGCTTTACCGTAACCCGCGACAGATCTCCGATCTCGTCCTTCCTCTTTAACATCTTGTCATCGACCCAGACGGTGAGATCCCCCTCTGCGACCTTACCCATGATGCTGATACTCTTCTTGATATTGTGGCTGATAGATGTCGCAAGCTTCAGTCCCACACCGATACACAGGATCATTGCCACGCATACTGCTGCACCAATGCCGAAAATGATTCCGTTTACTACCGCATCCTTGCTTTCCTTATCGGTGCCGACAAATACCATACCAATAATCTCATCGCGGGAACCATTCTGATAGACCGGCATGAAATAGCCATAATTCATAACACCATCCAACGATACAGAATTGCTGAAATATTCCTCTCCGTTCTGTAAGACCGTCTCCACGATCCGCTCTCCTGCCGGAGAATTCAGAATACGATCCCCGTTACTGTCCAGGGCGGAGGTCATGATTCTGCGGTCTCCGTAGAAAAAGGTTACATCCATTCCGGTATTGTCTTTGATTCGATCCACCAGACTTTCGGAATGTGAGATATTGTAGCTGCCCTTCCAGATGTCCCCATTGCCGGATTCCATGTAATCACCGGTATTCTGATCATATGCCGCCAGAGTAGCTGCTGCTGTTCCCTTGAGTGCTTCCTCAATCTCATCCATCATGGAACTGCGCACCGTTGTCAGCATGAACAGGATGGAAAGCAGCCCCAGTAATACTACCGGTCCTATAGTCATTGACAGAATCTTTTTTTGTATACTCATCACGCAGCCCCCTATTCTACCACAGATACGGTCTTAAAATACCAATTGATGCCTCCGGTAATCGTTGCGTCATCCAATGTTTCTCCCTCTTTTCCCACGGTCTCACCCGTATTGGTCTCGATCACACCGTCAAACACACCGTTCTCACCGGACAGTATCTGTCTTTTGGCTTCCTCTACCTTTTCCTGCGTTCCGTCCACACAGAAGTCCGCCAGACTGGTAATGCCCACCAGATTCTCGCTCATACCACCGTAATAGTTGCTTCCGTCCCAACTGCCGTCAATGATACTCTGGACTGCTGCCGTATAGTAGGCACTCCAGTTCCAGATGACACTGCACAGGCAGGCCTCCGGCGCGTTCTTACTCATATCGGAGTTATAGCCGATGCTGTACACCCCTTTTTCCTGGGCCAGGGTCTGGGGATATTCCGTATCACAATGCTGGGCGATCACATCACACCCCATATCCAGCAGCACCTGTGCCGCAGCCTTCTCTCCTTCGGGATCGTACCAGCTGTTGGTCACCTTCACATAGACTTCTGCCTCCGGATTCACGGAGTAGATACCCATGGCAAAAGCATCAATACCGCCGGTCACCTCCGAGTTGGAGGAATCCATGGCCGCCACATAACCGATCTTATTGGAAGTGGTGTTCATTCCCGCCACGATACCGCTTAAGTATCTGGCCTGATAGATTCTTCCGAAATAGTTGTTAAAATTCTTGCCATTGCTCATATATCCCGTGCCGTGAGAAAAATACACATCCGGATATTCTTCCGCCATCTCCGCCGTAGTCTCCATATATCCCCAGCTGGTGGTGAAAATGATGTTGCAGCCCTCGTCGACACATTCCTGAATGGCCTGCCTGGTCGCCTGCGCATCGCCATCGTTGACATTGATCTTGCGGACGATCTGGTCATCAGACAGTCCCAGATTCTGCTGCATACCCTGAATACCCAGATCATGAGTATAAGTGTAGCCACTCCCCTCTGCAGGATCCGACAGATGAATGACACCTACCTTGATCTCATCCTTAGAGATGCCTCCGGTCTGTGCCGTGGTGTCTCCGCTGTCACTCTGCGTTCCCTGTGCTGTCTGACTGCTGCCTCTTGCCTCGTAGCCGATGTTGGTGGCATAATCATCCACTTCACCCGTGCTGCCACAGCCGGTGAGCAGCATACAGCCAAGCAGCAACGCCATCATACGTCTGATGTTTCCTGTCCAACTCTTTCCCATAATAGTGCCCCTTTCTCTTTGGTTCTTTATCTTCCATCCCCCTCTCGGGGGATTACAGGCTTCACACTATTCCCTGCTGCCATGACAGGTAAAATAGATCACCTGGTACTCCTTTGCGATTTCTCCCAGGAACCGCATTGCTCCCTTTGTCCGGTTCTCATCCAGATTCACAAAAGGATCATCCAGAATCAGAAACGGCTGTGTGGTCTCATACATGGCTTCCACCAGTGCCATACGCATGCAGATGCCGATCAGATCCCGGTTTCCCAGACTCAGGTATCCGATCTCTCTGGGCATATTTTCCTCGATGACCTGCAGTCTGGTATTGGCATCCATCTGGTAATTGTCACATTCCATTCCTGTCAGGATCCTGTAATATTTCCGAAATCCTTCCATAACCGGTTCCGTATATCTTGCCGTAAAAGAACTTCTGGCCTCTTCCAGCAGTTTCTTCGTCGTCCCCAATAACTCGTATTGTCTGGAGCGTCTGTCGATGTCCTCCTGCAGAACTTCCAGTTCATCCTCCATGCTCTCCACCTGATCCCAGGCTTCCTGCAGGCTGGACAACTGTTCCTGATAGCTTCGGATGGTCTGGAAACGTTCCTCCATCCGCCCGGAGAGTACCTTCATCTCTTCCGTCAGGCTTTCCAATGATTCCTCCCCCTCCGGAGCCTTCAATGCCAATAGTCTGGGAATATCCTCCGTCCGTTCGAACGTCTTAAGCTCCTGTTCGCTCTTGTCATATTCCATCAGGGCATTACGGTAATCACTTCTTCTGTGCAGAAGCTCTGTCAGCTGTTCCTCCGGATGCTCCTCCTGCAGGATCCCGATCCGGGTAAAAAACTGATGGATCTCGTTCTCCAGCTTTTCATACTGTTCCTTCTGCTCCCCGTAACGTCTGTCTCTCTCTTCCTGTCTCTGCTTTTGTCTGCTGGCAGCAAGACGCTGTTCTTCTTCCAGCCGCACCAGTTCTGCCCTCAGGTCATCGATCTCGCCATTCTCCAGCGTCTCGTCTCCGGGGATTCCGGAAGAAACATACCATGCGGCTCCCAATGCCACGACTCCCAACGCCAGGAGAACTCCTCCGGGCACCGTCTGTTTTAATAAAAAGCAGACCCCTCCTGCCAGAAGCAATACGATTCCGAGGATTCCAAATACATTTTTCCGCTTTCTGCCGGTCTCCCGCTCCCGCAGGATCCGACGCTGTTCCTGCGCCTGTACTGTTTCTAACGTCTTAAGCCGGGCCGCTTTTTCCCTGTATTCCACTTCCTGCTCTTCGTAGCGGGCACTTCCCCCCGGTACACTGCCCATCTGCTCGGACAGTTCCGTGGCTCTGCGGATGCTCTCTGCCTCACTGCATCTGCTTAAACATTTCCGCAGATCCTCTTCTGTGGGAATCACTCCGTTAAAATAACTTTTTGCTTCTTTTAAAAGGCGTTCTCTCTCCGCAAGCTTTGCCGTAAGATCCAGATATTTTTCCCGCTTTGCCTGCTGATCCTTGTAGACTCCCAGCTCCTGCTGCTTTGCCTGCAGCTCTGCCAGTTCCGAGGCAAGCTTCTCCCGTTCTTCGAGAGCTGTCTGTTTTCTGGCAGCAATACTCTCCATAGTCGTCCGGATGTCCTGTCCGTTACGGATCTGTGTCTTCAGTTCCGTAATACGATCCTTATCCCGTCTCAGGGATCCGGTCTTACGGGTGGGGGACATGGCATTCAGCAGATCGTTCAACCGCTTGTCCGCCGTCTCGAAATTATTGATATCATCGGTATTCTCTGCCAGATTACCAATCTTCGCATTGATGCTGTCCGTGACAAAGGTCTCACAGTCATTCTGGGAGATAAATGTGGTCCGCTCAAAGGATGCGGCATCGATCTGAAACAGTTCCTCTCCCAGCTTCTCCGTAAAATCCTCACTGGGAAGATGCGTCACCGGGTCCGTCAGCTGAAATTCATCCTCCGCCGCCTTATTGCCGAATGTTCTGCGGACGGAGTATTGTTTTCCTCTATTTTCAAACTGCAGCTCGCCCCCGTAGACACCTTTCTGCCAGGGTGTGTACCGCTTCCTCTCATTTTCTATGGGGTCTCTCTTCCCCTCGTTGCGAAAACCGAACAGCATGACCCGAAGAAAAGCTGCCAGCGTGCTTTTCCCCCATCCGTTCTCCTCACAGACAGTATTACACCCTTCTGTAAACTCACAGGTAAAATCACTTAATTTTCCAAAATTCTCTATATGACACTGTATCAGTTTCATGCGTCCAGGATCTCCTCTCCGGCAAGTGCCTGCAATCCGTAATGGATCACTGCTGCCTTATCTTCTTCCGACAGATCCTCTCTGCCCATGACTGTGCGGATGAATTCTCCCTTCAAAGACACATCTTTTGCAAAGGAAGCATAATCTACCAGATATTTTGAACTGTCCTTGATCTTCACGAAATAGAAACGGCTGCTGAACTGATGCAGCAAAAAGTCCGTCTCTTTTTCACTTTCCACATCGACTTTACCGGTCAATTCATATTTTACCAGACTCTTCTCCGGATAATTGCCCGCATCAGTCTCTTCTTTCATGCGTTCCAGAATCTCCATCGTGGATACACAGCCGGTAATGTCTACCGGGATCGTATAAAGATTTCGGGAAGCAAACGGAATAAACCGACTCTCCACGGTGCCTGCTGCCTCATCCACGGAAAGCTCTACAAATCCATGTTCTCCGCATTCGTCAAATCCGCGTCCTTCCAGACAACCGGGATAACAGTAAACTCCCCGGCCATCCAGACGTTCCTTCTTATAACCATGGATATGTCCCAGTGCCAGGTAGTCAATGCCTTTATTCTTCAGGGCGGTCAGATGTATGACCTCCGCCTTGTCCTTCGCACTGTATTCCGATTCCTGACCGTGCAGGACAACGATATTCACCAAGTCCGCATCCAGAGACAATGTGTTATAGACACTTCCGCTGTTCTCCGGATTCAGTTCCACGCCGGTGATGCATACCTTTTTCCCAAAAGGAAAGCTTGTCCATTTGCTGTCAAACAGATGAAGGTTCTCCGGAATCTGCGAAAGTCCCCCGGTAAAGCTGCCCTCATCGTGATTGCCCTGTAAATAATAAAATTCAATTCCAGGATGCCCCACGATCAGGTCCTTCACAACATTCCGTGCGGTGGCTGACACATTTTTCGTATCAAACAGATCTCCCGCAATGAGAATGGCATCCACCTCATGGTCTGCCCCGTATTCCACCATTTTCCGAAAGGTCGTCAACAGTTCCGTCCTACGCTCTCTGGCTTTTTCTCTGGTAAGATTTGCACTCATTCTGGAATCCAGATGGATGTCTGCGCAATGGATGATCTTCATTCTGCCGCCTCCCTTTTCACGTAATTATTCCCCTCTATTATATACGAAACCCATGGCGGATACAATAAAAAGCGTACCGGAATTGAGATGGTCATTCTCAATTCCGGTACGCTTAAGCATTTAAAAAATATTGATTTTACGGGAATGAATTATACCTGTAAGCTTCCTGCCGCAATCAGTTTGCCGCTTTTTCTGTCAAATAACAGAATATCTTCTCCACCGATCTCGAACTTCACTTCCTGACCGATCTTGTAAGCGGTATTGCCGAAGACCACGCCGGTCAACAGGAAATCGCCGATACGAAGCTTGATCGTGGATTCCATACCGGTGGGCATAGCACCGTAGATCACGCCGTCTAAGCCTGCACCATCGTGTAATTGCAGGGCTTCGGGACGTACACCGATGACAAAATCCTCGTTGGTGATCACGGGAGCTTC
>CAKRRD010000059.1 GCA_934394815.1 uncultured Acetatifactor sp. | reverse complement strand
CGGATCTATGATGCGGAGATGCAGAACCGGAACCACCAGTCGGTAAAGAAGCTGGAACTGCCGAAGAGAAGCAGATTCTATCAGTCCACGATGGACACAGATCATCTGAGGAAGGGAAAATCCTACCGGGAACTGCCGGAGGGGAGAGTGCTGTTTCTTTGCACTTTTGATCCGTTTGGCAGGGGATACGCGAAGTATTCTTTTCAGAATCTATGCAAAGAAGACAGAGAGCTGTACCTGAAGGACGGAACGGAGAAGATTTTTTATAACTGTGCTGCGGATTCGGAGAAAGTGCCGGAGAATCTGCGGGAGTTATATGATTATATCAGAAGCGGGAAGGTCGGAGGAGAACTGAGCCAAAGGATTGATGAAGCGGTGTGTATGGCTCGTAAGAATGAGGAATGGAGGTCGGAGTACATGAAGGAACTGTTACATGATGACGACGTCAGAGAGGAAGAAAGAAATTTTCTTCTGAAGTTGATTTCAAAAATGAGCCTTGGTGGAGATACAGATCAGGTAGCACGGTTAAATGATTCGGAAGTGCTGCTGGCAATGCGGAAGAAGTATGGTCTGGAGTAGTGATCAAATTTGGTTATTTTGCTAAGTTGACAATTGTAAAGGTGTCTGTTATCCTTTACCCATAAGCAGTTTTTTTCTATTTCAAATTTCTAAATCAGCGCAAGTTGATGTCTGTGACTTCAGAGAAATCCCTGCTTATTTACCCCATTTAATACAATAGAGCAGGAGATGATGAAGGACAGAGCGTTTGTTCTGCGTATTGCCGTTATTTATTCTCCTGCATGCGTGTGAGAGGAGAATACAAATGGTAAAACGATACGAGGAACTGACGATTTCAGATGATTTTATGTTTGGCAAGACGATGGGAGATAAGGTACTTTGCCAGGATGTGCTGGAACAGCTGTTAGAAGAAAAGGTAGGAGAGCTGGAAGATGTCCAGCCACAGCGGGAGTTCCGGTATACTTCGGGTGGTAAGCCGATCCGTTTGGATATATATACGCGGGATAAAAAGCGTATGTACGATGCAGAGATGCAGAATCAGAACCATCAGCCGGTGGAGAAGCTGGAACTGCCGAAACGGAGCAGATTTTACCAGTCTACGATGGATACGGATCATCTGAGTAAGGGAAAATCCTATCGGGAACTGCCGGAGGGGAGAGTGCTGTTTCTTTGCACTTTTGATCCGTTTGGCAGGGGATACGCAAAGTATTCTTTTCAGAATCTGTGCAAAGAAGACAGAGAACTGTACCTGAAGGACGGAACGGAGAAGATTTTTTATAACTGTGCCGCGGATTCGGAGAAAGTGCCGGAGAATCTGCGGGAGTTATATGATTATATCAGAAGCGGGAAGGTCGGAGGAGAACTGAGCCAAAGGATTGATGAAGCGGTGTGTATGGCCCGTAAGAATGAGGAATGGAGGTCGGAGTACATGAAAGAACTGTTACATGATGACGACGTCAGAGAAGAAGGAAGAGAAGAAGGAAGAGCAGAAGGAAGGGCAGAAGGAAGAACAGAGGGTGAAAGCCAGTTGGTAAAGCTGATAAATAGTATGATTGCTGGCGGTGATGGAGATAAGATTGCTTTGTTTGGAGAACCTGAAATCTTAAAGACAATGAAAAAGAAGTATGGTCTGGAGTAAGCAATTAAGAGTACTTTCAGCCGGGACTATCACGCTGTCAGATAGCCCCGCATGGTTTTCAACGCGTTTTTTCCAGACGGGAGACCTGTGCCTGGGAGATGCCGATCATGTCGGCTACCTCGGTCTGGGTCTTGCCTTCGAAAAAGCGCAGGGAGATAATGTGACGTTCCCTGTCATTCAAACGTTTCATGGCATCGCTGGGGGAGAGATGTTCCACCCAGGTCTCTTCCATGGTGGGCTCTTTCAGATTTCTCCTTGTCAGTGTATCCCGGGCATAGATCGCCTTGTACTGGCTAATGCGGAAGAACCATTTTTATTATACAGGAAACAGAATGACTCTAACAAACTGCATGCCAATCCGAAAGCAGAACTGTGTGCATTCAAAGGCGGCGAGTGGATTCGTGTTGCTACCATCAGCTCGTTTACCCATGAGCCCAAAGTGATTAAGTTTTGATGATACTGCCGTGTGTGGACACAGGCTCCTTCGGGAGCTGAAGCGCACACGGTATGTTTTGAAGTTTGATATATAGTTTATGACGGAAAACTAAAATGGAGTGTGAGAAAAATGAATTTATCAGAAATACATCATATTGCAATCATCGTATCCAACTACGAAGACGCAAAGGATTTCTATATAAACAGGCTGGGATTCTCTGTCATTAGAGAAAATTACCGCTCAGAGCGTAAGGACTGGAAGCTGGATCTTCGTGTCAATGAACACACAGAGTTGGAGATTTTTGCTGAAGAAAATCCGCCTAAACGTGTGAATCACCCGGAGGCATGTGGTCTGCGTCACCTTGCGTTCTGTGTGGAGAGCGTGGAACAGACGGTCAGAGAACTGGCGGAAGTCGGCATTGAATGTGAGCCGATTCGGATTGACGATTATACCGGCAAGAAGATGACTTTCTTCCACGATCCGGACGGATTGCCGCTGGAACTGCACGAATAAAGAGGTGGATAAAATGATATATGTTAGATTACCTCAGGTTATTCGCACATCGAAATGGAGTACTCAAAAGGTGCTTTGCCAGGATGTACTGGAACAGCTGCTGGAGGAAAAGGTAGGAGAACTGGAGGATGTCCAGCCACAGCGGGAGTTCCGGTATACTTCGGGTGGTAAGCCGATCCGTTTGGCAGGGGATACGCAAAGTATTCTTTTCAGAACTTGTGTAAAGAAGACAGAGAGCTGTACCTGAAGGACGGAACGGAGAAGATTTTTTATAACTGTGCTGCGGATTCGGAGAAAGTGCCGGAGAATCTGCGGGAGTTATATGATTATATCAGAAGCGGGAAGGTCGGAGGAGAACTGAGCCAAAGGATTGATGAAGCGGTGTGTATGGCCCGTAAGAATGAGGAATGGAGGTCGGAGTACATGAAAGAACTGTTACATGATGACGACGTCAGAGAAGAAGGAAGAGCAGAAGGTGAAAGCCAGTTGGTAAAGCTGATAAATAGTATGATTGCTGGCGGTGATGGAGATAAGATTGCTTTGTTTGGAGAACCTGAAATCTTAAAGACAATGAAAAAGAAGTATGGTCTGGAGTAGGCAATTAAGAGTACTTTCAGCCGGGGCTATCACGCTGTAAGATAGCCCCGCATGGTTTTCAACGCGTTTTTTTCCAGGCGGGAGACCTGTGCCTGGGAGATGCCGATCATGTCGGCCACCTCGGTCTGGGTCTTGCCTTCGAAAAAGCGCAGGGAGATAATGTGACGTTCTCTGTCATTCAAACGTTTCATGGCATCGCTGAGGGAGAGATGTTCCACCCACGTCTCTTCCTTATTTTTTTTGTCGCTGATTTGGTCCATGACATAGAGCGTGTCACCGCCGTCGGTGTAGACCGGTTCGTAGAGGCTCATGGGGTTCTGCATGGCATCCAGAGCATAGACGATGTCTTCTTTGGAGATGCCGACTTCGGCGGCAATCTCTTCCATGGTTGGCTCCTTCAGATTTTTTCTGGTCAGGGTATCTCTGGCGTAGATTGCCTTATAGGCGGTATCCTTCAGGGAGCGGGAGACCCGGATGGTGTTGTTATCCCGTAAAAATCTTCGTATTTCACCGATAATCATAGGCACTGCATAGGTGGAAAATTTTACCCCCAGTGTGGAGTCAAAGTTGTCGATGGCTTTGATCAGGCCAATACAGCCAATCTGGAACAGATCATCCACATTTTCCGCACTGCCGGAAAACCGTTTGATTACGCTTAGAACCAGACGTAAGTTTCCCTCGATGTAGGTCTCTCTGGCCGCCGTGTCTCCTTCCCGGATCTTCGCAAAGAGTGCTTCCTTGTCCGATGCTTTTAATAGAGGCAGCTTTGCTGTATTGACGCCGCAGATTTCCACTTTTCCCTGTACCATAGAGACCTCCCGATGTTGTTGTGATTTTGGATACCTACATTATTTACAGGACAGTAAGCGGATATACGGGAAAGGGGGATTTTCCATTTTTTTCCCGAACAGGAAACCGGGGGAAACATATAATATATAGAAAGAAAACGGGGAGCAAAGTATGTTTTTTTCCGAACTGAAATGCAAAGATGTGATCAATGTCAGAGACTGCAAAAAGCTGGGGCATGTGTGTGACCTGGAGTTCGACGAGTGCAGTGGATGTATCTGTAAGATCATGGTGCCGGGAGGAAATCAGTGGCTGGGATTCCTGCGTTGTGAACCCAATATCGTCATTCCGTACAAGGACATCAGACAGATCGGCCCGGACATAATTTTAGTTGACATTAACTGCTGAATCTTCTATAATCTTAATATAAATAACACGTGGTTTTTATGAGGAGGATGCCTATGAAATGTCCGTTCTGCAGCCATGAAAATACCAGAGTCATCGATTCGAGACCGGCGGAAGATAACAATTCCATTCGCCGCCGCCGGGTATGTGATGAATGTGGTAAGCGATTCACCACTTACGAGAAGATTGAGACGATCCCACTGATTATTATTAAAAAGGACAACAACAGGGAGGCCTATGACCGTGCCAAAATCGAGGCTGGGGTGCTCAGAGCCTGCCATAAGCGTCCGGTCAGTGCACAGCAGATCGCTACGCTGGTAGATGAGGTGGAGAACGAGATTTTCAACAGGGAAGAACGGGAGATCCCCAGCGGAACCATCGGTGAGCTTGTGATGAACAAGCTAAAGGATCTGGATGCGGTCGCTTATGTAAGATTTGCCTCGGTCTATCGGGAATTCAAGGATGTGAATACCTTCATGGATGAGCTGAAGAGTGTTCTCAACGATAAGAATCACAATTAAAATCAGAACAGGACTTCTGTATTTACGGAATAGCACAAGAATAGCATAGGGAAGAATGTACACCTCCGTCTGTCCGGCATAAGTCGGACAGGGAGGTATTTTTCTGCGATGAATTCAGAAAACTGTGTTTTGGCGGAAGAAACGATACAGACAGAAAAAGTAGATTCCGGCTAACGCCAGCTGGCTGACCAGAATGCCCCACAGATATCCCTGCATACCGATCCGGGGAATGGCGAAGAATACGAACAGCAGACGGATCAGCAGGCAGATTACGTTGGAGAAAAAGATCCGCCCCGCCATACCCAGTCCCTGCAGGATGCTGGAGAGTGTGGTATCCAGATATAAAAAAGGACAGATGAATCCCAGTGTCACGATAAAATGCCCGGCAAGTTCACTGTGGAACAGTTCGGTTCCCATCCAACGCCCCAGAAACAGAAAAATACACAGACAGAAGAAACCCATGAGACTGCAGTATTTTACGGTGCGCAGCGTGTCGTTTAAGACGGCTCCCCGGTCACCTTTTGCATGATTTTCGGAGATGGTGGGCAGGAGGAGTACTGCCACGGAGCTGGTCAGGGCATTGGGGAAAAAGATCATGGGCATGGCCATGCCGGTGAGAACGCCGTATACACTTAAGGCCGTGGTGGTATCATAACCGTAGAGAAGAAGCTTCTGGGGAAGGGAAACGGCTTCGATACTCTGCAAAATATTCAGAACGATCCGGTTGGCGGTCAGAGGCAGCGCCATGCCGAGCAGATCCCGGTAGACGGGAATCTGCGGACAGAGATTTGGCAGGGAGAGGATTCCTTTCCTCGGATACAGGTGCAGGTACAGGCAGACCAGAGCAATCAGCATGGAAAAGATCTCACCCACAGTCAGACCTAAGACCGCGGCATTGATGGAGGGCGTGCGGCCCTCTGCCAGATCGGCACCGGTGACAAGGAAGACACAGCCGACTCTGGATAATTGTTCCAGAAGCTGGGTGAGAGCGGGAACGGAAGCCTTCTTTTTCCCATAAAAATAGCCGTTGATGCAGGCGTGCAGTGCGGCAAAGGGGATGGAAAAGGACAGGATCCGCAGCATGGACACGGTGCGGGGCTCTTTTAACAGAAATGTGCCGATGGGGTCCGCTGCCAGAAATAAGACTGCATTGGTCACAAGAGACAGAGGGAGGGTAACGCTTGCACCTGCCAGTAATGTTTTCAGGTCATCGGAATGCCGTTTTGCGGTATTCGCCGCGACAAATTTGGAGATGGCGGTCTGGTAGCCGGCGGCAGTCAGGGAAAAGGAAAGAGACAGTGCCGGACTGAGCAGCTGGTAGATACCCATGCCTTCTTCGCCGAAGAGCCGCGACAGATAGATCCGGTAGAAAAAACCGATAATGCGGGTGATGAGACCGGTAATGGTCAGGAGTAAAGTACCGAAGATCAGGGGGTGACGTTTTGCATGTCTCATAAGCGGACTTTAGGCCCCTTCAGGGATAAAAGATCTTGCAAAAGTATATTCTTTCGAGCTTGTTGACAGAACCGCAAAGTGAATGCTATCATGAATAGCAGTGAAATCGCATGAAATATGCAGAAATGAGGCAATATGATATATTTAGATAATGCAGCGACTACCAAAACAGCACCGGAGGTCGTAGATGCGATGCTCCCGTATTTCAGTGAATATTATGGCAATGCCAGCACCATCTACGGGCTGGGCGCCGAGAGCAAGAAGGCTATGGATCATGCCCGGCAGACCATTGCGGACAGTCTGGGGGCGAAGCCGGAAGAGATCTATTTTACCGCCGGCGGTTCCGAGTCCGACAACTGGGCGCTGAAAGCCACCGCAGAAGCTTATGCTTCCAGGGGAAAACATATTATTACCACGAAGATCGAGCATCATGCTATTCTTCATACCTGTGAGTATCTGGAGAAGAGAGGCTTTGAGATCACCTATCTGAATGTGGACAGAGACGGCTTGATCAGCTTGGACGAGCTGAAAGCAGCCATTCGTCCCGACACCATTCTGATCAGTGTGATGTTCGCCAACAACGAGATCGGTACCATTGAACCTATCGCCGAGATCGGTGAGATCGCAAAAGAGCACGGGGTATTGTTCCATACGGATGCGGTACAGGCTTATGCGCAGGTGCCCATCAATGTGGACGAAATGCACATTGACATGCTCAGTGCCAGCGGCCACAAATTAAACGGCCCCAAGGGGATTGGCTTCTTATATATCCGTAAAGGAGTGAAGATCCGCTCTTTTGTACACGGCGGAGCACAGGAGAGAAGCCGCAGGGCCGGTACGGAGAATATCCCCGGTATCGTGGGACTGGGGGCGGCCGTAGAGCGTGCCATGCGTATTATGGACACCAAGACCCGCAAGGAGATCGAACTGCGTGACTATCTGATCGGACGTCTGGAGAACGAGATTCCCCACTGCTGGCTGAACGGCCACCGCACGAAGAGACTTCCGAACAATATCAACTTCTCCTTCCTGTTCATCGAGGGAGAATCCATGCTGATCATGCTGGATATGAAGGGCATCTGTGCTTCCAGCGGTTCCGCATGTACTTCCGGATCGCTGGATCCTTCCCATGTGCTGTTAGCCATCGGCTTAAAGCATGAGGAGGCCCATGGTTCCCTGCGTCTGACCCTGTCTGAGGAGACCACGAAGGAAGAGATGGATATCGTGGCGGAAGAAGTGAAAAGAATTGTACAGAGACTGCGGGATATGTCTCCCTTATATGAAGATTTCCTGAAAAGTCAGAAGAACAACTAAGCAAGAAAGAAGAGGATAACAGATACATGTACAGTGAAAAAGTAATGGATCACTTTCAGAACCCCAGAAATGTCGGGGAGATCGAGGATGCCAGCGGCGTAGGTACCGTGGGCAATGCAAAATGCGGAGATATTATGAGAATGTTCCTGGACATTGACGAGAACGGGATCATTAGAGAAGCAAAGTTCAAGACGTTCGGCTGCGGTGCTGCCGTAGCTACCAGCTCCATGGCTACTGAACTGGTCAAGGGCAAGACGATTCAGGAAGCTTTGCAGGTAACGAACAAAGCGGTAATGGAGGCTCTGGACGGACTGCCTCCCGTAAAGGTACACTGCTCACTTCTGGCAGAGGAAGCTATCCATGCAGCCCTGTGGGATTATGCGGAGAAGAACCATATTACCATCGAAGGCCTGCAGAAGCCCAAGAACGACATCAGTGAGGGTGAAGAAGAGGAAGACTATTAGGATCTATGAAGAAAAAAGTAGTGGTAGGCATGTCCGGAGGTGTGGATTCCTCCGTGGCAGCCATGTTATTAAAAGAACAGGGCTATGACGTGATCGGCGTCACCATGCAGATCTGGCAGGACGAAGAGGAAGAGGCCAGGGAAGCCAATGGCGGATGCTGTGGACTGTCTGCGGTGGACGATGCCAGAAGAGTGGCACAGAGACTGGAGATTCCGTATTATGTCATGAATTTCAAGAAGGAATTCAAATGCCATGTCATGGATTATTTCGTGGCGGAGTATTTAAGGGGCCACACCCCCAATCCCTGTATCGCCTGCAACCGTTATGTGAAGTGGGAATCCCTGTTACAGAGAAGTCTGGAGATCGGGGCGGACTATATTGCCACGGGACATTATGCGAGGATCGACAGACTGCCAAACGGCCGTTATGCCATCTGCAATTCCGTCACCGCATCCAAGGATCAGACCTATGCACTGTATAATCTGACCCAGGACCAGCTGGCGCATACGCTGATGCCGGTGGGAGAATATACCAAGGACGAGATCCGGGGCATGGCAGAGGAAGCGGGACTTCCGGTAGCGCATAAGCCGGATAGTCAGGAGATCTGTTTTGTACCGGATAATGATTATGCATCCTTTATTGACCGGGAGGCCGGAACAAAGGTACCGGGTCCGGGCAATTTTGTCACGGAGGACGGCAGGATTCTGGGGCGTCATAAGGGCATTACCCACTATACGCTGGGACAGCGCAGAGGACTGGAACTGCCTATGGGAGAGAGAGTATTTGTTACAGCCATCCGCCCGGAGACTAATGAAGTCGTCATCGGTTCCAATCAGGAGCTTTTTACCGATAAAGTATTGTGCGACCGTGTGAATTACATGGCAGTGGAGGATCTGACGGAGCCTGCCAGAGTGCTGGCAAAGATCCGTTACAATCATAAGGGAGAATACGGAACCCTTACAAAACAGCCGGACGGCAAAGTACTTTGCACTTTTGACGCACCGGTGCGTGCGGCAACACCGGGACAGGCTATGGTATTTTATCAGGACGAACATGTGCTGGGTGGGGGAACCATTCTTCTGTAGGAAAACAGGGATCACTATTTTATAATAGTGGTCCTATATTTTATCACGACACGTAACATCAACAGCGGGGTCGTGCATATAATAGAAGAAAGCCTTTATAATTCACAGGAGAGACTATGAATTATCGATTTTCGTTTCAGAGACCTATGAGAAGAAACAGCTTCTGTTCCATGAAGGGAACGATTGTGGATCTGGTGCCGGCAGGACAGGGAGGCCGCAGAGCCGATGGATGCCTGTTATTTGCCGCTATCGAGGATACGGACGGCAATACCGTGAACTTTTTTATCAACCCCGATACCTATGTGGTGGACTTTACCACACTGTCTGTGGGAATGATGGCTACGTTCTGGTATCGCAACGATGCGCCCATGCCCCTGATCTATCCACCTCAGTATACTGCAGTGGTAGTGGCTGAAGAGAGAAGCGACCGGAATGTGGATGTGAGCTACTACAGCAATTCCCTGGTCAATGAGGAGCAGACATTGCAGCTGAATCTGGATGGCACAGTGGATGTGCGTACCGTGAACAACCAGTATTTCCAGGCAAGTCCCGCAAACCATAATCTGGTGGTCATCTATTCCTCTTCCACGAGAAGCATTCCTGCCCAGACCACGCCGTCTACAGTGGTGGTACTGTGTGACAGAAACTGTGGTTAGGCAGACAAAAGAGGACAGTTGTAGTCCATAGACCTATTGAGATTTTTGCAAAAATGTTATACCATAAAACAATCCCCCCATAGAATGTAGTCATAGCTGTCTGTGCGCAGTGCAGGCAGTCTGTGAGGGGAGATTACTTATGATCTGGCAGGACGAAAGAGAAAAGAGGACATTATGGGTAAGAAAAAGCAGATGCGTTCTGAAGTAAAAGGGAATGTGAAAAACAGCATAGGAAGAATTGCGTTTGCAGCATTGGCTGTGCTTTTACAGATCGGCTGGATACTGGTATTGATGATCAAGCTGTATCAGTATTCTTCAGTGATCTCCCTGCTGACCAGTCTGTTTGCACTGCTGGTGGCACTCAGGATTTATGGAAAACATACCAATGCTGCATTTAAGATGCCCTGGATCATTGTAATATTGGCATTTCCTGTGTTCGGTCTGTGTATTTACGGATTGTTCGGACATAAAGAGGCTATGCATAAAATCATCCGGAAATTTGAAGATGTGGATGCACAACTGATTCCTCTGAATGTTCAGGATGAGACAATATTGCAGCAGCTGGAGCAGGAAGATCCTCTGCTGGCAAATCAATGCCATTATATCTGGAAGTATGGTAATTATCCGGTGTATGATACGACAGCTGTGAAATTCTATCCGGAAGCTTATCTGGGATACGAGGAACAGCTTAAGGAGCTGGAGAAGGCAAAGCACTTTATATTCCTGGAATATCATGCCATAGAGGAGGCGGAGGCTTTTGCACGGCTGAAGGATGTATTGGCAAGAAAGGCTGCCGAGGGCGTGGAAGTCCGTATCCTGTACGACGATGTGGGCTGTATCGGCTTTTTAGATAAAAGCTTTATAGACCGCATGAATGCCATCGGTGTACAGTGCCGGGTATTTAACTATGTAGTGCCTTTTTTAAATATTTTCATGAATAACCGCGATCATCGTAAGATCATGGTCATCGACGGAAAAGTAGGATTCACCGGCGGATATAATCTGGCGGATGAGTATTTTAACATCACACATCCTTACGGCTACTGGAAAGATACCGGTGTGAAGCTGACCGGCAGAGCGGTACAGAGCTTTACCATGATGTTTTTGGAAATGTGGAATGTCATGGGACAGGCGGATACGGATTATGAAAAGTATCTGAAGGCGTCACAGGAAGGTACGGAAGACGGAAATGTGCAGAAGGCGTCCGGCTATGTACAGCCCTATGCGGATTCTCCGCTGGACGGAGAGCCGGTGGGTGAGAATGTCTACCTGAACCTGATCAAGACGGCGAAGAAATGCCTCTATGTGGCCACTCCCTATCTGATCATCAGCGATGAGATGACGAGGGAACTGGGACTGGCAGCCAAACGGGGCGTGGATGTGCGTGTGTTTACACCCGGTATTCCGGATAAAAAAGTAATCTATGGTGTGACCAGATCCTATTATTCCGGTCTGGTGCGGCAGGGCGTGCGGATCTATGAATATACGCCGGGCTTCCTGCATGCGAA
This sequence comes from uncultured Acetatifactor sp., assembly GCA_934394815.1. Classification (GTDB taxonomy): domain Bacteria; phylum Bacillota; class Clostridia; order Lachnospirales; family Lachnospiraceae; genus Acetatifactor. Next base: position 939 of record CAKRRD010000059.1, on the reverse strand, counting down.
GCAGATGCTCTGCGATGAGGACACAGCGACGGTGGGTACGATCAACATGGATTACCGCAGCCTCTACCATCATTTTGAGAATGGGGTGTGGATGCATGGCTGTGATGCCATCCGCGATATTGAGGCAGATTTTAATAAACTACTTCACGACAGTGAGGAAGTCACGGACAAATACCGTGACGGACGGAAAAATATGGCAGTAAGAGGCTGGCAGTGTATTATGCGGCTGATTGCACCGTTGCTGTAACGGCTGTCTGTTGAGTCCATGGAAAGTGACGGTAACGATTCAGAGCCGGGACATTTTTTCGGAGGTGCGGAAAAGTGTCCCGGTTTTATGATGGGGAATCTGTTTTCCGGGGAAAAAGGAGCAGGATATGAAGATACTGGTCAGCGCCTGTCTGTTGGGCGAAAACTGCAAATACAACGGGAAGAACAATTACAGTGAGCGTGTGGCGGCCTATGTGGCGGGACATGAAGTGATCCCGGTCTGCCCCGAGGTACTGGGAGGCCTTCCGACACCGAGGGATCCGTCGAAGATCGTGGACGGTGTGGTCATAAGTTGTAAAGGCGTAAAGGTGGACAGGCAGTTCCGGGAAGGCGCGAAGGAGGCACTTCGGATTGCCGAAGAGAACAACATCGATCTGGCAATCTTACAGTCCCGAAGCCCCAGCTGCGGCGTAAGGCAGATCTACGATGGAAGCTTTACAGGTAAACTCATTCCCGGACAGGGAGTATTTGCGCAATTGTTGGAAAAGAACGGCTTCCGTGTGATGGACAGCCAATACATTGTTTCGGGAACTGATAAATGAACGGTCCGAAAATAGTCGGTTATTAAAAAACTCTGCCGAAGATAAACGGCAGAGTTCAGACTGTAGACAAAGCTCCTTCCTGTGAGGGAGCTTTTCTTGTGTCATGACTGCAAAAATTATGTACTTACAA
>CAKRRD010000058.1 GCA_934394815.1 uncultured Acetatifactor sp. | reverse complement strand
CCGCCGTGTACCGAACGGTACGCACGGTGGTGTGAGAGGTCGGGAAATTTAGTTAAATTTCCCTCCTACTCGATTACGTGCAAGGCACGTTTCTTTAAAAATTTCATGCCGATCGGCAAAAGTTTTCCTGATGTAAGTAACTGTACAGACAAACAGAATAAAGGGAGGAATGCGTATGGAGCATGTGACAGCCTGCTATTGGCAGAAAGAGACCCCGGCAGGACTATTTTTATCGTTGCAGCAGCGATGGTATCGCAGACGGAGAGTTTCTGTGGTAAGTGCCTGCATCTCTGACGATGAGGAACAGGTGAGAAGCCTGCAGAACAGAATGGAAGAGGAACTGGAGGAAGAGAGCATCTGGCGTTCCTTCACGGAAGAAATATTGCGGGAAAAATGGACGGATTTTTTGAAATTACAAAAGGAGGACAGCAGTTATGCAGGCATTCTGTGTGTGGAGAACCGGGTATTGTATTTCAGCCGGGGAAGAATGCGGATCTGCGGTGTCTTCCGCAGATTCGGCAGAACACAATGGAAGATTTTGCGGGAATCGTGCATGGTGGGAGAAGTGGAACCGGGAACGGCGCTGTTGGTGGCAGACAATGGATTCCTGAATTTTAACGAAGAGGATCTGACCGCCTGTCTGCAGCCGAAGAATATGGTAAGGAACAACGCACGGGAAAATGCAGAATGGGCTGCAAGACGGTTGAAGGAATTGGGAGAAAAGGCAGAAAGACAGGGCGGAAAGCACATGGGAGCTGTGTGGATCCTGCCGGTGGAAGGAGAAGGCGCATGGAACGGAGAATAACGGAAGAGGTCTGCAGAATGTTGGAACAGCACGGGTACCGGAATCCGGTATTTGTGGGGAAGGGCAGTTTTTCCGAAGTTTACCGGGTCACGGACAGGGAAGGACGGTTTCAGGCATGTAAAATATCGGAAGTGAGCGGACTATGGGAGCGGGAATGCCGCAACAGCAGGAAGATTTGCCATCCCCGGTTCCCGGCCTACACAGAACATTGGACGGACGGTGGAAAGGGGTATCTGATCCAGGAATTCTGGGATGGCTGCGATCTGCGGGAACTGCTGGACAGACGGGGAAGGCTGTCACCGGGGCAGGCGGTTCGGACCGCCATGCAGATCACAGAAGGTCTGCAATATCTGCATGAGCGTCCCCATCCGTTTCTTTACCGGGATCTGAAACCGGAAAATATCCGTATCCGTGTGGACGGAAGTGCAGGAATCCTGGATCTGGGATGCCTGTGGAACCGGGAACAGGAATGGTCTGCGGCGGGCAACAGAGGCTGCAGTGCACCGGAACAGTTTCTGCCGGGGGAGATCCCCGGGGAGGAGAGCGATGTCTATGGCATGGGGAGACTGTTGGCGGTGATGCTGGGGGAAGACGGAGGCGGTGAGGTACGACGTTCCGGTGGAAACCGGGGGCATAACATGGTAAAACACTGTGGAAGAAACCAGCGAAGACAGGAGAAGTGGCTGCGCAAAGTGATTGCCATGGCAACCTGTGAGGAACGTAAGGAGCGGATTCCGGATATCAGGACACTGCGTGCGCTTCTTATGGTGACGGATGCTTCCGCGAGGGAGAGAAGACGGGCCTGCAGGGCAGCGGATTTTTACTGTATCCGGAAGTTGTACTGTCCGTAGTTGTACACTCCGTGCTCGAACACAATCAAGAAATTTTACAAAAAAGTGCTTGCTGTTTGGAAGAGAAATGAGTATACTGTAACTAAAGGTTCAAAAGAAGCGTGTGAGGACCGGAAGCAATTAAATTTACATAGCAAAAGGAGAAGAGTTATGCGTTTTTTTATTGATACTGCAAAAGTAGAAGATATTAAGAAAGCAAATGACATGGGGGTTATTTGCGGAGTAACGACCAATCCCTCCCTGATCGCAAAAGAAGGCAGAGATTTCGTAGAAGTGATCAAGGAGATCGCATCCATCGTGGACGGACCCATCAGCGGTGAGGTAAAAGCTACCACCGTAGATGCAGAAGGTATGATCAAAGAAGGAAGAGAGATCGCAGCAATCCATCCGAATATGGTCGTTAAGATTCCCATGACCGTAGAAGGCCTGAAGGCTTGTAAGGTATTAAGCTCTGAGGGAATCAAGACCAATGTGACCCTGATCTTCTCTGCAAACCAGGCATTACTGGCAGCACGGGCAGGCGCTACTTATGTATCTCCTTTCCTGGGCAGACTGGATGACATCAGCACCAGAGGCGTAGACCTGATCCGCGATATCGCTGATATTTTCGCAGTGACCGATCTGGATACCCAGATCATCGCAGCAAGCGTGCGTAATCCCATCCATGTAACCGATTGTGCACTGGCAGGTGCGGACATCGCTACCGTTCCTTACTCCGTTATCGAGCAGATGGTAAAGCATCCTCTGACCGATGCCGGTATCGCCAAGTTCCAGGCAGATTATAAGGCTGTCTTCGGTGAATAAGCAATAAGACGTACACAGAGTAAGAAGCTGTACAGAGGATTTCCCTGTACAGCTTCTTTTGGTTTTTGTCGAATCCGGCAGAGCTTATTTCATCTGCTCTTCCTGCTTCTTGATCATACGACGGACCATCTCACCGCCGATGCTGCCTGCTTCCTTAGAAGTAAGGTCGCCGTTGTAACCCTCTTTCAGGTTAACACCCAGCTCAGATGCTACCTCAGTCTTGAAACGGTCCATTGCAGCCTTTGCTTCGGGAACTTCTACTCTATTGGTTTTACTTGCCATTTCGTTCACCTCCGTTTGGATTTGGGTTTTCTTGTTTCAGATAAGCGTTTTTTGTGATCACTTATCTTGGTATTAGTATGAGCATCGGCCTTTTTTTCATGCTGGTAAGTTTTGCATTTTTGCGTTATAATCAAACGGCAACAACAAAAGGGATGGAGACCGGAAAGCGTGACGAACGATCCACTGACCGCAATCCCACAGAAGTGACTGACCTTTGAAGTCCGGAAAGAGTTGACGGAGCTGAGAAGAGAAGGTGTTTTTTTGTTGCTGTAATTTATCCTATACAGAAAGGCGAAAAAACAATGAAAAAGAAAACAAAAATCACAAAAATGCTGGCTCTGGCGCTGACTATGGGACTGTTATGCAGCGGTCTGGCAGGCTGCGGACAGGCACAGAATGCCGAAACCGTGTCGGAAGGTCTGGCAACGGAGAGCGTACAGACGGCTGCTGTGGAGAGCACCGCAGAGAGTACGGAAGCAGCAACGGAGACTGTGCAGGTCCCGACAGCAGAAACTGCGGAAGCCACGGAGGGCACGCCGGTACGCGTGGCATCCTTAAAGGGACCGACTTCTCTGGGACTTTTATTTTTAATGGATAAAGCGGACAAGGGAGAGACTTCCAATGCCTATGAATTCCAGATGGCCACCGGTGCGGACGAGATTCTGCCGCTGATGGTAAAGGGGGATCTGGACATCGCACTGGTGCCTGCCAATGTGGCCAGTGTTCTCTATCATAAGACACAGGGCGGCGTGGAAGTGATCGACATCAATACCCTTGGCGTATTGTATATGGTATCCGGAGAGGACAGCCTGACGAATTTTACCGATCTGAAGGGCAGGACCATCTATCTGACCGGAAAAGGAACCACACCGGATTATGTATTGCAGTATCTGCTGGCAGCAAACGGTATGTCCGTGGACGATGTGACACTGGAATATAAATCCGAAGCCACAGAAGTAGCATCCGTACTGGCAGAGGATCCCACAGCCATCGGCCTGTTGCCCCAGCCTTTTGTTACCGCAGCCTGCATGCAGAATGATGCGCTGAAGGTGATCTTCGACCTGAACGAAGAGTGGAACAAGGTACAGGGAGAAAACGGCAGCAGCATGGTCACCGGTGTGACCGTCGTTCGTAAGGAATTCCTCGAAGAGAATGAAGCAGCGGTGAAATCTTTCCTGGAGGATCACAAGGCAAGTGCGGAAGCCATCAATGCAGATCCCACTACCGGTGCAGCCCTGGCCGTGGAAGCCCAGATAGTAGCCAAAGAACCTGTTGCTCAGAAAGCAATTCCGAACTGTAACATTACCTATATTGACAAAGAGGAAATGAAGCAGGCGCTTTCCGGATACCTTGACGTACTGTTCCATCAGGATTCCCTGTCCATAGGCGGCGGACTCCCGGAATCCGATTTTTATTATGATGCAGAATAAGTATGATACAGAATAAGGATAAAAAATACATCAGAAAAACTTTAATCATTTTCTTCTGGCTGGCAGTATGGCAGATATTGGCAATGTGTGTGGACAATTTTTTGTTGGTGGTGACACCTCTGCAGGCATTGCGGGCACTGTTTCTTCTGGCTGGGCAGGCGGAGTTCTGGCAGAGTGCTTTCGGTTCATTATGGCGGATCGCCCTTGGCTTTTTGCTGGGGGCGGTACTGGCACTGCTTCTGGCGGCAGTCAGTTACCGGTATAAAATAGCCGAAGAAGTGCTGCGGCCTTTTATGGTATTCTGCAAGGCGGTACCTGTGGCGGTGTTTGCAGTGCTTTTGCTGATCTGGTGGGGATCCTCCATGCTGGCGGTGTCCATCTGCTTTCTGGTGGTGTTTCCGAATATTTATCTGAATACCCTGGAAGGCTTAAAGAGTGCGGACAGAGAATTGCTGGAGATGGCGGAAGTATTCCGTCTGCCCTTCGACACACGTTTCTTCTATATTTACCGTCCGGCTTTAAAGCCTTTTCTGCTCAGTGCCTTTCAACTGTCGCTGGGGATGTGTTGGAAGTCCGGGGTGGCAGCGGAAGTGATCGGCACGCCCACCCATTCCATCGGCGGGGCGTTGTATCTGGCGAAGATCTATCTGGATACGGCGGAGCTGTTTGCCTGGACGGCGGTGATCGTAGTGCTCAGCGTATTTTTTGAAAAAATAATATTCTATGGAATTGATGTCTTTTTCCGGTGGGAGCCTGTCTGCAAAAGACCGGTCCTGCCACAGAAAAAAGCTGGCGGAGAACGCAGCAGCCTGCGGGTGCGGGATCTGGGGAAAAGCTATCACGGGCGCTGGATTTTCCGGCATGTGGAGCAGGAATTCCATGGTGGAGAATTCCTTGTGCTGGATACTCCTTCGGGCAGCGGAAAGACCACTTTTTTCCGGTGCCTGTGCGGGCTGGAGAAGCCGGAGGAGGGAGAAGTGTCGGGAATGTCTGCCTTTGCCGTACAGTTTCAGGAGGATCGGCTCTGCGAAGAGTACAGTGCGGTGAAAAATCTGGAAATGATCCTGGGAGATGCCTTACAGGCAAGAGAGGCGCTGACGCAGCTGCTGCCGGAGGAAGCACTGGAGCAGCCCTGCAGCGAACTGTCCGGCGGCATGAAACGGAGAGTATCTCTGGTGCGGGCCATGGAAGCCGGTGCGCAGTGCGTCCTGTTGGATGAACCTTTTACCGGACTGGATGAAGAGAACCGGAAAAAAGTGGAAGCATATATCCGGCAGAAGGCGGGAGAACGGATTCTGATGCTGGCTACCCATATCCGACCGGCAAAGGAGCTTTCGCAGACCGTGCGGATGTGAGAAGTGCAGGAGTTCGGGCACGGATCATGAAGAAGCAGATCCCGGCAGAATATGTCCGGAAAGTGAAAGGAAGAATGCTATGGAAAAAGGGACGGAAAATACAAGAGTTACCCTGATCGGCATTATAGTGGAGGATCCGGAGGCAGCAGTCAGGATCAACGGACTTTTGCATGAATACGGGGAATATATCATCGGCAGAATGGGGATACCTTATCATGAGAAGCAGATGAACATCATCAGTGTGGTCATGGATGCACCGCAGGAAAAGGTCAGTGCTCTGTCGGGAAAGCTGGGAATGATTCCCGGAGTCAGCACGAAGTGTCTCTATGCCCCGGTTACGCAGAAAGCCCCAAAATAAAAGGGTTGTCAATTCCTCCAACTTATGCTATAATTGCAAAATGACTGCGACTGGATACAGACCCGCAAGGGTATAAAGGAGGAAATGTTATAATGAGTTTACAGGTTGAAAAGTTAGAGAAAAACATGGCCAAGCTGACCATCGAAGTATCTGCTGAAGAACTGGAGAAGGCAATCGAAGGTGCTTACCAGAAGAATAAGAACAAGATCAGCATTCCCGGTTTCCGTAAGGGCAAAGCTCCCCGTAAGATGATCGAGCAGATGTACGGCAAGTCCGTATTCTATGAGGATGCAGCAAACGCACTGATTCCCGATGCTTACGATAAGGCTCTGGAAGAGTGTGAGGAGCAGATCGTATCTTCTCCGAAGATCGATGTGACCCAGTTAGAGGCCGGCAAGCCTTTCATCTTTACCGCAGAGGTTGCTCTGAAGCCTGAAGTTACTCTTGGCAAATACAAGGGTGTGAAGGTTGACAAGATCGACGTTAAGGTAAGCGATGAGGATATCGACGCTGAGATCAACAGAGAGCGTGAGAGCAATGCCAGAACCATCAGCGTGGAAGACCGTGCTGTTAAGGACGGTGATATGACCGTTATCGATTTCGAAGGTTTTGTAGACGGTGTTGCATTTGAGGGCGGCAAGGGTGAGAACTATCCCCTGACCATCGGTTCCGGTTCCTTCATTCCCGGTTTTGAAGAGGCACTGGTTGGTGCTGAACTGAACAAGGAGACCGAAGTAAACGTAACCTTCCCTGAGGATTATCATGCAACCGAGCTGGCAGGCAAGCCTGCAGTATTCAAGTGCACCGTTAAGGAGATCAAGGAGAAGCAGCTTCCTGATCTGGATGACGAGTTCGCAAGCGAGGTATCCGATTTCGATACTATGGCTGAGTATAGAGAAGATGTACAGAAGAAGCTGACTTCCAAGAAGGAAGAGGAAGCTAAGATCGCCAAGGAAGAGGCAGTTCTGGATGCAGTGATCGCAGATGCCAAGATGGAGATCCCCGACGCTATGTTAGAGACCCAGCAGAGACAGCTGTTAGAGAACTTTGCACAGAGAATTCAGGCACAGGGTATCACTCTGGAGCAGTACATGCAGTTCACCGGTCTGACCGCTCAGACCATGATGGAGCAGTTGAAGCCGGAAGCACTGAAGAGAATCCAGTCCCGTCTGGTTCTGGAAGCAGTAGCAGCTGCAGAGAAGATGGAAGCTGCCGAGGAAGATTTCGAAGCTGAGATCAAGAGCATGGCAGAAGCTTACCAGATGGAAGCTGACAAGGTAAAAGAGCTTCTGGGTGAGCAGGGTGCAAAGCAGGTGAAGGAAGATATCTGCGTAAGAAAGGCAGCTGATTTCATCGTAGACAACGCTAAGGAAGCAAAGGCTGCAGCCAAGAAGACCACCAAGAAGGAAAAGGCAGCAGAAGAGAAGCCTGAAGAAGCATAATTTATGCTTTAAGATACGATAGGAAGAGAAAGCGGATTCCCACGTCCGCAGGGAGGTGGGGATACGCTTTCTTTTAAATTTTTATTAAATCTTCGGAATCTCGTTGAAAAAGCCTGCTAAGTAGGATACGATAGTAATATTAATCAGAAGTAATGGAGGTTTTAGAATATGAGTTTAGTACCTTACGTCATTGAACAGACCAGCAAAGGTGAGCGGTCTTATGATATTTATTCCAGACTGTTGAAAGACAGAATCATTTTCTTGGGAGAGGAAGTCAACGAGACTTCGGCCAGCATCATTGTGGCACAGTTACTGTTCCTGGAAGCAGAGGATCCGGATAAGGACATCCATCTGTATATCAACAGCCCGGGCGGAAGCGTTACCGCAGGTATGGCCATTTACGATACCATGAAGTACATCAAGTGTGATGTGTCCACCGTATGTATCGGTATGGCAGCCAGCATGGGAGCATTCCTTTTGGCAGGCGGTGCCAGAGGCAAGCGTTTCGCACTGCCCAACGCAGAGATCATGATCCATCAACCTCTGGGTGGTACCCAGGGTCAGGCTACCGAGATCGAGATCGCAGCAAAGCATATCCTCCGTACCAAGGAGAAGCTGAACCGTATGCTGGCTGAGAACACCGGTAAAGATTATGAGACCATCTGCGCAGACACGGAGAGAGATAACTGGAAGAGTGCGGAGGAGGCTTGCGAATACGGCCTCATCGATAAGGTGATCACCTTCCACGAGGCATAAAACAACAGGAGTATAGTGATGGCAGGAAAAAATTCCGGAAATGACATTAGATGTTCATTTTGTAACAAGACCCAGAGCCAGGTCCGCAAGCTGATCGCGGGACCTGCCGGGGTATATATCTGTGATGAGTGCGTAGACATCTGCGCGGACATTCTGGAGGAGGAACTGGAAGACGAAGAAGTGGAAGAGACTGCGGCTCCGGATATCAACCTTCTGAAACCCAAGGAGATCAAGAATTTCCTGGATGAATACGTCATCGGACAGGAAGAGGCGAAAAAAGTCCTCTCCGTTGCGGTGTACAATCATTACAAGAGAGTGACGGCTCCCAAGGATCTGAACGATGTGGAGCTGCAGAAGAGTAATATTATCATGGTAGGTCCTACCGGTTCCGGTAAGACTTATCTGGCTCAGACACTGGCCAAAATCATCAACGTACCGTTTGCCATAGCGGATGCCACCACACTGACCGAGGCCGGTTATGTGGGTGAGGATGTGGAGAACATCCTGTTAAAGCTGATCCAGGCGGCGGATTACGATGTGGAACGTGCACAGTACGGTATCGTATATATTGATGAGATCGATAAGATCACGAAGAAGAGTGAGAACGTATCCATTACCCGTGATGTATCCGGTGAAGGCGTACAGCAGGCACTGTTAAAGATCATCGAGGGTACTGTGGCAAGCGTACCTCCCCAGGGAGGCAGAAAGCATCCTCATCAGGAACTGATCCAGATCGACACCACCAACATTCTGTTTATCTGCGGTGGTGCATTCGACGGACTGGAGAAGATCGTGGAAGCCAGACTGGACCGCAAGGCCATCGGTTTCAATACCGAGCTGGGCAGAAGAGAGGACAAGGATATCAGCGAACTGCTGCAGGAGGTAACTCCTCACGATCTGGTGAAGTTCGGTCTGATTCCCGAGTTCGTAGGACGTGTTCCTATCTGTGTCTCCTTAAGAGGACTGGACAGAGAAGCCCTGATCCGCATCCTTCAGGAGCCCAGGAACGCTCTGGTAAAACAGTACCAGAAGCTGTTCCAGATGGACAACGTAAAGTTGGACTTTGAGCAGGATGCCATTGAGGCCATCGCCGATAAGGCATTGGAACGCAAGACCGGAGCCAGAGGCTTACGTTCCATTATGGAATCCGTAATGATGGATACCATGTATGAGATCCCTTCGGATGACACCATCGAAGAATGTGTTGTCACCAAGGCAGCTGTGGATGGAGAGAGCGAACCGCTCACCCTGCACGAAGATTCTCTGAAAAAGGCAAAATAATTCTGACGCTGCCTTGTGATGACACAGGGCAGCGTTTTGTGCAAAAAAGTACCTGCCGAAAACAGGCTACGGAAAGACAAAGGTATTTATATGATCATAAAGAATGTAAATCTGGAAACAGTCTGCGGCATTACCAGCAAGCTTCCGGAGAACATACATCCCGAGGTGGCATTTGCCGGTAAAAGCAACGTCGGCAAATCTTCCCTGATCAATGGTCTGATGAACCGGAAGTCTCTGGCCCGGACCAGTGCCCAGCCGGGTAAGACACAGACCATCAACTATTACAATATTAATGATGAAATCTACTTCGTGGATCTGCCCGGCTACGGCTATGCACAGGCCAATGAGCATGTAAAGGCCCAGTGGGGTAAAATGATCGAAGATTATCTGCACAAGTCTAAACAGTTAAAGCTGGTGTTTTTGTTGATCGATATCCGGCATGCACCATCAGAGAACGACCGGATCATGTATGACTGGATCCGCCGCAACGGCTACGATCCCATCATCATTGCCACCAAGCTGGACAAGATCAACCGGAGTCAGATACAGAAACAGGTGAAACTGATCCGCACCACCCTACAGGCGGGAGTGGATACACAGATTGTTCCCTACTCTGCACAGACGAAGCAGGGCAGAGAGGAAATCTATGAGATTCTGGACGGAGTGCTGGCAGCAGAAGATCCTGCACAGGAATAGACAGCAGGAAGGATGAATGAGTGTAAAAGCAGAATGCGTGAGAGAGTGAGAGCATATGAAGAAATATTGTAAAGCCTTAGTGAATCTGGGTGTGGCATTTATTATATTGATGTTGATCGTTTTCCTGGTGCCGAAGCTGTTAGTATTTTTTGCACCATTTGTGGCAGGCTGGATCATAGCGTTGATCGCCAGCCCCCTGGTGCGTTTTTTCGAGGAAAAAGTCAAGATCAAGCGAAAAGCGGGAAGTGCATTTGTCATCGTGGCGGTCATCGCACTGGTGATATTGATCCTCTATCTGGTAGGGGCGAAGTTAACCGATGAGATCATGGGACTGATCGGTGCACTACCGGATATCTGGGACAGTGCGGAGCATGATTTTGCCGATATCGGACAGAACCTGAGCGTTATCTATAACCGTTTTCCGGCGGATGTACAGCAAAGCATCATGGATGTCATCAATCAGATCGGAAGCTATGTGGGAGATCTTCTGGGTAAGATCGGCACCCCTACGATCAATGCCGTGGGCAATTTCGCCAAGCAGGTTCCTTCGATCCTGATCGGACTGATCATGGCACTGCTTTCTTCCTATTTCTTCGTAGCGGAGAGAGACCAGCTGGCAACATGGTTCCGTAATCATACACCGGTGGAAGTACTGTCCTGGTATTATATGCTGAAGCGCGGACTGGTCAAAGCAGTAGGCGGATATCTTAAGGCACAGCTTAAGATCGAAGTGTGGATGTATCTGCTATTAGTCATCGGATTTGCTATTCTGCAGGTAGATTATGCGTTGTTGATCGCACTGGGAATCGCATTTCTGGATTTCCTGCCTTTCTTTGGAACCGGAACCGTCATGGTCCCTTGGGCTATTATCAAGATCTTAAGCTCTGATTATAAGATGGCTATAGGGCTGCTGATCATCTGGGGCATCGGACAGCTGGCGCGTCAGCTGATCCAGCCGAAGATCGTGGGAGATTCTGTGGGAATGCCGCCTCTGCCGACTCTGTTCCTCCTGTACATAGGATATAAGCTGGGCGGTGTCGTAGGAATGATCGTGGCAGTGCCCATTGGTCTGATCGCTCTGACCATGTATCAGGAGGGCGCTTTACAGACGACCAAGGACAGCGTGAAGATCCTGACAGCTGGGATCAATCATTTCCGTAGACTGAAGCCGGAGGATATGGACGAAGTGCGGCAGATGCAGGAGAGAGACCGGAGGCTGAGCGAGGAACTGGCCAGACAGGCAGCAGAGGAAGAGGCTCAAAAAGAAGCCCAAAAGGAAGCTCGAAAAGAAGCTTCTGCGAAAAAACAGAAAGAAAAGAAATCATGAGAAATATCAGACTACGACTGCAATATGAAGGAACCAGATATCAGGGATGGCAGAAACAGACTTCTACGGATAGTACGATCCAGGGGAAAATGGAAGCGCTGTTGTCCAAAATGTGCGGTGAGCCTATAGAGATTGCCGCCAGCGGCAGAACGGATGCCGGAGTGCATGCCCTGGGACAGGTGGCGAATTTCCACACGGAAGCTGCCATGAGTGTGGAGGAGATCCTGGAATATTGTAACCGGTATCTGCCGGAGGATATTGCCGTGGTGGATGTGTCGGAGGCGGCGCCCAGATTCCACAGCAGACTAAATGCCACCGGGAAGCGTTACCGTTACCGCATCATCAACAGTCAGATCCCGGATGTGTTCTGGAGACGCTATGCGACAGAGGAACCGGAAGCATTAGATTTGGATGCTATGCGAAAGGCGGCGGAGCTATTGCTTGGAGAACACGATTTCAAGGCATTTACCTCTGCGAAGAAAAGTAAGAAATCCACCGTCCGCCGGATCGACGAGATCCGGATCGAACGGATAGAGAACCGTGTGGAGTTTGTATTTACCGGAAATGGATTTTTGCATCACATGATCCGTATTCTCATGGGAACCCTTCTCGAAGTGGGAAAAGGGATCCGCACCCCGGAGAGTATGACGGAAGTACTTAAATCCGGTGACAGAGCGAAAGCCGGCCCCTTAGTTCCGGCCAAAGGACTGGTACTGGAAGAAGTTTTTTACACCTGAAAAATAAAAATACTGCAACTTTTTGCCCTGCAATTACGTCTAGTATATTGTAGGGCATTTTTATTTGCGCTGTTCTGAAGAGTTTATAGAATTTTAATAATTATGTTGCAGAAAATATGCATTGACAGGATACGATAACAGAGGATAAGGCAGAGGGGTCTTTTCCCTTACGAAAGGTGGAAGGTGCGGACCATGGAAAAAAAGGTAGCGGTATATAACAATAATACAGGTGTGATAGAGACAATGAGTTCCCTTCTGGCAGGAGAAGGTCTAAAAATGGTGGCAGTTACGGGCAGAGCACAGCTGCAGGAGCTGTTGAGAGTCCAGGAGATCCAGCTTCTGATACTGGACGTGGAATTGGACGGCAAGGGCTGGGGAGAAGGGATCGAAATGATCCACGACATCCGCAGCATGACTACGATTCCCATTATCATCATTTCTGCCCAGAGTGCAGAAACAGCCAAGATCATGGCGCTGAATGCCGGAGCGGATGATTATGTGACAGTGGGGTATAATCCTCTGGAACTGTTAGCCAGAGTGAAATCCCAGCTTCGACGCTATACCCAGCTGATAAATCTGTGCGAGAGCATCGACAAGATTTACCGTGTGGACGGGCTGGAGATCAATGACCGGAATCGGACGGTGACTGTAGACGGCCGGGAGGTGAAGCTGACTCCCATCGAATATAAGATCTTAAGACTGCTGGTACAGGAGCGGGGGAAGGTTCTGTCCATCAGCCAGATCTACGAATCTATCTGGCATATGCAGGCCATTGGTGCGGATAATACCATTGCAGTGCATATCCGCCATATCCGGGAGAAGATCGAGAGCAATCCCAAGGATCCCAGATACCTGAAAGTGGTATGGGGAACCGGATATAAGGTAGGATGAAAAAGATTGTTAATAAGTGTGTCCTCTGC
>CAKRRD010000057.1 GCA_934394815.1 uncultured Acetatifactor sp. | reverse complement strand
TAAAGTAATCTTATTCATTGAATAAGGAAAAACTGTTGCCAAATCGTTGCCAATACTTAAACATTTTTGTTTGGAAATCGCATAAATACTGGACTTTTTCAGCACTACTTCTTACTCAAACTCAATCGTCCCAGGCGGCTTACTGGTAATATCATACATTACCCGGTTCACATGACTGACCTCATTAATAATTCTGCTGGTCACCTTCTGCAGCACCTCATAGGGGATCTGTGCGCTCTCTGCGGTCATGAAGTCAATGGTCTTCACCGCTCTCAGTGCAATGGCGTAATCATAGGTTCTCTCATCACCCATAACGCCTACGGATCTCATGTTGGTCAGGGCTGCGAAGTACTGGTTGATCTCGCGGTCCAGACCTGCGTTGGCGATCTCCTCGCGGTAGATGGCATCGGCATCCTGCACGATCTTGACCTTCTCGGCGGTTACTTCGCCGATGATGCGGATACCCAGTCCGGGGCCGGGGAACGGCTGACGGAATACCAGGTGCTCCGGAATGCCAAGCTCCAGTCCTACCTTACGAACCTCATCCTTGAACAGGTTGCGCAGAGGCTCGATGATCTCCTTGAAATCTACATAGTCGGGAAGGCCGCCTACATTGTGGTGGGACTTGATCACTGCGGATTCACCGCCCAGTCCGCTCTCTACCACGTCGGGATAAATGGTTCCCTGTACCAGGAAATCTACGGCACCGATCTTCTTCGCCTCTTCCTCGAAGACGCGGATGAACTCTTCGCCGATGATCTTTCTCTTGTGTTCCGGCTCGGATACACCGGCCAGCTTGCTGTAGAAGCGCTCCTGCGCATTTACACGGATAAAGTGCAGGTCGTAATTGCCGTTGGGACCAAAGACTGCTTCTACCTCATCGCCCTCGTTCTTCCGGAGCAGGCCGTGATCTACGAAGACACAGGTCAGCTGCTCGCCGACTGCCTTGGATAACAGTACTGCTGCCACGGAGGAATCCACGCCGCCGGACAATGCACAGAGGACTTTGCCCTTGCCGACCTTCTCCCGAATGGCCTTGATGGACTCTTCCACGAAGGAATCCATCTTCCAGTCGCCGCAGCATCCGCAGATGTTACGCACGAAATTATACAGCATCTTGGAGCCTTCCACGGTATGAAGTACTTCCGGATGGAACTGGATTGCATACAGTCCACGTTCTACGCACTCCGCCGCTGCCACGGGACAGTTCGCGGTGGTAGCTACGGCACGGAAGCCGGGAGCCAGTCTGGAGATATAGTCGAAATGACTCATCCAGCAGATCGTATTCTCGGATACATCGGAAAACAGCTTGGAACTGCGGTCTACCTTCACCTCAGTCTTGCCATATTCCCGAACGGCTGCACGTTCAACCTTGCCACCCAGCACATGGGTCATCAGCTGTGCGCCGTAACAGAGTCCCAGCACGGGAACTCCTAAGTTAAACAGATCCTCGGAGCAGGTAGCTGCACCGGGTTCATAGCAGCTTGCGGGGCCGCCGGTCAGGATGATTCCCTTGGGATTCATCGCTTTTATCTTATTCAAGTCTGTCTTGTAAGAGTAGATCTCGCAATATACATTGCATTCTCTGACTCTTCTGGCGACCAGCTGATTGTACTGTCCGCCAAAATCAATGACAACTACCAGTTCTTTTTCCATGGTTGTCCTCCAGTATTTTTTTCTGTTATCTATTATAGGGTATGGTGCAGGGGAAGTCAAACCCTACTGCACCAGTTCTTCCAATTTTCCGAAGGTATAGCCCATTTCTTCCCATTTTGTGAGAAGTTCATCCAGGATCTCGCCGTTGGTCTTCGAAGTATTATGTAACAGCACCACGGCTCCCGGATGGATCCTGTCTATCAGTTTGGAAAAAGCTTCCTCGTGGCTGGGCTGTGCATCCACATTCCAGTCCACGTACGCCAGGCTCCAGAAAAAAGTAGAATATCCCAGATCCTTTGCCATCTGCAGGTTGGTCTCACTGTATTTTCCCTGAGGCGGCCGGTAGTACATGGCCATTTCCGTGCCGGTGGTCTCCCGAAAAAGAGTTCTCACGTCGTCCATTTCTTTCTGAAAAGTCGTCGGATCCGAGATCTTCGACATATCATAATGATGGTAAGTATGATTTCCCACCGTGTGTCCTTCCTCCACCATGCGTTTCACCATATCCGGGGCCGATTCCAGAAAATGTCCCACCACGAAAAAAGTCGCTGACACGTTATGCTTTTTCAGTGCATCCAGAATATTGGCGGTATTTCCGTTCTCGTAGCCGCAATCGAATGTGAGATAGATCTTTTTCTCTCCGGCATCTCCCACATAATAGGCATTGTATTCTTTTAATTTGTCCGCAGAAGCCGTACCGCTGGGCTGAGTTCCTTCCGCACCAAACCCCAGCCCCCAGTTCTCCGCGGAAAGTACCCCCTGCGTATTCTCCAGTGCACTCCCTGCCGTCTCCCAGGTATTCATCTCCTGCTGCAGATGCAGTCCGTAAGCGATGGCTCCAATGCCTCTTCCCAGGAAAAACGCGCATACAAAAAGAAGCAGGAGCCAGAGTGTTTTTTCGTGTTCCCTGAAAAAACGTTTCATGTGGTATCTCCTCTCAGAACTATCCGCTACTACTTTATGCAGCTGTTCCTCGGAGCATACCCGCATCCTCTTTTTCTGCTTCTTTTTCTATGTTCTATTTTCTGTTTTCACTGAAAAATCAGTTCCGCAGCTATACCTTTTCCCGCTGTTTCTTACGAGAGATAATCTCAGCGGCGATCACAGCCACCCAGAACAGCAGGCTGACTCCTTCCGCCACACGCCAGTACCACATACCGGAATACCACACCTTTACGGTTCCCTGATAACCCGCCGGCAGAATGGCCCGGACATGTCCGTTCTCACCTATGGTCACCGGGAATTTCTCCCCCGTCGCCACATCCTTGGCATGATATCCTTTATACAAAAGCATGGGCAGATCAATATAATAATCTCCCTCTTCTGCGGCCGTCGCCACCGTGGTCCGTGTCGTCAGATTTTCCTTTTCAAAGGAGTCCACCTCGACGCCCTCTGACGGCCATGCATCGTGATAATAGAAATTCCATTCCACGCCCAGTGGCAGATACTCCGCTCCCAGAATTCCGGAATGCCCCATGGAAGACATGGAATAAATCCGGAGTGCTCCTTCCCTCGTCTGCAGCAGATCATTAGTCTGATAAAGGGAGAACAAAATACAGCTGCCGCAGATCACTGTCAGGAAGGAATATTTTAACAGCTTATCCTTTGACCTTAACATCCAGTAACCCGCCGTACAGGCCACCAACGTCATGGTGATGGTCGCAATGATCGTCAGTCTGGTGGGGAACTGGATCATGGTGGTCAAAAGTCCCAACAGGGAATTAGCATCCTTCAGTGCATCCCAGGGGAAATAATAGGTGCTTACCACAATAGCGATGACTCCCAGAATAAACGCGATCTCCGCTCCCTTATAATGGGACAGATCCTGTTCTTTCTGCCGTCTGCGGATGGCAAAATATACGATTACTCCCAACAATACGGCAATACCGATATAGATAGGCTCCGTATCCTGCATTCCCAGTTCCTGGAACCGGGAATTGCTTCCGGCATTCTGCAGGGTAAAAAAGATCTGTGATCCCAGAATACCTCTGTCCTGAATGTAAGTACCGCTGTTATTGGAATAGCGATACTGGTCGGCCAGCATCATATCCAGCATCGGAAGCAGGAACCAGATATTGGCCAATACTGTCCCCACTACGACTTTGACCAGTTCCACAAACGTTCTCTTACAGAACACCTTGCGGATGCACAGCAGGCACAGTAATATCGTAAATGTACCGGAGATCTCACAGCTTAACACATGGCTCTGAATGATCCCGGAAAATCCCAACACTGGCAACAGCCAGTAATGGCGGTATTCCTTCTTTTCCGTGTCTTCCGTGAAAATCAGGTAAAATCCATAGCATAACAGCGGCAGAAAGATCATTGCCGTATATTCTCCTACGGCGCTCCGGTTATAAATATTGTAGACACGATAAGGGGCCAGTGTATACAGCATACTGCCCAGCATTCCCGTCATGCTGTCCCGGAAGATTCCCCGGAAACAGAAATAGGCGATCAGTGCCGTGGCCAGATTCACCAGAAATACATATCCTCCGTAGGCAACGGCGATGGGAAATCCGATCAGCCGTAACACCGCTGGAATCACCAGAAACGTATCGCAATAAAACAGGGAACTGGCATATCCGTGTCCGTACAGCCACATCGGTTCCACTCTGGTGGGAAAGATTCCCTGCTGCAGGCTCTGGGCCAGAAATTCTATCCGGAGCAAATGAAACCCGAGATCCGCTCCCATGATAATATAATCCACAAACAAAGGCAGGGAGGTCAGGATCGCCAGCGCCGGAATCCCGAACCAGGCCAGCTTTTTTTCCCGCGGAAGCGGGTATTTTCCCATATAGACATACAACATAATGAGAAAATCCGCAATCAGGAACACCAGAAGAAATATGGTAAGCAGCATCCGGTAAGCCGCTGTTGTTTTCACCAGCCGGATGTCCGTAATGGCAAGTCTGCCAGATCCGTAATAGTCTGCCTGAATGCTGACCTCTTCCGGTTCCAGACTGCTTGTCACATAGATATCACAGGAAGCCTGCGTTCTTCCGGAATACAGGGAAAGTTCATTTTCCAGCAGTTCCCTGTAGATTCTGTCGTCACTCTTGATATTGATCTTATTTACTTCATTGTCTTCCGCGTCATAAGTCACATAATAGGTGTATGTTCCGGGAGTCAGCGCAAAGCCGCTCATTTCCAGCCAGGTACCGTTAACATCACTGCTTCCGTCCACCGAATATCCGGTTTCCTCCTGACGTACGCCCTCCTGAAGGGCTACCCTTGCATCCGCAAGCGTACTGACGGTCCGGTCTCCCCGCAGGATTCCGACTACCGGCACCAGTAATAACAAAAGTTCCAGAAGCAGCACGATACGGAATTTTTTATTTTTCAGGATTTCCGATTTTTTCCACACTTCCATTTTCCTATGCTGCCTCCTTTCGTACTTCCTGTTTCCGGTCTTTCCGCTGTCTGAAAATACAGTAGATCACGATTCCAATGATTCCGAGAATACCGATTGCCACTGTCCCCCACTGTAAGCTACCGCCTGCTGCACTCATTTGCAGTTGCGGCGCTTCTACGAGAACCAGTTCCGGCAGATCTTCCTTCTGCCGGATCCACAGAGGCTCTCTGGTGAGCAGCAGTTTATTCGTCAGAAACTGCGTGGATACGAAAGCCACGGCGGCCACAGCGATCTCCAGAATTGTTGCCTCTGCAAAAGACCGCTCCCGGCGGTAATATTCCAACACTCCACAACCTGCCAGAACCAGTCCGCAGACAGCAGGAATCATAAAGATCACAGGGGACTGTATGCTGAAAGTCAGCACCTGAAATACCACATTCCGGCGGAGCAGATCCCAGGGAAAGCTTCCGAGACTCAGCAGGATTCCCAGCATTCCACACCGGAACAGACCTGAAGTGATTTCTTTTTTTCCATCTTTCTTCGACAGGCTGCCGCTGAATTTCAGCCACAATAACAGGAAGAACAATGCCGTAAGCGCCGGACCGACACCGGTGGCAGCCGCTCCCTGGAATCCGTTGGCTTTATAATCATAAGCAGTCCCCCCATGGAAAAAGAAGGTCAGATAGTGCATTAAGGATGCTCCTTTTTCCTGAAAAGGGCGGCTTCCCAGATATCTCGCCACATCACGATACGCCACAAGATAACGAAGCAGAGGTAACAGATACCACAGATTGCACACCACAGTCGCAATGACCGCTTTTCCCAGTGTCCACAGCCCTGCTCTTCCCAGCATCTGTCTGCGATAATAGATGCAACAGAACAACAGCATCAGCATTCCCACGGTAAATACCGCAAACGAGGATTGCAGCAGTAAGGTGGTTCCCAGTGTCAGAAGCACCCATTGCGGCAGTTTTCCTTCCTTCTGTCCCACCATTCTCACCACAAACAGCAACAACACCGGCAGAAATGCATACCCCAGTGCCTCACCGATCGCTGCTCTTCCATATAAAGTATCTATATACCACGGTGCCCAGCAGTACAACATCGTGCTGAAAATAACGAGTTTCCAATCCCGAAATGCCTCTCGGAAGGTCACATAGGAAAGAATCACACCAGCCGCATAAATACACATCAAGAAGCAACGATAAGCACTTTCCAAGGGTAATCCAATCTTCCGTAAAAACACCGGCAACAGCCAGAACAGATTTCCATCCAGCCCCGCCGTACCATGCTCATACTGCCAGTTTACCGGCATAGCGATCCGGAATATACCTGCGGACAGATTCTCCTGTAACCCTTCGAGGCGTACCAACTGATACGGAATCTCCGACGAATTCAGGCAATAATTGGTAAACAGCGGAAGAGCTCCTGTCAGAAAAATGCCAAACAGACACCAAAATATATAGTTTTCTTTCGTCTTTATTTTTTCTGTCATCTTCATGCGTTTTTCCTCTCACGCTTCTTTTCCAGAATCACACCGACGCTCAGTGCCAACAGGCTTAAGTAACTTACCGCCTCCGCTGCTCTCCAGTACCAGGGACTGTAAAATGCCACGTGGACGGTTCCCTCATAACCGCCGGGAAGTTCCACACATACCGCATAATTATCACTGGTGGTGATCATCAGTTCCTGTCCGGTAGTCTTGTCATATGCACGGTAACCGTAATAATACAGCAGCGGCAGTTCCACCGTCTCCGCCCCGCCACTCAGATTCCGGCAATACATCTCTGTTTCCAGTCCGTTCTTATAGTAATCGGTGATCTCCACAGCTTCTCCCGCATAGGGATCGTGCTGCCAGAACTGAGAAGCATCCGCGCCGTAGGGCAGATATTCCGCACCGGCGATATAGCCGCTTCCCATGCCCTCTTCCCCGTAGATCTGATAAGTAGAGGTCGTTTGCAGCATATCATCCATCAGATAAATGCTGCTGCACAGTGTGCATACCGCCATGGCTGCAAAATAAATTTTCAGACCACCGTTCTCATACTGTCCTTTGATTTCTTTTGCCACAACGCCCGCCACCAGCACGAGGCAGACAGTCGCGATGGTCAGGAATCTGTTGGGGAACTGAATACTGGACACCAGAGTCGCTGTAATGCCGTTCAGGCTTTGTATCTTATCCCAGGGAAATACCGACAGAGACATCCACAGAGCGAGAAGTGCAAAGCCTCCGGCGATCTTCCCCAGGGTCTTTTCTTCCTTGCGTAAATGCGTGGTTCTGCGGAAAAAGAGCATACCTCCCCACAAGAGCAATGCCACTACCAGTGCAATGCCAAGTCCCATGGGCTGGCTGTCTCCCATACCGTTCTCCGAATAAAATACATTACTGCCGTTCCGGAAAAAGGTGAACAGCAGATGAGCCGGATACAGACCTCTGTACTGAATGGGTCTTCCCGATACATGCTGGATCATAAAATCTCCCCGCAGCATATAGTCGCCGAAAGGTATCAGAAACCAAGCACTCAGTAATACACTGTAGATGACGGTCTTGGCCAGCGAGCAGAAGGTTTCCTTCCGGAATACCTTTTTGATCAGCAGCAGACACAATAAAATGGTAAATGCCCCCACCTGTTCTCCCGTCAGCAAATGAGACTGTACCAGCCCGGTAAACGCCACGGTCAGAGGGATCCAGGAAAAACGGTATTCTTTATCGGTAATCTCCTGTGTAAACACCCGGTAAAAGCCATAAGCGATCAGCGGCAGGAACAGAATTCCGAAGGTCTCTCCCAGAGAACCGCAGATAAACGTTTTGGAGAGGCGGTATACAGACAGTGTGTACAGCATGGTACATAACAGTCCGATATAACGTTCCTGAAAGATTCTACGAAAACTATAATATGCAATCCCTACGGTAAGAATATTAATAAACAACATAAAAAGTCTGTAGCTTGTGACATAGGAAAATCCGATCAGCCGGAACAAGGCTCCCACATATAGCAGAGTCTCTCCGTAAAAAATCGAAGAGGCATAGCCATAGCCCTGCTGCCACTCTGGTGCAATACGCACCGGAAACTGTCCCGACAGGATGCCGTCCTTGATTCCCATCATGCGCAGCATATGATATCCCAGGTCTCCGCTGGATATCATCGTATCCTGCAAAAGAGGCAGTGAGGTCACAAGAACGATCAATGCCAGGCCAAAATGAATCCCCTTTTGTGTAACGGAAATCTTATATTCCCTGTCATACTGTACATACAGGTAGATCAGATCCGCCAATACGGAGAAAAAGAGAATGCAAAGTAAAAAGATCACTGACAATCCGTTGGTCTTTTCTATCGTAAGTCCGGTCACCGTATAGCTGCCCTCTCCCCCGTAAGTCACCGTTATTCTCAGATCGTTCGTCTTCTGGAGCAGCCATATCTGAAAATCTGTCTGATGCAGTCCCTGATACAGATGCTCTCCGCTGCTGCGAAGCATACGATATCCTGTCGTATCATCTTCTGCATTACAGAAATTCTTCATCTCGGTATCGGTATCATAGTGTAGCTGAATCCGGTAAATACCGGGAGTCAGCGATATGTGATCTATTTCCATATCCTCCTGATAGCTTCCTGTATTTACCGCTACCGCTTCCGTCGGATAGTCATATACTGCTTTTTTGCCGAACAGACCGATGATCCCCACCAGCAGGAGAAGAAGTTCTGCCAGCAGAATTCTTCGGAATGACCTTCTTTTTTCTATCTGCAATGCCCTGATTTTCTGAATAAGCTCCATAAATGCGGCTCCTTGTCCTTGGTTGTAATAACCTGTTTATTTTATCATTATATAAGGGAATATGCAACAAAAGCGGCCTTTGCGCATAGTATAATCTAACGTTTGCAACAGGGAACAAAGCGCTCATGGATTGTAAAGAAATGATCCTGTCGGAGGACACTTACGACATTATTACGGATTTTTCTGCTTCGGAATTTCTTCAGGAAGGGATCGACTGTTATGAAAGTATCGGAGAGGAATTCCTGATCCTGTATCTGAGCCGGCTGGGCATCCGCAGTCCGGATATGGATTTTTTCCCCTACCCCAACATGCCGAAGCTCTACGGACTGATGCAGCTGTCTCCTTCCGATGCGTCCCCTCAGCCACCGGTGGAAACTCCTTTTGACCCGGAAAGCCTGATTGCCAGCGGCATCACACAGGTTCAACGTCCCCCTCTGAATCTCACCGGGCAGGGAGTGATCCTCTGTTTTATCGATACCGGCATTGATTACCGGGATCCTGCCTTTCTGGATGAGACCGGGAACAGTCGTATTCTGGCTCTCTGGGATCAGACAATTCAGACCGGCACCCCTCCGGAAGGGTTAAAATACGGTTCCGAATACCACAGAGAGGACATCAATCGGGCGCTGCGTTCCGAGGATCCTTATTCCGTCGTTCCCTCCCGGGATGAGAATGGCCACGGCAGCGTTCTGGCCGGAGTTGCCGCCGGAAGTGTGGTGCGGCAGGGCAGTCCTTATACCGGTGCCGCCCCGAATGCGGATATCGTTGTGGTGAAACTCAAAGAGTGCAAACAATACCTGCGCAGCTTTTATCTGGTACCGGAGAATGTCCCCGCCTATCAGGAAAATGACATTATGCTGGGCATCCGATATGCGGAGTCCTTCGTGCGTCTCTTTGAACGGCCGGTGGTCATCTGTCTGGGGCTGGGCACAAATCAGGGAGATCATGCAGGAAGCTCCGCTCTGTCCCGGTATCTTTCCTCCCTCGCGGTCCGCAGAAGCCGCGCCGCCGTGATCTGCGGCGGAAATGAAGGTAATGCTTCCCACCACTATCATGGCATGTTAAACAGCCAGACTCCGGAAGGCACTGCCCGGGACGTGGAGATCCGGGTCAGCAATGGCTGTATCGGTTTCTGGCTGGAACTCTGGGGGACTCTCCCGGATGCTTTCAACTTAAGCGTCCGCACCCCCGGCGGAGAGACGATCCCCGAACTGCGTCTGGGGTTACAGCAGAGTGTCACTTATTCTTTTATCTACGAAAAAAGCAGAGTCACAATCGACTCTGCTCTGGTGGAAGAAAATTCCGGAGAGGAACTGTTCCTCCTTCGGATCCAGAATCCCACTCCCGGCATCTGGACCTTCCGCGTCTCCGCCTCCGGCAGCTTATACAACGGCAGCTTTCACATGTGGCTGCCCATCACGGAATTCTTAAACGTTCCTGTGTATTTTCTGAATCCCGACCCTTATATGACTCTGACAGAACCTTCCATGGCTCCGGAGGTTCTGAGTGTCTCTACTTACAATGCGGAAAATAACAGTTTCTACGTGGAGTCCGGCAGGGGCTTCGGGCGCACGGGACAGATCCGTCCGGATCTGGCGGCTCCCGGAGTCAATGTCTCCACGATCCGCGGCCGCCGCACGGGAAGCAGTCTGGCTGCCGCTATCATCGCAGGAGCCGTAGCACAGTTTTTCCAGTGGGCCGTCATTGAAGGAAACAACCGGCTGGCGGAAAGCCGGGAAATCCGCAGTTATTTCATCCGCGGCGCCCTGCGCACCCCGGGGCTGTCCTATCCCAACCGGGACTGGGGCTATGGCCGCCTGAATCTGGAAGAGACCTTCAATGCCCTGCTGCGGGTATAGTCAGATGATCTCCTGCAGCGCATAGACCGGCTGTACCCCGCAGACACCGTTGATCTTACGCACGCTGCGCTCCAGTTTTTCCAGTTCCTTTTCTGAGGTTACGTCCGCTTTCACGAGAAAATCATATTCTCCCTCCACCTGATAGCATAAGGTAACCTCCGGCTGCTGCCGCATTCTGTCCATAAATCCTGCATGATATTTTTTATGCTGTACCGTAACTTCTAAAAACACTTCCATAAGCCACCTCTTTTCCCAAGTTTTTCACTCGCTCACCCTATAATCGAGCAGGCTGACTCCTGCTCGATTTGTTTACTTCGTATACTATCTCGCTTAAAAGCTCGATGATATACATTCGCCAAATACAGATTCTTGTTGTGCAAGCACAGATCTATACTTGGCTCATCATATACACAAAAGAGGAAAGACATCGCATCCACGATATCTTTCCTCTCTGAAAGTGATTGCATCATACCATATTCTGTCTGCACTTACAAGTCGTCTGATAAATCTTATCAGAATTTTAATATTTCGGACAATACATCTTGCCGTTTTGTACGCTATACGCTTATTTTGCATCCGCTTTGGAAAAAATTTTCGCATAGCCATAAGACAACGGGCGATCCGTCATATCTGCAAAATGCAGCGGGAAATTCTCCTTCTCCTCCATGCGGTTCGGACAGTCTCTCCTGCCACATCCCAGACAGATCCCGGCACATCGGGTGAAAGCATCCTCTGTCAGTTCCGCGTAAAATACCACACTCTTTTTGGGAATCATGCAGTAAGCTTCATTACAGGTAACAGGCATTTGTAATTCCTGCAACAGCATGGGCAGATTTTCCAGGCGCAACCGGTTGCATAATTTCTGATGGGAACCCCGGGCTTCCATAGTCTCTGATCCGGGATTCCCGGCCTTCGGATCCTCCGATCCCAGGAAATGCAGCCTGGCCACATGCAGATCCCTGTGGGCGGCCACCCACTCCGTATAGGACTGATAGCTTTTTAATAATAATTCGCTGGACAGCACCTCAATCATATAACTTTCTGTCAGATGACCATCCCGCAAGTACTTTTCCTGCAGATCATCGATCCCTTTTCCCAACGTAATGCCAACAGCCAGAAAAGACCGTTCCCCCCGGGGAATAGTCTCTTCGAAATCTCTGTCCTGCCATCCCGCTTCCGCCTCCAGACAGGGAACCATCTGTTGCGCTATCTGTTTCAGATTGGGATATTCCTCCGGATCATAATGATATTTTTTCATAACACCGTGCAGAAATTGTTCGTTCCCGCACAGTGTCGTAATCTCTGAAAATAATTGCTGCATTCTCTCACCCGCTGTTTAGTCCTGTTTTACATGCAGGCATCTCACAGCATTGAGAACAGCCAGTACCATAACTCCTACATCTGCAAAGATAGCGACCCACATGTTGGCGATACCCAGCGCACCCAGGATCAGACAGATGCCCTTAACTGCCAGCGCAAATACGATGTTCTCGTATACGATGCGCAGACATTTCCGGGAAATCCGCATTGCCAGAGCGATCTTGGCAGGGTTGTCATCCATCAGAACCACATCTGCCGCTTCAATGGCCGCATCGGAGCCAAGCGCTCCCATGGCAATACCGATATCCGCCCGGGACAGTACCGGTGCATCGTTGATACCGTCGCCTACGAATGCCAGCTTTTCCTTCACGCTCTTGTCCTGTAACAGCTTCTCCACGCAGCTTACCTTGTCTGCGGGAAGCAGTTCGCTGTGTACCTCATCCAATTTTAACTCACCGGCCACATGTTCTGCAACTGTTTTGCTGTCACCGGTCAGCATAACGCATTTCTTCACACCGGAATTTTTCAGGGAGGCAATAGCTTCCTTCGCACCGTCCTTGATCACATCGGAGATCAGGATGTACCCGGCATATTTACCGTCTACCGCTACATGAACCACCGTACCTACACCGGTATTTTCCGTATAGGCCAGATGCAGACTCTTCATCAGTTTCGCATTACCGGCGGCTACCTGCCTGCCGTTTACTTTGGCGGTAACACCGTGTCCGCTGATCTCTTCCACATCACTTACATTGGAAGCCTCCAGTTCCTTGCCATAAGCGGTCTTCAGGCTCTTGCTGATGGGATGACTGGAATAACTTTCCGCATAAGCGGCATATTCCAGCAGTTCCTCCTCTGTGAAATCCCTGCCGGGGTAAATACCCGTTACATCAAATACACCCTTGGTCAGAGTGCCGGTCTTATCAAATACCACATATTTCGTCTCGGACAGTGCTTCCAGATAATTGGAACCCTTCACCAGAATACCGCAGGCACTTGCCGCCCCGATTCCACCGAAGAAAGAAAGCGGAATGGAAATGACCAGTGCACAGGGGCAGCTGATTACCAGGAAAGTCAGAGCACGGATGATCCAGGTGCTCCAGGCTGCCGGGTTGCCCATGATCAGGTTGATCACAGGAGGCAGGATTGCCAGTGCCAGTGCACTGTAGCAGACTGCCGGGGTATAATATCTTGCGAACTTTGTAATAAAGTTCTCAGATTTGGACTTCTTCATACTGGAGTTCTCTACCAGATCCAGAATCTTGGATACGGTGGATTCTCCGAATTCCCTGGTGGTACGGATCTTTAAAAGGCCGGTCAGATTCACACAGCCGCTGATCACATCCTGATCCACGGTGATCTCTCTGGGAACACTTTCACCGGTCAGAGCACTGGTATTCAGCGTGGAAGTTCCTTCCACTACCACACCGTCGATAGGAACTTTCTCACCGGGACGAACCACGATCACGGTTCCAATCTCTACATCGTCGGGATCTACCTGCTCTAAGCTGCCGTCCTCCGCCTCAATGTTGGCATAATCCGGACGGATATCCATCAGGGCGCTGATGTTCTGACGGCTCTTGCCCACGGCTACCGCCTGGAACAGTTCGCCGATCTGGTAGAACAGCATAACGGCCACACCTTCGGAATATTCTCCCAGTCCCATGGCGCCTACCGTAGCCACCGCCATCAGGAAGTTCTCGTCAAACACTTCTCCGTGCATAATTCCCAGCACGGCTTTTCTGAGAATATCATAGCCGATGACCGCATAAGGGATCAGGTACAACAGTCCCAGCCAGATACCTTCCAGCGGTACAAAATGCAAAATAATCAATAATACCGCCGCCACAATAATGCGGACCAGTACTTTTTTCTGTTTCTTTGTCATAGCTTCCTCTTTTCCGAGAGCACCTTATAAATAGATCTCACAGTCATCCTCTACTCTCTTGCAGGCTTTTACCACTTTCTCCATAACCGCCTTCTCATCGCTGCCATCAGCAAATTCCACCTTCATCTTCTGGGTCATGAAGCTGACGGTTGCATCGGTAACGCCTTCTACCTTCTTCGCTGCATCCTCCATCTTCAGAGCACATGCTGCACAGTCTACCTCAATCTTGTAAGTTTTCTTCATGGTAATATCCTCCTCTTTCTCCATTAGCATTTCCTGTTTTTTAGTTGCTAATGATTTGCATTTAGATTTAATATTCATTCATATGAACCATCGTTCATATGTTTATATTACCACAAGAACGAAAAAAGTCAATAGTGTTTTAAAATCTTTTGTAATGTAAATGGGAAGTTAGTGGAATGAGTTAACAAATGCTCACGGCGAAAATTACTGTTCGACGTGAGCATTGTTTTTGCGACCGCATTTGATATTTCATGGGCACAAACTCTTATTATTCTGGTGTTGTACCCTCGCTAACGAGAATTATGGGTACAGAGCGATATATCTTCCTGCGCTGTACCCACATTAAGACAAGTCGAGGGTACAGAAAGGTATCTTTTCTCACGCTGTGCCCTGATTCGGACACACCGTGGGTACAAAACAGTATCTTCTCTGGCTCTGTACCCTGATCCGGATAAGTCATGGGTACAAAGTGGCATCTTTTCTCACGCTGTGCCCTGATTCGGACAAGCCGAGGGTGCAAAGTGGCATCTTCTCTTACTCTGTACCCTGATTCGGACAAGTCGAGGGTACAAAGCGGTACCTTCTCTTTCACTATGCCCA
>CAKRRD010000056.1 GCA_934394815.1 uncultured Acetatifactor sp. | reverse complement strand
TTTGATACTGCGGATTACCGTTGTAAGCTGGCGGCGGAAGTGAAGGATTTTGATCCCGCACAATATATGGACAAAAAGTCCGCCCGCAGAATGGAGCAGTTCTGCCAGTTCGCGGTAGCAGCTGCCGGACAGGCGATCACGGATGCGGGTCTTAACATGGAACAGGAAGATCCTTATATGGTGGGCTGCAGTGTGGGAAGCGGCATCGGAAGCTTACAGGCCATGGAACGGGAATATGACCGTCTGAAGGAAAAAGGCCCCGGCAGAGTGGGCCCCATGCTGGTGCCTCTGATGATCTCCAATATGGCAGCAGGTAATGTCAGCATTGCCTATGGATTAAAAGGAAAGAGCCTGAACGTGGTGACTGCCTGCGCAACCGGCACTCATTCCATCGGAGAAGCATACCGTACGATCCAGTACGGCGATGCGGATGTAATGGTAGCGGGAGGAACGGAAAGCTCTATTACCCCCATTGGAATTGCCGGATTTTCCGCACTGACAGCATTGTCGTTTAGTGAAGACCCTCAGAGAGCTTCTATTCCTTTCGATAAAGACCGCAATGGCTTCGTTATGGGAGAAGGCTCGGCGGTAGTGGTACTGGAAGAACTGGAGCATGCAAAGAGACGCGGAGCGAAGATCTATGCGGAACTGATCGGTTATGGCTGTTCTTCGGATGCCTATCACATCACCTCCCCTGCGGAGGATGGCAGCGGGGCGGCTGCCGCCATGCTGAACGCCTTAAAAGACGGCGGTGTGGCGCCGGAGGAGCTTACTTATATTAATGCCCATGGAACCAGCACCCATCATAATGACCTGTTCGAGACCAGAGCTATCAAGCTGGCATTTGGAACACATGCGTATGATCTGAAGATCAATTCTACAAAGTCCATGGTGGGACATCTCCTGGGAGCGGCAGGAGCGGTGGAATTCGTCACCTGCGTAAAAGAAATTCAGGAAGGCTATATTCACCGTACCGTGGGACTTCATGAGACAGAGGAAGAACTGGATCTGGACTACTGCAGAGAGGCTTACCGGGAAGAGGTGCCCTACGCGCTGACCAATTCGTTGGGCTTCGGCGGACATAATGCGAGTCTGCTGTTGAAGAAGTACATGGAATAATCGTAACGGAATGCGAAATAGCATCTGCTGGCAAGATGCTATTTGCGGAACGGAGGAATAATGTCAGTATATAACACCCAGGAAATCATGGAGATTCTGCCCCACAGACATCCCTTTCTGCTGATCGATACCATCGAGGAGCTGGAGCCCGGTGTCAGAGCGGTGGGACGCAAAAACGTAACCTTCAACGAGCCGTATTTTGCAGGACATTTTCCGGGGAACCCGGTGATGCCCGGAGTGTTGATCGTGGAAGCACTGGCACAGACAGGGGCGGTAGCAATTCTGTCTCTGCCGGAGCATCGCGGCAAGACCGCTTATTTTGCCGGGATTGATAAGGCAAAATTCAAACAGATGGTGCGCCCCGGAGATACCTTGGAACTGGAGACCACCATTATCCGCAGCAAAGGACCTGTCGGTGTCGGTGAAGCGGTCGCCACCGTGAACGGGAAATTGGCTGCGAAGGCAGAGCTTACCTTTGCGGTAAAGTAAAAATAGTCTGCGGAAATGCTTTTTATGGGTTGGACAGAGATAAGAGTGATGCAGAATAAGAGGTGCAGATATGGGAAGCGTAGATATAGAAACAGAGATCAAATGCCCGAAATGCAAGAAAATGATAAACAGGGACAGGGCGGCGAAAAATAAATATGTCTGCTATGAGTGTGGTTATTATTTCCGGGTGAAGACCCACAACCGGATCCGCATGGTGGCAGACCGGAAAAGCTTTCAGCCCTGGTTCGAGGAGATAGAAGAAAGCAATCCACTGAAATATGAGGGCTATGAGGAAAAGCTGGCGGAAGCCAGAGAAAAGTCCGGTGTGAAAGAAGCTGTGACAGTAGGTGAATGTGAGATTTACGGGGAAAAGGCCGTGATCGGCATCTGTGAATCGAAATTCATGATGGGAAGCATGGGACATGTGGTCGGTGAGAAGGTCACCCGGGCGATTGAAAAAGCGACAGAATTGCGGCTGCCTGTATTTTTGTTCTGCTGTTCCGGCGGTGCAAGAATGCAGGAGGGAATTGTGTCACTGATGCAGATGGCAAAGACCTCCGCAGCAATCAAGCGGCATGGAGAAGCGGGACTTCTCTACGCGACTATTTTGACGGATCCCACTACAGGCGGTGTAACGGCCAGCTTTGCCATGCTGGGAGACGTGATCATGGCGGAACCGGGAGCACTGATCGGCTTCGCAGGACCGAGAGTCATTAAGCAGACGCTGGGACAGCGTCTCCCTGACGGCTTCCAGACGGCGGAATTTTTACAGGAGCATGGTTTTGTGGACGGCATCGTCCGCCGGGAGAATCTGAAGAAGACCTTATATTTCCTGATCACGACGCATCGGTGCAGTGAAGGGAATTATGCGGATTTTAAGAAAAATTTTGATTTCCATTTTGAACCTACGGAAATTGTGAAGGAACGGTCATTCCTGACACTCCCCAGAACGGCATGGGAAAAGGTCAAGACAGTCCGGAGAGTGGACAGACCGGCAGCGACCGACTATATTCCCTACATTTTCGATTATGTGGTGGAGGCTCACGGAGACCGTTATTATGGGGATGACAAGGCACTGGTGGGCGCCGTCGCATTTCTGGACGGTCAGCCGGTGACGGTGCTGGCAGACGTGAAGGGCAAGGATTTCGCAGAATGCGAAAAACGTAATTACGGCATGCCCATGCCGGAAGGCTACCGTAAGGCCCTGCGCCTGATGAAGCAGGCGGAGAAGTTCCACCGTCCCATTATCAGTTTTGTGAACACACCGGGAGCTTTCTGCGGTGTGGAAGCGGAAGAGAGAGGACAGGGTGAGGCTATTGCCCGGAATCTGTTGGAAATGTCGGCTCTGAAAGTACCGGTATTGTGTATTCTTATCGGAGAAGGCGGCAGCGGCGGTGCACTGGCTACTGCGGTAGGCAATGAGGTGTGGATGATGGAAAATGCCACCTACTCGATCCTGTCACCGGAAGGTTTTGCTTCTATATTATGGAAGGATGCCGACAGAGCCAGAGAGGCCAGCGAAGTCATGAACATTACTTCCGAGGATCTGAAACGTCTCGGTGTGATCGAACGGATCGTGCCGGAATACGGCGGAGCGGACAACAGTACTGTGGAAGCCATCGGCGGGTATCTCAAGGAACATATCAAGGAATTCCTGCAAAAATATACCGGTATGACCGGAGAACAGATCGCAGAGGAACGTTATGAAAGGTTCCGCAAATATTAAAGCGGTAACAAGAGGTGACGCGGGATGAATCACAGAAAAATGATCCTGGGGGAGCTGCAGGCTGACATCCCTGTAATCCAGGGAGGCATGGGCGTAGGTATCAGCCTGTCCGGCCTGGCGGGAGCAGTGGCAGCGGCCGGTGGAATCGGCATTATTTCTACCGCCCAGATTGGTTTCCGGGAGCCGGATTTTGACAGAGATCCCATTGTCTGCAATCTGCGCGCCATCGGGAAAGAAATAGAAAAGGCAAGACAGACAGCAAAAGGCGGTATCGTCGGTGTCAATATCATGGTGGCGACACAGCGCTATGAGGATTACGTCAGGGCAGCAGTGCTGGCCGGTACGGACTGCATTATCTCCGGTGCAGGGCTGCCGCTGGATCTGCCCGGAGTTGTGGCGGAGACGGAACAGGAGATGCCCGGCCGCAGCCACCGGACGATGCTGGCGCCCATCGTATCCGGTGTTCGGGCGCTGTCTGTTATTACAAAATACTGGATGAAAAAATATGACAGAAAACCCGATTTCATTGTAACGGAAGGTCCGCTTGCGGGAGGCCATCTGGGATTTAAGAAGGAAGAACTGGATGCGTATACGCCGCAGAAATATGAAAAAGAGCTTACGGCAATGATCCGGCAGGCGGCGGAACTGGGAATCCCTCTGATCGTAGCGGGCGGAATCTACACCAGAGAGGACAGAGACTACTGTATGTCGCTGGGAGCCGCGGGGGTTCAGCTGGGGACCCGTTTCGTGACCACCGAAGAATGCGATGCGGCAGATGCCTACAAGGAGGCCTATCTCCGGGCGCGGAAAGATGATATTGTCATTGTAAAAAGTCCGGTGGGAATGCCGGGCAGAGCCATACGGAATGCTTTTCTGGAAAAAGTGGCGGCCGGGGAACGGTTTATGACCGGATGCAGGCATTGCATTAAGACCTGCGACCCGAAGACGGCACCGTATTGCATCACCAGAGCATTGATCAATGCGGCAACGGGTGATGTGGATAACGGACTGTTGTTCTGTGGCAGCAATGCCTGTCTGGCACAAAAAATAGAAAGAACAGCGGATATCATGGAGGAAATGGCGTGAGGACCATAAGAATCACCGGAACCGGAAGTGCGCTTCCGGGGAGGATCGTTACAAATAAAGAATTGGAGCAGATGGTGGAAACTTCGGATGAATGGATCCGGGAGAGAACAGGAATCGGTGAACGCCATGTGTCGGTGGGGGAGACGGTTGTGACACTGGCGTCAGAAGCAGCCGGCAAAGCACTGGAACAGGCGGGAATATCTGCGGAAGAAATCAGCCTGATCCTGGTGGCAACCTGTTCTCCGGAGCAGTATCTGCCCTGCTGTGCCTGTCAGGTACAGGCAGCCATCGGCGCGGTGAATGCACTGGCTTTCGATGTGAATGCGGCCTGTTCCGGTTTCCTGTTTGCCCTGAATACCGCGGATGCCTATCTGCGGACGGGACTGGCGAAAAATGCCCTGGTCATTGGCAGTGAGGTGCTGTCCAAGCTGGTGGACTGGACGGACCGTGGCAGCTGCATCCTGTTCGGAGATGGCGCGGGGGCTGTGGTCGTGGAACAATGCAGGACAGAGTCCCGGGCGGTGGAATACGGTAACGCTTTGGCGGAGACAGAGGAGAAACGGATACCGGAAGCAGGAATTCTGGGACGGGCGCTGCATTCCGACGGCACCGGCGGTGGAGTCTTACAATGCGGTGCGAGAGAACTGGCGACCCCGTATGCAAGGACTTCGGCAGCAAAGACGGACGCAAACCCGCCGACGGACGGCAGAGAGAATTTTATTCAAATGGACGGACAGGAAGTGTACCGGTTTGCCACCAGACGGGTGCCACAGTGTATTGAAGAGGCATTGTCGGATGCCGGACTTACCGTTGCGGATATTGACCTGTTCGTATTGCATCAGGCTAATGTCCGGATTATTGATGCTGTGGCGAAGCGGCTGCATGCGGACAGAGAGAAATTCCCCACGAATCTGGAGAGGGTGGGCAATCTGTCCTCCGCCTCCATTCCGGTGCTTCTGGACGAACTGAACAGACAGGAAAAGCTGCACCGCGGTGACCGCATCGTTCTGGCGGGATTCGGCGCCGGGCTTACGATTGGGGCTTGCGTGATGACCTGGTAGACGGTATACTGAAAATGATTCGAAGGGCAGGAAGCCTGCGGATATGCGTCCGGGAAGGCGGCTTCGAAGGAGCGCGGCATACGACAGAGAAATTCCAGATATCGTAGAGGAAACTATGGAGAAGAGCAACAACCGGGTACTGAATGAATTATTGGTGAATCTGTTCCATAATGTGATGGATGCGGAAGCAAAAGCGGTGATCACCGAGGAATTCAAGGATATTACAAATAATGACATGCACATTCTGGAGGCCATCGGTATCGAGGAGCCAAAGAGCATGTCCCGCATTGCCGGGGAACTCCACGTCACCGTGGGAACCCTGACCACGAATATGAACAGCCTGGAGAAAAAAGGCTATCTCACCCGGAACCGCAGCACACAGGACAAACGGGTAGTGCTGGTGACTCTGACGGAGAAGGGGCGGAAAGCCTTCTTCCATCATAGAGATTTTCACAGGAAAATGATCCACACGATCATTCGGGATCTGGACGAGGAAGAAATGCAGACATTGATCAAATGTCTGGGAAAACTGGATATTTTTTTCAGAGAAGGCAGCGAGGAGTGACCGGAGAGTTCCGGTGGCTCCTTTTTTGCGCCTGCATCACATCGAAATCTTCCGGAAATTACAACAAACTATTTTCAGATGAAAATAAATGTATTAAAATAGAAATATCTATTGGTAGAACGGAGACGGTTCTGCATAGTTATGGCATACGCAAGAGAAAATAATGAAATATAGAAACGGAGGATCTCCAGATGAAGAGAATCGGAATGTTAACGAGCGGTGGTGACTGTCAGGCTTTGAACGCAGCAATGAGAGGCGTGGTGAAGACTCTGGCAAACAGTAAGGAAGAAGTCGAAATCTATGGGTTTCTGGATGGCTACAGAGGACTGATCTACAGTAATTTCCGGATGCTGACGGACAAGGATTTCTCCGGAATTCTCACCAAGGGCGGCACGATCCTCGGAACTTCCCGGACCCCCTTCAAGACGATCCAGGATCCGGACCCCAACGGCCTGAACAAAGTGGAAGCCATGAAACAGAATTATTATAAACTGCAGCTGGACTGTCTGGTGATCCTTGGCGGTAACGGCACCCACAAGACAGCCAACCTGCTGCGCAAGGAAGGCCTGAACATCGTGACCCTGCCCAAGACCATCGACAATGACCTGTGGGGTACCGATATGACTTTCGGTTTCCAGAGCGCAGTGGATATCGCAACCGATGCCATCGACTGCATCCACACCACGGCAGCTTCCCACGGCAGAGTATTTATTGTAGAGGTAATGGGCCATAAGGTAGGCTGGTTGACGCTGAATGCCGGAATGGCCGGCGGCGCCGACATTATCCTGATCCCTGAGATCCCTTATGACATTAACAAGGTCATCCAGAAGATCGAGGACAGAGACAAGAAGGGCTGCCGTTTCACCATTATTGCGGTAGCAGAAGGCGCTATCTCCAAGGAAGATGCAGCTTTGCCGAAGAAAGATTACAAGAAAAAGATGGAGAAATATCCGTTCCCTTCCGTATCCTATGAAGTGGCCGCACAGATTCAGGAGAAGACCGGCAGGGAGGTACGTGTTACCGTGCCCGGCCATATGCAGAGAGGCGGAAGCCCCTGCCCTTACGACAGAGTATTCGCCAGCCGTCTGGGTTCCGAGGCAGGCAAGCTGATCTTGGACAATCAGTACGGCTTCATGGTAGGTTACAAGAATCGTGAAATCGTTAGAGTGCCTCTGGAGGATGTAGCGGGCAAGCTGAAGACCGTGGATCCCGATGCTACCATCGTACAGGAAGCAAAGCTGCTGGGCATCTGCTTCGGCGATTAAGGCTAAAGACCACTGGCAGAACGAAGTTAGAAAGAGAGACGACACATGTCATATACAGCACTATACCGGAAGTTTCGTCCGGATGCTTTTTCCGATGTCAAGGGGCAGGATCATATCGTGACCACCCTGAAGAATCAGCTGCGGGCGAACCGGATCGGCCATGCGTATCTGTTTACCGGAACGAGAGGTACCGGTAAGACCACGGTGGCCAAGATTTTTGCGAAAACAGTGAACTGCGAACACCCCACAGAGGACGGCCCCTGTGGGGAATGCCGTATTTGCAGGGCAATCGCAGCGGGAGCCAGCATGAATGTCATTGAGATCGATGCAGCCTCCAACAACGGTGTAGACAATATCCGTGAGATCATTGATGAGGTATCTTATTCTCCGGCGGAAGGAAAATACAAGGTCTACATCATCGACGAGGTGCACATGCTTTCCCCTGGAGCCTTTAATGCATTGTTAAAAACTTTGGAAGAGCCTCCCTCCTATGTTATTTTTATTCTGGCGACCACGGAGGTGCACAAGATCCCCATT
The DNA here is from genome assembly GCA_934394815.1 of uncultured Acetatifactor sp. Lineage (GTDB taxonomy): Bacteria > Bacillota > Clostridia > Lachnospirales > Lachnospiraceae > Acetatifactor. Next base: position 7,098 of record CAKRRD010000056.1, on the reverse strand, counting down.
ACGATCCTGTCCCGCTGTCAGAGATATGATTTCAAGCGTATTTCCATTGATACCATCACGGACCGTATGAAGGAACTGATGGCTACGGAGCAGGTGCAGGTGGAGGACAGAGCGCTGCGCTATATTGCAAAGGTGGCGGACGGTTCCATGAGAGATGCCTTAAGCCTTCTGGATCAGTGCATCGCGTTCCATCTGGGCAAGGAACTGACCTATGATATGACACTGGATGTATTGGGAGCGGTAGATACGGAGGTATTCAGCAGACTGCTGCGTTTCGTCATGGAACGGAATGTGCTGGGATGCATTGAACTGCTGGAGGAGATCGTCATGCAGGGCCGGGAACTGGTACAGTTCGTCACGGATTTTACCTGGTATCTGAGGAACCTTATGCTGGTACAGACAGCGGACAATCTGGAGGATGTCATTGACATGTCCACAGACAATCTGGCAAATCTGAAGGAAGAGGCTTCCATGCTCTCCATGGATCAGATCATCCGCTACATTCATATTTTTTCCGAATTATCCGGGCAGATCCGCTATGCGGCCCAGAAGCGTATTCTGGTAGAGATCGCGCTGATCAAGCTGTGCAAGCCGGAGATGGAGACAGATCAGGAAGCGGTGTTAGACCGGATCCGCCAAGTGGAGGAAAAGGTGGAAAACGGCATCGTGGTCACAGCAGCCCAGATGCCTGCCGGAGCCATGGGAGCACAGGGAGTGCCCCAGACCGGTGGAGCAAAGCCGAAGCCGCAGCTGCCGAAGGCTGTCCCCGAAGATATTCAGGAGATCGTGCGGAAATGGCCTGCCATCGTGGGAAATGCCGAGAATCCCATGAAAATGTACCTGAAAAACGCCAGATTGAGTCTGGGTGGAGACAACAAGCTTATGGTAGTGCTGGAGGATGGACTGGCTTCCGACTATTTCAAGGGAGAAGCCCATGAGCAGAACAAGCAGCAACTGGAAATGCTGTTGTCCGATTTTTCCGGTAAGGAGATCGAAGTGACACTCCAGACGGTGGAAAGCAGCAGAGAGTTCGAAGACAATTACGTGGATCTCAGCAAGGTCATCAACATGGACATTGATGAGGAAGAGTGATTCTGCGTGAATTTGGGATTGCGGCAGCCTTACAGATAAGGTAAGATAGAACTGATAATAAATGATATGGAGGAAACAGGAACATGGCAAAAAGAGGTGGATTTCCCGGAGGTGCAATGCCCGGTAATATGAATAATCTGATGAAGCAGGCACAGAGAATGCAGCGTCAGATGGAAGAGGGACAGAAGGAACTGGAGACGAAGGAGTTCTCCGCATCCGCAGGCGGCGGAGCTGTGGAAGTGACCATCAACGGTAAAAAAGAGATCACATCCATCAAGCTGGCAGAGGAGATCGTGGATCCCGAGGATATCGAGACCCTGCAGGATGCCATCGTAGCAGCAGCCAACGAGGCACTGCGTAAGGCGGACGAAGCCAATGCAGAGCTTATGGGCAAAATGACCGGGGGCTTAGGAGGATTTCCTTTCTAATGGAACTCTACAGCGGACAGATCAATAAATTAATAGATGAACTGGCAGCCCTTCCCGGGATTGGCAGTAAGTCCGCACAGCGGCTGGCGTTTCACCTGATCAACATGCCGAAGGATCGTGTGGACAGGCTGGCGAATGTCATGATCGAGGCCAGAGCCAATGTCCGGTATTGTAAGGAATGCTATACCCTGACAGACAGGGAGATCTGCCCGGTGTGTGCGAATCCCAGACGGGATCACCGCACTATCATGGTGGTGGAGAATACCAGAGATCTGGCGGCTTACGAGAAGACCGGCAAATACGAGGGCGTGTATCATGTGCTGCATGGTGCCATCTCTCCCATGCTGGGCGTGGGGCCGGGGGATATTAAGCTGAAAGAACTGATGGAACGTCTGCAGGGCGATGTGGAGGAGGTCATCATTGCGACCAATTCCAGTCTGGAGGGCGAGACTACGGCAATGTATATCAGCAAGCTGATCAAGCCCACCGGGATCAAAGTGACAAGGATCGCCAGCGGTGTTCCCGTAGGCGGAGATCTGGAATATATTGATGAGGTAACATTACTCCGCGCCTTAGAGGGCAGAGTAGAATTATAGTAGTTAAAAGTGGGAGGCAAGACAATGGCAGTAACAAAAAGTGTATTTGGGAAAAGCCCGGAAGGCAAAGAGATTTCTCTATATACCCTGAGCAACAGCAAGGGCATGAAGGCAGAGGTAACGGATCTGGGAGCCATTCTGGTGCGCTTACTGGTGCCGGATGCCACAGGCAGGGTGGAGGATCTGGTGCTGGGATTTGATGACGGTGGGAGTTATTACGGCAATGACAGCTTTTTCGGCACGGTGATCGGTCCCTGTGCGAACCGTACCGGCGGTGCGGAATATACGCTGGATGGTGTCACTTATCAGCTGGATAAGAATGACGGAGCGAACAATTTACATACTCATAAGCAGCTGGGATTTCATAAGAGACTCTGGGATGCGGAGCTGGGAGAGGACTGCGTGACTTTTTCTCTGGAGGATGCGGACGGACATCTGGGATTCCCCGGCAATAAGAAGGTATCCGTGACCTACTCTCTCAGTGAAGAAAATGAACTGACTCTGCATTACCATGCTGTCAGCGACAAGAAGACCATCATCAATCTGACCAATCATTCCTATTTCAATCTGGACGGACATGGTGCAGGCAGCATCGAAGATCACGAAGTATGGCTGGGAGCATCTCATTTTACCCCGGTGGCAGCCGGAGCAATTCCTACCGGAGAGATCCGTGCGGTAGCAGGCACACCGATGGATTTCACACAGCCGAAGAAAATCGGCAGAGATATCCGGGAAAATTATGAACAGCTGCTTCTGACCGGCGGTTACGACCACAACTTTGTCATCGACGGCTGGGACGGTACCTTACGGCACATCGCTACGGTGAAGGCACCGAAGAGCGGCAGAGTACTGAAGGCATATACCACCCTGCCCGGAGTGCAGTTCTATGCAGGCAACTTTATCGATGTACAGCCCGGAAAAGAGGGCGTGACCTACGGCAACCGCTGTGGTTTCGCACTGGAGACCCAGTATTTTCCGGATTCCATCCATCATGAGAATTTCCCTTCCTATGTATTCGGTGGGGAGAATGGCAGAGAGTATGATTCTGTGACGGTATACAAGTTCGAAGTGTAAACAGGAACCAATATCTGATCTATAGAAGCAAATGCAAACTTTGTCGAACTGTTTTTCAGGGAGCGCGACAAAGAACGCTAAAATACCTCCTGTGCGGATGCTATAGTTAGTGATAACTGATAGCAACGGCATGGGAGGTGTTTTTATATGGAATTACCGAAGAATATAACGCAGATCGGAGAGGCGGACAAGCACTGCAAAATCTATGTGGAAGATTATGTGGTATCATACATAAAACAGATAAACGGGATGGCACAGAGCAAAGATATCGCCATTGCGCTGTACGGCAGGAAGGCGGTGGAAAACGGTGTGGCTTATCTGTTTGCTTACGGCTCCGCAAAACTGAATTTTCTGCAAAAGGCGGTACGACACCTGTCCCAGGCCCAGGAACAGGAGATCGAGAAGCTGCGGAAGAAATATTTTCCGGAGATGGCCTTTTTGGGATATCAGATCCTGAACGGGGAAATGGTGGAAGGCTTCCAGATCTGCGAGCAGGACATCTGCCGCTATGTGGCCGGTTATGCGCAGTTCTATGAGAAGAATGACAGTATGCTGGCGTATATGTTGGAGAATCGTGGCGAAGAGGCAGAGCCGGAGAAGGTGGATCAGGAAAAATATGAGGTTGTGAAGAAGCGGCAGGAGGAACGCAGACAGAGACAGGAGAGCGGACATGACGGACGTACTGTTGCCGGGCGTATGACGGATGTGTCCGGGGGATCCCGCAGAACTGCAGAGACCGGACGGAAGCAGCCGGATAATATTATTTCCATGCCGACGGTGGGGCTGCGCCGGATGAAAATGGCGGCCACGGGAGTCTTCGCCCTGCTGTGCGTCATGGCACTGGCACTGATGCAGCAGGAAAGCACCGGGGAATCCCTGGGGGAGACTGCCAGGCAGGCCATGAGTAATTTGATGGAACAGAAGCTGCCGGATGCAGTGGAAGAGCAGAATCAGGTCAGTACTCTGGTGGCGGAGGACAAGCTGGAGGATGCGCTGCGGCAGGAGAATGCAGCGGCGGAAACAGTGACGACGGAAAATAACGTGGGCAGTGACGAAGGCGCGGCGGAAACTGCGGCAGCGGAGGTGGAGAGCACGGCAGATGCAGCGGTCGGAGAGGATGGCAATACCGACAACGGGACAGAGGAAAACGGTGGCGGAATGACTGCGGGAAGTGCTGCCACAGAGACGACAGCTGTGACGGGAGAGGCGGAGCAGAATACGACATCGGAAGTGACACCGGACACAACACAGGTGACGGAAGCCAAGGCAGCGGATGCGGCACAGCCGGCCACTTATACCATAAAAAGAGGAGATACGCTGATTGGCATTTCACTGCGAAACTACGGAAGTAACGGAAAGGTAGCGGAGATCTGCTCCCTGAACGGCATTACCGATCCGGACGATATCAAGATCGGCCAGGAAATCCTTTTGCCCTAAAAAACGTATTTTCGTGATTTTCATTATTTTCAAAAGGGGGAAGTGTGTTATACTGTAACTATTCCGAAGCTGTTTTGGGACGATTCGGAAGGAGCCGGTTTTCCCGGAGAGAACGGTGGAATGCGGCAGGGTGCTACAAAAAGAGACTGATACATAAGGAAACAGATACATGGCAGCAGATATCAAAAACTATCTGAAGGAAAAAGAAAAACGACAGAAGAGTCAGGAAGATTACAAGAAAAAGATCCGGAAACATCGTCTGACCATTGTGTACCGGGTGCTGTTGGTGGTGGCAGCACTGGGAGCGGCACTGGCACTGGTGGTGGTACAGGCGAAGCGGCATATATACACGGGATACGATATTGTGTCCACCATCAACAGAGAAGCGTCTGCGGATGCCGTAGATGTCCGCCTGAAAAACGGTATTCTTACTTATAGTAAAGACGGAGCCCATTGCACGGATGCCAAAGGCAATGTCAAATGGAACCAGACCTATGTGATTCAGGATGTGAAACTTGCCACCTGCGGCAATGTGGCGGCTATCGGCAGCTACAATGGCCGTGAAATCTATGTACAGAATACGGACAAGCAGCTGGGAACCATTACGACGACCATGCCGATCCGGAATATTACAGTGGCGGAGACCGGAAGAGTGACCGCGGTACTGGCGGATACGGATGTGACCTGGATCATGACCTACGAGGCGGATGGCAGCAACAGCTACACGGGACAGGCACATATGAACGATGGAGGATATCCCGTATCCATCAGCTTATCGCCCAACGGAGAACTGTTAGCGGTCAGCTACCTGTATGTGGATGCGGGTGTGGTGAAAACGAATGTGGTGTTTTACAATTTCGGACCGGTGGGTGAGAACCAGAGCGATTATCTGGTCAGCGCCTATTCCTATTCGGACCTGATCGTTCCCAGAGTGCAGTTCATGAACGACAATACGGCTTTTGCGGTGGGCGACGGCCGGCTTATGATCTATACCGGAGCCCAGAAGCCGGTGACGGCGGGAGAATACCTGTATGACGAGGAGGTTCAGTCTGTGTTCTACAGTGATAAGTATGTGGGACTGGTGTTCCTGTCGGATCAGGCGGAGACCAAATACCGTATGGATGTCTACAATACTTCTGCGGTGAAGCTGGGAAGCTATTATTTTGACGTGGATTATACGGATGTGTTCTTTGAAGAGAGCGATGTAGTGATCTATAATGAATCCGAGTGCCAGATTTTTACCATGGAAGGTGTGGAAAAATACCGGGGCAGCTTTACGAAGAGTGCCCGGCTGCTGCTTCCCACCGGAGGCTCCTACAAATATTATCTGGTGACGGACAATACAATAGATACGATACAGTTAAAATAGAAGGAGTATACAAATGAATATCAATTTATTACAGATCATCCTGACGGTGGTTCTGCTCTGCATGGTAATGGATGGCTGCAAAAAGGGACTGGTGAGATCCCTGATCTCTCTGATCTCCCTGCTGATCACCTGCGTGGTACTGTTCCTTTTGGGAAATGCCCTGAGCAGTTACTTTGACGGAAAGTTTTTCAATCTGATCCTTACTCTGTTGCTGCTGGCTGCCATCGGACTGGTGCATCATCTGCTTAATGTGGTGTTTTTCTCCGCAAAGATGATCACAAAACTACCTATAGTACATAGCCTGGATAAACTACTAGGTATTGTGGCCGGAATCTTAGAAACTGTTCTAATTGTTTGGACAATATATGCATTTAATATCTTCCGGGATCTGGGAACTCTGGGCCAGGTGATCGTAGATTATACCAGAGACAGCAAAATACTGACATGTCTGTATGAAAACAACTACCTGGCATATCTGATTGAACAACTCGGACAAAAGCTTTCAAACTTTATAAAATAGGAAAAAATCCCCTGCTTCTGCGGAATTGACGCGGCAGGGGATAATTTGTGTAAAAAATTCGAAAAATAGTGTTGACAAGTGTCGTATAGGATGATATACTCAGATTCGTTGTTGAGGCAGCGCCAAGACAACAGAACAGCTTGAAAGAAACTTGAAAAGATTTCAAAAAAGCTGTTGACAAAGTCTGACAGATATGGTAATATAAATACCTGTCACGGAAAACGAAAGTTTTCCAAAACAAAAAAGTTTTTAAAAAAGTTGTTGACAAACGAAAGCGGTTGTGATAAGATATCAGAGTTGCCGCTGAGAAAAACAACAGCGAAACACACAGCTCTTGCAGAGCAAGAGGCTTTGATCTTTGACAAATAAACAGTAATGCAACCCTGAAAATTCCAAGATTTTCAGAGAAATTCAAGAACAAGCAAGTTGATCGAAAGATTGACAAGCTACCCGAATTAACAGTAAACAATGCCAGATAAAACTGGCAGGACACAAACACCATTTCAACATGAGAGTTTGATCCTGGCTCAGGATGAACGCTGGCGGCGTGCCTAACACATGCAAGTCGAACGGACTTACATT
>CAKRRD010000055.1 GCA_934394815.1 uncultured Acetatifactor sp. | reverse complement strand
GGTATCCCAAGCTGTTTCTTTACGATAAAAGTGTACTACCTGACAAGGGTAAGTGTCAACCTTTTTAGGGAATGTACAGAGTTTTGTACATCAACTCCGGTTCTTCGTGCAGCAAATTCCGATAGATAAGAATATTCTTGTAAAATACGGGAGAAAGTATTATACTAAAAAAGCCTTATACGGCAGAAAGGAGACCGATATGACCGGAGTAACAAAAGACATGACCATTGGTGAGATCTTACGTGCCAATCCTGAAGTAGCTCCCGTACTCCTCGATGCAGGAATGCATTGCCTGGGATGCCCTGCTTCACAGGGAGAGACCCTGGAAGAGGCAGCTATGGTACATGGCATTGATGTAGATGAGCTTATGAAGGTGATCGAGGAACTGTAATCTGGTAATTCCTTTCGGAACAGCTATTTTACAAGGAAATCACTTTATAAAAATAAGAGAGTTCCCATCGGAGGGACTCTCTTATTTGTTTGCTGCTATATTTCCTTACTCAGGCATTGGCGAGACTCTGTAAAGCATGATCTGCGATCAGGACGGAGCAATGTTCTTCCAGAAATGTCCGGCTTGCGAGAGTGGAACGCCGGGGAATACCGTATTCCGAGATGACGTTGCAGACTCTGTCGAAGACATCCCGGTCTTCCCCACCCTGCGTGAGAACCAGATAATAAGCGGACCCTTCTTCGTGATACAGAGAACTGAGACCGTGGTAATGCTTTCCAACCACAGCGGCGGCGCTGATCACCTGATGCAGCGAGTCCATCCGGAACAGGCGGGAACGCATGGTATCATTGTCGTCAGCATCAATCGGGGTGGAAGATTCGGTTACAGCTTCGTCCTGCTGGATGCGCCGGAACAGATCCAGCACCTCGTCAGCGGAAGGCCCGTCGGTCGATCCCTCCAGCTCCTCGGTGACGGAAGGGGCAAAACGGGAAAAACGGGTATCCAGTTCTTCCGGATCCTCCACCTTGGTAATGATCAGCACGATGCAGTCAGCGTTCAGGGGAATGGCTTCGATCATCAGGGGAATATCCTCCGCTTCGAATCCGAATTCAAAATTAGCCTGCTGCATCATGTCACGGAACAGGGACTTGGCTTTCTCCGTACCGTAGGCAAGTTCGCTTATTTTTAATTCGCGGCTGGCAAGATCCTCGCGGGTCAGCGTACAGCGAATCTGATTTTCATTTACTTTTTCTATTTTCATGCGGCAACACTTCCTTTCTGCCTTCGCATTGGTATGCTATATAGCTTATACTTTCCCGATATTTTAGTCAATAGATGCCTTTCACAGTTTAAAAAAATTTAATAAAACATCTTGCCAAACAGCGGCCTGAGGTGTATAATCCGACCTATAGATGCCTCTGGCACTCCGGTACGGAGAGGAGGCCGGCAGTTTTCATTTTTTTCTTGTTGATTTACCAGGGAACATATCGTTCCATTTCATCCCATTTTTATTTATGATGCAGATAGCTTAATGTATTTGGGCAGGATAGGGTTACGCTGATCTGTAAAATATAGTATGGAGATGTCTTACAGGCATATACGTGTCTGGTCATAATATTTCAACGGATAATTTTCACAATCATAATTCCAACATTTTTACTATTATAAGTACTGTCAGAGGCATTTATATTCATTATGTACCGATTCCGGAAAAGCAGCAGTTATAAAGTGTGTCACGAAGCCTTTTGGTAAAATGCTGCGGACAGGAGGTGCCTGTGGAGAATCAGGAAGACAGGACTCCCGGGAAGAAGCTTCCCCGAAGAAAGATCGAAATATATTTCCGGAAGCTTCAGAAAAACGGCACAGAATTGTACATCGACGGAGAAAAGGTCTCCCCGTCGCAGGCGGCAGCCTGTGCCGTCAGGGAAGAAAGTCCGTATATGGCGGATTATATTCTCGGAGACCGGGGCGAAATCAGTCAGGTCCGGCTGGACAGGGTGGACTCTGAGTAAAGGGTGTCAGTTCTCGCCCGGGGTAAGTTACAGCAAGGAGAATACACTGTGGAAATGCAAAACGGGATTGCCTCTCTGGCTGTGTTCCACGGTGTAGGATCCGGTTTTTAATGTTCCTTGTATTATACGGAGGATGTGTGATAGAATAAAATTGTTCTGCGAAAAATGACGGAATGAGAAGCAAAGGCAAGAATGGTGCAGGCATTGCCTGCGGATGGGAGCACATATGAAGAAAAAAATATTACCGGTGGTCGTGGCAAGCCTGCTGATCCTGCTGATTGGAGGAGGCACACTGGGAAAAATGCTGTTGGACAAGTATTCCTACAGCAGGGAAGAGGCCGATTGGAATGAATTTTATCAGGTGTCGGAGGCTGATCGGAGTGCCATCATCTTACAGGATGAAATGGTGGAAGAACAGGCACTGATCAGAGAAGGTGTATGCTATTTTGATCTGGCAACTGTGCATAAATATATGAACGAAGTGTTTTATGCGGATCTGTCGGAGGGGCTGCTTCTGTATGCCACACCGACGGAGGTAATCCGTACTATGCTGGGTGATACTTCCTATACTACCAAGGAAGGCACGCTGGATACCGGTTACGTGATCAGCTTTACCGAAGGAGATACCGTCTATGTGGCGGCGGATTATGTGAAGCTGTTTACCAATTATTCCTATGAATGTTTTGACAGGCATGTGCAGGTATACACCGAATGGGGAACCAGACAGGTGGCACAGTTGAAAAAAGATACGGCGGTCCGTCTGCGGGGCGGTGTCAAGAGCCCGATCCTGACTCAGGCAGCTAAAGGCGATACACTGGAGATTCTGGAGCAGATGGAGACCTGGAGCAAGGTAAAGACAGCGGATTCCGTCATCGGTTATGTGGAGAATAAACGTCTGGAAGAGATCACGGAAGAGACAGAGACACCGGTAACAGATTACCAGGAGCCGGAATATACTTCCCTTACGTCTGACCGTAAGATCTGTCTGGGCTGGCATTCCATCGGCGGTGCAGGCGGTAACGATACGCTGTATTCCATGGCATCCGGTACAAAGGGCATGAATGTCATTGCACCGACCTGGTTCAGCCTGACGGATGAGAGTGGATCCATGCGCAGCTTCGGAACTGCGGACTATGTGGCTGCAGCCCACAACATGGGCCTGCAGGTATGGGGTGTGGTGGATAACTTTAACTACGCCAATGAGACCGGAACAGCTATCAGTACTCTGAATATGCTGTCCTCCACTACCAGCAGACAAAAATTTGTACAGAATGTGGCAGATGCGGCGGTCAGTCTGGGACTGGACGGCATCGATGTGGACTTTGAACAGCTGAGCAGCGACTGCGGTCCTCACTATGTGGAATTCATAAGAGAACTTTCCATTGAATGTCGTAACAGAGGACTGGTGCTGTCCATCGCCAATTATGTACCGTTTAACTTCAATGATTATTATCGTCTGGATATCCAGGGACAGGTTGCGGACTACGTCATCATCATGGGATATGACGAGCACTGGCACGGAAGTAAGGATCCCGGAAGCGTAGCAAGTATCAGCTATGTGTCCGGAGGCCTGGACAGAACTTTACAGGAGGTTCCGGCGAATAAGGTGATCAATGCCCTTCCTTTCTATACGATCCTGTGGAAGACGGATGGAACAGAGGTAACGGATGAATACATCACCATGAACAACGAGGCGGATTTCATGAGCAGAACCGGTGTGGCGGCGGAATGGGATGAAGAGACCTGCCAGAACTATGCGGAGTGGACTTCCGGAGGCGCTACCTACCAGATCTGGCTGGAAGACGCGGAATCCATTGCGGTGAAGCTGAACATGATGACCACGAAGAATATTGGCGGTGTGGCAGTATGGAGATTGGGCTACGGAACACAGGCGGCCTGGGAACTGATCAATGCCTACCTGCAATAAGAGAAATACAATAAAATAACGGCAAGCATACAAAAAGAACTCAGTCCGGTCGCTTTTGCGAGGGACTGAGTTCTTTGCTGTACTGAAAAGATTTCAAAGTACTACTGTACGTTTTTCCTGCGAAGGGTATATCCACCGGCCAGACATACCACAGCGGCACCCAGAAGCCAGAACATTACAGGGCGTTCGCCGGTCTTGGGAACATTGTCATAGTCGGAAGATACAGCAGCTTGGGAAGGAGCGGCGGCTGCCTGAGCGGGCTGTCCTGCGGCAGCAGGAGCAGGGGTCTCAGCGGAAGCGGTCTTGCTGTAATACTGTTCCTCGGTCTTTAAGGAACCATCTTCAATGACCAGCCTGCCGGCAGCAAAGTTGTAAGCATCATAGAAAGTACTCTGATCACGGTTGTCCCTGGCAATCAGATGATTTACCGTACCTGTGCAGTTAATGTAGGCATGCAGATTATTGGACTTGTCGTTGGACGTGCCGATCATTTCGAGAATGTCCACATTGTTGTTGAAGTTGGCTCTGGCACTACCATATACATAAGCATGGGATACGTCGCCGTTGACAGCTGCGGTGGTTCCGTCCAGAACAAATACACTGTCATAACCCTTCGCGTAGATCACGGGAGTCTTGACAGCAGATTTGACGGTCAGGTTGCCGAGACGTACCGATACGTTCAGATTCAGGGGATTACAGTCATCATCGTTGTCGATGACGATATAGTCGCCGTCCTTGATATCCTGCTGCAGATAGTAAAGCTCACGATCCTGAACATCTTCGGACCAGCTGGATGCCAGCTTGAAACGCCATTCTCCGCTGCCGGAAGTATAATTGAGAACGTAAGTGGTGGGTTCTGCTGCTTTGACGGTCATTTTCCCAAAGCCGGGAACGGCAAGACAAACAGCAGCCAGCGTAAACAGTGTGACGAATTTTTTAAGTCTCTTCATAAGAAAACCTCCTGGTAGTCGTTGCGTTATTCCTGTATGGGCAGATAGTGATCGCCGGGTTCCGCTTCTTTGGCGACGACTACGAACCGGCCCTGCTCTACATGGTATACGCAGGTGGACAGTGTCAGAAAATGATCTCCGAATTCTGCGGTAACGCCGGTGTCATACTGGGATAACTGTTTGATATTGTTATAAAAGTCATCAAATTCTTCCCGGGTATCCGCCTGGAAAAATTTGTAGAACTTAAATACCTGATCTGTTTTTCGATAGACCTGGGAGCGGAAGACGGCAATGACTTCATAATTGCGCTGACACTCTTCGGTATAGAGGATGATATTTTTATGATTCTCATAGAAATCCTTATTTTCGTAATCGGTCAGATTGCCGAACATGGCACCGGATTTCATATTGTGACCGTGAATAATGAGGTTCGTGGTCAGAGGATCCACACAACTTTCATCGTCTAAAAGCAGACAGCCGTTCCTGTTCTCGCTTCCGTCAAAAGCGCGGTAGAGATAATAGGTCTCATCTTCCGGGGTCCACATCACCGGATAATCGATATTGGTGTCCGGAATCTGCAGCCAGGCCGCCATATCCGGGTTGGCCAGAAAGCTGTCGGCGTAAGGATTGGGTACCCGCGAAAACTCCTCGGCGGGGGCAGCAGCCTCTTCCGTGGACGGTTCCGGAGCGGTGGTGGAGGTCTCCGGCATCCTGCTGCCTGCCGGGGAGGCAGGCTCTGTGGCTTCTGCGGTTCCGGCGGACAGGGTCGGACGCAGTTCATCCAAAGATTCTTCCATCTGCTGATATTCCAGATGCCCTCTTACGAACAAAATCACGGCGGCAAGAATACAACTCCCCGCCAGAACAAATAAAATTACGGAAAGAGCTTTTTTACTTATTTTCATGATTTTATTATACGCTGAAGTGCGAAGGGGATGCAATAGGATAAAACGAAAGGTTTTCTTAAATTTTGGCAGATATTTCCAATGCAGAGCGCATATAAAATCATATAGAATATAAGAGACACCGGAGAGCGGGATGGAACAGAAAACAGGGAAGATTCTTATGGCATGCCTGCTGATTTTGTCCATGGCAGTACTGGACAGGGAGACAACGGAATATGTAAATGCCGTAACTGCCGTGAATGTACTGCGTGGGACAGAAAATGCTGTCGGAGATGAAGCTTATACAGTCGTGATCGACGCGGGACACGGTGGGGACGACCCCGGCAAGATCGGCATCAACGGTGCACTGGAGAAGGACATCAATCTCCGGATCGTGCAGAGACTGCAGCAATATCTGGAAGCGGACGGGATCTGTGTGGTACTGACCAGAGAGACGGAGGAAGGGCTGTATGATGCAGATGCTCCGAATAAAAAGGTACAGGATATGAAGCGCCGGATCGAGAAGATAGAGCAGACGGATCCGGTACTCACCGTCAGCATCCATCAGAACAGCTACCCGGAGGAATATGTCCAGGGGGCGCAGGTCTTCTACTATAACGGAAGTCCCGGAGGACAACAGCTGGCGGATCTGATCCAGAGGCAGCTGGTGAAGGATCTGGATCCGGAGAATCACAGGCAGATCAAGCCCAACGACAGCTACTATCTTCTCAAGAAGACCAAAGGAACCATCGTGATCGTGGAATGCGGATTCCTGTCCAATGCCGCAGAGGCGGAGAAACTGTGCGATGAGACCTATCAGGACAGATTGGCATGGTCGGTCCACAAAGGAATTTTACAATATATAGCACAACAGGAAACCAAAAAACAGGAAATGCAATGAGAAACACGCTTTCCATTTGAACGTGTATATGCTATACTATATCCAAATGCAATTTAGAATACAGAAGGGTAAAATATGGAGACTGAGATCATAAAGATTCATCCCGGAGAAGGCCCTGTCAGTGAAGAAGACGACAGGAAACTCCGGGCTGCGGGAGAAATCCTGAAGAGGGGAGGACTGGTGGCGTTCCCCACCGAGACGGTGTACGGCCTCGGTGGAGATGCATTGAACCCTGCATCCTCTCAGAAAATATATGCGGCAAAAGGCAGACCCTCCGACAATCCCCTGATTGTTCATATCTATCGCTTTGAAGACATTGAGAAGATCACGGGGGAGGTGCCGGAAGCGGCCCGGAAGATAGCGGATGCGTTCTGGCCGGGACCGTTGACCATGATCCTGCCGAAATCCGATGCGGTACCCCGGGAGACTACGGGCGGGCTGGATACGGTGGCGATCCGTATGCCCTCGCACCCGGCGGCACAGAAGCTGATCGAGTACAGCGGCGGGTATATTGCAGCACCCAGTGCCAATACCTCCGGCAAGCCCAGCCCCACCGTGGCAAAATATGTGGAGGAAGACATGATGGGCCGGATCAACGCCATCATTGACGGCGGGGAAGTCGGAATCGGGTTGGAATCCACCATTATCGATCTGACGGTGACACCGCCCCAGATCCTTCGTCCCGGATACATCACCCAGGAAAAGCTGAGTGCCGTACTGGGGACCGTGGATACGGATACCACAATCCTGCGGGCGGACAGCGGACAGGCCCCGAAGGCACCCGGAATGAAGTACAGACATTATGCGCCCAGGGGAGAACTTACCATAGTAGAAGGTACACCGGAGCAGGTGAGGGAATACATCAACCGTGCTGCGGCAGCAGACCACGAGGCAGGAGAGAAGACCGGTGTCATCGGAACGGAAGAGATGCTGTCAGGCTATGCGGCGGATGTGGTGAAAAGCGTCGGCAGCCAGAAGGACGAAGACGGCATTGCCAGACATCTGTACACGATCCTGCGGGAATTCGATGACGAGGGCGTGACGAAGATCTATTCCGAGGGATTTTCCACAGACGGCTTCGGACAGGCCATCATGAACCGTCTGTTAAAGGCGGCGGGACATAAAGTAGTAAAACTTTAAACAGAATATACGAGGAGAAAGAAAATGATAGCAATCGCAAGTGATCATGGCGGATATGACCTGAAAGAAAGAGTGAAGAAATATTTAGAGGAGAAGAACATTCCCTGTCAGGATATGGGATGTGACAGCAAGGCAAGCTGCGATTACCCGGTATTCGGACATGCGGCAGCCAAAGCGGTGGCAGACGGTACCTGTGAGAAGGGCATCGTGATCTGCACCACCGGTATCGGCATCAGCATTTCTGCCAATAAGGTTGCGGGAATCCGCTGCGCACTTTGTTCCGATCCTCTGTCGGCAAAGATGACAAGACTGCACAACGATGCCAATATGCTGGCCATGGGTGCGGGAATCGTCGGTGAGAATCTGGCGCTGGAGATCGTGGAGACCTTCCTGAACACACCTTTTTCCGGGGAAGAGAGACACAGCCGCAGAATCAGCCTGATCGAAGAAATCTAAGGCACTGTACAGACACATAATAACGAAGTACAGCTATAGCAAATACAAAAATACAGGAGGACAACAATATGTCAAAAGTAGTAGTTATGGATCATCCCTTAATCGAGCAGAAGATTGGAATCATCCGCAGAAAAGAGACCGGTACCAAGGATTTCAGACAGAATATCAGCGAGATCGCAATGCTGATCGGCTATGAAGCTACGAAGGATCTGCCTCTGGAAGAAGTAGAGATCGAGACTCCCATCTGTAAGACCACGGTAAAGCAGTTAAAGGGTAAGAAACTGGCACTGGTACCCATCCTGCGTGCCGGCCTGGGCATGGTAGACGGAATGTTGGCACTGATCCCCGCTGCAAAAGTAGGACATATCGGTCTGTACCGTGATCCCGAGACCTTAAAGCCCGTAGAGTATTACTGCAAGCTGCCTGCAGACTGCGCAGAGCGTGAAGTATTTGTAGTGGATCCCATGCTGGCTACCGGCGGTTCTTCTATCGCTGCCATCCAGCTGCTGAAGGACAAGGGCTGTAAGAGCATCCGTCTGCTGTGCATCATCGCAGCACCCGAAGGTGTCAAGGCCATGCAGGAAGCACATCCGGATGTAGATATCTACATCGGAGCGCTGGATCAGAAGCTGAATGACCACGGATACATCGTTCCCGGACTGGGAGATGCAGGAGACCGTATTTTCGGTACCAAATAAAGGAGACACCCATGAGTGCCAAACGCAGTGACTATATCAGCTGGGATGAATACTTTATGGGAGTGGCCCATCTGTCGGGAATGCGTTCCAAGGATCCCAACACCCAGGTGGGAGCCTGTATCGTCAGCCCGGACAATAAGATTCTGTCCATGGGATACAACGGATTTCCCAAGGGCTGTTCCGATGATGATTTTCCATGGGAGCGGGAGAATGCGGAGGATGGGAACCAGACAAAGTACCCTTTTGTGACACATAGTGAACTGAATGCCATTTTGAATTACCGTGGCGGATCTCTGGAAGGGACGAAGCTGTATGTGTCTCTTTTTCCCTGTAATGAATGTGCGAAAGCCATCATTCAGGCGGGGATCCGGACAGTGGTATATGACAGCGATAAGTATCGGGGCACCCCGTCCAACCGGGCGGCGAGACGGATGTTTGCCGCCGCTGGCGTGGAGTGCGTGCAGTATCGTAAGACCGGGCGCCTGTTACGCATCGAGGTCTGAGTGAGCAACGGATAAAGGAGTAAAACGGTTGAAGTGCCTACAGAAGACAGCTGTGCTGCTGGCAGCAGTGATCCTTGCAGGAGCCTTTTCTTCGGAAAATATCAAAGTGGAAGCTACCGGCAGTACCTGGCAGCAGATCCAACAGGAGCAGCAGGAGAAAAATAATCTGCAGAACCAGTTGAATCAGGAAAATAATAATCTGGAGAACCTGAAAGGAGAACAGAATTCCCTCAAGGGACAACTGAATAATCTGAACGGTCAGCTGACGGAAGTCAGCAACAATCTGGCGGCTCTGGAACAACAGATTGCAGACAAGGAGCAGGAGATCGCAGACACACAGGCCAGCCTGGAGGAGGCGAAGGAGACGGAAGCATGGCAGTACGAGTGCATGGTGATCCGGGTAAGGGACATGTACGAACGGAACGAGACCAGCTACATCAACGCGCTTCTGAGTGCACAGAGTTTCGATAAACTGCTGAATGCTGCGGATTTTTTTGAACGGATCGCCGCGTATGACCAGAAGAAACTGAAGGAGTTCGAGGAGAACCGCAGGCTGATTGAAGCGGAAGAGGCCAGACTTCAGACAGAGAAAGCGGAGCTGGATCAGTTGAAGGTGGCAGCGGAAGCCGAGAAAAGCAAGGTGTCCGGTCTGATCAGCCAGACATCCAACAATATCGCAAAATATGCGGGGGATATTTCGGAAGCGGAACAGAGAGCACTGGCATATGAAGAGGAAATCCGGAAAAAAGAGGATAATCTGGAAACTCTCCGGAAAAAGCTGGCGGAAGAGATCGCCATGTCCCAGAAGGCAGCAAATGCAACCTGGCGGGATATCTCGGATATTTCCTTTGAAGAGGGAGATCGTTATCTGTTAGCGAATCTGATCTATTGCGAAGCAGGCGGCGAATCCTATGACGGGCAGCTGGCGGTGGCCAGTGTTGTCATTAACCGTGTCAGAAGTTCCATCTACCCCAATACGGTGGTGGGAGTGATCTATCAGAGCAAACAATTTTCACCGGTGGCCAGCGGAAGACTGGAACTGGCTCTGGCGGCCAATAAGGCGACCAGCCGCTGTTATCAGGCAGCGGATGAGGCAATGTCCGGGGTAACCAATGTAGGCAACTGCGTCTATTTCCGTACTCCGGTAGAGGGACTGACCGGTATCAATATCGGTGGACACGTATTTTACTAAACGAAAGCGAAAATCTATGAAAGTTAACAGCGTAGAACAAAAGGGTTATGCGAATAGAATCATGGACTGGAAGGTCTTCGTAAGGCAGGATCTGGTGGCAGCCAAAGCGTCGGAATTCTATTATGAATTCATAGGGGAGAATTCGTTCCGGCCGGTAAGTGATCTGCTTCTGCCGGAAGACGGGGAATTGTTGAAGAAAGCAGTGGAGGCGTATCCGTTTCAGCCGCTGGAACTGATGACAGTACTGCATAACCTGAAGGACAGTGTGCGGAATGTGTATCTGCGTCTGGAGGAGAGCGGACAGACGGAGAACGGGGTGCCGCTGTATCAGATTACGATTTCCGATATTCATGATCTTGAGATGCGTAATTTGCGGCTGGAGCAGAGTATTTTGAAATACCGCCACTTCATGACGCTGGAGGATGTTTACTTTTTTGAATATCTGATAGAACAGGATAGTATTACGGTTTACAAATATGTCAATGAACGTGCCATGACTCAGTTTGAAGGTTCCTTGAATGTCCTGATCCGGAATGTGGAGCAGGCACACGAAGGCAGTGATATTGCAAGGCTGGAAGACCAGCTGCGTACCTTTTGCGCCTATCTGCGAAACGGGGAGGACTTCTTTGAAATGGAGTTCGTCAGTGACCAGGAAGACAAGGGAAAATGGAAAGCCAAGGGTGCCAGGATTCCGAAGAAACGCGATATGGTAGCAGGTATTATCACGCCGGACCGGAATCGGGAGAAGGAAGCCTATTATCTGACCCCCGCGGCCAGAGATGCCGGAACCGGTCTGCTGAACAAGCGAGCCTGGACGGAATATACCATTGAACAGCTGAACCGTAAGGATCACCATACCAGATGGCTGGTGATTATTGACATTGATGATTTTAAGCATATTAATGATACCTACGGTCACATTTTCGGAGATCAGGTCATCCGCAGAGTGGCGGAGATCATGCAGGTGCTGGTGGGACAGCGGGGTGTCATCGGACGTTTCGGCGGCGATGAGTACGTGATCCTGCTGGAAAAAGTGGAGACCAGAGAACAGCTGAAGACGTTACTGAAGACCATGGCGAAGGAATTTGCCCTGACCTTCGACCCAAAGATTCATGTGACGGCATCCATCGGTGTATCGGAGTATCCGGTGGACGGAACCGAATATGAGAAACTGATGCGGAAAGCCGATAAGGCCCTCTATCTTGCCAAGGAAAAGGGCAAGAACCGTCATATCATCTACGAAGAGAGACTCCATGGCAGGCTGGAATCCGATGATATGCAGAATATGGCCATGGCCTATGCGGTATCCAAGGAGAAAAAGCGGGAAGTGATTACAGAAATGATCACGGAACTGTGTGCATCCGGAGTGGATTCCATCGTGAAAAAAGAAGAACGGCTGCAGCAGATCCGCAGCCTGTTTGATCTGGACGGAATCACGGTCTACTCCCGGAAGGGGGCGGATCTGGTATGCAGGAACGGTAATTATATTTCGGAAGCACCGGATGGAAGGGGACTTTTTGAAGATGAGAAGTATCTTGCACTGTTCGGGGATGATGATAATTTTGTAGAATCCAACACGGCGAAACTACGGTCGCAGGATCCGGCTGCTTTTGCCATAATGCAGAAGCAGGAGGTCGGTGCTTCCCTGCAGTGCATATCCCGCAAGGAGGGAGTACCGAATGTAATCGTGAACTATGATGTGTTCAACCGTAACCGGAAGTGGTCGGATGAAGACATTACATTGCTGACGATTCTGGGACATTGTATCGGAAACCTGCTGAACTGTTCAGAGTAAAATAAATAAGCGTGAACCTTTGGCGAATACTTGTATTCGTAAGAAGGTTTACGCTTATTTGTTTGGCGAAGGAAATACATTACAGCCCGTTTCTTTCCAACGGACTCTGTAATCTGTCGAATTTGTCCCGGTAGATGATGGTGATCAGGTTGTTCAGCTGACGCAGGCAGGCACTCATCTGGGTCTGGGTGATCAGTCCCTTTTCCAGAGCTTCGGCCAGCTCGTCCAGATCCACGACATGCATTCTGCCGTCGGGATAGAGGATAATGTCAGCCAGCAGATCCGTGACGATCAGGGAATTGCTCTCCGGCCGGGAAGTATATTCCACAATATCGCAGTACCAGTACAGCAAGGAACCGTCGTGACGGTAGAACTTACTGATCTTAAACCCCTCCTTCAGATAATAACAGGAACAGCCATGGGAAAAAGTGGTCTTGGGATTCAGGGTCTTCCATTTGGTCAGAATATAATCCTCGGTCTGCTCGATAATAATATCATCCTTCAATAAGATACATTCTTCCGGAATCAGGCGTTTGCGGTAGATCTGCAATTCGTTGCTCATAGGGGTTCTCCTTTGTATGGTTTATAATGTACCGAGCTCCGGGAACGGAACAAAGGGCGCGGGCGGTGTGGTGTGGGGACATAAGGTCTTTTCCATCCAGATCATGTCATGCCATTTCCCCTGTTTGTAGCCGGAATTATGGAAATGTGCTACGGTCCCATAGCCGTGCTTCTCATGAAAAGCGATGCTGGGAGGATTCGGATAAGTGATGCATGCACAGATATTGCAGATGTGCTGTGAGATCAGATATTCTTCCAGCTTTTTATATAACAGACTGCCGGCACCGATGCTCCGAAAATCCTGACGGATATAGATGGAAGACTCCACGGACCAGGCATAGGCGGCACGTCCCTTGAAAGCGGAGGCATAGGCATAACCTACGGGGACACCGTTATATTCGGCTACCAGATAGGGGTAGCGGGTGAGAGTGTGACGGATCCGTCCGGCGAATTCCTCCACGGAAGGAACCGTATATTCAAAAGTGATGGAGGTGTTCTCTACATAGGGAGCATAAATGGCCAAAAGGGTTCTGGCGTCTTCCGGTGTGGCGGTCCGGATCTTAAGCTGTTTTTCTGTAACGGGCATGGGAATCCTTCTTTCCGGGCTGATCCCGCGCGGGATCAGGATTCTGATAGTTACTCAAATAGTACTTCCGGGGGTATTTTAAGTCAATCTTTTTTTGACAGGATTTTATAGATTTTTTACTATTTTGACAGGGGGATTTTACTGGACATCGTGTTAGGATTTCGTTATAATGACTATAGATTTGCCCTTATGCGGGGACAATGTTTTCAATTATGTACAAAAATAAATGCTGAGAGCAGTAATCAACACGGGAGGACATAGTGTCAAGGAAAAAGAAACCCTACAACAGGCAGGTGTTTCGGGCGGGTGCACTGATCCTGCAGTTCGGTATCAATATGTTAGTGCCAATCTGTCTGATGTCTGCGGCAGGGATCTGGCTGGACCGGCATTTCGGAACGAATTTCTGGATGATCCTGCTTTTCTGTATGGGAGCTGTGGCCGGAGGGCAGAATGTATACCGGATGGCCAGGACAATTTATGAAGACAGCGATGATAAACACACTAAAAAAGATAAATAGAACTGTTTTGGAACTGGATCTGGGCATCCTGTTTCTGGGAGTGCTGGCGCAGATCATAGGAGCCTTTATCGTGAAGGATGAAGGGATGTATGCCAAAAGCCTGTGGTTCGGTGTCCTGCTGGCACTGGTATCCACGTATCACATGTACCGTTCCCTGGACCGGGCACTGGACCAGCCGGAGAAGACGGCCACGAAAATGATCATCCGGGCCTATGTCTTACGCTATGTAATGGTGATCTTTTTCCTGCTGGTGATCATGAAGACCGGGGTGATGAACCTGTTCGTCTTCTTTTTTTCCTATGTGACAGCCATGAAAGTAACGGCATTTCTACAGCCGCTTACCCATAAATTATGCAATAAACTGTTCCACGAAACGGATCCGATCCCTCAGGCGATGCCGGAGGAGACTACGGAAAGTGAAAATGCCCCGCAGACTCCGGAAGAAGCGGAAGCGCCGAAGGATGGAGAAGTGGCGGAGGAACAACAGAATAAACAATAAGGAGGTGAAACAATGGAGCATGGAATTCTGTTATCCGGTGCCGATAATATCGATTTTATGATACATGGTGTGTTTAAGTATTCCTTTTTCGGCCATGAGGTATGGATAACGACCACACATGTGTGTGTGTTGATCGTCATGTTGCTTATCATTGGTTTTGCCATTGTCGCCAACCGCTGTATGGCCAAAGCCAGAGAAGTGCCGGAAGGCTTTCAGAATGTGGTGGAGCTGATCGTCGAGAAGCTGGATGCCATGGTGGATGCACCCATGGGAAAGGCTGCACCGAAGTTCTACAACTACATCGGAACGATCTTCATTTTCATTCTGGTAAGTAATATTTCTGGACTGTTAGGCTTACGTCCCCCCACAGCGGACTATGGCGTGACATTGCCCCTCGGTATTCTGACTTTTGTGCTGATCCATTACAATCAGTTCAAATATCAGAAGCCCAAGGAAATCTGGGAAGGCATGTGTTCCCCGCTGCCGCCCTGGCTGCCGATCTGGCTGCCGATTAACCTGATCAGTGAGATCGCGGTTCCTATTTCGTTGTCCCTGCGTCTGTTCGCAAACGTATTATCCGGAACGGTAATGATGGCACTGATCTACGGACTGCTGGGCATAATTGCTACGGCGTGGCCTGCAGCACTGCATGTATACTTTGACCTGTTCTCCGGAGCCATCCAGACATATGTATTCTGTATGCTGACCATGACTTATATTTCCAATGCAAGAGGAGACGCTTAAGGGCGAGCGTACGAAAGCTCTATGAAACTATGCTAGAAAGATTCTGATAAGAATCTCAATAATAGGAGGATTTACTATGGATTTTAATGAAAACTTTATCTTAGGATGTTCTGCAATCGGTGCAGGTCTGGCAGTTATCGCCGGTATCGGACCTGGTATTGGACAGGGTATCGCAGCAGGACATGCCGCTGCAGCAGTAGGACGTAATCCCGGAGCAAAGTCCGATATTACTTCTACCATGTTATTGGGACAGGCAGTTGCCGAGACCACCGGTCTGTACGGTCTGTTGATCGCTATGCTGCTGCTGTTCGTAAAGCCCTTACTTCCCTGATTAAACGAAAGGAATGCGGATGAAAATGATACTATTAACAGAAGGCGAGAC
>CAKRRD010000054.1 GCA_934394815.1 uncultured Acetatifactor sp. | reverse complement strand
GGTACTTTCCTCGCTTACGTACCGCTACGCTCTGCTTTGAAGCGAGAGCGGGTCTGCTGTCCTTACCCCCAGCGCGGGCTACGGGGACATTCCATTAACTCCCCATTTACATAAAACCCCCGGCCAAATAAAAATAACCAGCCGGGGGTTTTGCACTATTCTTACAATTTTATGCCAGAGGGAACCTGAAGTATCTCTTGGCGTTGTTGTAGGAGATGTCGGTTACAATCTCGGACAGAGTATCGTAATCTGCGGGGAACTCGCCGCTCTCTACCCAGTTACCGATCAGGTTGCACAGGATACGACGGAAGTATTCATGTCTGGTGTAGGACAGGAAGCTTCTGGAGTCGGTCAGCATTCCAACGAATCCGGACAGGTTGCCCAGGTTAGCCAGAGAGATCATCTGGTCCTGCATGCCGGTCTTATGATCATTGAACCACCATGCGCTGCCCTGCTGGATCTTGGCAACAGCGGTGGAATCCTGGAAGCATCCGAGGATGGTACCGATAGCCTGATTGTCGTTGGGGTTCAGACTGTAGATGACGGTTCTGGGCAGCTCATCGGTTACGATCAGAGCGTTCAGGAAGTCGGCCATCTGTGCGGAGGGAGCATAGTTGTTGATGCAGTCATAACCGGTATCGGGACCCAGCTTCTCAAACATCAAGGTGTTGTTGTCACGCTTACAGCCATAGTGCAGCTGCATAGCCCAGTCAAGCTTGTGATATTCCCTGCCTACGAACAGCATGAAAGCGGTCTTGAACTTCAGTTCCTCTTCCTTGGTCAGAACCATCTTGTTCAGTCTCTTTAAGAAGATCTCTTCCAGCTCATCATCGGAAGCGGGATAGTACATTACATACTCCAGAGCGTGGTCGGATACGTTACAACCCATGGATGCGAAAAATGCCATACGGTTCTTCAAAGCTTCCTTCAGGGCTGCGAAAGAGTTGATCTCGGTCATGCCTGCTGCGGCAGCCAGCTTCTCCAGATACTCCAGATAATCAGGCTTCTCGAT
Source organism: uncultured Acetatifactor sp. (assembly GCA_934394815.1). Lineage (GTDB taxonomy): Bacteria > Bacillota > Clostridia > Lachnospirales > Lachnospiraceae > Acetatifactor. Next base: position 14,757 of record CAKRRD010000054.1, on the reverse strand, counting down.
GTTCATGGCCTTGTCGGGTCTCCATGCGGGCAGAACCTTTACATCAAAGCTGTCATCGGCAGCCAGCTTCTTGTGCCACTCCAGAGAATCAATGGGATCATCGGTAGTGCAGATCAGGGTAACATTGCTCTGTTTGATCAGGTTACGAACGCTCATGGAAGGCTGCTGGAGCTTTTCATTGCACAGATTCCATACTTCGTCAGCGGTGTTCTTATTCAGGACGCCATTGTAACCGAAGTATCTCTGCAGCTCCAGATGGCTCCAGTGGAACAGAGGGTTGCCGATAGCCTTACCCAGGCACTCAGCCCATTTGCAGAACTTCTCGTAATCGGAAGCGTCACCGGTGATGTATTTCTCATCTACACCGCAGGAACGCATGAAACGCCACTTGTAATGGTCGCCGCCCAGCCATACCTGAGTGATATTGTCGAACTGACGGTCTTCAGCGATCTCTCTGGGGTTGATATGGCAATGGTAGTCCAGAATCGGTGTTTTTTCTGCGTAGTCGTGGAACAGCTTCTTCGCTGTCTCGGTCTCTAACAGAAAGTCCTTGTCCATAAATGCTTTCATTTTAAAAATCCTCCATATTCATATGAGTCAGATCCGGTAGGGATCCGGCGACTATAGTGATAAATATACAAAAGGGGTGATTTGCAGCTACCCCTGTGCTGTCATAAATAATGGCGTGCGCACACATGCTATCTGGTGGTGCCGCGCTTTACCAGTTCTCCGGAGAACACGGTCTTCTTTGGCATCTCGCTTCCGCCCAGGACACCCATCAGCGTCGTGATCAGATGCTGACAGAGGGTTTCCAGCTTGTTGTCGATACTGGTCAGTTCCGGATCACAGCAGTTCACCAGCATGGAATTATTATATCCGATGATGGACAGATCTTCCGGGATCCGCAGCTTCATTTCGCGGCCGTATTTCAGAGCGCCCAGCGCCAGAGAATCGTCTGCCGCAAGGATGCCGTGGAAAGTGATGCCCTTGGTGTGCAGCCTGATCAGCTGCTCGGCCATGGCGGGGATATCCTCATGGGATCCCTGATAGAGCTGTAGGAAGCTTCCGTTGGTCAGAAGTCCCTTTTCCTCCATGGCGGCACGGTAGCCGGCCAGCTTTTTCTTACCGCTGTAAGAAGTGGAGTTGTAGAAGTACAGGATGTCTTCCACGCCGGAGTGGATCATTTCCATGGTAGCATCATACATGGAAGTAAAATCATCCGATACGATGCTGTAGACATTCGGAGCATCCATGGCTGCGTTCAACAGCATGACGGGAACCTGCATGGCAGCATCCAGAATGTATTTGTTGTCTTCGTCCTTCTCATAGATGAAGTTGGAGCCTACCAATATAATGCCATCCACCTTTTTGGTGATCAGAAGGTTCATGGAACTGGCTTTGGTAGTCAGATCGTAACCGGTACAGCACAGGATGCTGTCATAACCGTTGGCACGAAGCTTCTGTTCAATATAGTAGATTGCCTTGGCAAGGTACGGATCCGAACTGTCGGCACACATGATACCGATGGTCTTCATGGTGTTGAGTCCCAGCCCCCGGGCAAATGCATTGGGAGTGTACTCGTACTGGTTAATCACATCCAGCACTTTTTTCTTGGTTTTCTCGCTTACGTTGTTGCTTCCGTTGAGCACGCGGGAAACAGTAGCAATAGAGACACCGGCCTTCTCGGAAATATCATAAATTGTCATCTGCAGCTTCCTCTCTGCTTCTATGTAACAAGGTATGTAAGAAAAATGTAAGTAGTTACATAAAAAGCTATATCTGAATTATAACGAAAGACTTGTTTTTTTTCAAGATACTTTTTCAACTTCTCTTATGCCAAAAAATTATCAATGTGAAATATTGCTGATAAAATCGGTGGTTTCAAGAAAATAAAACTTTCTGCTTTTGGTGATTGACGAAACGATTTTTTTGAAGTAAAATGAATTATGAAAGTACTTACATAAACTTCCTACAATTCAGAACCAAAAGACAATGCCCGGGCGGTGTATCAGATTCGTTCGTAAGGCGTGCCGGGGAAAGTAAGTGCAGGGAATAGAGTGCCGTAAGACGGTGCAGATAGGATACGCTAAGCGTAGAATGGAGGACAAAATGGATATCTTAAACAAGGCAAAAACCGGTAAAAAGGAAAGACCTATCAAGGTGGTACAGTTCGGTGAGGGCAATTTCTTACGTGGATTCGTAGATTACATGATCGACATTGCCAACGAGCAGGGCAAGTTCGATGGAGACATCGTCCTGATCAAACCCATCGAGTTCGGTAACCTGGATATGTTCCACAAGCAGGACTGCCAGTACACTGTATCCCTTCGTGGTAATGTAAACGGTGAAGCCAAGATTATCAATAGAATCGTAACCAGCGTTGCAGACGCTGTAGACACTTACAATGAGTATGACAAGTACATGGGACTTGCTGAGATCGACACCCTGCGTTATGTGGTATCCAACACCACCGAGGCAGGTATCGTATATGATGATACCGACAAGTTCGAGTTAGAGCCTCCCAAGACTTTCCCCGGCAAGCTGACCAAGTTCTTATATCATAGATTCGAGACCTTCAAGGGTGATATGAGCAAGGGTCTGGTAATGCTTCCCGTAGAGCTGATCGATGACAACGGTATCATGCTGAAGAAGTGCGTAATGCAGCTGATCGAGCTGTGGGGGCTGGGCGATGAGTTCAAAAAGTGGGTAGATGAGGCATGTGTATTCACCTCTACTCTGGTTGACCGTATCATTACCGGTTATCCCCGTGCTACGGAACAGGAAGAGTGGGAGAAGCTGGGCTATGAAGATCACATCATGGTAACCGGTGAGCCGTTCGCTCTGTGGGTTATCGAGTCCGCTAAGGATATCAGCAAAGAGTTCCCTCTTCCCGATGCAGGACTTCCCGTTATCTTCACTGACAACCAGAAGCCTTACAAGCAGAGAAAGGTTCGTATCCTGAACGGTGCGCATACCTCTTTCGTACTGGCTTCCTATCTGTGTGGCAACGACATCGTAAGACAGTCCATGCAGGATGACGATATCCGTAACTTCATGCTGAAGACCATTTACGACGAAGTAATCCCTACCCTGTCTCTGCCGGAGGAGGAACTGAAGCAGTTTGCAGGTGAGGTTGTAAACCGTTTCAACAACCCTTACGTAGACCATGCACTGTTAGCTATTTCCCTGAACTCCGTATCCAAGTGGAGAGCAAGATGTATGCCCAGCCTGTTAGGCTATGTAGAGAAGACCGGTAAGCTTCCCGCTCATCTGACCTTCTCCATCGCAGCATTGATGGCATTCTATACCGGTACCGAGATCCGCGACAAGGCTCTGATCGGTCACAGAAACGGCCAGGAATACAACATCATGGATGACAGGGCAGTTCTGGAGTTCTTCGCAGCAAACTGTGAGAAGGACACACAGACGTTCGTAACCTCCTTCCTTGGTAATGAAGACTTCTTCGGACAGGATCTGAACAAGGTTCCCGGACTGACCGATGCAGTCGCAGCGTACCTGGATGATATTAAGGCAAATGGCATGAGGGCAGCATTATGCAAGATTTCTTAAAGATTAATGACAATGATAATGTAGTCGTAGCATTAAATACGATTCCTGCCGGTGAGAAGATCACGGTCTCTGCCGGTGACGGTTCTAAGACCGTTACCGCCAGAGAGGAGATTCCCGCAGGACATAAGATGGCGATTTATGACATTCCCGAGGGCGGCGAGGTCATCAAATACGGTTACCGCATCGGCAATGCCAAGGAGAACATCGCAGAGGGCAGCTGGATCCATACCCATAATGTAAAGACCGCGCTGGGCGATCTGCTGGAGTACACCTACAATCCCACTCCCGTAGAGGAGAAAAAGACGGAAGATGTGACCTTCATGGGCTTCAACCGTCCCGACGGCAAAGTAGGCGTCCGTAACGAGATCTGGGTCATCCCCACCGTCGGCTGTGTCAATAACGTGGCAACCGCTATCGCAAAGCAGGCCAATGCTTTTGTAAAGGGCAGTGTGGAAGAGGTTATCGCATTCCCTCATCCTTATGGCTGTTCCCAGATGGGTGACGATCAGGAGCATACCCGTAAGATTCTGGCAGACCTGATCAATCATCCCAATGCAGGCGGTGTCCTGGTACTGGGACTGGGCTGTGAGAACAGCAATATTGATGTATTAAAGCCTTACATCGGCGATTACGATGAGAACCGCGTGAAATTCCTGGTATGTCAGGAGCACGAGGACGAGATCGCAGACTCCGTAGAGATCATCAAGGGTCTGATCGATTACGCTTCCAAATTTGAGAGAGAACCCATCAGCGTAAGCAAGCTGGTGATCGGCATGAAGTGCGGCGGCAGTGACGGCCTGTCCGGTATTACCGCGAACCCTCTGGTTGGACGTTTCTCCGATCTGCTGATCTCCAAGGGTGGTACCACCATCCTGACCGAGGTTCCCGAGATGTTCGGTGCAGAGACGATTCTGATGAACCGTTGTGCCAACGAGGAACTGTTCCACCAGACTGTAGACCTGATCAATGATTTCAAGAATTATTTCAAGAGCCACAATCAGACCATCTACGAGAATCCTTCTCCGGGTAACAAAAAGGGAGGTATCTCCACTCTGGAAGATAAGTCATTAGGATGTACCCAGAAGTCCGGAAGCGCTCTGGTAAAGGGCGTACTGCAGTATGGCGATACCGTGAAGACTCCGGGACTGAACCTTCTGTCCGCACCGGGCAACGATCTGGTAGCAGCTACCGCACTGGCAGCCGCAGGCGCACACATTGTACTGTTTACCACGGGACGCGGAACTCCTTTCGCATCTCCGGTTCCTACCATGAAGATCGCGACCAATTCCCGTCTGGCAGGCAAGAAGTCTAACTGGATCGATTTCAATGCCGGCGTACTGGTAGAGGATAAGACCATGGAAGAGGAAACTCAGGCTTTGTTTGATCTGGTAGTGGAGACCGCTTCCGGCAGGCAGGTATGCAGCGAAGCAGCAGGCTTCCATGATATGGCTATTTTCAAACAGGGTGTAACTCTGTAAAAGATCATACACAAAACGGCGTTCTTTTGTTACAGCAAACGTGCAGGAGAACGCCTTTGTTATATAGGAGGAACTATGACAATTCAGGAAATCAAGGCACTTCCCCGCACGGAGGAAGGCATCTTCGACCTGGCAGCCCTGCAGCAGAGCGCGGGCCTGCGCAACATTTATCAGGCGGCGGATCTGGTGTATCCCGCCTATGCGGCCTATGAGACCACCGAGAATAAAAAGGAGGGCTATCCGGATATCCTGGCACAGATGCGTGTGCTGAAAAAACATACGGAAGAGGAATTTACCCCGGAGAACGGGGCGGATTACACAGCGGCACTGCTTCATACCGTAGAGCAGATCAGCCCGGAGATCTATGAGAATTACAGAGAACTTCTGGATGATTTCCGCAGCGCGGTAAAGCGTATGCTGGAGCAGTACTATGATGCAAAGAAAAATCAGTTTGCCATGGATGACACATCGAAAAAGGTATTCTGCGATGCCGTACAGAAGGCCTGTGCGGAATATCTGCTGTTAGCGGAAAAGTATCAGATGTGCTGACTATACAGAGACATTCCGCAAGAGCGGTTTTGCGGAGGTGTCTCTGCATGGTCATTATATAATGAGCGCAAGTGAGCCAATATGCTTGCATAATTGGCGAACGGCGAATTTGATCATGATCGTTGCGAAGCAACGGTAAGCACCGTAGGTGCGAATCATGATATAATGAAGCAAAATCACTTGCTTGCAAGTGTGATTTTGCGAATTGCATTGAGTGAGCTATGCTCACGATATAAGAACGAGAGGAAACAACGCATGGAAATCAGACATATTATGCAGACTGCCCGCAGTGTGACCCTGGAGATCGCAGACGGCGGCAGATATTTTACAAAGGAACCCGTGGAACTTAAGGTGAACGGTGAGACAGCACTGACCACGGAGAAGACCATCACTTCCCTGTTCGGCCTGGAGCCGGATCGGAAATATGTGGTAGAAGCTTATGTGAACGGAGAAAAGCAGGGCGAGGTATCCTTCAAGACGGATTACGAGTATGTGACTCTGGATGTGACCAGATTCGGTGCAAAGGGTGACGGCGAACATGACGATACCCATTTTATCCAGGCGGCCATCATGGCATGCCCGGTGAACAGCAGAGTCTATTTCCCCGCAGGAACCTATCGCATTACCAGCCTGTTTTTAAAGAGCCATATCCGGATCGAACTGGCAGAAGGCGCGGAGCTTAAGGCTTTTACCGACAGAGAGAAATTCCCTGTATTTCCCGGTATGCTGCAGAGCTACGATGAGACCGACGAGTACAATCTCGGTACCTGGGAGGGCAATCCCCTCCCCATGTTTTCAGGCATTATCTGTGGCATCGGTGCAGAGGACGTGGTGATCTACGGACAGGGCAAGATCAACGGCAATGCTTCCAAAGAAAACTGGTGGAAGGATCCGAAGGTCATGAACATCGCGTTCCGTCCCAGACTGTTTTTCATCAGCGGCTGCAAGAATGTGACTCTGCAGGGCGTGACGTTCTGCAACTCCCCTTCCTGGACCCTGCATCCCTATTTCAGCAACGATCTGAAATTTATCGGTGTGACAGTGCAGAATCCCAGCGATTCCCCCAACACCGACGGACTGGATCCCGAATCCTGCAAAAATGTGGAGATCCTGGGTGTGCGTTTCTCTCTGGGGGATGACTGTATCGCAGTCAAGAGCGGTAAGATCTACATGGGCAGAAAGCATAAGACCCCTTCCGAGAACATCCATATCCGCCAGTGCCTTATGGAGAACGGCCACGGCGCGGTAACACTGGGCAGCGAGATGGCAGGCGGTGTGGTAAATCTGACGGTGGAAGACTGCATTTTCCGCCACACGGACAGAGGTCTGAGGATCAAAACCCGCCGGGGCAGAGGCAAAGATGCGATTTTAAGCAACATCATTTTCCGGAATCTGACCCTGGATCATGTGATGACACCGCTTGTGGTAAACTGCTTCTATTTCTGCGATCCCGACGGCAAGACCACCTATGTCCAGTCCAGAGACGTCTACCCGGTGGATGACAGGACACCGCAGGTGAAGAAGATGGTATTTGAAAATATGGAATGCACCAACTGCCATGTGGCAGCGGCATATTTTGACGGACTTCCCGAGCAGAAGATCGAGGAGATCTATATGAAGGATATCTCCATCAGCTATGCCGAGGACGCAAAATGTGATGTACCTGCCATGTCGGATGGTGTAGAAAAAAGCAGTAAGAGAGGACTTTTTGCAAGAAATGTTATAAAATTGACCCTGGATAATGTGAGAATCGAAGGACAGACCGGAGAGGCTTACGAACTGGAAGGTGTGGACGAACTGATCCGCCGCTGATATAATGAGCGAAGGAGAGCCAATAGGCCGCATGATTGGTGAACGGCTCATTAGCGGACTAGAGTGCGATAGCACGAATTCGTGAACTTACGCTATGGTATATACAAACAGAAGAGAATACGGTCTGAGAAGCCGTAAGCAAAATGGAGGAAAATATGCAGTTAGGAATCCGTTTACATGATACGAAAAAGCTTCCTTTTGAGGAGCGCATTGCCAATGTACATGAGCTTGGCTTTGCCTGCGGGCACCTGGCACCGGGCAAGGTGATCAGTGAGTTCCCCACCACCGATGAGGCGCTGACCCCGGGACTCGCCATGTACATGAAAAATGTATTTGCAAAAAATCAGGTGGATGTGGCAGTATTGGGATGCTATCTGAATCTGGCAAATCCCAATCCAGAGCAGTTGGCCAGAATCACGCACCGTTACATGGCACATATCCGTTTTGCCTCCTGGCTGGGCTGCGGCGTCGTGGGAACCGAGACCGGTGCACCCAACGAGACCTACACCGCGGTACCTGAATGCCACGGAGAAGAGGCCTTACAGACCTTTATCACCAACTTACGTCCGGTGGTAAAATATGCCGAGCAGATGGGGGTGGTCATGGCCATCGAGCCGGTGTGGAAGCATATTGTATACAATCCCGCCAGAGCCAGAAGGGTACTGGATGAAATCAATTCTCCCAATCTTCAGATCATTCTGGACCCGGTGAATCTGCTGGATTACTGCAATTACAAGGATCAGGTGGCTATCGTGGACGAGGCCATCGATCTGCTGGGTGCGGATGTGGCCATGGTTCATCTGAAGGACTTCATCCCCGAGGACGGAAAATTAAGATCCGTAGGCTGTGGTCTGGGACAGATGGATTACACTTCTGTATTGAAGTTCATGAAGGAACGCAAGCCCTTTATCCACGCTACACTGGAAGATACCACGCCGGAAAATAATATTCAGGTGAAAAATTTTATACAGGGACTCTATGACAATCTGTAAAGATGTGATATACTCTTTCAGTAGTATTCCCAGTAAGACGGTAGGAACTGTATAGACAGGTGAAAAGAAGCACATGGGAACCGGAAGGAGCCCATGTGCTTTTGCGTATACGATCCGGGTCCTGGTAAAAGGCCATACCCGGCGACAGTACGGTTCCATCGGAAACAGGGGAAGAAATCAGATTATTGATAATCTAATTTTTGAAAAGAAAAGGATTCTACAGATATGTTAAATGAATTTTCCAGAACAGAATTATTGATCGGCAGGGAAGCCATGCAGCGCCTGTATGGTGCAAGAGTGGCCGTGTTCGGCATCGGCGGTGTCGGCGGATATGTAGTGGAGGCCCTGGCCCGCAGCGGCGTGGGTGCATTTGACCTGATCGACGATGATAAGGTCTGCCTGACCAATATCAACCGACAGATCATTGCCACGAGAAAGACCATCGGCAAATACAAGGTGGATGTCATGGAGGAGCGTGTTCACACCATTAACCCCGAAGCAAAGGTTACGGTACACAAATGCTTTTATCTGCCGGAGACTGCGGATCAGTTTGATTTTACCCAGTATGATTATGTGGTGGATGCGGTGGACACCGTGACCGCCAAGCTGGAGATCATCATGCGGGCCAAAGAGGCCGGAGTTCCCGTCATCAGCTGTATGGGAGCCGGCAATAAGTTAGACCCCACCCAGTTCCATGTGGCGGATATCTACAAGACCACCATGTGTCCTCTGGCGAAGGTCATGCGCAGAGAACTGAAAAAGCGCGGCGTGAAGAAATTAAAAGTGGTGTACTCCACGGAACCCTCCGTAAAACCGCTGGAAAATATGGAAAACAGCTGTCGGACGGGCTGTGTCTGCCCTCCCGGATCCACCCATAAGTGCACGGACAGAAGAGCCATTCCCGGCAGTATTTCCTTCGTGCCGTCGGTGGCCGGACTGATTCTGGGAGGAGAAGTGATCAAGGATCTGATTGCAGAAAAAGAATAGCTTTTTCCGGCATAATGCGTTATAATCCCTATATATGTACGAGCAGACAGAAGAGTACAAAGGAGGTTGTTATATCCATGGCAGAAGAAGTAAAAAAGGGACAGAATGAAGGGGGAAAAGGCACCGCACTGGGCGGCATTAATGATCTGAAAGGGAAAAAAGGAGCAAATATGGTCGTCAAGATTCTGGCGATCGTACTGGTTCCACTGGCAGTGATTGCAGTGATCGCGATTCTGGCATTGAATTCGGCCGGTGACAGAATTTCCGACGAGATGATGAAGCATGAACTGGCAGCAACGGAATATGCGCTGGAAATGAGCCTGACCAATTCCGCACCCGGAGACTTCCGGTATGAGAACGGAACCCTCTATAAGGGAGAACTGAATCTTTCGGATAATAAACAGGTGCTGGACGGCATGAAACAGAATGCCGGCGTAGATGTGGCAATGTTCTGGGGCAAAGACCTGGCAGTGACCAATTTGACCGGAAGTGACATTGCTCTGAGTGAAAAGGCATCTTCCAGGGTGCTGGGAGGAGAAAGCTATTTTTCCAATTCCACGAAGCTTGGCGATACCAGCTGTTATGTATATCTGGCACCTCTTAAGAATACGGATGGCACGGTAGTGGGTATTCTGGCAACATGCATTCCGGTTAAGGAAGTAGAGGGGCTTTACAAGGGAATCGTAACCAGCAGAGCAGCAGCTATTCTGATTCTTATGACGGTATTCTGTGTCTCCACCTTTATCGTGGTAGGCCTGATTTCCAAGGCACTCTTAGGGGTTGTGGGTAATCTGGATCAGATTGCGGAAGGTAAGCTGAACTTCAAGGTTCCGGAGAAACTGCTGAATCGAAGTGATGAAGTAGGTAAGAGTGCAAGAGCAGTATATTCCGTAGTGACCGGATTCTCCAGAATCATTACGGATATCCATAATTCCATGAAGAATATGAACGAGTTCACCGGTACCTTCTCCAGCAACTTTGACAGTATTGGACAGTCCATTTCTTCTGTGAATACCGCGGTGAACGAGATCGCCCAGGGTGCTACCGCACAGGCAGCGGATACCCAGAAAGTCAGCGAGAGCATGGGCGAGATGAGCAATGCGCTGAACCGTACCGCAGACAGTGTCAATGTCCTGAGCAGCAGTGCGGTCAACATGAAGAACAGTAATGCTACTGTAGACAGTACTTTGAAGGAACTGTTAGAAATCAGTTCCCATACGCAGAAGTCTGTGGATCAGGTACAGAAACAGACCAATATCACCAACGAATCCGCACAGGCCATTCAGGCGGCGACCGATATCATTGCGGGTATTGCGAACCAGACGAACCTGTTGTCCTTAAATGCCAGCATTGAGGCGGCGAGAGCCGGTGAGATGGGGAAGGGATTTGCAGTCGTAGCCGAAGAGATCCGTGGTCTGGCAGACCAGTCCAAAGAATCTGCCGACAAGATCCGTGGCATCGTAGAGAATCTGATCAGCAACTCCAACCAGAGCGTAGAGATCATGAACGGTGTGGTAGGTGAAATCCATCAGCAGAACGAGAAGCTGGGTACTACCCTGGAGGTATTCAGCACTCTGAATCAGGAAGTTCAGAAGGTTGTTGGCGAGATCAACGTGATCTCCGGAGAACTGGATCATATTGAAAACTACAAGACCGATGTGGTAGAGAAGATTGACGGTCTGACCGAGATCTCCCAGAATAATGCGGCAAGTACTGAGGAGACCGCGGCTACCATGGATCAGCTGGCTGAGATCGTGGAGGATTGCCGACAGGCTACGGCACGGCTGAAGGGGATTGCTGACGAACTGAATGCCACTGCGAAGAAATTCCAGATTTAATTTGATGATTCCATAGAGAAAAGCAAGGGGGCACTGTTACAGGGAAAACTGTGGCAGTGCCCTTTTTGGAAAGGAGAAAGCCTGTGGAAGATACAGCGATATTGGAACTGTACTGGGCGAGAAATGAACAGGCCATTGTAGAGACACAAAAGAGTTACGGAAACTATTGTTACAGCATCGCCTATCATATCCTGCATGACAGGGAGGATACCGAGGAGTGTCTGAATGATACCTGGATGCGGGCCTGGAATGCAATCCCACCGAAAAAACCGAACCGTCTGGAACTGTTTCTGGGAACCATCACCCGCAATTTGTCGTTTGATAGATGGAAGGTAAAAAATGCACAGAAACGCGGAAACGGCAGGATGGACACGACACTGGATGAACTGGCGGAGTGTATTCCCGCGGCGCATAATACCGAAGAAGCCGTGGAAGCGGCGGAACTGGAACGAAGCATCAATGCTTTCCTGCATACCCTGCCGGAGCAGGAGTGTAATGTATTCTTACGCAGATACTGGTTCGTGGAGGAATATGCGGAGATCGCAGAGCGCTACGGAATGAATCTGAATACGGTGAAAACTTCCCTGTTCCGAACGAGGAAAAAGCTGCAGAAATATCTGGAGCGGCAGGGAATTGTTCTGTAGCCGGAGAAGGAAACGGCGCAGAAAGTAACGGACGAAAGCGGTGATAAGGAATATGAGTGATAATAGCAGAACGGAAAACAACAGGAATGAGGACTCCAAAGCGGAGAAACTTTTCCGGGCCATGTCCGGAGCGGACGAGGAACTTCTGCTTCGCAGTGAACAGAACGGAAGCAGCAATACCGGAAAATTGCATAAGTTTCCGATGCGCTATGTGGCCCGCATTGCGGCAGCCTGCCTGTGCTTTGCGGTGGCAGGAGTCATGTATATGACAATGAGCAGTACCAAAATGGCGGACAGCACCGGCAGTGTAGAAATGGCGGCAGCACCGGTGGAACAGTATGCCGCGGAGTGGGCGGAAGATGCCGGGAACGACGGTATCATTGATGAGGACACGGCGGGGACAGCCATGTCTGGGGATATGGCGGATACAGCCGCGAAAGGAGCCGGGCCGGAAAGCACCATGACAGAGGCAGCGGCAGAATTGCAGGGAGGTGCCGCGACGGAAAGTGCATCGGGATTGCCGGAGGGCGCTATGGCGGAGAACACGTCGGGATTGCCGGAGGGCACTTTGGAAGGTGCCATGTCGGAAGCTGTGGACAGCGGGGCATCGGAGAAGCAGGACAGCCAGATGAGCGCGGTGGCAGCAGATTCCTGCTGTGACGGCGGAATGGTGGAGAGCAGTACGGAAGCATCGGATGAGATGCAAGAGGAAGAAGTCATGGAAAAGCAGGGCAGACATTTGCCCGGCAAAATGACGAGGAAAGGACAATAAAGCAATGAGTACGATAGAGAAACATGATATGACCCGGGGAAAGATACTGTTACCACTGGTATCTTTTACGATTCCTTTGGTATTGGGCAATCTGTTTCAGCTGACCTACAATGCAGCGGATTCTGTCATTGTGGGAAAATATGTGGGAGAACAGGCACTGGCGGCAGTGGGAACCTCCACACCCATTATGAATATTGCAATCTTGCTGATCAGTGGGATGTGCATGGGAGCCAGCGTCCTGATGAGCTCCCAGTACGGGGCAAAAGATTACGATACATTGTCGAAGCAGATCAGCACGACCATGCTGGCGGGCTGTGGATTCTCTCTGGTATTCTCGTTGGTTATGCTGTTGCTGGCCACACCGGTTCTTAGGCTGATCCGGGTGCCGGAATCGGCGATCCCGGAGGCAGCAGTTTACCTGCGGATTATTTTCATGGGACTGATATTTACCTTTATGTATAATTTTCTGGCCAACACCATGCGGGCGCTGGGAGACAGCAAGACACCGTTGTATTTTCTGGTGACCAGTGCCTTTCTGAATATTTTCGGAGATCTGTTCTTTGTCGTGGTACTGCGATGGGGCGTGGCAGGAAGCGCCATTGCCACGGTGTGCAGCGAAGGACTTTGTTGTCTGCTGTGCGGCATTTACATTAAGAAAAGGATTCCCCTGCTGTGTCTCGGGAAAAAGTGGTGGGTGTTCGACAAAAGTCTCCTTGGCAAGACGGTCAGCTACGGCAGCACCAGTGCCATGCAGCAGGTGTGTCTGCAGCTGGGCAAGCTGATCATCCAGTCGGTGGTCAATACCCAGGGTGTGGCGGTCATGGCGGCATTTACTGCGGTGAACAGGGTGGATGATTTCGCCTATACACCCCAGCAGAATATTGGACATGCCATGACGACGTTTCTGGCGCAGAACAAGGGGGCCGGACACAAGGAGCGCATGAAGAAGGGATTCCAGACCGGTCTTTTGATCGAACTGGTCTATTCTGTCGGCCTGTTTTTCATCATCTGGGGACTGGCTCCGCAGATCATGACGCTGTTCGCCGAGGATGGGGATGCACAGGTGGTATCGCTGGGTATCAGTTATCTGCACCTGATCTCCTGGATGTACATTCTGCCGGGCATGACTAACGGCATTCAGGGATTCTTCCGTGGTATCGGTGATCTGAAAGTGACATTGTACAGTACATTTATGAATATGTTCGGCAGAGTTGTGGCAGTATTTGTAATGATCCGTCTGCTGCATATGGACTTCGCCAGTCTGGCCTGGGCGAACATGCTCGGATGGATCGTGATGCTGCTGTTCGAAGTACCGTTGCTGGTGAAGTCCCTGCGGAATGGCGAATGCGGATAGACGGCAGTGTGACGGATAAAATTAAGGATAGGAAATTTGGCATGAAGTATGGGAAAATCGTGGACGGGAAGTTTATTGACCGCCCCAACCGGTTTATTGCACATGTGGAGATCGCCGGGAAGACGGAGACGGTGCATGTGAAGAATACGGGAAGATGCCGGGAACTGTTGCTCCCCGGAGCAGCGGTACGTCTGGAGGAGGCCGACAATTCCGCAAGGAAGACCCGGTATGATCTGGTGGCGGTCTATAAGGACAGAATCGGCTGGATCAATATCGACAGTCAGGCCCCCAACAAAGTTGTGAAGGAATGGCTGGAGACGCTGGGACTTGACAGGGTCAGCCCGGAGTATACCTATGGCAATTCCCGGATTGATTTCTACATGGAAAAAGGGGATCGCAGAATCCTCATGGAAGTGAAGGGCTGCACACTGGAAATCGACGGCATCGGCTATTTCCCCGATGCTCCCACGGAGCGGGGCGTAAAGCACCTGCGGGAACTGACCGCAGCGAGACAGGCCGGGTATGAATGCGTGGTCGCCTTCGTGATCCAGATGGAAGGCATAACGGAAGTCCGCCCCTACGTGGAAATGCAGCCGGAATTCGGCACCGCCCTGGCAGAGGCCGAAGCCGCCGGAGTAAAGGTACTGTTTCTGCCCTGCGAGGTAGGGCGGGATTGGTTGAAGATAAATGGGAAGTTAGTGGAATGAGTTAACAAATGCTCACGGCGAAAATTACTGTTCGACGTGAGCATTGTTTTTGCG
>CAKRRD010000053.1 GCA_934394815.1 uncultured Acetatifactor sp. | reverse complement strand
TTTATGATTTGCAGTAGGTGAAGCAGATGAATATACAGATTTTTGGAACTAAGAAATGCAATGATACAAAGAAAGCAGAACATTTTTTCAAGGAGCGCGGCATAAAGTATCAGTTCATTGATATGAAAGAAAAGGGCATGAGCAAGGGAGAGTTTACTTCTGTTGCACAGGCTAATGGCGGTCTTGAAAATATGATTAACTGGGATGGAAAAGACCAGGACATACTTGCTCTTATTAAGTATATTGCAGATGAAGATAAACTGGAAAAGGTACTGGAGAATCCGCAAGTAATTAAAACATCGGTAGTAAGAAACGGAAAGCAATCTACACTAGGATATCAGCCTGATGTATGGAAGGGATGGAATTAATGGTAAAGAAGATCATGCAGGATCCGCTGTTCCTGGCACAGAGGTCAGTGGATGCAACAGAGGCAGATAAACAGATTGTGACTGATTTGCTTGATACACTTAAGGCAAATTTAGAACACTGTGTTGGTATGGCTGCCAATATGATTGGAGTAAAAAAGAATATCATTGTAGTAGCAGCCGGACCATTTCAGTTTGCAATGATAAATCCGGTAATAACAAAGAAATCCGGAGAATATCAGACGGAGGAAGGATGTCTTTCTCTGGAAGGTGTAAGACCATGTACGAGATATCAGGAAATAGAAGTGGACTATCTTGATCAGAACTTTAAGAAACAGCATGGAAAGTATTCAGGTTGGACAGCACAGATTATTCAGCATGAGATTGACCATTGCAATGGAATTGTTATATGAAGGGATAATATTTTATCTATTTCTTGCAATTTTGAGGTGGAATTGCTAAAATATTAGCATGATTAATTTATATCAAAAAACATGGGCAGAAATAAATATGGAACTTGCAAAGCGAATAGTACAGCTTCGAAAGAGAAAGAAAATTTCCCAAAAGGAATTCGCGGTCAGATCCGGTGTAAGTCTCGGATCGTTGAAACGTTTTGAGCAGACGGGAGAGATTTCACTGCAGTCTTTTACAAAGCTTGCAATAGCTCTTGGAGTGGAGGGAGAGCTGGAAGCTTTATTTGAGGAGGTACCATTTGACTCCATAGAGGAGATACTTCATGGACAGACTGAATAAGCTGGATGTATATTATCATGACCGGAAGGTTGGAACAATGGCATTGTATCAGAACCGGCTTGCGGCGTTTGCGTATAGCGATGAATGGTTACAGGAGGGATTCTCGATCAGCCCATTTTCTCTTCCTTTCAGCAGCAATTCTTGAGACATCTCACAGAATTCCCAATCTGGATTATGATATTCTTATGAAATTAACTCTTCAGCTTACGAAATCTATGGAGGAGTGTGAAAAGCTTTACCGCCTTATGTGTTTTAATGTTTTTGCACATAACCGAGATGATCATTCCAAGAATTTTTCTTATATATACAGGGATGAGGAGAAGAGATGGATACTTTCTCCGGCATATGATCTTACGTATTCCAATTCTATCGGTGGAGAGCACGCAACAACAGTAAATGGAAATGGTGCAGATCCGGGAATGGATGATCTTCTTTCGGTAGCGAAAAAGATAGGACTTGGAATGACAAAGGCAAGAAAAACGGCAGCAGAGATTCAGGAATGTGTGCAGGAACGATTGCGGGACTATTTATCTGATAGGATAGAATAGCTCTTATAAACTTTGCCTGAAACAGAATTACAATATTTTCAAACATGAGATAGCCACGACACTGTGTTGACAAATGACAAGGAAACTAGTACTATGGTACTAAACATTATGTTGGATATTGAGGGAAGTAATGGAGAAGGAACAGGGAAAGCTTATTATAATTGTATCAGTTGTATTTGCTATGGTGCTTCTGTGCATGATCTGCACCTCAGACAGTGTGCCGGAGGTAAAGTCATTACAGGCATGTACGCCGGACGCAGTCAGCGTCTTGGATGACGGCAGGGAGCTGTACGATTTTATATTGGATCAAAACGATGATGAGACGAACTCGATCGTGTTTTATTCGACACATCAGGAGATTGTGGTGTATGCAGATGGGAAGCTGATCTATCAGCTGGATGCTGTACCCGGCATATGGGGAAATACTCCGGGCTGGATCTGGAATATTGTCAGGTTTTCAAGTAATGTGAGCAGCTTGCAGGTACAGTTCACCCCTTGTTATCCGGAAACGGCAGGCCAGCAGAAGACGTTTTATATCGGTGGCGGCTATAATATCTATCGTTGGGTGATGCGCCGGGCAATGCCTGCCTTTCTCATCAGCATGATGGTGATACTGGTAGGATTGTATATTAGTATTTATTGGATCGTTATCCGCTGCGGAAGCCGGATCGACGGAACCTTATTGTATCTGGGTATTTTTTCAATCCTGGTGGGAACATGGTCGGCCAATGAGACGGATGTGGCAACGCTGCTCCTGGCCAACAGGCAGGGATGCTCTTATCTGGCATTTGCTACGCTCATGCTGTTGCCGATGTCCTTTATCCTGTTTGTGAAGAGCTTTCTGGAGATCAGGGATGACCGGTTTTGTAGAATTATCTGTAATGCTAATCTGGCATTGATCGTCCTGACGCATATACTGAATGCAACAGAGATATATGAGTTCCGGAGAAGCCTGTGGATGACGCATGCGTTGATCATTCTGACGATTCTATACCTGCTGGTGGTCATCTGTAGCAAAATTGCCAGAAGGCAGCTGGATCAGAGGCTGAAGGCATGTGTAGGGGCACTGCTGCTTGTATTTTTTGCTACCATTGTAGATGTGAGTGGTTATTATAAAACCAGCAATGATGTAGGTGTCTTTGGCAGAATCTCTTTCTTGATCTTTATTGTGGTGCTGGGAATAGAATCCGCCAGACAGACGGTTGCCCGGCTGAAAAAAGGTCGCAGGGTGGAGGAACTGGAACAGTTTGCCCTGAATGATTCCATGACCGGCATGTACAATCGAAATGCTTATGATTATTTTGTGAAAAATGAGAAGGATTTTGAAGGGTATGTCATAGTGACCTTTGACCTGAATAATCTTAAGCAGTGTAACGATCAATATGGCCATAGGGCAGGGGATGAGTATATTATCAACGCGGCACATATCATAGAGGACAATTTTGAACGCTATGGGAAATGTTATCGCATTGGCGGGGATGAATTCTGCTGTATCATTCCGAAGGGAAGATATTTTAAGATAGAACGTGTGATGCATAAGATCGATCAGGATGTAGAGGTCTTGAATCATAAGAACATCATTCCCGTTCCCGTGGGAATTGCCTATGGGTATGCTGTATTCACGGCGGATGATACGGATCCGGAGAAGGTGCGTGAGCGTGCAGATGAGGATATGTACCGGAATAAAAAAACAATGAAACAATTGTGACCAGGGAATTTACTTAATTGTCAACCCATTATAAAAGGAGTTGACAATTGAAAAACACCATGCTATTCTGACATAGGTTTCTACAAAAGACAAATGACAGAAAGGCATGGTTTTTATTATGACAACACAGACAACAACACGAAGCAAGACTTATGACATGGTGTACATTGCAGTATTTGCGGTCCTGATCGCAATCTGTTCCTGGATCTCCATCCCGATGACTGTTCCATTTACCCTACAGACCTTTGCTGTATTTCTGGCAGTAGGTGTACTGGGCGGTAAGAGAGGAAGCCTTGCGGTATTGATCTATATTTTGCTGGGTGCAGTAGGTATCCCCGTATTTGCCGGTTTCTCCGGTGGTATCGGTCAGTTACTTGGCAACACCGGCGGTTACATCATTGGATTTTTATTCTCTGCGCTGTTAATGTGGCTGATCGAGAAGTTCTTCGGACGCAAGACCTGGGTGCTGGGTGTCTCCATGGTACTGGGACTGATCGTCTGCTATGCAATAGGAACTGTATGGTTCATGGTGGTATACGCACAGAACGCCGGCGCTGTCGGTCTGGCTACCGTTCTGGGATGGTGTGTTATTCCTTTCATCATTCCGGATCTGGTGAAGATTGCACTGGCACTGACCTTGAGCAAGAGACTGGCTAAGGTTCTGAAATTGAACGGACAGAACTAAAGGACAGACCGGACATGGAAGAGACAACAACTTACCGGATCCGTCCGCATCACGGAATGTGCCTTTATTTCTTCGAGGGGAAGGGATATAGTGACGGATTCACCGCACACATGGCGGAAGTGAAGAACTGGCTTCTGGGCGAAAAGGGACCGGCATTCCTGCAGCTTGTAGGAGAGACGGATGAGATCTGCAGTGCCTGCCCGCATAACAGGTGCGGTAGCTGTGAGTCCGCGGAAAAGGTGAACCGCTATGATAACGGCGTCCTGCATTACACCGGATTACAGGAAGGACAGGAACTTACTTTCTCCGAGTTCGAGAAAATCGTTGAGGACAAAATTCTCCGGCCGGGCAACGGCAGAGCAATCTGCGGTGACTGCCAGTGGAGAGAGATCTGCCATAAATAATACAGAAGAATACACAGGAAACAGCGCACCTTCCCCGGGGTGCGCTGTTCGCGTAAGTGCCGTCGGGCACATGCTACCTCACGAAGAGGTAAGCGGTATATCCAAGATACAGAAGCACGCACGCAGCCCCCTCACTGCGGGTCATGCGTCTGCCGGTGCGGGCAAACAGGAAGAGCAGAATGGCACTGACCAGAAGCAGAACCGTGTCGATGACGGATTCACCAAGCACCGTTAACGGACAGATGGCAGCGGACATTCCGAGGATGAACAGGATATTGAACAGATTGGAGCCAATGGCATTGCCGAGGGCCAGTCCGCTGTCGCCTTTTCTCGTAGCAACAATGGAGGTGACCAGTTCCGGCAGGGAAGTGCCGATGGCGATGATGGTCAGTCCGATGAAATTCTGACTGACACCGAAATTGGTGGCAATGATACAGGCTTTGTCTACTACCAGATCTCCGCCGAAGATAACGGCGGCCAGACCTCCGGCGATATAGAGAAGGCTGCGGGGAAGGGAGAGCACCTTACCGGGTTCGCCCTCTTCCCTGTTTTTCCGGGCCGTATAGATCATGAAACCCAGATATACCGCCATTCCCAGAAGCAGGATCACACCCTCGATACGACTTAAAGTACCATCCAGAAACATCAGGCACAGTGCAATAGTCACCAGAATATTTAACGGCATATCCCGTTTCAGAATCTCTCCGTGTGGCACGAAGCTGTGGAGAAAGGCGCAGATGCCGACTACCACCAGTCCGTTGAAAATGTTGGAGCCGACGACATTACTGATGGCAATATCATTGCTGCCCGCCAGAGCGGCGTTGATGCTGACGGAAGCCTCCGGGGCACTGGTGCCCATGGCCACGATAGTCAGCCCAATGATGACGCTGGGGACCTTCAGAATCCCCGCCAGCGAGGAACTTCCCTCCACGAAAAAGTCCGCTCCCTTGATCAGAAGCACAAAACCCACAAGTAACAGTAGGTATTCCATAACCCGTCCTTTCCTGCGGCAAAGCGTGTGTCAATTTTATAAAAAAGTATAAAAATAGAGACCCTTACCGCATCAAAAATGATCGATAAAAGTCTCGTTGCTTACAATAATAACCGGCCCTGACAGGCGTGATGACGATTATCATTCCGGACAGCTTCGTGTATCACACTGGAAAACCGTCCGGGAACTACTCCCTCTTAACTGTGTCCTTATTCTACAAAAAGTAGACAACTTCTGTCAATAAATCCTCTGAAATCTTGTCACGGTCTTAACACAAACTCCACCAGCACCGGATCATGATCCGAATAAGCATACCCGGTATTCACATTCTCATAGGCCAGGCATTCGATGTTGTCCGAGATAATGAATCCATCCAGCGTCACAGTATAAGTAACACCCGGTACATATTCCATATCCGCATTTCTGGCGCTGTTCCAGAGCGCCGTCTGTTCTTCTTCAGTCAGCAGATCCAGACAGAAGGTAAAATGCTCCGGCAGTTCGGTTCTGGGAAAAGGAAAAGCCCAGGACTCACAGTTTTCCGCATCTTCCTCGGAAGCCTTCAGGTCGTGGTTAAAGTCGCCGCCGCAGAGAACATAATTCCCCGCTTTGTATTCTGCCTGCATATTGCTGCACAGCATCTCAATCTGCCCCTTGCGGATGGCATCGCTGTTGCCGTAGGCGGACATGTGCAGATTGAAAATTACCAGTTCTTTTCCGTTATCCACCGGGATCCGGGAGACGCTGTAGCAGCGGTCCAGATCGAAGAACTTGCTGAAAGAGGTGGAGATGGGGAAGCTTCTGCGCAGGGCGGAACTTACCGGGTATCTGGAAAACAGGCCGAGTCCGGATCTGCTGCTTCCGTGGGGCTGGGTAAACGGATAGAACAGGAAGGCCGAGTCATAATTCTGTGCAAATACGGTAGTGTATTCCGACAGGCTGCTGCGCAGCATTTCATATTCATTGATATGATAGCTTCTGGTGGAATCCAGATCGATCTCCTGGATCAGGGCAAAATCCGGATCCAGCGATTTCACCAGTTCTCCTGCCCCGCCTATGGCATACTGCACGGTCTCCGGGCTTTCGGCCCAGGAGGAAGTACCACCGTCCATGAAGAAGCTGAAGTCCGGCAGATAAGCTCCGAAACCGATATTGTAGGTCAGCGCGGAATATTCCGTATCTGTGGACAGCACTGTTTCTGCGCCTTTGGAAGTATCGTCTGCCGGTGCCTCCACCACCAGCGCCTGATTGTCCTCGATCCTGTGATAACTTGCATAGAGGTAGACGATATAAGCGGACAGCGCGAGGATCAGAATCCCCAGCACGATGCCTGTGATTTTCAGTAACGTTTTGAGTGCATTTTTCTTTTTCATAGTCTTATTCTAACAAGCATTCCGGAAAGTTTCAACAAGAGGAAAATCTATTGGTATAAATACCTAAAATAATCTGAAAAAACTGTGCATTTTTGAAAGTTGAAACTGAAATTCCACTATACTATAATTAATTTAAGTTTTATATCTACAGTATTTTTGAAAGGGGAGGATGAATCGTGAAACAGATCTACGGAATGGATAAGGGAGGGAATCTGAAAGAGGCCCTCAAGGGAATCAGTGCACCGAAATTGCTGTTATTGATGTCCAATGCAAAGCAGTTTGAACAGCATGTGGAGGAATTGGAGAAGGCATTCCCCGGAGTGCCCAGCATCGGTTGTATCGGAGGAAGCTACAGCGGACAGACGGTGCAGGCAGATGACGGTGTGGCGGTGGTCGCACTGGAGGGGAACCTGACAGTGGCAGCGAATGTATTGGAACAGGCTTCCACCATGCCGGTAAAATATATCGGAAGACTGGAAACGGATCTGGATACGGTAAAAGCATCGGAGAACAACACAGTGTGCATTGACTTCTGCACCGGCAATGATGCCTGTGTCCTGACTACGATATACAGTGTATTGGGCAGACGTAAGATCTCTTTGGTGGGAGGAACCGGTGATGCCGGAAAAGTATCCGCCAACGGCAGAGTTTACGAGGATGCGGATGCCTATGCCCTGATCCGCAATAACGACGGGAAGATCAAAGTCTATAAGGAGAATATCTACCAGCCGATGCCGGGATACCGTTTTATTGCATCCAAAACGGATCGCAGCCAGTATTTGCTGGGGGAACTTAACGGTCAGCCGGCCAGAAAGGTATACCAGGATATTTTACATATCGGCGAAAAGGATATTAACACCCAGACATTCAAGAATCCTTTCGGCAAAATGAACGGAAAGGATATCTGTATTATATCCATTAAGGATGTGGTGGGGGACAAGCTGGCATGTTTCCGACAGGTAAACGATTCGGATGTGCTTACCCTGTTGCAGGCGCAGGACATTCCCAAGGTCGTGGAGGAGACGATCCAACAGATCCGGCGGGACTTCAGACATGTGTCCGGTGTATTTTCCGTCAACTGCATGTTCCGTTATCTGCTGTTTTCGCAGGAGCATTACTTTGATACCTATCTGCGATCCATGGCAGCACTGGGAGATCATGCCGGTCTGATCGGTTTCGGAGAACATTATAACCAGCAGTTCGTCAATCAGACCATGACCTGTGTGGTATTTGAATAGCGGCAGAATACCATTAAAATACGGAAAGAAGAGGATATCATATGTTCGGAAAAAAGAAAAAAGAGATAACGGCTGTGCAACCGTCGAAAACGATAGATACGCATCCCATCAGCCATGTGGCAGACAGTATTCTGGAGTATCAGAAACAGCTGGCACAGCGGGAGGTGGAATCCCTGGATGAGATGGCGGAGGTGCAGAAAGCGTTTGAACTGGCACGGCAGGAAAACGGGAATCTGAGAGACCAGATGGAAGAATTGTCCGTGGTGTTTGCCAACGTGGGACAGATCGCCACCCGTTTTGACAGCGTGAAAAACCAGATCGGAGAATCGGTGGAAGTGGCACAGAACAGGGTAAATCAGCTGAAAAACAGTTCTGCGGAAATGCAGAGCAGCTTCGGTGAAATCCAGAATGCCTTTGCCGGGGTACAGACTTCGGTACAGCAGATCAAGGATTGCATGCAGCAGATTATTTCCATCGCCAATCAGACCAATATGCTGGCATTGAACGCTTCTATCGAGGCAGCCCGTGCCGGAGAACAGGGCAGGGGATTTGCCGTAGTTGCCACTCAGGTGAAAAATCTGGCGGGTGAGATCAAGGATCTGGTGGGAGCCGTGGAAAGCAGTATTGCAGATGTGGAAAAAGGAACCACGCAGCTCAGTGCCAATATCGAGGATTCCAGAGCCACTTTCGGACAGAATGTGGAGGACGTGAATGAGGCTTACGGAGTCTTCGACCAGATCATTGAAGCAGCAGACGGAGCAAAATCGGTACAGCAGGAGATCGAACAGGTGGCAGCGTCTTCTGAGCAGAAGCTGGAACAGGTTAGGAACAGCTTCGACTCCGAGGAAGACAAGTTCGGCCAGGTGCTGGCACATATTGAGCGGGCCAATGCTCTGGGTACCACCAAGAGTTCCATGTTTGAGGATATGACCAATCTGGTGTCACAGCTGAAGCCTATGGCGGAAGAAATACAGGCCGGCACGGCTGCAAATGCAAAATAACAGGACAACTGAAATACATGGATGTCTTTCTATCTTGTATAGGAGACATCCATTTTGATTCCGCAGATACTTGCCATTTGTGATGGAAAGGGGGTATTATGATAAATAACAAGACAAAAATAGGGGGGCTGATACCATGAGACCGATACCGAGGATCGACGATCCTGAGAGATATGCGGAGAGTCAATTTACCGGCTCTGCGTTTATCGAACTGAAAAGCAATGAGTACTGGGACATAAAAATGCTGTATCCGATTTTAGAAATGGAACATGCCGAGGCACAGTGCTTCGTCCGTAAGGAGATATATGAGAAGTTGGTGAAGGCGGCGGGGAATCTGCCGGACGGTTACCGGTTCCGCATCTGGGATGCCTGGCGCCCCTTTGCGCTGCAGCATGAATTGTTTGAAAAGTATTCTGCGGACATCATCCGGGATTTTCATCTGGAAGAGCTGCCGGAGGCAAAAAGGAGAGCTGCGATCTGCAAATTTGTCTCGGACCCGGTACCGGATACAAAGGTGCCTCCCGTCCATACCACCGGAGGAGCCATTGACCTGACGCTTCTGGATCCGGAGGGCAGAGAACTCCCGATGGGGTGCGGTTTTGATGCTTTTACGGATAAGACCTGTGCAGCGTATTTTGAGGCACCGGAACATGTACAGGGGGTAGAGGACGAACAGGTCCGTGAAAACCGCCGTCTGCTTTATTATGCTATGATAGATGCGGGATTTACCAATCTGCCGTCGGAATGGTGGCATTATGACTACGGTGACCGGTTCTGGGCATATTACATGCGGAAGCCCGCAATCTATGAGGGTGTATTTACGAGGGAGGAAATTCATGGATAATCAGAAACAAAAGAAGAAAAAAAGTGTGATGGACACGCTGTCCGCCACTATGGTACTGGTGCTGATCGCGCTGCTACTGGTGTTTGTGGGATATACCTATTTGGCTCTGAAGAACGGTTACACACTGGATGACTTGATCGACAATATCGTGGGGAATCTCATCGGTGTGCTGGCAGCATTTCTGTTATTCGATATACTGAACAATAAGCTGACCCAGGATGCCTACGCCAGAGAGACCTCCCAGCAGATCACCAAGACACTGATGGGAGAGCCGGAGATCCTGGATTCTTTCAGCGATGAAGATAAAAAGACTTTCCTGAAATCCACCATTACCTCCATGATAAAGGATGAAGATGCAGTGGATATGCTTTCTACCAATATGGAGAAATATTTCGACAGGGCAAGAGGCGCCAGGATCCGGAAAATGTTCGATTACACGATCAATCTGGAGCCGAATCTGACAGAGGAATATGTAAAAGCCGGATTCCCCGGAGCCACAGACGGAAAGTATTACCTGATCGATGAGGAATTGAAATTCAGCGTAAAATGTCTGGGAGGAACAGACGAGAACTACACGGGCGATGTGATCAGACTCGGTTTCGCCTATGATAAAAAGAGTCTGGATGGTGGATTGCTGGAGACCGGACAGGATGCGGATTTTACCAAGAGCATTTTCAATGAGGATCTGGTGGTGGAACCGGAAGCCGTGGACTTCATCAACAGTATTCCGGCGGACAAGGTGCGGGAGGTGATCAATTCCCTGTTCCTGCCGATTCTGCGGATCGACAACAGCGGGGACGATGACGACAATGCACAGTTTGAGGTGGAGCGCAAGAGCAATGGATTTATCCTGAAATTTAAATTGGATTTTGACCGGAACGTGGCCAATAACGAGCATCTGGTAAGCATCTATTTCAAGATGCCCAGAGTATGGAACTCCATTTTTGAGGTGACTCTGGTGGATCCTACGAGGGAACCCCATATCAAGCTGAAATACAAAAGCGGCATGGATGTCACCATGTATTCTTATCTCAACAAGGAGAGCAGTGCCAATGCCGGTGCCTGTATCCAGAGAGCCGGACTCTACGATATTGCCATCAAGGATGAATGGATCTATCCCAAGAGCGGCGTGATCTTCCATATTAAGAAGGCATAGGAGAATTTTGTATGAAGCCAAGATCACCACAAAGTATGGAATTATATAAAATGCTCATAGCCCGCGGGTATCCGGAATCCTTCTGTGATCTGGTGACAAAGAATCTGAACACGGACTTCACGGCGAGCCGTATGATCGGTTATCTGTGTCATTATTCTGATCTGCCGCCGGAGGAGATTGCGGACGAAATGCTGGCGATCCTAAGTGACCGCAATCGCATTATGCAGAAGAAAGAACTGGAAAGCAATAATGCAGAGTGGAATCGTATTCTGATGCAGGGACTGGGGATTGATACAGAGGAGGATGACGATGGCGACATGGAAGATCCGACAGATTTTTGACGGAGATTACGGCTGCGAGGATTGCTTACCCGGACAGAACCCGAAGGTATTGGTGACTCTTGTGGATGAATCCGGAGTTGAAAAATATGTCTCGGTGGAGGATAATTGGCTTACGGAACAGGGACTGACCGAGGGTTCCCTGTGGTCGGAGGAGTTGACAATATAAAGATGACAGAGAGGTACTCAACATGGAACACATTACAAGAGACGAAGCATTCACTCTATTAAAAAAATACAATCAGGACCCTTTTCATATTCAGCATGCCCTGACCGTGGAAGCGGTGATGAAATGGTATGCAAAAGAGCTTGGATATGGAGAGGATGCGGAATACTGGGGCATTGTGGGACTGCTTCATGATATTGATTTTGAGTTATACCCGGAAGAGCATTGCCTGAAGGCTCCCGAGATGCTCAGAGAAGCCGGCGTGGGAGAGGATATCATTCATGGGGTAGTATCTCATGGTTACGGCATCACCGTAGGCTGTGGGGAGACGATCGGCGTGGCTCCGGAACATGAGATGGAGAAAGTACTTTTTGCGGCAGATGAACTGACCGGACTGATCTGGGCAGCAGCGCTGATGCGTCCTTCCAAGAGTACGAAAGACATGGAATTAAAGTCCTTAAAAAAGAAATATAAGAGCAAAGGCTTCGCTGCCGGCTGCTCCCGTGAGGTCATCGAGCGTGGGGCTGAGCAGTTAGGCTGGGATTTGGAAAAACTCCTGACCATGACCCTGCAGGCCATGGCAGCCACCGAGGATGAGATCAGGGCGGAGACGGAGTAGTTATCATAGCATTCATCACTGCTTTCGGAAATCCCTCGGAGCACAGCCGTATACCTGCTTAAAGGTGCGCAGGAATAATTTATAGTTCGTGACTCCGTGTCGATCCAGTATTTCGCTGATGTTCAGATCGGTGTCTTTTAAATCCTTGCAGACATGCGTCAGACGCACGCTGTTGATATAGGAAGTGAGGGTGGTTCCCATGTTCCGCCGAAAAAAACGGCAGAAATATTCTGGGTTCAGATGAGCTAGGGAGGCTGCATTTTCCAGAGAAATGGATTCGGTGTAATGGGATTGGATGTACTGAATCACCGGTTCGAGGCGATGCAGATTTTTCTGACTCTGAATCCGGGAAGTATTGTCGACGGTGACCTTATAATGCGTCATAAGAATGTATAAAAATTCATAAAGCAGACTGGAAAACCGCAGAGTATAGCTTTGCGGTTTTTGTGTATAGAGATCGCCCATGGAAGTCAGAATCTCCTGAATCTGCGCATCGGCAGAAGAATCTCTGCGGGAGAACAGGAAACGGATGCTTTCATATTCTGGGATGGCACCTATGAGAAACGCATAAGGAATCTGTAATAACAGAACCCGGGACGGTGTCGTGGTCCGGGTAGCATGGACGGCGGCGGAATTTACCACATGATAATCTCCGGCATGCAGCAACAGAACCCGTTGTCCCTCAATGAGTTCCATGGAACCCTCATAGATATAGATAACTTCCATGCTTCGATGCCAGTGTTCCGGTATGTAATCGTTATTGCTGTTATAGATTGTAAAACGGACGTTGATTCCGCTTTCAAAAGCAACCTCTTCGTGTGGAAATTGCGGCATCGCAAAGCCTCCTTCTGAAATTAATAATCTCTCGGAATCTCTAAGCCATTAAATATAAGGCTTTCAGATTCCATTTTTATTAAAATCCCCCACTTTTTTCACCAAAAACACTTGACATATGTCTCCAAAATGTGGCGCTTCGCGCCTATTTAATCAAGAAGCATATTGTTCCGGCACAGCCGGTAAGTTTTTTTATTGAAGGCGATTTTTTGTTACCTGTTAACTGCGGCAGTCATTCCGACTACCAAACTTTGTTGTTGAAAATCTTCGCAAATATTATCCGAATCCTGATGCCATTTCCCGTGACACTTGGGATATTATCGATCGTTTTTGGAATCTCGATCTTTCCTACACAGATGAAATGATGATGGGCAAATATTCCAAGTATGGACCTGCTCCCAGAAATCCTTCCTGTATGCAGCGTTCCTACCTGCTTTCCATTGATTTTAAAGTTACTTCTGTAACTGAATGGGCTGCACAGCTTAAAATTAATCCTTTGTATGCTATTGTCAGCGGCTTTGAAGTTGGTGATACACCTGGTGTTGGCACCTTTTACGATTTCTTTTCCAGGCTTTGGGATTCTGAAAATAAGAATCTTAATCCCCATCTTCACAAACTTAAAATTCCCGTGAAAAAGCCTAAGAAAAAAGGTTATAAAGCACAGCCTACTGGAAAAGTAACGGTTGACCAATTATTAAAAAACCTTGAAAAACAATCTTTTTCCATTGATGAGCAACCCTACGCTTCACTGTTTGACCTCTATACAAAAGAGTTCCTTCGCAAATCTCTTGAAAAGGGGCTTATTAATAATACTCATCTTTCCATTGCCGGTGATGGGACACCTGTTGTTACTTCTGCCAGAGAGAGAAAACACCGCATTTGTGACTGTGCCTCAAAAGGCATCCATGACTGCGACTGTGAACGCTATTTTTCACAGCCGGACTGCGATGTAGGATGGGATTCCTCCAGAGGATATTTTTATCATGGATATGATCTTTACATGCTGGTTGCCTCTGATTCAGAAAGTGACCTTCCTGTTTTTCCACTACTTCATCCTGCTTCCATGCATGATTCACATGGATTCCTTAATACCTTTTTTCGTATGAGGAGCTTTCTTCCAGATTTTCATGTAGAAAAACTGCTTCTTGATTCTGCTCATGATGCAATGCCTTATTACCAGTATTGCAGACGGAATGGAATCACTCCATTTATTGATTTAAATGAAAAGCGGGGCATCAAAGAAAAATGCAAAAATGACTTTACCATCGGTGAAGATGGCATTCCTGTCTGTAAAGCGGGAAGGAAAATGAATCATGATGGCGTTGAAATTTCAAAAGCACGGATAAAATTCCGGTGTCCTCTTGCCAGCAGAAAACATGGGTGCTCCTGTGAATCCCCATGCTCTGATTCAAAATATGGAAGAACTGTCCATCTTACAATGAAAGACAATCCGCGTCTTATAAATATCCCTCCACGTGACAGCGAGCAATGGAAAAGTGAGTACAATGCAAGAACTTCTGCTGAACGTTCAAACAAGCGTGAAAAAATAGACTTCAAATTAGAAAGCGGCAGACACCGCTCTACTAAGATGTGGTACTGCCGCCTCTATCACATCCTGATGTTACAGCATCTGGATGCATGGGATTTGCCGTTTGAATCCACCCTAAGAAAGTTAATTTTGAACGTAGCATAATCCTACAGATATCATACCTCATTTTTTGGCATAGCAACAGTCCTATGTCTATTTTTTGTACCCATTTTTTCTATTCCGAATAATATTTACTTGTCAAAGTTCAATGCCAGAATTTCGCTGGCATGATCAATCAGAATTCCGAGAGATCATATTATATTATTTCCCGCGATATATTTATATCATAGAATAAAAAGAAGGAAAAAGTCAATATTGACCTAAAAAGAAGTCATAATCAGATATAGGAATCAACATAGAAAATTGCTAAACTGGTAAACAGAAAGAGCAAGCGGACAAGGTTGAATGACAGGAGGTTATAGCAACATGACAAAGCAAAAAATCAAAGATCTGATAGCAAAAATGACATTGGAGGAAAAGGCGGCAATGTGTTCCGGAGCAGATTTCTGGCATACTGAAAGCTGCGAGCGACTGGGGATTCCCGCAAGTATGGTATCCGACGGCCCTCACGGTCTGCGCAAGCAGGATGACAAGGCGGATCATCTGGGTGTAAATGAGAGTATTAAAGCAGTATGTTTCCCGGCAGGATGCGGAACCGCTGCATCCTTTAACAGAGATCTGTTGTATCATATGGGCGAGACGCTGGGCAATGAGTGCCAGGCAGAAGGCGTCAGTGTCATTCTGGGGCCGGCTGTGAACATCAAACGTTCTCCCCTGTGCGGTCGTAATTTTGAATACTATTCAGAGGATCCCCTGGTGGCAAGTGAGATTGCAGGCTCTCTGATCCGCGGTGTGCAGAGCAAGCATGTGGGAACCAGTTTAAAGCATTTTCTGGCGAATAATCAGGAGACCCGTAGAATGTCCGTGAATGAGATCATTGACGAGAGAACACTGAACGAGATCTATCTGGCGGCATTTGAGGGAGCGGTGAAAAAGGCAAAACCCTGGACCGTTATGTGCTCTTATAACAGGATCAACGGTACTTATGCCGCGGCTCATCACAAATATCTCACAGAGACCCTGAGAGATAAGTGGGAATTTGACGGTTATGTCATGAGTGACTGGGGCGCAGTCAATGACCGTGTGGAAGACTTAAAAGCAGGTCTCGATCTGG
>CAKRRD010000052.1 GCA_934394815.1 uncultured Acetatifactor sp. | reverse complement strand
TGCCATTACCAGTTCAAACAGATCCAGGGAATCCACTTCCAGATCCTCCTTGAAACGGGTTGCCTCCGTGATCTCTACATCCTCCTGGTTTAACTGTTCTCTGATGATAGCTGCTACTTTCTCTAACATGTTTTTACTCTCCTTATGCATTTCATTATTGTGTTTCTGATACCTTGTTTTACTACTTTGTCGTCTCCGGCGTGTTTGCCTTTCCCTTTCAAATTGTTTTGACTATCAAAGCATTTAAATGCAATATACTACGTAGATGTTGTTCTGTCAACATCTTTTTTATTATTACCTCTATTCCTTATTTTCATCGCTCTGGCGGTAAAATCAGGATTTTTCGTTTCTCCCCTTGCCAAACGGTTATTTTTCGGATAAAATAATCTACGTTGTAATCTTTTGGAGACGTATCGAAGTGGTCATAACGGGGCGCACTCGAAATGCGTTAGCCCTTCTCGGGCACGTGGGTTCAAATCCCACCGTCTCCGCGCATAAAAAGCCGATAATCTGTCAAAACAGACTATCGGCTTTTAGTTTTAGAAAAATGTGTGTGTTGCTATGTAATTTTCTCAGAAAAATGTGCAAATAACGTGTTTATTTTTCAGAAAAATGTGTTATGCTATTATTATTCACCAGGAAAGGATGGTGCATCATATGAAGCGAAACGCAATGCAAGCCCTGATAAGTTGGAAAGGCGACCCCGAACGTAAGCCTTTGATCCTGCGAGGTGCAAGGCAGGTAGGCAAAACCTGGCTAATGAAGGAATTTGGACGAACCCATTATGCCAATTACGTTTATTTTAACTTTGATGAAGAAGATGAATTAAAATCTATTTTTCAAACGAATAAAAATCCTCATCGCATCATCGAACTGCTGTCCATGATAAGCGGTGAAAAAATCCAACCCGGTGAGACTCTGATCCTTTTTGATGAGATTCAGGAATGTCCTGAGGCATTAAATACGCTGAAATATTTTAAGGAAAAAGCGAATGAGTATCATGTCGTTTCCGCCGGAAGTCTGTTGGGAACCCTTTTAGCCCAGCCAAAATCATATCCAGTAGGCATGGTGAATCTACTTGATATATTCCCTCTGACTTTTGACGAATTTCTCGAAGCTACGGATCCTTCCCTATATGCCTATTATGACAGCATTCACAAAGAGCAAACGATCGAAGAGATTTTTCACTCTCGTCTGTCCGAAGCATGCAATTATTATTTTATTATCGGAGGAATGCCGGAGTGCGTATCCTCCTGGATCAAATACAAGGATCCGGCAAGAATCTCCCAGATACAGAGGGAATTAATAGAAATTTATGAAAACGACTTTTCCAAACATAACGGCAAGATCAACAGCGGTCGTATTCTTCTGGTATTTCGGAGCATTGTTGCTCAGCTTGCAAAGCCCAACGAAAAATTCATGTATGGTGCCGTCCGCGAAGGAGGGAGGGCAAGGGATTTTGAAGAAGCTATCGAATGGCTGGTCTCGGCAGGAATGCTCAATCGTGTATATAATGTCTCCAAAATGGAGCATCCACTTTCAGCATTCGACAAGTTGGATCAATTTAAGCTCTTTGTCTTTGATACCGGGCTGCTCAAGCACATGGCAGGCATCGACAACAGTGCCATTCTGTTAAAATCAAGTTACCAATTCAAAGGTGCATTAACGGAAAATTTTATTTTGCAGCAACTACAGGGACAATTTGAAATTGCTCCCCGGTACTACTCTGATAAAAACAGTGAGATTGACTTTGTGCTTCAAAACGGAACCGATATTATTCCAGTAGAAGCCAAGGGCGGAGAAGATAAATCAGCTCCCTCTTTTAAGAGATATATTACAGAAAATCATCCTTCTACAGCCTTGCGGTTCTCCAAACGCGGCTACCGGAAGGATGGCGATATTACCAATCTTCCGCTATATCTTGCCTGCAAGACCAAAGATTTACTATAAATATATTTTTCAAAAATAGATCAGACATTTTTCAGCATTTCCTGCATAACCGGGTAAATCCGCTCCGCCATGCGTAGGAAACCTAGAGTATTCGGGTGGCAGCCGTCGACGGTGCATTCAGGGCGTCCGATCTTGCCGAAGAGCTCATGTCCATCGACAAACCACACATTCTCATCGCCTCTGCGTTTCGCCGCCTCGTAGGTAGCGCGGACGACATCTCTACGGCGGATGCTGTCCTCTGGCTCCGCATCGGTATCGGGACGGCTGAGGAAGAGCACCGGAACGTCAGGATGCGCTTTTCGGATGATTTCAAAAAACGGTGCATGGGTCTCCGCCAGATGCTCCGGACTCGGCGAATTGTGGTCATAATCCATGACAAAGAAACTCATCTCGGGAAATCCCGCAAGATATTCCGCGAAATCCTCTTCGCCCCGTGCGCTGCCGGAAAAACCCATGTTACGGTAGTCCGCATCCAGCCATCTGCTGACGATACTGGTGTAAGCATTTCCGGGTCGGGGTGCGCATCCGCCCTCTGTAATCGAGGAACCGTAAAATACGATCGGCTTTTCCACGGTATACTCGGGTGCTTCCCATAGCTTCGTGCTCTCCTCGATGCCGATCTGCATCCCGAGGAGATGATCGTTTCTCGGCAGATTGATCGTTACGAGTACCGCCTCTCCCGAGAGGTCAAAAGTCTTCTCCACTGTAATCTCACCCTCGGTATGGATCTTTGGCGCGATGTAACCGAGATATGTCGCCTCTATGCCCTTTCCGAGATAAATATCTGCGCCCGCCGAGCCGGACAGCGGAATATTGATATCCTCTTTCGTACCCGCAAGAGTCATTTTTACATATAATTTCTTTGCATCCGTCTGAAAGCGGACTCTGCCGCCGACAGCTCTTCTTCCGAGGTAGCTGTACTGTGGGAAGCGCTCCAGTGCCTCTTCAGGCAGCTTGAAAAACTGTCTTTTCTCACTGTCTGCTACAGCGAGACCGTAGATTTTTAACGGTTTCTCCGTGATATCATATAATTTCATCATGTCTTTTTCCTCTCATCCACTTAATAGCATCATTCGCTAAGGTTTAATGCTGGCTCCGGCGGAACTGCCCCGGTGTCATGCCGTATTTTTTCTTAAAGCTGGTTGTAAAATAGGATGCATTGCTGTAGCCAACAAGCTCACAGATCTCCTGTATGCTGAGGTTCTCCCGCTCTAGGAGTAGTTCTCTCGACCGCTCGATGCGGAGCGCCGCCAAATAGTCAGGGAAGGTGCAGCCGCATTTTTCATGGAAGAGGCGGCTGAAATAGGACGGTGTAATATGGTATTTGTCCGCCAAATACTGGGCGCTGATATTCGGATTACCGTAATTGCTCTGCAAATACGCTATTGCCTTCTCCACAACGTCCTCTCTGCCCGTCTGCCGATTCCGCTCGAGGATCAGCCAGATTTCTTCTGCCATCCGGAAAAACCATTCCTCCACATCGTTCATATATTCATAGGATGCCAGTTGTCCCGCCAGCACCTCGTAATCCTTCTTCGTCAATGGTTCAAAACGATATTGCAGCGAATTCCGGTAGGTCTGCATCTGACCAGCGATCTCCATCAATGCATCCTGCGCTTTCTGGATCGACAGCTTTTTAAGCTCCCCAATAATCCTACGGTACTCCGCCGAAAAGCCTTCCCGGTCACTCTGCCGGAGTCTCTGTATCAATTCTTCTGATGACGGTGCCTGTTCTCCATTTAACGCCCTCTGCGCCATCTCTCCTTCCGTGACTACTGCACCCATGCCATAGATAAAACGGTATGCCGTCGCCGCCCGCGCCATCTGATACATGAGATTTAACTCCGCAAAGCCCTCTGTTTCGCCTTTTTCTCCGCTGATCCCCACATCCATGCCGATATGGATCAGCTCTCCGGTGACTTCAAGGATATGCTGCGCCGCCACCGTCACACGTTCCTCCGTTACGCTCTCCTCACTGAACAAAATCGCCGCGATAAACTCACGGTCTACCGGCAAAACGAGGACGTTGCCCAACTCACGGAGCGTCTGCTCGACGATCGTCTTGATCGTCTCCATCTCAAAAGCGATCGCTTCTTCCGTGTTATTGCTGTGGAGATCCTGGATATCACTGAGGCGCATGACCACGACACGAATCTGGACACCCAGCTTGGCGTAAGTCTCTTCCACCCACTCCGGCAATTTTGCGGTTTTCTCTCTGCTGATCAGATACGCAGCAAGATCCTCCTGCTCTTTGCGCAGGTTGATATGGTTCAGTCTCTGCACCATCGTCTGATAGGTCTGGGCGATGCTGTACAACTCCGTATTTTCCAACTGTCTCGCCATTGCCTCAGAGGGCAGTCCCTCCTCGCTGGCAGTCCGCACCATCTCGCCGATCGGGTTGTATACACGATTGGACATAATGATTGCCAGTAGCAATACGATAATGCCCACCAATAAGCCGATTCCCAGGAACAGCGTGCCTACCCGGAGCACTGGTCCTGCGAACAGGCTGTAGGGAATCAGCCAGACCAGAATAAATCCGTCGTCGATTTCCGCCGTCACTGATACAACTCTACCCCGTGGGAATCGAACGATCTCCGCCGTCGCCGTCGTCAGATCTCTGTCCTTCCATAAAACATCTTCTATCTTCTCGCCGATCGAATACACCTCTTCCATACCCTGCGTATAGAGAACATTTCCCTCACGGTCGATGAGCAGAAACTGCTCCGCCTCAGTCGATTTCGGTAATGTTGAGGTCATGATCTTATCGAGATCCATATTGACCTGGATGCCGCTGTGTTTGCCCCCAGTGGCGGGATCCACCGATCCGCTGGTCAGGCAGAGCAGATTCTGGCTCTTTCCGTAGATATCCAGACAGGGAATGATCGCACTTTCGTGAAACTTGCTCACCCGGAAAATATCCAACATCCGCGCATCACCGTTCTGGTCGATGGGATAGGAGGGATTTGTGCTTTTGATCAGATAATCGTCCTCGAGCCAGACATAGGCGGAATGAATCATCGGATTCACAGAAACAAGATTCGTGACCTCCTGCGCCGCGATCCCCGTGGTGTTGTCCCATGCAAAGGTATTCCGGTTGATCAGCTTGCGAATATAGACGTCATTTTCGAGCACTGTTACCACATTCTCCATGGATTTTCCATAGTTTTGCAATACCAGTGCATAGGTATCCATCCGGCTCTCATAGTCGCTTTCCTGTCGCTGAATCTGCGACACACGAAACCAGCCGAAACCAAGGGTACACGCCAGAAGAATGCAGACTGCCGCCAGTCCGAAGCTTACCGCAAATATTCTCCTCAGAATGATCTTTCCTCTGTATTTCTGTAATATCTTCATCCGAACTCTTACTCTCCATCTGAATCTTTTGTTACACTTATTCTATCCGCTCCGCCGCCCAGAAGCCTTTTAATTTTGCAAACGGCGGTTCCGAAGTGCTTGCCAGCCTGACACTCATCCGGTCGCCTTTCCATGCAAAATCCATTGCGACGTGCCCTTCCTCCTCATCAATGAGAAAGCTGTGGAATACAAAATGTCCCAATGTCCACTGTCCACGACACGCACAGGTATAACCTGTCTCCGGGAACTTCTGGTACTCCCATGTGCCGTCACCGTAATGCCATTCGTAGATTTTTTCTGCTGACGCGAGTGTCAGGATCCGTTTATCCCAGTCAAAGACAGCCGTCTCCCAGCCCCGGGAATCGCAGGTTGCTCCCTCTTTATCCTGCGTTCCGTAAAAGTGCCAGCGTTCTACGCCGCACCGCGCCTCTCCAGCAGACAGCTTCGTTGTTTTTGTATATTCCGACACTCCTGTCACAGTAGGATATACCGTATCATAAAAGCAGTCATAGATCATCTGCAAACCCGCCGGATTTCCGATCGTATCCGCCATCGTAAGGAATACAAGATCCCGTTCGGGGAAACAGAGCGCCAGTTGACCGCCCATTCCATAGAATACAAAACCGTCATAGCGGGTCTTCCACATCATATAACCGTAACCCAGCTGCTCGTCAAACGTCGGCTGGAGATTCGTCGGTACCTGACAAGCGGTCGCTTCCCGCAGAAAATCCGCCGGGATCAGCTGCTCACCATCCAAAACACCGCCGCGGCAGCATAACATGGCGATCCCCGCAAGGTCACCCAGCTTGCTCACAAGACCGCTGCCGCCCTGGCTAACACCATAGGGATCCTTGAGAATATAGGCTTCCTCGGAGAATCCGACCCTGCGAAGCACCTTTTCCCGCAGATAGTCCAGCATATCCATACCTGTCAGCTTCTCCACCAGCGCCGCCAGCACATGGGACGCCGATGTGTCATAATTGAACACCGTTCCCGGCACATGATCCGGTGTCACCCGGAAAAAGGACTCCACCCAGTCACCGTCATAGCGTTTAAAGGTCGTGGATTCATAACAGGTACGCATCGTAAGTAAATCCCGGATCGTCATTTCTTCGCACCATGGATGTGCGCCACCCTCCGACAACTTTTCCGGAAAATACGTACAGATCCGATCGTTTAGGCCAAGCTTGCCCTCCGCTGCCAGCAGTCCCGTCGCCAGCGAGGTGAAGCTCTTCGTAATCGAATACATCCGGTGCAGGCTGTCCCTATGAAAAGGCTCCCAGTAATGTTCGCCGATCAACTCCCCCCGATAAAGGATCTGATAACCGTGCATATTTAACCGTAGGCTTTCCATCCGCAGTTCCATGCTCCGGACTGCGTTCTGCCATTTATTGTCCATCCCGAAATCTCCTCATAATCTTTATTATCTATTATAATCATTCTCTATTTTAAGAAAAAAAGCTGCCTGTTGCAAGAACAGGCAGCCCGAAAACCATTTATTTATTAGCCAGGAATTCGTCGTACTGCTTCTGGATCTCTGCTACATAGGTATCCCAGCCTGCTGCCTTCAGTGCAGATCTCAGTTCGTCAATATTGGAGTCATAGTCCTTCAGACCTGCCAGCATGGGCTTTGCAAGCTCATCCCATACGCTGTCGATCTGTGCCTTCTCGGTCTTGATATTGGAGTAATCAATATTGAAGCCGAAGGTTGCGGAAGGCTTTGCGCCGTTATCCCAGTTCTTATATACTTCCATAAACTCATCGGTATAAGCAGTAGTCGGGGTGGAAATATTTACGTTGTAGATCATCCACTCATAGAACAGCTCATCGTTATTGATCTTGGATACTTTACCATCGATCAGCTCGTAGTCGGTTCCCTCTATGCCATATGCAAACAGGTTTGCCAGCTCGGTGTTCTTCTGTAACAGGTTCACGAACATCGCTACACGGTCAGCCTTGTCGGAGGTAACGGGTACCTGGAATGCTGTGTTCTCGTAAGTATTTTTGTAGATCGATTTCTCGGGACTGATATAGTACTCAGCAGTCTTGCCTTCGGGTACTACCGTCTGGAGACCCGGCTCGTTCTCGATCAGGGTAGTGCCGCAGGTTCCTCGCATCAGAGAGCTCATGTTCGCCTGGAAAGGCAGGGTTACGGTGTTGGTCAGAATATCCTTTGGGATCAGTCCCTCGTTGTACCAGTTATTGTACAGCTTTACAGCTGCCTCAAACTCCGGAGAATCCACGAGGCTCGCGAATTCCTTGGTATCCTGGTCGATCCACAGATTGCTCTTGTCTACAGTAATCAGATTGCGGTCGCTGGTACCTCGGATGATGTAAGCTGCATCTGCCAGCTCGTAGGTCGCATATAAGCCGTACTGCTCTTTTGCTTTTTCAGCATATGTGGTAAGGTCGTCTAACGTTGCGATATTGTCCATGCCGATGGCATCCATGATATCCTGTCTTACACATACGGTATTGTATACACCGGCGGTCGGCTTGTTACCGATAGGGATTGCATAAACGCCGCCGTCATAACGGTAAGCGTCGAATGCAGTAGCATCCATATTCTCGTGCCAGTCGGGCAGATATTTGTCAATCACATCGGACAGATCCTGTAAATAACCCTTGCTGTAGCTGCTGGCAGCCCAGGTGGGATCTACGATGCAGGCATCGAATTCCTGTCCGGAAGCGATCATCAGGTCAACCTTGCCACCTGCGCCGTTCTCGGTCCAGGGCAGATACATCAGTTCTACCTTGGTGTTGATCTCATCAATAAATACCTGCTGATATTTTTCTTCCATTAACTGCTGCATACGGGGAGATTCCTCACCGAACAATACAACCGTGATAGTATCCAGAGTATCGGGACGCAGCGGGTTGTCGCTAGTACTCGCATCCGTGCTCTGTGCGGCACTGCTCTGCGCGGTGGATGCCGCGGCGCTGCTGTCATTCTGTGCTGCATCGGAACCGCAGCCTGCCAGTCCCGCCATCATGGTTCCTGCCATCAGCAGGGAAAGTGCTTTTTTACTCCAGTTTCTTTTCATAAGTAACCTCCTGTGTTTTATTGTACTCTATGTTGCTATTTTTTAGAAACCTTTTTTAATAATCCTGTGTTATCCCTTGACTGCTCCGACGATCACACCTTTGGTGATATATTTCTGTGCGAAAGGGTAGAGTAGTATAATCGGTCCGACCGTCACACAGATTGTTGCCATCTTGGTCGTCTCCAACGGAATATTGATGTTATATCCGAGGGAGGCATTCGCCTGATTTGCCATGAACTGTACGTTGGAGAGCATATTGTACAGATAGTACTGTAAGGGATACATATTCTGTTTATTGATAAACATCAGTGACAGATAATAGTCGTTCCAGTAGCTCAGTGCATAGAACAGTCCGACCGTCACGAGACCTACCTTTGCCAGTGGGAAGTAGATCACTCGGAAGATGCAGAGATAGTTCGCTCCGTCGATCTTCGCCGCTTCCGCCAACTCCTCCGGGATAGACTTGAAGAAGTTGCGTAGCAGGAACACGTTGAAGGCGTTCATACAGCAGGGCAGCACCAGTGCGAGGAAGCTGTCTGTCAGATGGTAATATTTGGTACACATGATGTACCAGGGCAGAAGTCCTGCGGAAAAGATCATCGGGATGTAGAGGAACATATTCAATGCGCCCTTAGGCTTGAACTCTCTCACGGTCAGCACATAGGCAAAAGCCGCAGATATAAGAACCGAGAGAAGTGTACCGAATACTGTAACGCCAATGGTCACCGTATAGGCATTCAACAGGTTTTTACCCATGGATCCGAGGATCATCTGGTACGCTGAGAGGCTGAACTTTTTCGGGATGACGCGGTAACCGTTGACCGTTACGGAGGCTTCATCCGCGAAAGAAGTTCCGATCGCGAGTAGCAGCGGATAGAGACATACAATTGCGAAAATCGCTACTAGTATGTAAAATATTGTGATCAATACCCTGTCGGAGGCACAACGTTTTATTTTTTTATGTTTTTCCATGATCTTCCTCCTAGAATAATTGATAATCCTTGTCAAAGCGTCCTACCAGCCAGTTGGAGAACAGTACCAGAATAAAGCCGAAGATGGACTGGTACAGACCCACGGCAGAACCCATTACAAAGTCACCTACACCGATAACCGAACGATATACGTAAGTATCGATGATATCTGTCGTATCTAACAGCATCGGAGACAGATTTGTGATAGACATCATCATGGTCAAGTCGCCGCTCATAATCTTACCGATGGACAGCAGGAACAGGATGATAATCGTCGGCTTCAGCAGAGGGATTGTAATGTAACGGATCCGCTGCCAGAGGTTCGCGCCGTCTACCTGCGCCGATTCGTAGAGCGAGGTGTCGAAGCCTGCGATCGTCGAAAAGTAGATGATCCCGTTGTATCCTGCGGATTTCCATATATTGCACAGGGTGAGGATGACTCTCCAGTACTTCGGATCGTTATAGAAATCCAGGCGTTCGAAGCCAATGCTTACCAATAAGTTATTGATCGCGCCGCCGTCGTAATTGAGCAGTGCTCTTAAAATACCACCTGCCACTACCCATGAAATAAAGTAAGGCATGATCGACAGCGACTGGCTGACCTTGAGGAATTTCTTGTGACGAATCTCGTTGAACATAATCGCGAGCCCTACCGCTGCCACCGTACCGAATACGGTATAAAAAAGATTCAGGATAATCGTGTTCTTCGTTGCCCTCCATGCGTTACTGAAGTTGGCGAAGAAGAATTCAAAGTTTTTCAATCCCACCCAAGGACTTCCGAAGATTCCGTCCTTAAAATTGTAATCCTTAAATATGATGACCAGTCCCGACATGGGGATGTAGGCAAACATCAATGTAAGTGCGATTCCGGGAAGTGCCAGCAGCCATAACTGATAATATTTACGAAAGTGTTCCGCTACTTTATTGTTCCCATGTGGTCTGTTTACGACCTGCCCTTTTTGTTTTCCAGGCATTGCATTTCCTCCTCTCTGTAATCCGGCGCTGTGTCCGTCCGTTGCATTATACATATCATGCCTCCGGAGAGATTCTCAATCCAAAAAATTTCAAATAATCTCAAAAAATAACAAATGACAAGAATTTGAAAGCAGTTCATTTTTTTATAATTGCGTTGCTGAAACCCAGTATTTACAATTGTTTTAGAAATTTTAAGATCTATCAGAGATTGATCAAGGAGGAATATTAAGAAAATGACTACGATACACGTATCTAAAAATGACCCGTCCGCGTTCTCAACGTTACAGGAGGCGATCCTGTCCATCGACGATCGTCATGATGAGGCGATCCGGATCGAGGTGGCACCGGGCATCTATGAAGAGAAGTTATTTATCCGCAAAGAAAATATTGAGATTGTGGGAGATGATCCCCTGACGACCGTCTTCCGTTACGGCGACGGTGCAAAGAAGCCCCGTCCGGACGCCTCCGGAGAGTATGGAACATTTAATACGGCGGTAATTTTTATCGCCGGGAAAGATATTACGCTGCGGAATCTGACGATCGAGAGCACCGCCGGCCCCGGATATCTCGCTGGGCAGGCACTGGCAGTCTATGCAGCAGCCGACCGGTTGAGCTGTTACAACTGTCGTTTCACAGGGTGGCAGGATACAATCTTCAACGGAGATCCGATGACTTGTAATATGAAGAAACTGATGCTGCCGGACTTCTTCCAGGCTTCAGAAGTGCCGATCGTGCATAAGTTCTATCGGAATTATTTCAAGGATTGTTATGTCTGCGGCGATGTGGACTATATCTTCGGACCGAATACTGCATTCTTCGATCACTGTGAGATCCATTCCATCGCCAGAGTCAGCGAGGGAAAAGCATATATCACCGCCGCCAGCACTCCCGCAGGACAGGAATTCGGTCTTGTATTCTCGCATTGTCGGATCACAGGCGAGGAGCCGGACTCCGTCTATCTCGGTCGTCCCTGGAGAGACTGTGCGAAGACAGCGTTTATCTGTTGTGAGCTGGGGGATCATATCTGTCCCGAAGGCTGGCAGAACTGGGGAAAAGTTCGTGCAGAAGTGTTGTCAGATTATATTGAATATGGGAACTTCGGTCCCGGTGCGGACTGTTCCGGACGCAGCCCTCTCTCCAGATGCCTTGTAAATCCGGAGGTGGAGACGTATTTCTCCAAAGAAAACGTCCTCGTCGGCGAGGACGGATGGATACCGGCGGAATAATCTCCCGCCGGACCTGCTACCATTTTCGCTGCAGCTGTCGGACAGTGTCTAATTCTCCCGCAGGATCTGCATAATCGTATCATAGTGCTCCGGATCGTGTGGGAAGGTGCAGCCCGAGCAATCCTTGATCCGTCTGCCGTTTTTCTCAAAATACCGGGGATCCCCCGGGCAGTGCTCCAGGCGGTACATGGGGCAGTAACAGAACAGGCAGTTGAAGTCCGTCAGTCCCTTGTGGCAGGGGAAATATTTACAATCTCTGTTCTCAAAAAAACGATAAGAATTTTCCATTTTCAATACCCACATCCTTCCATAACCTGTAAGGTTTGCGCCAAAGCGCAAACTTGCGTGTGAAACATAGAACTTCTTCACGAAAGAGCCTTTGCTCTGAGTGATTAGAAGTTCTTTTCACACTACACTTCTTCCGCCATACACATTCCGTGGGCAATATTTTGCGCCCGCAGCTGATCCTCCAGCTGGTTCAGGGCGTCATCCTCATCCTCCGCAAACACTACCGCCTGATAGACCTCTTCCGCGCCCTCCGGCGCCAGCGCCGTCACTTCATACATCTGCATGCTTGTTACCTCTTTCTCTTCCGATACAATTACGCCAAAATATTGCATCGTTCTTCTATTAACTTTTCAAACTGTTCTTTTATTTCTTCCGGCAGCATAGATTCCCTGTTCATTTTTTGATAAACGTCTTTCATGGATACCAGTTTTCGTATCATCTTTTCTGCGGAATTACGTGCTATGCCGCATTTTTCTGCAAAAATATAGAAATCCTTTTTTCTAAGGTTCATCTTCTTCCCATTGAGAGTTAACGCAAGTTCCTCTTCATCCTCAGGCATGATCAGATTCACCGGAAGCATATCATACGCCGGTGAAAGCGCATACTCTCCGCTTCCCTCCTGTGTCTCCAACAGGGAAAAATTTTTCAAATGCATATCGGAATTTCCGATCAGGAATGAAAACACGATTCGTAAAAACAATTCTGTTCTGTCCACTCCCACCCTTGTTGAATAGCGTTCTACGATCCTTTCACATCTTTCATAAGAGCCTCTGTACTTGTCTTCGGTCAGCCTCAGATCCAACTGGCAGAAATCTTCCATTGCCAGCATCCTGACACTGTCTTTTTCAAACACTCTATCAATCCTTTTCGTGATATAAGCAAATCCATCCTGTAGCTGCAACAGCGCATGTGGTACCGTAACAATCCCGGACGCATCTGCCATGCACATTACCAGGTGTTCCGCCTCCGGCAACGCTCTGAATTCCGGAACCTGCGGTTTCAAAATATATCCCGTTGGATAGTTTACCAAAGTCAGCCTCGTTTTCTTCTTATCCGAGAACAGTTGCAATGACATTTTCCGCTGCACTCCGGGAACTGTATATCCACGGTTTACCGTTTCATTTGCCAGTTCTTTCAATTTTTCTTCATCCAGATCCAGCTCCGGTATCCTGTCACTCCCAAAAAAATGTCTGACACAGCTTTTATGCCATCCCCGCTTCTCATCTTCTACCGTCTGCAGTTTTTTCCAGCAGCACAGACAATTCATTCCTTCTTCTCCCTTATACTGACATTGCCGATTGCGTCCCGGCAAGCTACCGCCAACAGTCCAAAACGATCTTTCACATCAATCTTCCAGTTTCTGCTTACCACACCCAGAAGCCATCCCTCCGGAATCAGACCGTCAAAAAAAGAAAACAACGTTTTCGACTGGTATGGTTCCTGTCGGATCGGCATTGTAAGAGATACCACACTGGCATCTTCTCTTTTTCTGTATTCTTCATCATAGGAAAAAAGATAGCCTTCATCTGTCTCGGAAAGTTCTCCGGCATACACATTCCGGATATATACCTGAACACTTCTGAATATTTCCATAATATTCTTACCCTCTTTCCTTTCTGCCCGGCACAGCTTCCATGTCG
Source organism: uncultured Acetatifactor sp. (assembly GCA_934394815.1). Classification (GTDB taxonomy): domain Bacteria; phylum Bacillota; class Clostridia; order Lachnospirales; family Lachnospiraceae; genus Acetatifactor. Next base: position 2,533 of record CAKRRD010000052.1, on the reverse strand, counting down.
AACATCGCCAATGCGATATTTACTTTATCCATCCGCACGGTCTCTTTCCCCTGTTCCAGATCTCTGACAAAGCGAAGCCCCAATCCCGAACGCATTGCAAAATCTTCCTGTGTCAATCCGGCTGCTTTTCTATTTTCTTTTATAAATTCTGCAATTTTATTCATTATTATATCCATCCTAATCGTCACCAATTATATACCCGTTCGGGTATATTTTCAAGTTCTTTCATTATTTTTATACCCGATAAGGTATATTTTATCCATTCCTTTTTAAATTATACCTTATCGGGTATAATTTATATTTTTGCAAGCGAAAAGCGCCACTCCGGGGAAGAGTGCCGCTTTTCAGGAGAGATTTATGTATTGAATGTTGCTGGCGGAATGTTAACCCTTTACACTTCCCATTGCCACGCCTTGGACAATAAACTTGGAAAGGATCAGGTATACCACGATAACGGGGAAGATGGAGAATGCAATGGTCACATATACCTGGCCCATATCGAACTTCAGGAAGTCTGCGGAACGCAGCTGAGCAATCAGGATAGGTAATGTCTTCATCTTGTCGTTATGCAGGATCAATGCCGGTGTGAAGTAATTGTTCCAGCTGCTTACAAATGTGAAGATCGCCTGTACTGCGATGGCGGGCTTCATCAGAGGAAGCACGATGGTATTGAAAGTACGGAACTCACCGGAGCCGTCGATTCTCGCTGCCTCTACCAGAGACAGGGGCAATGCGCTTTCCATGTACTGCTTCATATAGAAGAAAGTAACCGGAGCTGCTACTGCAGGAACGATCAAAGGAATAAAGTTATCTTCCAGCTTCATGTCAGATACTAACTGCAGGAAACCAAGTGCGGTAACCTGTGTAGGAATCGTCATGACTGCCATGATGAAGGTGAACATAAACTTTTTGATCTTAAAGTCATATACATGGATCGCATAAGCGGTCATGGTGGAGAAGTAGGTACAAAGTACTGCGCTGCACAATGCTACAAACAAGCTGTTGAACATGCCTCTTACGATGGGTAATGTACCTGCCATAACTCCCTGCCAGTTTTTCAACAGATATGTGCTGGGAATCGGGGTAAATCCTTTGGTCAGTTCTCCGTGGGATCTGGTTGCGTTTACAAACAACACATAGAACCAGAACAGACACAGGAAGCTTACCAGTACCAATACTACATATGCAAGAATTCTTCTAGCATGAATACCCATGCCTTTTTTTGTTTCGTTTGTTTCGATACTTAACATGTCTGCCACCTCCTATCAATCTTTCTTGTTGGAGAACTTGAATACGATGAGACTCAGGAGACCTGTGATAATAAACAGGATCACTGAGAGCGCACCACCCATACCATAGTTCTTACTGAACAGATGCTTGTTCAGATACATGATCAGAGTCATGGTAGATCTCATAGGATCACCGGTACCGTTGGTCAGAATCTGAGGTACATCGAACATCTGTAAACCACCGATCAGGGAAGTGATCATTACATAAATCAGGATCGGACGTAACAGAGGAAGCGTTATCTTGAAAAATACTTGTGTGGAGGTTGCTCCGTCTACTTCGGCTGCCTCAAACAGGGAAGTATCAATGCCCATCATACCGGCCATCAGGAGGATCGTCGTATTACCGAACCACATCAGGAAGTTCATAAATGCTACCAGAGATCTGGTACTCCATTCGTTGGAAAGGAACTTATACGGTTCGCTGATCCATCCCAGCTGCATCAGGATCTCATTGATCGGTCCGCCCTCAGAGAACAAGGTGAAGAACAACATTGCAAATGCTGCTGCCATGATCAGGTTCGGCAGATAGATCACTGTCTTAAAGAATCTCTGTCCTTTTAATCTGAGGCTGGGATCCGAGAACCATGCGCCCAGTACCAGAGATACAATGATCTGCGGAATAAATCCCATGATCCACATGATCAATGTGTTCTCGGTATAAATCCAGATATCCGGATTTTTGAAAATTGTAATAAAGTTCTGTAATCCGACAAAGTTGGGACCGATCTGTGTCAGTCCGGAACGATAGTTCTCAAAAAAGCTGTAATAGAATGTTCTGAATAGCGGAACCAGCTGAAATACCAGATAGACTACAATGAAGGGGATCAGGAAGATATAACCCCATTTATTATAGCTTACCACCTTTCCGCGCTTTACCTTTGCCATAAATCATTCCTCCCTTTTGCTGCCATGCTTCGCATGGATTGTCGTGCCATTTTGTTTTTCCGATAAGGCTCGCAGCAGGTCTCTTACTTGCATTTTTACTTATAAAAAAGCTTCTGCCAGCCTTCTCTTTTTCTTATTGCTTTTTCTATTTTTTGAGAGAAAAACCGTACCCACCTGACCAACCAGGCAGGTACGGTTTTATCTAATTCAGATTAGTGAGTAAGCTCAGGATACTTCTCTTCTACTGCTTTGTAGAACAGATCCAGTGCGCCGTCCAGATCGGTCTTGCCTTCGAAGTAGTTCTTCATAGCATTCTGGAAGCTCTCGTTACATCCCTGATCGTAAGCGGACAGATTGCT
>CAKRRD010000051.1 GCA_934394815.1 uncultured Acetatifactor sp. | reverse complement strand
CTTACGTACCGCTACGCTCTGCTTTGAAGCGAGAGCGGGTCTGCTGTCCTTACCCCCAGCGCGGGCTACGGGGACATCCCACTAACTTCCCAGTTAACAATAATAAAAAACACGTTGCCAAAATTCAGCAACGTGTTTTTTATTATTTCTTATTCTATGCCAGCATCATCCGGTCGTTGGCGAACTCTCCACCGCTGACTTCCTCGAATTTTGCCAGCAGATCCTTCACCTGAAGATTCTTCTTCTCTTCTCCGGCCACATCGTAGATCACTTTGCCTTCATGCATCATAATCAGTCGGTTGCCGTGGACGATGGCATCCTTCATGTTGTGAGTCACCATCATGGCGGTCAGCTGGTTCTCCGCAATGATCTTGTCGCTGATCTCCAGTACCTTGGCTGCGGTCTTGGGATCCAGCGCTGCGGTGTGCTCATCCAGAAGCAGAAGCTTCGGCTGCTTTAATGCCGCCATCAAAAGTGTGATGGCCTGACGCTGGCCACCGGACAGCAGACCTACCTTACTGGTCATACGATCTTCCAGTCCCAGTCCCAGCGTCTGTAATTTCTCGCGGAACAGTTCTCTGTCTTCTCTGGAGACTCCCCAGCGAAGGGTTCTCTTCTCACCGCGTCTCAGAGCAATAGCCATGTTCTCTTCGATATCCATGGTAGCGGCAGTTCCCGTCATGGGATCCTGAAATACTCTTCCCAAATATTTTGCCCTCTTGTGCTCCGGCAGGCCGGTGATATCCGTACCGTCGATAATGATCTTACCGGAATCAATGGGCCATACACCGGCGATGGCATTCAGTGTGGTGGATTTGCCCGCACCGTTACCTCCGATGATGGTCACAAAATCTCCGGGATTCAGATTCAGATTCACTCCGTTTAAGGCCACCTTCTCGTTGATGGTGCCTCTGTTAAATACTTTATGTATGTCCTGTATCTCCAATGCGTAAGCCATTACTTTGACGCTCCTTTCCGAAGTGTTTTCTTCTCCTTCAAGTAAGGAATTGCCAGGAAAATGGCAACTACGATAGCGGAGAACAATTTCATATCCTCTGAAGGCATCTTCAGCCACAGTACGAACTGATATACCATGTAGTAGATCACAGCGCCCAGAATAACCGATATCAGGGTAAATGCGAACGCAAGCTTTCTCTTGCTGGCGAATTTGCCGAAGAGCACCTCACCGATAATAACTGCCGCCAGACCGATAACGATAGCGCCTCGTCCCATATTGACATCTGCGGCACCCTGAAACTGACCGTACAATGCACCGCACAGTCCTACCAGACCGTTGGAGATCATCAGTGCCAGTACTTTGATGAAGTTGGTATTGATGCCCTGTGCTCTGGCCATATTGCCGTTACAGCCCGTTGCGCGGATCGCATGTCCCTGCTCCGTTCCGAAATACCAGTACATCACAGCGATCAATGCCAGTAAGAATATGATCATTCCGAGGAAAAAGAGCAGTCTGCTGACAGAACCGTCCGTCACATAACGTAAGGATACTACCAGCGGATAGTTGTCTACGCTGACCGGTTGATTCGCCTTTCCCATAATATTCAGATTGATGGAATACAGGGAAATCTGGGTAAGGATACTTGCCAGAATTCCGGGGATTCCCAGGGCGGTATTCAACAGTCCCGTTACCATACCGGCCAATGCTCCTGCCAGGAATGCGATGGGCAGTGTCGCCAGTGGAGGCACTCCCCCACGGATCAGCATCACGGATACCGCTGCACCGGTGGCTATGGAGCCATCCACAGTCAGATCCGCAAAATCCAGCAGACGAAACGTAATATACACTCCCAGTGCCATGACTCCCCAGATCATTCCCTGTGCTATGGATCCCGGCATTGCCCTGAACAGGGAAAGGGGATTCAGTGACATAAAGTAAGACATTTCTTTTTCCTCCTAAAACTCCAGATAGGGATATCGCTGTTACGCGCTATCCCTATCGAAGTATATTTTGTTAGAACCGTACTTAAATACCTATATAGATCTTACTGAATTGCTACATAATCATCGGGAACGGTGATGCCCAGTTCCTCACAGATCTTTGCATTGTACTTCTTGGTAACATTGGGAGCGTAACGGACATCCATGGTGGTGATGTCTGCACCCTCAGCCAGGATCTCATAAGCCATCTCGCCGGTAGCGTATCCCAGATCATAATAGCTGATAGATAAGGTTGCCACACCACAGCCGTTGCAGATACCCTCTTCACCTGCGATCACAGGAATCTTTGCGGGAGCAACGACATTGTATACGGTCTCGGTTACGGATGCCAGTGTGTTATCGGTAGGAATGTACAGGACATCGCACTCTCCTGCAGCAGCCGTAGTAACGGACTGTACTTCGTTGGTATCAGCGATGGCATACTCTTTATATGCGATACCGTCCTTGTCCAGAGCTGCCTCGAACAGCTGAATCTGATACAGAGAGTTGGCTTCTGCGGAACAATATAACAGACCAACCTGCTTTACATCCGGGAATAACTCCTTTAACATAGCTTCCTGTTCTTCAATGGGAGCCAGATCGGAAGTACCGGAGATATTTCTGCCGGTAGCACCGGACCAGTTGGAAATCTCCAATGCGGTAGCATAGTCGGTTACGGAAGTACCTAAAATAGGAATCGAGGTCGTAGCTGCTGCTGCACTCTGTAAAGGAGAGGTTGCATTGGCAAGGATCAGATCCACACCGTCAGATACAAAACCATTACAGATGGTTGCTGCCGTGGTCTGCTCACCCTGTGCATTCTGCAGATCAAATTTTACATTATCGCCAAGCTTTTCTTTCAAAGCATCCTGGAATCCCTGGGTTGCTGCATCCAGAGCTTCATGCTCTACCAGCTGGCAGATACCGATGTTATATACCTTGCCGTCTGTGGAAGCGGCACCGGTAGCTGCTGCTTCACTCTGGGCTGCGCCGGTAGCTGCTGCGGTGGAAGCGGCTCCGTTATCGGTGCTGCCACAGCCTGTCAGGACAGATGCTGCCATTACTGCGGTAAGTACTACAGATAATAATTTCTTTTTCATAATAAATGTCCTCTTTTCTGCGGATCCTGCGATCTGCTTACTGTAATGCATAGACGCTTTAACCCATCAAAGCGTTGCACTGATAAATATCATAACCCATAAAAGGACATTCGTCAATCAAATTTCATCGATGCTTTGAATAATAATGATCTAATTTTTAGATATCATCTTTTTTCACCACTTCTCCGGGTCTCTTAAAGATATGTCCGGCAGGGATCACACCTCTGACGCAGGAGGTAGGGTATACATTGGAATTACGTCCGATAACGGTTCCGGGGTTCAACACACTGTTGCAGCCCACTTCCACGTGGTCTCCCAACATGGCTCCCATCTTTTTCAGTCCGGTCTCTATCTTCTCTTCTCCATTCTTTACGACTACCAGCGTCTTGTCACTCTTCACATTGGAGGTAATGGAACCGGCCCCCATATGGGACTGGAAACCCAGCACGCTGTCTCCCACATAATTGTAATGGGGTACCTGTACCTTATTGAACAGAACCACATTCTTGAGTTCCGTGGAATTGCCGACTACCGCACCCTTACCCACGATGGCATTGCCCCGGACAAAAGCACAGTGGCGGATCTCCGCTTCCTCATCAATGATGAGCGGGCCGTTCAGGCAGGCTGTAGGAGCTACCTTCGCGCTCTTTGCCACCCAGATGTCCTCGCCTCTTTTTTCATAGATTTCTTCCGGCAGTCTCTTGCCCAGTTCCAGAATGAAATCATGAATTCTGGGAAGGACTTCCCAGGGATATTCTGCCTCGGTGAACAGTTCTGCCGCAATGGTCTCCTTCAGATCATACAGATTTTCAATCGTAATATTTTCCATGATGATTTCTCCTCGTCTTTATTCCTTATTTTTTGTATTAGATTGCTTTGTTTTCTTCTGATAAAATTCTTCCGTAGCCTGGAACTGTCTCCAGAGCACTCCCTGATTGTTCAGACTGCGCACAGCAGTGGTTCGTCTGCCCACGAAATCCGTCAGCTTTCCCATGTATTCTTCCGGTGTGATCACACCATCCGCCACCATGGTAAGTCCCTTTTCCCAACTGGCTGTCAGGGCCGGATTTAAGAGCGGTCTTATGGAATCTGACACCACATCGTAAATCATCTCTCCCATCTGCGTGGGGGTCAGTATCTGGGTCTTCTTATTCAGGGCCAGATATTCGATATTTACCAGTTTCTTCAGGATTTCCGCCCTGGTGGCACTGGTACCGATGCCGCTGCCCTTGATCTGGGCTCTGAGTTCCTCATCCTCAATAAACTGTCCGGCATTTTCCATGGTCAGGATGATGCTGCCGGAAGTATAACGCTTGGGGGGAGAAGTCTCCCCTTCCTTGATCTCATAATTGTCCACGGAAAGGAAATCCCCTTTTTTAAGATGCATCAGCAGATTGGTAAGCTCTGCGTCACATTTTTCATCCGCACTTTCGTTCTCGTTCTCTTTGTCCTCCTTCGGCGCTGTATTCTCCTTTTTGAAAGAGAAATTCGTCACCTTCAGATACCCTTCCTGTACCAGTACTTTAAAGCTGGCAAAGAAGCTTTCCTCCTTTACCTTCACCGTCAGGGAGAACTTCTGATAGACAGCCGGAGGATAGAAAATGCTTAAGAAACGACGTACGATGACCTCGTACACTTTTGCCGCGGCAGGTGCAAGCCCCGCCAGATTGTTCAGTCCCTGTCCCGTGGGAATGATGGCATAGTGATCCGTGATCTGCTTGTCATTCACATAACGGGTCTTCGCAATATTTTTATAGGTTCCCTGTTCTAACACTTCTTTTGCGAAAGGCGCCGCCATCACATAATTGCGGAGTCCTCCGATATTTTTATGGATCTCCTTAGCCACCGCTGTGGACAGGACTCTGGCATCTGTTCGGGGATAGGTGGTCATCTTTTTTTCATATAGTTCCTGCACGATCCGCAGAGTCTCATCCGGGCTGATCTTAAAAAATTTGGAACAATCATTCTGCAGTTCCGCCAGATTATACAGAAGCGGTGCATTCTTGTTCTCTTTTTTCTTCTCAATGCCCGTGACCGTCACATGGCCCACCGGTTCTTCCGTAAGTTCCGCAATCAGCCCCTCGGCATCCTCTTTTTTCTTGAAACCGTTCTCTTTGTACAGTGCCGGAGAATTATAGTATTTCGAACCTTCCACAGCTCTCCACTCTGCGGTAAAAGGCTTTTCCTGTAATCTAAAATTGCCGATCACCCGATAAAAGGGTGTCTTGGTAAACGAACGGATCTCACGCTCCCTGTTCACGATCATTCCCAGAACGCAGGTCATGACACGGCCTACGGAGATCACAGCCCGGTCTCTTTTGAGATATCCCTTTACCGTGTTGCCATATTTTAATGTCAGGGCTCTGGAAAAATTGATACCCATCAGGTAATCTTCCTTGGCCCGCAGATATGCCGCATTTCCCAGATTGTCATAGGCTGAAAGATCCCTGGCCTCCCGGATTCCGCGTAAAATCTCCTCCTCCGTCTGGGAATCAATCCATACGCGCTTCCGTTCTTTGCCCTGTACACCCGACATCTGTTCCACCAGACGATAGATATATTCTCCTTCCCGCCCGGAGTCGGTGCACACATAGATCGTCGTGACATCCGGCCGGTTCAACAGGGAGCTTACGATCGTATACTGTTTTTTGGCGCTTTCGATCACTTCGTATTTGAATTCCGCCGGCAGAAAAGGAAGGGTATCAAAGCTCCATCTCCGGAACTTTTCATCATACACTTCCGGGTAACTCATGGTCACCAGATGTCCCACACACCAAGTAACGATAGCCTCTTCCGATTCCAGATAGCCGTCTTTGGAACGCATATTATATTTTAAAGCATTGGCAAATTCTCTTGCCACGCTAGGTTTTTCTGCAATAAATAAATTCTTACCCACTTATTACCAACTTTCCGACCAACTGATTTTTCTCTCTGAAAATAATTCAGAGAGCCGTCTTTTCACGACTCTCTGTTCGTTTCTCAGTAAATTTTCTGCAATAATTGTTCGATCTCTTCCTGTGACAGCGGCTTTCCAAACAGATAACCCTGAATGATGTCACAGCCGATGGCACGCAGATATTTATACTGCTGTTCCTCTTCCACGCCCTCCGCAATGGATTCAAACCCAAGAGATTTGACCATGCTGACAATGGATTCGGTAATGATCCGGGTCGCAGAATCCGTCAGCAGTGTATCGGTAAAGGATTTATCGATCTTCAGCGTATTGATGGGCAGCTTCTTCAGATAAGACAGGGAAGAAAATCCCGTTCCGAAATCATCCAGGGAAATACGGATGCCGTATCCTTTCAACAGCTGCATTTTCTCGGTCACTGCCCGGAAATCGTCGATCAGGATGCTTTCCGTGATCTCCAGTTCGACCTCATCGGGATCCACATCATATTTGTGAATGATTGCCAACAGAGAATCCACAAAATCTTCCTTCTGGTACTGCAGCGCAGAAATATTCACGGACAGTACAAAAGGAACCCCATAGCGGTTCCGCCATTCGGAAAAGGTCCGGATACTCTGTTCCAGCACCCAGTTACCGATGGGAATGATCGTGCCGTTCTTCTCCGCAATGGGAATGAACTTCGCCGGACTGATCATTCTGCCGTTGCCATCCTTCCAGCGGATCAGAGCCTCCACACCGCGAAGCTTCTGGCTGCCCGCATAATACTGGGGCTGATAATACAGAAGAAAATTGTTCTCAAAGACGGCTTCCTTTAACTTGCTGTCCAGTTCCACATTTTTCAGAAAATCGTTCAGGATCGGGGTATCAAAATACTGGATCCGGTTCTTGCCCATGGACTTTCCCTTGAACATTACGATTTCGGCACAATTGATCAGTTCCAGTGCGGAGTTCGCCGCTTCCGGATATTCTGCCACACCGACACTTACGGTAATGTTCAGAACCTGTCCGCCCACCAGATAAAACGGCTCTCTGGTGCGCTTGACGATTTCCTTATGGATCTGTTCCACACTTCTGTTGCCACAGGGATCATAGATTGCCATGCAGTAGACATCACTGGTCAGATGGCAGACGATCACGTCGTCTCCGTTAAATTCTTTCAGGAAAGAACCGAATTGCTGCACCAGTTCATCTCCTGCTACAATTCCCAGTCCGTCATTTACCTTCCGGAAATCATCAATATCAATGACAAGCACACTGACCAGACGGTTATCCTCTTTGGCCCGACGAAGGTACTCGGTCAGCAGACGCACAAAATAGTTACGGTTGTACAGTCCCGTAAGGCCGTCGTAATACGCCATATAGAGAAGTTCTTCGTTCTGTGTCTTCTGCCTGGTGATATTCTGTACCACGATGATCTGGTCTGTCGGCCTGCCATCCTCGTAGAAAATCCGGCAGGAAAATTGCAGCCAGGTCTTTTTCCCCCGCTGCATACATTCCACAGTGGATGTCTCCTGACCGCTTTTTTCCAAAAACAGCATCTCCCGCAGTGCCAGTACATACGGTTCATCTACCGTCTCCTGAAGCTTTACGAAATCCCGCCTGTCCTGTATCCGGAAGTCAAAAAAATCCTCCCATTTTCCCAGTGTCGTAACGGTATTCTTCTCAAAAGAATAGTAGATGTATGCATAATCCATGGTATCGCACAACAGTCGATACATTCTCTCCTTAGCGCTCAATTTCTGATTCATTGCGCGCATAAGATCCAGCTGATAGCGTAACTCGTTCATATAACCCCACTCACCCTCTATTTTCTGGTGATGTAACCCTGTGCTTTCAAAAGTTCTGCGCAAAGCAATGCTCCCCCAGCAGCTCCACGTAAGGTATTGTGTGACAAACCGACGAACTTGTAATCATATACGGTATCTTCTCTCAGACGGCCTACGCTGATGCCCATACCGTTCTCGAAATCCACATCCAATGCCACCTGCGGTCTGTTGTCCTCCTCCAGATACTGGATGAACTGCTTCGGTGCACTGGGAAGTCCCAGTCTCTGAGGCTCACCACTGAAGGTAACCAGCTTCTCGATCAGCTGCTCCTTGGTGGGCTTCTTACGGAATTTAACGAATACCGCTGCGGTATGGCCGTTCAGTACCGGAACACGGATACACTGGCAGGTGATCACGGGAGAAGTTGCGGGAACGATCTTGTCGCCTTCCACCTTACCCCAGATACGCAAGGGCTCCTTCTCACTCTTCTCTTCCTCACCGCCGATGTAAGGAATGATATTGCCTACCATCTCGGGCCAGTCCTTAAAGGTCTTGCCTGCGCCGGAGATTGCCTGATAGGTGGTAGCTACCACTTCGTAAGGTTCGAATTCCTTCCATGCAGTCAGAACCGGTGCATAGCTCTGGATGGAGCAGTTCGGCTTTACAGCGATAAAACCTCTGGTGGTTCCCAGTCTCTTCTTCTGTGCCTCGATGATCTGGAAATGCTCGGGGTTGATCTCGGGTACTACCATGGGAACATCGGGCGTCCATCTGTGGGCACTGTTGTTGGATACCACAGGAGTCTCTGTCTTTGCGTATGCTTCCTCAATGGCCTTGATCTCATCCTTGGTCATATCTACCGCACTGAATACGAAATCTACCTGTGCGGCTACTTTTTCCACCTCATTGACATTCATGACAATAAGCTTTTTTACTGCCTCGGGCATGGGAGTGGTCATCTTCCAACGATCCCCCACTGCCTCCTCATACGTCTTGCCTGCGGAACGGGGGCTGGCTGCGATGGTCGTTACCTCGAACCAGGGATGGTTCTCCAGCAGAGAGATAAATCTCTGACCTACCATACCGGTTCCGCCCAGGATACCTACACGTAATTTTTCACTCATTTTTCATTTCCTCCTCATCTTTGTGCATTTTTATTTTATCTGCAAAAGGCCTGTCTCTTCCTACTGCGGAAGGCGGTCTTCCAAAGACTGTTGATATACTTCTATGGCATTGGTTTTCAGATATTCTTTGTTTTTCTCAATGACCCGTTTCATCATTTCCGCCCCGGGGGCTCCGATGGTCAGCCGCTTCTCCACACAGGTTTTCAAGGAAACGGCATCATAAATATCTTCCTCAAATTTATCACTGATGGAACGGAGTTCTTCCAGACTCAGGGCATCAATGGAGGTGTCCTTTTCGATGCAGTACAGCACCAGACGTCCGATAATGCCGTGGGCATCCCGGAAAGGAACTCCCTTGCCTACCAGATAATCTGCCGCATCCGTAGCATTGGTAAATCCATTCATGGCACTCTTCGCCATGCGGTCTTTGCGGAACTTCATGGTCTTTATCATGCCGGTAAATAAGGTGATGCAGTCTGCTGCGGTATCCATGGCATCAAAGGCCATCTCCTTGTCTTCCTGCATATCTTTATTGTAAGCGAGAGGCAGTCCCTTCATGGTGGTAAGTAACGCCATCAGGGCACCATAGACCCTTCCGGTCTTACCTCTTACCAGTTCTGCGATATCCGGGTTCTTCTTCTGGGGCATGATGCTGCTTCCGGTGGAATAGGCATCATCCAGTTCCACGAACTGGTATTCATTGGAATTCCAGATAATGATCTCTTCGCTGAAACGGCTTAAATGCATCATGATCGTGGAAAGTGCGGATAAGAACTCGATCAGGTAATCTCTGTCCGCTACGGAATCGATGCTGTTTAAAGTCGGTCCCTCAAAACGAAGCAGTCTTGCGGTATACTCACGATCCAACGGATATGTGGTGCCGGCCAGTGCCCCGGCACCCAGAGGGCAGTAATTCATGCGCTTGTAGATATCTGCCAGCCGCTGTCTGTCTCTCTTGAACATTTCAAAATAGGCTCCGTAGTGATGAGCCAGGGTAATGGGCTGTGCCTTCTGTAAATGGGTGAAGCCCGGCATATAGGTCTCCAGATTGTTCTCCATAGTGTCGAGAATGACCTCCAGAAGCTTCTCCAGCAGTCCGTCGGTCTCCGCCACTCTGGCTCTGGTATAGAGGCGCATATCCAGTGCCACCTGATCGTTACGGCTGCGTCCGGTGTGCAGTTTTTTGCCCGCATCACCGATCCGGTCGATCAGTGTTGCTTCCACGAAGCTGTGAATATCTTCCTGTGTCTCATCAATTTTAAGCCTTCCGGCATCCACATCCTCCAAAATACCGGTCAGTCCTTCAATAATGCTCTTCCTTTCCTCCTCGGTGAGGATTCCCTGCTTTGCCAGCATGGTGGCATGTACGATGCTTCCGGTGACATCTTCATGAAACAATCTTTTATCAAATGTTATGGACGCATTGAAATCAAATACCAGCTGATCGGTCTGTTTCGTAAAACGTCCTCCCCATAATTGTGCCATGGTTGTTCTCCCATCTTTTTATTGTGTCAGTCGCCTATCAGACAATTTTTCTCATAGAGATTGATTGCAATTAATCATATCACAAACGGCACTTTAATGCAATACAGTGAATTTCATCACTTTCCGCTGCAGAAAACACCTTTTCCCTCTGAATTCATACAATAACAATAAATATTCAAGTTAAGGAAGTATGCCTTTTTATGGGAGCTCTCATCGAATTAAAAAACATAGGTTACTCCTATCATAACCTGGCGGGTGAAACCGGAGCAATAAAAGATGTCTCCTTTCAGGTGGAAGAAGGAGAGTTCGTTGCTTTGGTCGGCCCCAGCGGCTGTGGCAAGTCTACCCTGCTGTCCATCATTGCCGGACTGCTTGCTCCGGAGACCGGCACCATCGTCGTGAACAATCCCGACGGTTCTCTCCACTATCCCCGTATCGGTTATATGCTGCAGCACGATCATCTCTTCGAATGGCGCACCATTTACCAGAACGTCACTCTGGGGCCGGAGATCCACCATTCCCTTACCAAAGAGCGCATAGGCTATGTGAAACAGCTTCTGTCCGACTACGGGCTGGAAAGTTTTCAGAACAAACGCCCCAGCGAATTGTCCGGTGGCATGAAGCAGCGTGCCGCCCTGATCCGTACCCTCGCTCTGGATCCCCAGCTGCTCCTTCTGGATGAACCCTTCAGCGCTCTGGACTACCAGACAAGGCTCATGGTGTCCGCGGACATCTGCCGCCTGATCCGTAAGGCCGGCAAAACCATGATCATTGTCACCCACGATCTGTCGGAAGCCATCAGTCTGGCAGATAAGGTCTATGTGCTGTCCGCAAGACCGGCGACCATCAAAGCAGTACTGCCCATTCATCTCACGCTTCCGGATGAATCGCTTCTGGCCGCCAGAAATGCACCGGAATTTCCATATTATTTCAAACAACTTTGGGAGGAATTGACGGATGAAACCACAAAATAAACAAATCTTAACGATTCAGGAGCAATATCTGCGACAGCATAAAAGCCATCACAGGCAGATCTCCTTCCTGCGCTTTTTTCTTCTGGGGATTTTCCTGCTCCTGTGGGAAGTAAGTGCTGATCTGGGCTGGATTGACAGCTTCTTTTTTTCCAGTCCCCACCGAGTGATCCTGTGCCTTGGGGAATTATGGGCCGAACGGTCTCTTCCCCTGCATATCGGTATCACCCTATTAGAAACGATTTTAAGCTTCCTGCTGGTATTTCTCGTCAGTCTCCTGCTGTCCACACTACTGTGGTTCTCCAGACAACTGTCGGAGGTTCTGGAACCTTATCTGGTCCTGCTTAACAGTCTCCCGAAATCCGCCCTGGCTCCTTTGTTCATCGTCTGGCTGGGCACCGGGATCAATACCATCATCATTGCCGGAATCTCTGTGGCGGTCTTCGGTTCCATCATCAGTTTTTACACCGCTTTCCATCAGGTGGATCCGGAAAAGGAGATTCTGATCCGTACTCTGGGGGGAAGCCGCCGGGATATTTTTTTCAAAGTCGTTCTCCCAGGATCCATTCCCACCCTGCTCAGTACTACCAAGGTCAACATCGGTCTGTCTCTGGTGGGTGTTATCATCGGGGAATTTCTGGCTGCCCGTCAGGGGCTTGGGTATCTGATCATCTACGGTTCCCAGGTTTTCCAGCTGGATATGGTGATCAGTTCCATCTTGCTGTTATGTGTCATTGCCATGCTGCTCTATCTGCTGACACAGTCTCTGGAGCATTACAGCAAAAAGCACCGCAGCTGATCATTTGGAGATCCTCAGGCGTTTTTCGTCTTACGGTCTCCTACATAATTTACAGCTTTCCGAAAGGTTCTTTGAAAATTATAAATTTTACAGTTGCAAAAATCTCCAAGAACATATATAATAACCTAGTCCGCTGAAATAGCTCAGTTGGTAGAGCACTTCACTCGTAATGAAGGGGTCGTGGGTTCGAGTCCCATTTTCAGCTTATCTATGAAAAAAGAGAAAGCCCAAAAAGCTTTCTCTTTTTTATTTCTATTTTTGATGAATGCAGATACAAAAGGTCAGATCAGAGACTGCAATGACCAGACATACTGTTCCAATACTTCCAGTCCAATCACGCCCCAGGCAAATCCCAGTGCTCTGTCATTGGCTTTTTCCCGAAGCTCCTGTCCCAATAAGATCACAGATATGACCACACAGAACAATAAAAAGCTGTAGGTACGATAAGAAGATCCGTAAAGGGTCTCCGAAAAGCCCATGGCCATACGGCTTCCCGCTCCCATGAAAAGGAGACAGAGGATGGCATATTTTCTCCATGTCGTATCTACTGCCAGCCAGACACCGATAAATACGGACACCGTCAGCAGAATCGACAGCAAAAACAGACATGCATTTTTCCATTCCGACAAAGGTCCGATCTCCGGCATTCCCAGTGCCAGCCCGGGAAGCGGCTGTAACAGATCTGCCCCTGTCCCTTTCAGTAACAGATGGAATCCCAGCGGAATCCCCGTAAAAAAGACGGCCCGTTTCTTCCCTTTTCCGGCCACCAGAAACAAAAGTATGAAAAATACAGTCAATAAGGGAATGGATCGATAATACAAATATGCTGCCGTGGCAAATAAATAAAATCTTGATTTTTCTCATATTTCCAGTATTTTCGGGCTTTTCAAGCCTTTTTACCTTTCTTCATTTTTCACTTATTCTGGCATATTTTGGCATATCTTTGCATATTTTTGTCATCAATTTTGGTAAAAACTTTGGTAAATTTCAAGTCTGTACCAAAGGCAAATCTGCCATTTGGTATCGACAGGTAAGAAATTGGGGATTAAGATAAATACTGGCATTCAGCCATTTTTCTCTCATTTTCATCAGGTCATTATGAATTGATTGCTTTTTGAAAATCTTCCTGTGCATCCTGAAATTTAACATGAGTATAGGTATTCATCGTAACACTGATATCCGAGTGTCCCATAATATATTGAAGCATCTTCGGATTCATTCCCGACTTAGCCATATTAGAACAAAATGTATGACGACACACATGCGGTGTGATTGGCGGCATCTGAACCTTATATATGCTATTGTACTTTTCCCGAATATGCTGGAAATACTTTTCCCAATGTAATGCCACCATAGGCATATCATTCTTATCAAGGAATAAAAATCCTGTCATTCCATCAACCATCGGTTCAACTTTGGGATTGACCCTGTCCTTAAGTATTCTCTTGAAACAAGCCACCACCTCATCAGACATTGGAACATATCTCTCGCCACTTTCTGTCTTAGGCTTTTCAATGATATACTGCATCTGACTTGTTCTCTGTAATTGATGATTTACCCGTATTCTTTTGTTTTTAAAATCCAAATCTGATTTTGTAAGTCCACAGAACTCTGATATACGAAGTCCTGTGTTAAAGAGGATAAATATTGCATCATAGTACTTGCAAAAATGCGCATCCTCTTTTATGAATCTTAGAAATTCCCGCTCCTGCTTTCTTGTGACAGCTTCTCTTCTCACACTATCATTCACAATCACATTGACTAATTCAAATCCAAATGGATTTTTGCGAATCAAGTCATCTTCTTCCGCCATCTGAAATGCCGGTCTTAATACACCACGGATAGTATGAATTGAACTATAACCTTTTCCATCTACCCTCTGAAGCTTGATCAACCAGGCTTTCGCATCCGATAATTTCACTTTGTCGATTCTTTTTTTGCCAAAATCATCTTTTTTCAGCAGATTAATTACCGTCTTATAACCAGCATAAGTACTCTGTCTGACCCCTATTTTAAGGCTCACATATTTCTCCACTAATTCAAGAACTGTAAGCCCTCCACCTCCTGGAACAAGTCCATTAAACATATCCTGTTCCAGCTGTTTTTCCTTTTCTCTTAAAGAAAGCTCCATTTTCTTTCCTTTAGGTATTGGATCATTATGGTCCAAACGCCAACTATATAAATTTCCTTCATTTCCATGAATATCTACATATCTAAAACGATAACGTCCATCTGCTCTCTGGTACTCTCCTTCGTGAAGAATTCTATTGCGATTATCTCGTCTTTTCTCACTCATAGCTTTGTCTCCTTTCAAAAAAGAGAGCCCTAGCATGGTTATTGTACCACATTTGTGCCCCCTTTTCTACTACTTTACATATTAAATTGCAGTTGACTCTGCCAGAAATTGCTCAAATTGCTCTTTCTTAAATAAAACTTTGTTTCCTACTAACAGATAAAACTCCCCATTTGGATGGATATCTACAATTTGTCTAAGCCTCTTTTCACCAATGTGATAAAACTGTGCCGCTTCAGTTACAGAAAGCAAATATCGCTTCCATATAGGAATATCTATACTCTGATTCTCTAATTCATTTTCATCATCCATCATATTCTCCAATCTGCAGCTGCCTGATCAACATCGCATCAACCCTCTTTATTGCATCTGTGCTGACAATCATCCCGGCAGTCTGTATTATCTGTTCCTCATTAATTGTGACCAGCTGCTCCGGTAAAAACATTGTTGTATGTCTTAAAAATCCTCTAATTTCTGAAGGCTCAATATTGAAATGTACTGGAATATAATCCTTTTTCAACTTAGTTGTCCCCGGAACAACTGTGTATACAGGTGATTTTCCGTTTGCTTTGTCGCAGCTTATTACAATACATGGTCTCCTTCCAGCTTGTATATGCCTGAGTCCACTTTTTAATTCAGCCCACACAATCATATTTCTCTTTATCTTCACTGCAGATCACCTCTCTTTGGTGGAATATACAAGTCAACCTTGGGTTCCTTTTCATCTACACTGAATAATCTAAACCCTGCTTCCCTTACCACTCCAATTTTTAAATAAGAATCTGCTATTCCGTCCGAAATAGCATCGAGATTTGCCACAATAAGTGCATCTGCCTTTCCTGCTCTCATATATCTTATTGCCTTATAAAACACTTCATCCCTTAATCGTCGTCCAAAAATTCCTCTTCGGAATACTTTCATAGGAATAAGATTGTTATTGTCAGCAAATTCCATGATTCGTTTCAACTGCTTATTTTCCTTTTTTTCTGCTGCAATACAGTCATACTCCTCATCAGAAGATAGCATCACGACACACTTTATCGGCTGTATGGTCAGTGGCTTTTTCTTTCTTCCTGCTCTCCTCATTTCAAACCACTTCCTTTCTTGCCTCTAAGCCTTCAATAAAAATCAAACATGTAGACATTGCATATTCTCTATCATTTGGTTTAAGCATCTGCAATTTATCTTCCAATACAGACAGATCTTTATTCTCATGTTTTTCCCTGCTTTCAATTCCAAACAATGTATTAGGATCTACTCCATACTTTGTTACAATCTTCAGCATAAGTTCCAGACTCATCCGATGTCTTCCCTGCTCAATTTGCGAATAATGAATATAACTTACATCAAGGCTCTCCGCCATATCATTCTGTGTATATCCATATTTATTTCTAATACTTCTCAAAGTATCACCAACTGCATAAATATCATATATCATCCTGAATAACCTCACTCTCTAACCGATTCCTGATGTATTCCACTGCCTCACCCTCTGTTGGGCATTTGATGACTGGCTTCCCATAGTCATCAAATACCACTGTTTCAGAAGCAAATACAATGTAGGAATACCTGCCTGAATTCCTAACACTCAATCGCATAATTGTTGTACCTCGCACTCATAGTACCAAGGTCAAATATTGTCACACCCAAATCATTTATGCGTTCCATCATTGACTTTAAATCTTCCGGATTTCTTGTAATCTCATAAATATCTTCTACGACAAGTACCTTGTAATCTGAAATCTCAAGAATTTCCATCAGCTGACGCATCTGAGGTCTGTCAACCGATGTAGATGCTCCATCATCTACAACAGTCTGCTCACACTCAATTCCCACACTTAATGCATATGTCTGATCAAGTTCTTTCTGTCGGTTCACATTATTCATACTCATCATTGACTTTATAAACAAAAGTCCTTTGTAAAGTTCTTTTCCGTTATACTTTTTCATGGCTATTACCTTCCTTAATTGAAATATTAAAGAAAGCATTGTGCACGCCGCTTTCAAATTCTGTGCTGTATCTCAAGCACAAGTATATTGTAATCTGCCACACCTTAATTGCCGACCGTGTACGGGCGACAATTATGTCGTGTAAACACGACAATTACTTTTCTGCTGTCACACTTTTCATCGCTTTCATCATTGCAAGGCACTGTCTTATCTGCAATTCATCCATATCTGAAAGAACATCCATTGCCTC
>CAKRRD010000050.1 GCA_934394815.1 uncultured Acetatifactor sp. | reverse complement strand
ATGTCAAAGAATAAACTACACTCGTAGAAGGACAGGGAATAGGCTTTTGGACACGGGTTCGACTCCCGTCTACTCCACTAAAAAAGTGCCGTGGATGCGGCACTTTTTTGCTTTATGTGTTACATTTATTGTGGATTAATTCGTTGTAACAAAGCATCCTGTAATACCTGCGAAAAATTAATATTCATTGCAACAGCAGCTTCATTCAACCATTCGGGAATCGTCAATGTCTTTTTCACTGCTTTGTTATTGAAACGTTTGCGATATTCCAGGGTGTCACATGCAACCATGCTTAAAAAAGAATCAGCAGTAACTGCAATCTCGGGCATTTTGGAGGGACGGGGAATGGGACGCTGATCTTTTTCATATCCATAGAGGACAAGAGCAAGAGCATCTTCTGCCATAAACAGGGCGTCAGCCAGTGTGTCACCACAGGTATAGCATCCTTCCAGATCAGGGAAAAATACGGAATAACCTCCATCCTGCTCCGGGGTAAAAATGGCGGGATAAACATATTTAGACATAAAAACTCCTTTCTAAGATTCGATTCCGGCATCTCGTAAAATAGCAGTAGCAGTTCCGGTCTTGATTTCTTTTTTGTGCCGAGGAACGGCAAACTGTTTCTCTGTCACAGTGCTATACCAGATATCATGGTTACTTCCGTGACGAATAAGAGTACATCCGGCTTTCTTAAGTATTTTTAATAGTTCGTTTGTTTTCACGTGTTTCCTCCTTTTTATAATAATACGTGCAAATACGTGTGTCAATAGATAGAAAAAAACACCTCAAAAAATAAGCCATAAATTAAGAAATTGGCATATTATTTGAAGTGTTTTTACTGGAACTATTTATATCAAGTGTATTATCCTTTGAAAAAATTGTCAACGAAAAGAAGAAGCAGTCGAATGAAAAATGTGGTATAATTTCCAGAGAATTTTACAAGGGAGTAATTAAAATCTATGGAAATGAAACACAACAGAAATCCCAAAAGGATGATAACACAGGGACTTTTATGGCTGGCATTGCTTTTGGCGTTCACGGGGTGCGCCGGAAGCACGGTGGCTTCGCAGGATACTTCTTATTCTGCCCAGCCTTTGGCTACGATTCCTTCGGACTTACAGGAAATACCGGGGATTACGGCATCGGCATCCGGGGAATCCTGGACAGTAACGCCGCCGGAAGATTTTTCAGATACGCAGGAGACACCACAGAATGTTCCGGCGGGAACGGTAGCGCTGACGGGAGAGAGCACAACACCTTTTTCCCTGCAGGAAATTCCGGAATACTCCGACACACCATATACGGAGGTCAATGGGAACCAACCCTATTTTACAGAGGCGGATCTGACCACGCAGTCCTTTGAGTCCTACAGTGAACTGGACAGTCTGGGGCGCTGTGGTGTGGCCTATGCCAATGTGGGACAGGATCTGATGCCGACGGAATCCCGAGGGGAGATCGGATCCGTGAAGCCTACCGGCTGGCATCTGGTGAAATACGACAATGTGGATGGAAAATACCTCTACAACCGCTGTCACCTGATCGCCTATATGCTGGCCGCGGAAAATGCCAATCCGCAGAATCTGATCACCGGAACCAGATATCTGAATACTCAGGGAATGCTTCCCTTTGAAACAAAAGTATCGGACTATGTAAAGTCTACCGGAAATCATGTCCTCTATCGTGTGACACCCATCTTCGAAGGGGATAATCTTCTGGCGAACGGTGTGCTCATGGAAGCTTATTCCGTAGAAGATGACGGAGCGGGAATCTGTTTCTGCGTGTTTGTCTATAATGTACAGCCGGGGATCGGCATAGACTATGCCACTGGAGATAACTGGGCGGAGAGCAGTATGGCATCCCGGGAGGCTGCGGAACCCATCATTGTAGAAACACCGACACCACAGCCGGAGAACACGCCGCAGATCGTACAGGAGGCTTCCGTACCGCAGGGGACAACTTATGTACTGAATACCAACACCATGAAATTCCATTATCCGGACTGCTCCAGCGTGGATCAGATGAAAGAGAAGAACAAACAGATCTATACCGGCAACAGAGAAGATGTCATCAATATGGGATATGTACCCTGTAAACGTTGCAATCCCTAATACAAAACACAAAAAAAGCGGGAGAGCGCAACGAATTGCGCATCCCCGCTTTTTTTATACATGAGAAAAACAATGGGACATAGTGCAAAATAGACAAAATGCAAATTAAAAAATTATAATCTTTGTCAATTTAAAATACAAAATGCACATGGTATAATCCAAACATACCAGAGCAAACGGTTGCACAAACAAGTTGCGCACAACAGGGAGGATGCCAGGTGGATATAGCGGTTCCGACCGGTGCAGCGCATCGGCCGGAAAGCGGAAAGGGAAGGTGCATTATGAAACGAAGAGACTGGAAGAGAGGTATGGCATTTCTATGTGCTACAGTTCTTATTGCAGGAAGCCTGAATGGAATGGGAACATTGCAACATGTGCAGGCGGAGGAGAATAACCTGTTCATGGATGGTGATATGGGCGATGACGAAAAGGGAGACAGCACGGATGCCGCAGAATTTTGGACAAATCCGAAATGGTATTTTGAAGGAGATACCTGGAGTTGTACAAGTCAGGTAAAATATTCTGTCTGGGCACAGCAGACCGGCGGTTCCGGACTTGAGATCGATTTTAACATAGCAGACGGCACGGTATGTATGTACCAGCAAATCGGCACATTGGAGGCTGGAACTTATACGGTGACGGGATACATTAAGGATGGCAGTAAAAGTGAGGGAACAATCACATTGTATCATGCAGCTGCGGATGGCAGTTGGAATGTTTCAGAGAAGCAGACGGTACTGACATCGGACTTTGCAATGTTTACGGATGAATTTACGATTGCAGAAGACGCAAGCAATTATAAAGTCGGATTTCAGATCACCAGCAAAAAAGATGCATGGATCTATATAGATACACTTACACTTACGAAAAATACATCGGACGCTGCAGAAACAACTCCGACCCCGGTACCGACCGAATCCCCGGAAGTGACTGAATCCCCGGCACCGACAGTATCCCCGGAAGTGACTGAATCCCCGGCACCGACAGTATCCCCGGAAGTGACCGAATCCCCGACACCGACCGAATCCCCGGCGCCGAATGACGGTATTCTGTATTCCAAAACCTTTGAAGACGGAACAACCCCTTCGGATATGTCGGACTGGACAGAAAACTGGAGCAGTGGGAATGCCGGTACTTCACAGTCTGCGACCGGAGACTGTGATGCGAACTCTACTAAAGTATGGAACTATTATTCGGCAACGGCACAGAGCATGGAAGCCACAACAACGGTGACAGCTGCCGAAGCCGGCAGCTACAAAGTATCCTGCCGTACAGCCGGTGAAAATGTAACCGGAGATATCAGGCTGAGTGGTGGAACGAATACAGTGTCCGCAGCATTGTCAGCAGACGGTTGGGATGTATATACAACAGCAGGATCCCAGGCATTGTCAGTAGAGGAAAATACATCTTTGACGATTACCATCAATCTTGATTTTGCAGCGGGCGGTTATTTGAAAATAGATGATATTCTGCTGGAAAAAGTCGGAGAGGATGAGATTACAGACGCAAAGAAAGCAAAAGCAGAAGAACTGCAGACACTGGTTACGGAGTACAGAACTCTGAATGCAGGAGATTATACGACAGATACCTGGACGGTATTGGAGAAACTGCTGGAAGAAAGTGAAAGCTATCTGAGTGCGTTAAACGGAGATTATACCACTGTTGATATCACGGCGGTGGATCAGAAAATACAGGCATTGAAAAATGCCAGAGAAGCACTTAAGAGTGCAAGTATTGTAAATGCAGACATTTATGTGGAAAAGGTAGAAGGAATCACGGATGACTTCATCGGTGGCGTGGATGTATCCTCCTATGTATCTCTGAAAAACAGCGGCGTAAAATATTACGACTTTGCAGGAAATGAACTGGATGACCAAGGATTTTTCAATCTGCTGGCAGAAAGCGGTATCAACTATGTCCGCATCAGAGTATGGAATAACCCCTATGATGCCAACGGAAACGGATACGGCGGCGGTAACAATGATCTGGCAACGGCAGTGAGAATCGGACAGTGGGCTACCAGGGCAGGCATGCGGGTGTTGATCGATTTCCACTATTCCGATTTCTGGGCGGATCCCGATAAACAGCAGGCTCCCAAGGCATGGCAGGGACTGACACTGGAGGAAAAGCTTGCAGAAGTAACAACATTTACCGAAAACAGCATCCAGACTTTGCTGGACAGCGGTGTGGATGTCGGCATGGTACAGGTCGGCAATGAGACCAACAACGGAATTGCCGGAGAGAGCGGATGGTCGGAAGGAATGTTAAAGGTGTTTGCTGCAGGCTGCGATGCGGTTCATACGGTAGCAAATGAGAACAACCATCCGATCAAGGCAGTATTACATTTTGCTAACCCGGAAAAAGGAACTTATGTAGGATGGGCGGAAAAACTGGCAGAGGCAGATGTGAATTATGATGTCTTTGCATCTTCCTACTATCCTTACTGGCACGGTACCCTGAAAAATTTACAGAATCAGCTGGATACTATTGCAACGACCTACGGGAAGGAAGTTATGGTGGCGGAGACCTCCTGGGCAACAACTCTGGAAGACGGTGACGGCCATGACAATACCGTAAGAGACGGCAATAATGACACGGATATGCCTTATGATTTCAGTATCTATGGTCAGGCAAAGGAACTGAGAGAGGTTATCAATACCATCGCAAATACGACCAACGGCATCGGCGTATTCTACTGGGAACCCGCATGGCTTCCGGTACAGGTCTACGATGCCGACGCAGATAATGCAGAGGAAGTATTGCAGAACAACCGCGCAGCATGGGAACAGTACGGCTCCGGCTGGGCAGCATCCTATGCGGGAGAATACGATGCCAAGGATGCCGGAAAATGGTATGGCGGTTCCGCAGTAGACAATCAGGCTTTGTTTGATTTCTCCGGACATCCTCTGGATACACTGAATATATTTAAATATGTAAAAACAGGTGCGGCCACAGAACTTAAGATCAGCGTTGTAAAAACGACAACTGCAGAAGCTGCCCTGGGAGAAGAGATCAGCCTTCCGGAAAAAGTGACGGTAACATATTCTAACGGAACTTCTTCCGAACGGGAAGTAACCTGGAATTCGGAACAGATCAAGACGGCACAGGAAAACGGTGCGGGAGATTACCGGATCACCGGTGTGGTTGTCCTGAATGAAAAGGAATATGAGGCAGTCTGCAGACTGACTATCAGCCCTGAAAACATCCTTCCGGACGGCGGCTTTGAAAGCGGCGCGGATACGGTCTGGACGATTGACGGCAATGGGGCGAGCGTTAAGGCGGACAGCAGCAATGTGAAAAAAGGAACCTATTGTCTGCATTTCTGGGCAGATACGGCGATGAATTACACGGTCACACAGACCGTGACACTGGATGCCGGTGTATATACCTTCGGCGGATATCTCGAAGGCAGCACGGACGGTACGGAAGATACTTATGAAATTTATGTAAGCTATAACGGACAGGAGCAGACGGCATCTGCGGAAATGAATGGCTGGCAGAACTGGAGCAATCCCGAGATTCAGGACATTACCATTACAAAGGACAATACCGAGATCACTCTGGGAATCCGGGCAAAAGCATCTGCCAATGCCTGGGGAGCCTGGGATGAGATGTATCTGTATAAGACCGGAGAAGTGGAGCCGGAGCCTGTAGAAACTCCTGCGCCCAGTGCAACCCCGGAACCTGTAGAAACTCCTGCGCCCAGTGCAACCCCGGAGCCTGCAGAGACTCCTGCGCCCAGTGCAACCCCGGAGCCTACGGAGACCCCTGCACCCAGTGCAACCCCGGAGCCTGCAGAAACTCCTGCACCCAGTGCAACCCCGGAGCCTGCAGAAACTCCTGCACCCAGTGCAACCCCGGAGCCTACGGAGACCCCTGCACCCAGTGCAATCCCGGAGCCTGTAGAAACCCCTGCACCCAGTGCAACACCGGAGCCTACAGGAACCCCTGCACCTTCGGAGGATAATAGTTCCTCTGACGACAATACCTCCGCACAGGAGCCGGAAGTAGACTGGAATGCGGTAAATAACAATGTACAGAATAAAGTGGAAGAAGTCATAGGAAATGCCAATATAAACGGTGTGAATATGAACATCGTATGTACCGGAGAGGTACAGGTTCCCGTGAAGGTTCTGGAATCCATCAAAGGATCCAATGTGACTTTGGCATTGCATAGTGGCAACGGTGTGACCATCAGTATCAGCGGACAGGATCTGAAAGGATCTGCATGGAATGCATTACAGAAGATTGACCTTACTGTGAACAGCGAAGCACAAAACATCCCGGCAGCAGTAGTGGCCGCCAAGAAAGCAGATGCTGCAAAGCAGTTGTCCGTAAAAGACAGTGGTACGTTCCCGGTAGCTGTCAATATCCATGTAAATGTGGGTGCGGAAAACAGCGGAAAATATGCGAACCTCTATCGCTACAATGAGGAAAAGAAGCAGCTGGAATACTGCGGTACATTCCCGGTGACCAGAAATGGCCAGTCCATGTTTGCTTTGAAACGGGGCGGTGATTATGTAGTAACTGTTACTGCCACACAACCCAGAGAAACCGTATATTTTACAAGCGGTGACTATAAGGTAAAAGCAGGAGATACCCTCTCCGCCATCGCAGCCCGCAATCATATGTCGCTGGCAGAATTAAAAGCCAAGAACCCTCAGGTCAAGGATATTCACAAGATCCGTGTGGGACAGAATCTGAATTTGGATTAAAAAATTTGAGAAGGGACTCCGAAGCTCATTCGGAGTCCCCTTTTCGTAAGTTAATAGCGGTATATATAAAGCAAAAAAGGTAACACAAGTATAATTGTGTTACCTTTTTGCTTTCACAATAGTTATCGGTACGGAATTCCAAAACTTAACCCCTTGGAAGAAAAAATTTATTTCCCTCAATTGCCAAAGTAAATTCCGGTTGCTTAGGGTGTAAAAAAGCAACGTCTTCATCAGGGAATGTTACGATATATGTAACTACTCGGCTTTTTGTCTGCCAATATCACATAATTATGGAGGAGTGAACAATGAACACAGCACAACCAATTCGAAAACAGGAAGATTTGGAAAACTTTAAACGCTATTATCAGGAAATCCGGCCGAATGCCAGAAATCAACTACTGGTGATACTGGGACTGAATACGGCACTGCGGGTCTCCGATCTGCTCAGCCTGCAATGGCAGGATGTCTATTTGTTTGAGTGGAAGAAATACAGAGAGCATATCTGCCTTGTGGAACAGAAGACGGGCAAGAGTTCCAGCATTTACGTTAATCAGAATATTGTTAAAGCACTGCAGGGGTACAGACTTGCGCTTTTGCAGGAAAAAAAGGAGCCTGCTCCACAGGACTATTTATTCTCCCATACCAATAAGAACGAACCCATCACCCGGGTACAGGCATTCCGAATTATAAAAAAAGCCGCCAGCTATTACCAGATCCCCGGAGTAATCTGCTGTCATTCCCTGCGGAAGACTTTCGGCTATCAGGCCTGGCGACAGGGAGTTCCGCCGGCGCTGTTGGTCAATATCTATAACCACTCTTCTTATGAAGTGACGAAACGCTATCTTGGGATCGAACAGGAGGACCGGGACAAAATCTTTCAGGATATTCAGATTTGAGACCACAAAGTGTAACACAATTATACTTTTGTTACATTTACGATAAGTATTTCCAAAACACGGCAAAATATAAGGAAATAATTGATTTCAAGGAGGAACAGCCATGCTGAGATTATCGGTGAGAGATGAAGAGTTCCTGATGATAGGGGACGATGTGAAAATTGTATTTTTGGGAAGCAGCGGCGGACAGACCCGCATTATGATCGATGCTCCCAAGGAAGTGAACATCGTACGAAGCAAGGCTATTGAAAAACGGATCCGGGATCCGGAGCTGCTGGCCACCATTCCGAAGTACTACAAGAACCCGGAGAGCACAGTCAAAAAGAAAAAATCCAACGTCGTTATCGTACAGAACAAGTAACAAGGGGATAAAGGGGATCTGAAGCTTGGTAATAATGCGGAATCCTAGGGCCGCTTATTATAGAAAATGTAACTTATTAACCACACACCGCAGATAAACGGATGTATCTGCAACATTTTTTACACATGGAGGTAAATTATTATGGTAGTACAACACAACTTAACAGCAATGAACTCTAACAGAATGTTAGGCTTAACCACAGCATCCCAGGCAAAGTCCACCGAGAAACTGTCTTCCGGATACAAGATCAACCGTGCAGCTGATGATGCAGCAGGCCTGTCCATCAGTGAGAAGATGAGAAAGCAGATCAGAGGTCTGACACAGGCTTCCCTGAACGCACAGGATGGTATCTCCGCAGTACAGACCGCTGAAGGCGCTTTGACCGAAGTACATGATATGCTGCAGAGAATGAATGAACTGGCAGTTAAGGCTTCCAACGGCACTATGTCTGAGGATGACAGAAGCTATGTTCAGAACGAGATCGATCAGTTAGTAACAGAAATTGACCGTGTATCTGAGACTACCAAGTTCAATGAAACCTATCTGCTGAAGGGTGCAGGAGATAAGAGCGCAACTGTAAAGGCTGATGCAACCATTGGAACAACTTCCAGCGAAGCAACGGTAACAGCTGCAAAGGGAAATATTTTCAGTGGAACCATTGCTACTGCAAGTGCTTTGGCTTCCGGAACGGAAGATACTGCAACTGTGAAATATAAGGATGCCGAAGGAAATACCAGAACCAAAGAGATAACCTTTAAAGCAGGTGCTGATGCGGAAGCAACAGCTAAGAATCTGGCAAAGGCCATCGAGGATGACAAGGATCTGGGCAGAATTTTCAATGCAAGTGCAGACAAGAGTGGAAAACTGACGGTTGAATCCAAGTTAAACGGTAATAAGACGGACGACAGCAAGAACGCAGTGACAGATATCACATTTAAGTCTGATGCTGGAGCACTTAAAACTTCTTTCGACGGAGCTAAAAATACAAAGGCAGCAGTAGGCGAATCCGTAGCATTTACCCTGACAGATGCAAATGGTGGTAATCAATTAGTAGCTGGAAACTCTATCACAATTGATGGAAAGACCTATACCTATGATCCTGCTAAGGTTAGCACAACTGCTGATGCAAATACTTTCAAAACATTAGATGATTTAAAAACATTACTGGGTGACAATTATGATGTCAGCATTTCTGCACAGAGGGAAGTAACATCTACAAAATATAAAGCGGATGCTAATGCAGATGGCAATGCTGCAAATGATGTTGTCGAGAGCGTAACAAAGACTATTGAGAGTGAAACAAAAACAGCTGAGGCAACAAAGGCATTAGGTACTATGGCAGCAGGAGATTTTACTACTGGACTTACAGCAGTAGCTTCAACGCATACAGCAGATGCAGCAGATACAGCTGTAGTACTTGGCAATACAGAATTGGTTTTGAACATTGCCCGCAAAGCAGCTGTTGAGACTTCTGATGCATTAACCTTAAGCCTGCAGGTAGGTGCAGATTCTACCGATGAGAACAAGATCTCTGTAGATATCGAATCCATGGGTGCAAAGAGCCTTGGCATTGACGGACTGAAGGTAGATGGTACCAACAGCACCAACGCTGATAATGCTATTGACACTATTGCAGCAGCTATCCAGAAGGTATCCACCCAGCGTTCCGCACTCGGTGCAGTACAGAACAGACTTGAGCATACCATCAACAACCTGGATAACGTAGTTGAGAATACCACCAGCGCAGAGAGCCAGATCCGTGATACCGATATGGCTACTGAGATGGTTAAGTACTCCAACAACAACATCCTGGCTCAGGCAGGACAGGCTATGCTGGCACAGGCTAACCAGTCCAATCAGGGTGTACTGTCTCTGTTACAGTAATCTTAACCACAAATCTGTCACAAACAGAATTACAATTAGTTGTGTAAAAACTAACATAAAAGGTTCCACCGGATTTCTCCGGCGGAACCTTTTTGCCCTAAATAATCCGAAAATATCAGTAATTTGGCCTTTGGTAAAAGTATACAAAAACCTATTCTGCAAAAATAGCCAATTTCAGCACATCAAATTTAGAACTATAAACTAAGGTGAACCGTTAATTCATACGTTGAGCTTCTAATTCCGCAAGTTTCTGCCTTAGAACTTCATTATCTTTGCTTAGAACTTCGTTTGTCTTGCTCAGAGCTTCGTTATCCTTGCTTAAGGTTTCATTATCCTTACTCAAGGTTTCTTTTTCTTTACTCAGAGCTTCTTTTTGCTGTTTTAAGGCATCTACTTCAGCACTTAGCGTATCTACCATATATTTCACGGTATTATCATCCATTACCTTTAATTCCTGTGAAAAGAATCCCATAATTTTCTCCATATCCAGACATATTTGATACAGTGTCTCATACATTGGCTTAAACTCCGGGTAGGCAGTTATGAGTTGAACAATAGTAGCCGGATCATCACTGCTGAAGAAAGTAAGCCAGGCTTCTAACGGATCTTCTATACTTTTATTCTGCATACAGGAATGAAAAATGTCAAGAGGAATGAGAATATATTCCTGCAGCATATCTAATGTTAAGCCGGAACTGAATTCCGTATGTGAACGGTGAAGATAAGTATTTGGAAATGCCTTAAATTCCCGTGGGCTTTTTTCATAAAGAACAATGAGATATACTTTTTTTAATTGGCCATAGGAAAAGGTGTCTCCATAAGTGTTACGTGCACGTTTATATTGCCGGAGTAACATATCAGCACTATAGCAGGCACAGCGTTCACCGGGGAAAAAGTATCCGATTTTCTGAATTTCCACATTAGCCAGAGAACCATCATCCAATTCTACTATGATATCAGTAACTAAAAGAGAACTTTCATCTGTAATACGAGTAGAATCGTTTGGCAGGACTTTTACGATTTTTACCCGACGATTCAACATAAGTGAGAGGAAAGATTCCAAACGAGCAGGATCGTATTCAGGATTCAGAACTTCTTTGCAAAAACCGTCATACATAATCTTCAGACCTTGGTTACCGCTGCAGAAATTTAAAAATTCTTCTTGCTGATGCGGTTTCCATTTTTGAAATATCTTTAAAAGGTTTGGCTTGGAATAAATTTCAGACAAGATAGTTTCCCGGCTTCGAATCAGCGGAAAATGAGTTTGCAGAGCATTGGGCATAAAAACCTCCTTTGTGAAAGCTAAATAACGGGTTACATGAAAATCTGTCTTAATGAATGAGCGGGCGAACTGCCCTGAGAATTGAAAAGGATCGATAGAATAAGTATATCGACTTATAAACAATCATATCTGCGAATATGGAAAATGTCAAGCCCTGCATACTTGCAAACATTCTGCAAATGCTATAGACTAATACTGTTTCTATCGTTATTTGAATGAAGACAAAGGAGCGTATGTTATGTGCACGGCAGCAACCTATAGATCACAGGATTTTTATTTTGGCAGAACGTTCGATTATGAATTTAACTATGGAGAGGAAGTAGTGGTGACACCGCGGAATTATCCGTTTGCATTACGGCACCGGAATGCTCTGACAGAACATTATGCCATGATCGGCATTGCACATATGGCGGGAGATTATCCCTTATATTATGATGCGGTGAATGAAAAGGGCCTTGGCATGGCGGGATTGAATTTTCCGGGGAATGCCGTGTATGGCAGGGTACAGGCAGATAAGGACAATATTGCCCAGTTCGAATGCATTCCCTGGATTCTGGGACAGTGCGCCAACGTGCAGGAGGCCAGAGCATTGTTATCCCACATCAATCTGGTGGATACGCCGTTTAATGAAAAATATCCGGTCTCTCCTCTGCACTGGATCGTGGCGGACAGGGACGAGGCCATTACCATCGAGGCAGTACAGGAGG
Source organism: uncultured Acetatifactor sp. (assembly GCA_934394815.1). Classification (GTDB taxonomy): domain Bacteria; phylum Bacillota; class Clostridia; order Lachnospirales; family Lachnospiraceae; genus Acetatifactor. The sequence goes on along the minus strand of CAKRRD010000050.1, from coordinate 7,937 downwards.
GATTGAAGATCTATGATAATCCGGTGGGAGTATTGACGAACAATCCCCCTTTTCCGATGCAGATGTTCCGTCTGAATGATTATATGTCGTTGTCTCCGGAATCACCGGCGAACCGTTTTTCCGGAGATCTGAAACTGAAACCCTACAGCAGGGGCATGGGAGCCATGGGGCTGCCCGGAGATTTGTCTTCTGCATCCCGTTTTGTACGGGTGGCTTTTACGAAAATGAATTCCATATCCGGAACGACAGAGGCAGAGAGTGTCAGCCAGTTTTTCCATATTCTGGGAAGTGTGGACCAGACCAGAGGATGCTGCCGGCTGGACAAAGGGGAGTATGAGATCACGATCTACACTTCCTGCTGCAATGCAGACAGAGGAATTTATTATTATACCACCTATGAAAATCATCAGATCACTGCAGTAGATATGTACCGCGAGAATCTGGACGGTGACCGGCCGATCCATTATCCGCTGGTACAGGGAGAACACATTTTATTGCAGAATGCCGCAGCAGGAATCACGGAGGAGAACCTGTAATGGATATACAGAGAGAACAGGAACAGCAGAAGCAGACGGACAAGGTAGTGTCCGGCTTTGCGTTCTATTCAGAGAAGGATGCAAAGCTGGCAGAACAGGAAAGGCAGAAAATAGCGTATCTGGATAAGAGGATCGACCATGCGGACCTGGAGTCTGTGCTGGCTATTTATAAAAAGGCGCTGGATGACAGAGTTTTCCGAACCCCGGTGGGCTTGGAATATCTCAGGGAGCTGCAGGGAGAACTGAAAGCAGAGCAGGAGATCCTGGGAGAGGAGATTCCGCCGATCCCCCTGTGGACGAATTTTGCGGATATCAGGGAAAAAACCGCTCCCGCCAGAAGAAGGATCCAGCCGGTTCCGGAAGACCATAGGAACACGCCGCTCCGGCTGTCCCTGATTATGAATATCGTGATGGTCATTGCCATCATTGCAATGTTTGTCATCACCCTGAATTCCGACCAGCCGAATGTATTGAATTATGAGAGAAATCTGCAGGACAAATATGCCACCTGGGAACAGGAACTGACCCAGAGAGAGCAGACGGTGCGGGAAAAAGAGAGAGAATTACATATAGAAGCGCAGGATTCACAGAATTGACATATTTACACGCTATAGTATTACTATCTTGAGATAGGAAGGTGAGGGAGCATGGACAGACTGAAAGTACTGGTGGTGGATGATGAGAGCAGAATGCGTAAGCTGGTCCGGGATTTCCTGGTAAAGAGCAATTTTGACGTGCTGGAAGCCGGGGACGGCGAGGAGGCACTGGATATTTTTTATAAAGAAAAAGATATAGCCCTGATCATTCTGGATGTGATGATGCCGAAGATGGACGGCTGGCAGGTATGCCGGGAGATCCGGGTGAATTCCAAAGTCCCGATCATCATGCTGACAGCCCGCGGAGACGAGAGAGACGAATTACAGGGCTTCCAGCTGGGTGTGGACGAGTACATTTCCAAGCCCTTCAGCCCCAGGATCCTGGTGGCCCGCGTGGAAGCGATTTTGCGCAGAACGAACCAGCTGGGACAGGAGGAAACACTGACCTGTGGAGGCATTACTGTGGATAAGACGGCACATCGTGTGCTTATCCATGGAAAAGATGTAGACTTAAGCTACAAGGAATTTGAACTGCTGACTTATTTTATGGAAAATAAGGGAATCGCCCTGTCCAGAGAGAAGATCCTGAACAACGTGTGGAACTATGATTATTTCGGAGATGCCCGTACCATTGATACGCATGTGAAAAAACTGCGCAGCAAACTGGGTGAGGAAGGCAACCTCATAAAGACCATATGGGGAATGGGGTACAAGATGGATGAAACAGCGGAATAAACAACAGAAGAGAAAAGTGCACTCTATCCGGGGACAGTTTGCCTGGATCTTTATCGGCCTGATGATTGGGACGATCCTGCTGTGCCTGATGATCAACTATTTATTTCTGGGAAAAATCTATATGCAGAGCAAACTGGATGTTATCCACGATGCTTACGGAACCATCAAGCAGGCAGCGGAGAGTGACAGTTATGACACGGAAGAGTTTGCGAAAGAACTGGATGATGTGTGCAGAAGCTATAACATGACGGTATGCGTTATGGATGTGAATTCCAATATGAAATATGTATCCATCAACGGCGGCGAGAGATTGGAAAACCGCCTGATCGGTTATGTATTTGGACTCAGCATGCCTTTCAATGACCAGCGGGTGATCGAGAACGGCGATGACTATGTGATCCGGAGAACCGGACAGGAGGACAAGGAATATCTGGAAATCTACGGAAGACTGAATACCGGCATCTCTTTTATTATGCAGACTCCGTTATCCAGTATTCAGGAGAGCGCAAGGATCGCAAATCGTTTCTATGCTCTTGTAGGATGTCTGGGAGCAATGGCGGGCGGTATTATTATCTGGTTCGTCTCCCGGAGCGTGACGAAGCCAATCCTGGAGCTGAACAATATTTCGGAACGGATGGTACAGCTGGACTTTGAAGCAAAATATCAGGGAAAGGCACATAATGAGATCGACCTGTTGGGAGAGAATATCAATAAGCTGTCCGATTCCCTGGAGAAGACCATTTCGGAACTGAAGACGGCGAACAATGAATTACAGCGGGATGTTGAGAAAAAGGAAGCCATTGATGAAATGCGCAAGGAATTTCTGGCCAATGTATCCCACGAACTCAAGACTCCCATTGCGCTGATCCAGGGGTATGCGGAGGGACTGCAGGAGGAGATCAACGACGATCCCGAGAGCCGGCAGTTCTATTGCGATGTCATCGTGGACGAAGCAGCGAAGATGAACAACATGGTGAAGAAGCTTCTGACCCTGAATCAGCTGGAATTTGGGAATGATGTGGTGGCCATGGAGCGGTTCGACCTCACGGCGCTGGTGAAAAATTATATCCAGTCAGCGGTCATTCTGACGAAGCAGAACGGAATCACGGTACGGATGGAAGAATATCCGCCGATCTATGCCTGGGCAGATGAATTTAAAATAGAAGAAGTGTTCATGAACTTCTTTTCCAACGCGGTCAATCACTGTGAGGACGACAAGATCATTGATGTAAAAATGGAACAAAAGGAAGGCAGAGTGCGGGTATCCGTATTCAATACCGGCAAACCGATTCCGGAGGATTCCATTGATCATATCTGGGAGAAGTTCTACAAGGTGGATAAGGCCAGAACCAGAGAGTATGGCGGCAGCGGTGTGGGATTGTCCATCGTGAAGGCCATCATGGAATCCATAAACCAGAAATACGGCGTGATCAATTATAACAACGGTGTGGAATTCTGGTTTGAGTTAGAGACAAAATAGGCAGAAAAAGGAAATATTTTTATATGAGGGAAGAACAGATACCGGAAGCACCGGTAAAAGTATTATTGGTCGGTGTGGACGTCGGCGAGGAACCGGATTTCAACCGTTCCATGGAGGAACTGGCGAGTCTGGCGGAAGCGGCGGAAAAAGAAGTGGCCGGTCAGATCGTACAGCGGCTGGATCATGTAAATAAAGCATTATATATCGGCACGGGCAAAGTGGCGGAGGTGCGCAGACTGGCGGAAGAATGCGGAGCGCAGGAGATTGTTTTCGATAATTCCCTGACACCGTCCCAGGTGCGTAATCTGGGAAATGAGCTGGAACTGCCGATCATTGACCGGACGAATCTGATTCTGGATATTTTTGCCATCCGGGCACAGACCAGAGAGGCAAAATTACAGGTGGAGACGGCCAGACTGCAATATATGCTGCCGAGACTGGTGGGAATGTACGATGCTCTGAGCCGTCAGGGCGGTGCCAGCGGCAGCATGAGTAACAAGGGTACCGGTGAGAAAAAGCTGGAACTGGACAGACGTAAGATCGAGCATCGTATCACGGAACTGAAAAAGGAACTGGAAGATGTGGGCAGAACCAGAGAGGTACAGCGTAAGAAGAGACAGCAGTCCCGGATTCCACAGGTGGCTCTGGTAGGATACACCAATGCAGGAAAATCTACGATTCTGAACCGCATGGTGGAACAGTTCGGGGAACTGCCGGACAAGACCGTCATGGAAAAGGATATGCTGTTTGCCACGCTGGAGACCAGTGTCCGCAGCGTGGATACCGGACATAATAAGCCATTTTTCCTGACGGATACGGTAGGGTTTATCAATAAACTGCCCCATGGACTGGTCAAGGCATTCCGGTCCACACTGGAAGAGGTAAAATACGCAGATCTGCTGATCCAGGTGGTGGATTTTAGCGATGAGAATTACAGACAGCAGATGCAGGTGACGGCAGATACCTTAAAAGAACTGGGAGCAGGTGACATTCCGCAGATCGTAGTGTATAATAAAGTGGACAAATGCGGTATGGAACCGCTGCCGCAGAAGAGACAGGGGAATTGGTATCTGGCGGCAGGACAGAACAAAGGCATCCGGGAACTGGCAGAAGCTGTCGAGCAGAAAGTCTATGCGGATAACGCGGAGTGTGTTTTCCTGATTCCGTACAGCGAGGGGAAAATAGCTTCTTATCTGATGGAACAGGCACAGATTCTGTCCAGAGAGTACCGGGAGGATGGGATCCTGATCCATGCGGATTGTCACAGACAGGACATGGAAAAATACAGAGCGTATATAAGAGTGTAGATGTTACGATGAGGGAAGGATAAGAATGGAGACGAATACACAACAGGAACGTGCAAAGAGTCTGGAACAGCAGGCAAGAGAATATTTGCTGCAGTCGGATGACCCTATTTTTACACAATATTTGCAACAGCTGCTTCCGAGAATACAGAGACAGCCGGAATATACAGAGCAATTACAGGCGGAACTGGATAAAAGTGTAGAGTTCTGGCACCAGAGACAGCAGATCAGAGCGGACAGCGCCGGGGGAAACAAAGAACCGGTATCCGCAGCAGCACAGCCGAGGGTGACATCTGATGCGGCGGCCGGGCAGCAGACTCCGACACCTCCTGTTACACAGGCTCCGGCACCGAAGAAGCAGAATGCGGAATATCTGATCGCAACCATTGCCTTGTCTGTGGTGGGCGGTATCTTTATCCTGACGGCGCTGGTTCTGATGGGCATGTATTTTATGAACGGCTGGATAAAAGGAATCTCTTTATATGTAGTTTCTCTGGGGGTTGTATTGATCGCTGAACTGCTGATCCGCAGAAAACTGCCGAAGCTGGCGCAGATTATTTCTGCCATCGGTGTAGCTGCGCTGTATTTGTCTACCATGATCAATACCGTGTCCCTGCATAATTTCGGCATGCTTCCTGCCGCGGCAATCCTGGCAGTGATCACGGTGGGGACGGTGCTGCTTGGCAGAAAACGAGAATCCCTGATACATAGACTGCTGGGAATCGCAGCATGCTGGCTGTGTGCATATCCGCTTTTCGGCGATTCCCTGCTTTCAGAGGCAGAAGGATTGTTGGTGCTGGCTCTGATTCTGGCACTGAGTGTGTTAAGCATCTGTGTGCCGGTAAGGAAATATCATACGGCTTCACAGTTAATGCAGCTTGTCAGCACTACGATTCTTTTCCCGGTAACGGTATCCTGCGTCATCAGCACACAGGGAATGCCGGTCTGGGTGGCGGCGGCCGCTTTTGGAAGCTTTTTCCTGATCGCACATCTGATTCTGGCGGTGCAGGGCAATTACATGGAAAAAGAGGAACAGGCAGGCCATACCGTGAAGGAGAACGGGCTGCTGGCAATCTATCTGGCATTTCTTCTGGTGTCCGGGATCACCACCGGTACGGCAATGGATAACTACTGGGGAAGATCGGAGAGTGACGCTTACGCAGGAATCATTGCCCTGGTGGGAATGGCGTTCGTGATCGCGGCTTTCACCGGAATTCTTCTGCACAGGACACAGAGAAAATGGCTGCCCTGTTACTTTTTCAGCTTCGTTGCGGTATGTGCTTTTTCTGTGATAGAGAATAACTGGCCGATATTTATCTGCTTTACGGTATTGCTTCTGCTGACAAAAGTATGGAGCCGGTTTGCAGGGAAGGGGCTGTTCGCCCTGGATGTGATCCTTACCACATCCTATGGCATTCTGCTTCTGGCAAATGGAAAGGAAATACCTTATGCGTATCTGCTTCTGGCCGGAACGATTGCAGGTATGTTCCTTGTCTGTGGATGGACCACTTACCAGGAGATCGTGCTTACCTTTTCCCTGGCATTTTTTGCGGCGGCCAATTTAATGCCTATGTTAAAGCTGCCTGCTTTTTCGGGGATTCTGTTCGTGAGCATATTACTGTTTAATAATGTGAAATACATGCGCGGGAAAAACATTCTGGTATTTAATGTATTTGTTCTGGTGGGACAGCTGGGAGCATTGATCGCTCTGGCGAACCCGGTATACCGGAATTCTTACCTTACTTATCTGTGCATGTTTGTATTTATACTGGCATATCTGGTACTGACATTGCAGGAGCGGTATTATAAGAATTTTAAGCACAGAGAATTGATTATTGTGATCTTCCTAACCTATATGGCAGTGATTATCAAGACAAATGTACCTGTGATTAACAGTGTTTTGATTATGTTAATCGCACTGGTGAGTGTAACACTGGGATTTGTGAAAAAAGATAAGCCGATAAGAATATATGGACTGGTGCTTTCTCTGTGCACTTGTGGTAAAATAGCATTATATGACTATTGGGGAGCACCGGTATTGCAGAAAACGATCCTGTTTTTTATCGTGGGCGTGATCGCGCTGGTGATTGCCGGAATCTATATTGTGCTGGAGAAGAAAACCGGAAATAATGGGAAAACGGACAGGGAAGGATAGAAAAATGATGGAACGCAAAAAAAAGATTGCCTGCGGCGCTATGTTATGCGCCATGGCGCTTACTATGAGCGCCTGTGGAAATGAGATCCCGGATCTGACAGAGGAAGAATCGCAGAAGGTCGGAGAATATGCGGCGGTAACGCTGTTAAAATATGATGCAAACAACCGAAGCCGTCTGGTGGATCCCGAGATAGTAATCGCCAGGCTGGAAAAGGATGCAGCGAAGGAAGCCGGAAGACAGGAGAATACGCAGACGGAAGAACAGCCGGCGGGAAGTACGGCATCAGAGGTTCAGATGCCTGCTGCACAGGAAGATATTACGACCAGCCTGGAAGATTTCTTTGGACTTGCGGCGGGCGTCACATTGACATATGAAGATTACCGGATCGCAGACTCCTATCCGGAGGATGGATTCGCGGATGATTATTTTGCGCTGGATGCCTCTGCAGGGAAAAAACTTCTTGTGCTGCGCTTTGCACTGACCAACGGATCTGCACAGGAGGAAAATGTTGATTTCCTGCATACATCTTCCAGATACATTATTACGGTGAATGGCAGTACCAGGAGGGATGCCCTGATGACCATGCTGCCCAACGATATGTCTACTTATGCAGAGACACTGAGTCCGGGAGAGACACGGGAGCTGGTTCTCCTGTTGGAAGTAAAGGAAGAGGTGGCAGGCTCTGTACAGAGTATATCACTTCACCTTAAAAATGCATCAAATGAATATACAATTTCGCTTTTATAAGCATATATACAGTAAATTATAAGAAAAAACGAAAAGAAGAAAAGATACAAAACAGCAAAAAAGCCCATAAATATGGGCTTTTTTGCTGTTTATACAAAATTGTTCGAAAAAGATGAAAAATAGTGTTGACAAGTGTCGCACAGGATGATATACTCAATTTCGTTGTTGAGGCAGCACCGAGAAAAACGGTATGACAGCTTGAAAGAAACTGGAAAAGATTTCAAAAAAAGTTGTTGACAAATACCGACAAGATGTGCTAACATAACAAATGTCGCGAAAAACAAAAGTTTTTCAAGGCGAAAAAAGTTTAAAAAAGTTGTTGACAAACGAAAGCGGTTGTGATAAGATATCAGAGTTGCCGCTGAGAAAAACAACAGCGAAAC
>CAKRRD010000049.1 GCA_934394815.1 uncultured Acetatifactor sp. | reverse complement strand
ATAGATGTAGAGGATGTACCGCTTGCATACTATCCGGGTAATACTTGTCGTGTTAAAGTTCGCGCTGCGGGAGATTTAAGTCAGAAATAGTATATTTAAAACGAGAAAGCGCTTCATTTCAGGAGTGCTTTCTTTTTTTGAAAGATGCAATAGTTTTTGAAAACTAAAGAACCCCGTATACGAAACCGAAATATATTACCGATGCATTAATCAAATAACAGAGTTGGTAAACTATCCCCCGAGCGAAGCGTTTGTTAAGCAGTTACATTATACTTTGAAGTCGGGAACTTCAGATAGTAGAAAAACGAGGTTTACTGTTGGTGAGTATAAACGTTTTGAAAATGAAGTCGGAGGAAGCGCAATAGCAAAGCCTGCTGATGTACCCGGAGAAATGCGGAATTTATCAAGAAGATATAATCTTTCAAAACAAAATCTACTATCGAGGTCTGAAGGAATGGAAGAACGAACAGGGATATCTTATGGATACCTGTCTGACTGTGCAGGATAGATTTAAGATATACATGGATTATTTTGGACTAGAATATAAGGATTAAAAACTATAATTTTTTCACGGAATATCAGAAGAACCTGTGTGGCTACCGGCACCAGCCTGAATCTGTCCAACTCCGTAGCCATCGTATTATATGAGGCGCTCAGACAGCAGGGATTCGAGAGCATGCAGAGGGATGGAGAACTGCACAGATTACATTGGAAAGAGTAACTATTCGGAATGGTTACAGGTCGGTAATATAATCATCCAGCTGTGATACATTACATAAGTTGTAGCAATAGACCTGACCGATTTTATTATGATCACATAGAAAAATATGTTTGCGGCTTTGTTGCAGCATGACCTGACGAATATAAGTCTCTTCTCGGGATGCATCCGTAATCTGACCGTTTTCCGATACCCCGCGACTTGAGAAAAACATAATATCAGCATTAAAATTCCGCACAAAATCAGCGGCAAAGTCTCCTACATAAGCCGAGGAATTGTGAAGAAGCAGTCCTCCGGTGCAGTAAATTCTATGGCTCAGGGAATTTAATTCCTGAGCTGTTTTCAAACCATTTGTGATAATGGTCAGATTCTGAAAATTTTCAAAATACCGAATCAGATATTGCGCGGTCGAAGAAGCATCGAGAAAAATTGTCTGGCCTTCCACGATATGGTGGGAGGCTTTTTCACTGATGATTCTTTTGGCATCCGTATTCTGACGCTCCCGCAGGTATAGAGGCAGCTCCTGATTGGCACCATCTAAAAGAATGGCACCGCCATGAAGACGTTTTATCAGTCCTCTTCGCTCTAACTCTGAGAGATCTCTGCGCATGGTTGCCTCACTAACGAATAAGCGTTTTGCAAGAACACTTACCGGTGCCGTCTTTTTTTCTCTTAAATATTCCATTATTTTTTCAAATCGTTCTACTTCTAACATATGTTTACTCCTGATCGAAAATGATTGAATATGTATGAATTATGCTCTGTCATGCAAGATAGCCGCCATCGGTTGCATTCACAGAGGAGAAAGATATACTAAGGGTAAAGATACAGAACTTCGAAAAATAAGCTATATAAAGGATCTGTATCTTAGTAATACTATATGGTATACCAACGGAAAATTCAATACATATTTATGAGCGAAATTGTTCATTTTGAAAAACGAAAGGAAAAGGAACAAAGAAATGCAGGATAAAATGGAAGAAAAAATAATGATTGCACCGTCTATCATGTGTATATCGGAATGGCAGGATACGAAGAACATTTTCCGACAATTAAAGGAAAATGGAATTGCAATGATCCATGCTGATGTAATGGATGGAAAATTTGTTCCGAATCTGATGCTCGGAACAGAGAGTATCAAACATTTAAGAGAGGTAACGGATATTCCCCTGGATATTCATATGATGGTCGAAAATCCCGAAGAAAAACTGGATTGGTTTGATATTCAGCCCGGTGAATATGTGTCTGTTCACGCAGAAAGCACAAGACATTTGCAGAGAACACTGGCAAAGATTGCGGATTATGGGGCACATCCCATGGTTGCACTGAATCCTGCTACTCCACTCTGCATGTTGGAGGATGTGCTGGATGATGTATCCGGCGTATTGCTGATGACGGTCAATCCCGGTTTCGCCGGCCAGAAGTTGGTTCCGCAGACGCTGGGGAAAATAACCCGTCTGAGAGAACTGCTGGATAAAACCGGACACGAAGACGTGTTTATAGAAGTGGATGGAAATGTAAGTTTTGAAAATGCACCTAAAATGTACCACGCGGGTGCAAGAACTTTTGTATGTGGCACTTCCAGTATTTTTGGGAAAAATGGATCTATCGAGGAAAATATAGCAAAATTTAAAAAAAGTATGGAGGAATAAAGATATGATTTGTGAAACATTTGATATTAAGAATGAAAATTCGCAGGAATATGCAAGACTGAATACTTACTTAATCAGTCATTCTGATTCTATTAAAACGGAGACACGCCCGTTGATTATTTTGTGTCCGGGAGGAGGCTATTGGTTTACTTCGGAACGGGAGGGAGAAATGCTTGCATTGCAATTTGTGGCAGCAGGATTTCATGCAGCTGTCTTGTGGTATTCTGTGAAACCGGCTACTTTTCCTACCGCGCTGCTGGAACTTGCCAAAAGTGTAGAACTCGTTCGGAAACATGCGAAGGAATGGTATGTAGATCCGGATAAGATTGTTGTAGAAGGATGCTCTGCGGGTGGACATCTGGCGGCAAGTTATGGTGTATTCTGGCATGAGGATTTTGTAAGTAACAAACTACAGGTATCAAAGGACATTTTAAAACCCAACGGAATGATTCTTTCTTATCCGGTAATTACTTCCGGTGAATTTGCACATCGTGGTTCTTTTAATAATTTGTTGAGAGATCAATATACAGAAGAAATGTTGGAAAAGACATCTTTGGAAAAACAGGTAAATGAATATGTCCCGCGTGCTTTTATTTGGCATACCTATGAGGACACGGTGGTGCCGGTGGAGAATTCGCTGCTATTTGCCACAGAGCTTCGCAGACATCATATACCGGTAGAATTCCATCTTTTTGAAAGGGGATGTCATGGACTTTCTCTGGCAAATGAGTTGACGGATAATCCTCAGGGAGAGCGGATACAAAGAGAGTGTGAATGCTGGATAACAATGGCAATTGCATGGATGCATAACTTATAAAAGCTAAAAGGAGAAGAACCATGAGTGAGACAAAAAATATTAAGAAAATGAAAGCTGTCAGATTACATGCCATCGGAGATCTCAGATGCGATGAAATGGAAGTACCTGTGCCGGAGGGAGAAGAACTTTTAATCAAAGTGGGCGCCTGCGGTGTATGTGGTTCTGATTATCCGAGAACCTATGAGCATGGTACCAGCAGCGGAATTTATCCGCTGACTATAGGCCATGAGTTCGCAGGAGAGGTTGTTGCAGCGGGATCTAAAGAGAATGAAGCACTGATTGGAACCAAAGCTGCAATTTATCCGTTGATCCCCTGTCGGAAATGTGATCCCTGCGTGACAGGAAACTATGCTATGTGTGAGCATTATGATTATCTGGGATCCAGAAGAGACGGTGGATTTGCAGAATATTGTCTGCTTCCGTCCAAATGGCAGCTGATCGTAGCGAAGAATGCATCCATGGAAGAACTGGCCATGACAGAACCGGCTTGTGTTGCACAGCATGCAGTACGCAGAGCAGATGTACAGGCGGGGCAATATGTGGTTATCTTTGGAGCCGGTCCCATCGGTATTATGGCAGCCCGTTGGGTAAAATTGTTTGGGGCAACACCTTTATTGGTGGATATTGCGCAGGATAAAGTAGAATTTGCCATAGAAAAAGGACTGGATGCCATCAACTCCCGGACAAGCAATGTACCGGAAGAGATTCGCAACAGAAATCATGGAAAACTGGCAGATGCAGCCATCGAAGGAACCGGAGCCGGTGTTGTATTAAGCAGCTGTGTGGAATGTGTCAGAGCAAAAGGAACCATTTCTCTGTTAGGCAATCCCTCCGGAGATGCTACCCTTCCACTGGCAATTCACAGCCAGATGCTGCGTAAGGAACTGGCTATCCACGGAGTATGGAATTCCAGCCGTGCGCCGTTCCCCGTGAATGAATGGGCATATACTGTACAAATGCTGGATGAAGGAAGATTCCAGGTAAAGGATCTTATTACGGGAAGATATTCCCTGGATGAACTTCCGGGTGTAATTGATGAGATCCATAACGGCAAACGTCATGAAGTAAAAACCATGTGTACCTGTATGCCAAAGGAATAAATCCCGATAGGAGATCGTGTATGAAAACAGTTTCAAAGACAGTGATTGGCGTGGATTTTGGAACCCAGTCTGCCAGGGCAGTACTGGTAAATACAGAGAACGGCGAAATTATATATTCCTGTCGGAAAGAATATCCCTACAACAGTACACCGGTACCGGCGATTGATTGTGCGGAAAATCTTCCCTGTGCAACGGATTATGAAATGGCTTTATATGAGTTACTGCGTAACGTAATACCGGAAGAATATCGGAAAACGGTAGCGGGGATCTGTGTTGATGCCACTTCTCTGACAATGGTATTACTGGCAGAGGATGGCCGGGCACTGTCAGAGCTGGATGGATGGTCGGAAGCAGCTCATGCCAGAGTGAAACTGTGGAAGTATCACCGGGCGCAGGAGAAAGCAGACGAGGCACTGAATCTGGCAAGAAATCTGCAGGAACCTTTTTTAGGGAGAACCGGAGGAAGCATTTCCTGTGAATGGATGCTTCCGAAATTGCTGGAGGTGCGGGACGAGGCACCGGAGATTTACGCCAAAATAGATCTTGCAATGGATTTGTGTGAATTTCTTACCTATCGGCTTACGGGGCAATTGGTAAGAAGCATTGGATCTCTGAGTTATAAATGCTTATGGGCAGAAGATCTGGGTTTTCCCGAGCGGACTTTTCTGAATGGACTTCGCCTCGGATTTTATAATGAATACTGCCATTTTCTCCGGGGCGATATTTGTAAAATGGGAGAAATGGCAGGGATGCTTCGACCGGAATTGAGCAGAGAACTGGGACTGCCGGAGCAGATTCCGGTAGCAACCGGTATGCTGGACGGACATACATCTCTGGCAACAATGGGAGCTTTCACGCCGGGAGATGTCGCATTGATTGTCGGAACATCCAATGTGTGTACGGTACAGGATGAAAAACTACAAGAGTTAAAAGATGTATGTGGTGTAGCGCGGGATGGAATGGTAACCGGAAGCTGTGGTATTGATACCGGTCAGAGCAGTACCGGCAATATGCTGGGGTGGTTTGTAGAGCATATGGCGGGATGGCAGGTACACAGAGAGGCGGAAGAACGAAAAATTTCTCCCCATCAGGTCCTTGCCGGGCGCATTGAAAGGCCATGGACGAATAAAGTTGTGGCGGTTGACTGGTGGAGTGGCAGCAGGAATGCTCCCTGTGATCTGACGTTACGGGGATGTATGTCCGGCCTCGAAATGGATACGAGGACAGAAGACATTTATCTGGCATTATTACAGGCAATCGCCTGCGGAACCGGAACTATTCTGGAAAGTCTCTCCGGGCAGGGCGTAAAAATCGGACGTGTATTGGCAACAGGCGGCATTACCGAGAAAAATCCCCTGTTGATGCAGGAATATGCAAATTTACTGCGGCGGGAGGTTCTGGTGGCAAAGACTGCAGAGGGCCCGGCGTTGGGAGCAGCAATGTTTGCGGCAATGGCAGCCGGAATTTACACAAACATTCAGGAAACCTATGCTCATATGGGGATCCATGATTTTAAGATTTATAAACCGGATGAGATACATCGGGCGGCTTATGAAGAACTATACAAAAAAAATAAGCATCTGAGAAATATGCTCAGTGGAGTCTCTGCAGGAGGGAGAAATCCTGGGGTGAATCCATGAAAATTTTGTCTGTGTAAAGTCGTTATATAAAATGATAAGAAAGACCGGTACAGTTCATAAAAGAATGCTATTCCGGTCTTTTTCGCTTATTATGTACGTACAATAGTGTATATTTTGCTTAAAATGATAAAATATATACCATATATGTATTGACATATTATACAAGTAAGTATATAGTGAGAACTACAGAATTATGGAAGATGCAATTCTTAAAAAGAAAAAGAATGGAGGATAAAAAATGAAACTCGCAACATCAACTAACATTATGGATTTCGATGATAAGAGACCTTATCAGATTCCCATTGACGTGTCCACCAGGGCTTGTGCAAAGGCGGGATATAAATATGTAGATGCATGTCTTTGCAGCCATTGCAGGGAAGGACAGCCCTTAAGAGGAGAGAACTGGGAAAAATGGATTGCGGATACCGCAGCACTGGCAGAAGAACTCGGTGTGAAATACATCCAGGCACATGCCTACTGGACCATTGGAAATGCATTTAATGCGGATCTGACCCGTTCGGACGGAGAGCTGGGAGAGGAGCTTATGCGACGCAGTGTTCTGGCAGCAGAAGCATTGGGAGTAAAGTGGATGGTAGTTCATCCCTACACTGTAAGACGCAACGGTGGCGGCTATGATTACAGAAAATCTTTTGAATATAACAGAGAATACATGAAGCATTGGGGTGAAATTTTTGCGGATCATCATGTGGGAATGGCTATTGAGAACATGACAAAGCCTACTCATTACGGCAGCTGTGCGGAAGAACTGCTGGAGCTGATCGATGTCATTGACAATCCTAATGTACAGATATGTATTGATACAGGTCATGCAAATATGGTGGGTCTGAATGTTCCCGATATGATCCGTCAGGTGGGATCTCATCTGAAGGCTACCCATATTAACGATAATTACGGTATCAAGGACGAGCATTTCTCACCGTTTAACGGAACGATTCCCTGGAAAGAGGTAGTGCAGGCTCTGTGGGATATTGATTATCAGGAGTGTTTTGCTTTTGAAACACACCATCTTACCAGTATGTATCCCAAGGAGGTACAGCCGTACCTGGTAGATTTCTCTTATGCGCTGGGAGAATATCTTCTGAAGCTGTAATTATGTTATTTGTAATAAGGAAAGTGCTGTAAAACAGCAGATATTTTAAAGGATAACGAAGGCCGGTACAGTCCGCGACAGGTGACTATGCTGGCCTTTCTTATATGGAAGTATGAAAGGAGAAATACATATGCAGAACTTTGCGAATTATTTTGCGGAATTTACGAATGGAGCCATAGCTTTGCGGCTGCTGTTTGCGGCTGTATTGGGTTGTGTGATCGGACTGGAGAGAGCGACGAAGCATCATCCGGCAGGAATGCGGACCTTCGCATTGGTATGTATCGGAGCGGCGGCTTCCGCTGTCGTCAATATCTACCTTGGAACAGCCCTGGGCGTCGGAAGGACAGATATGGGACGTATTCCCGCCGGGGTGGTCAGCGGTATTGGTTTCCTGGGGGTGGGAACCATCATTATTACCGGGAAAAACCAGGTCAGAGGATTGACAACGGCTGCCGGATTGTGGACAACGGCAACCCTTGGAATTATGTTGGGATCCGGAATGCTGGAGGTCAGTCTGATGATGTTTGCACTGATCATTGTCACAATGTTCGGAATTGCCAGAGTCAGTCGTGTGCAGGAGCAGTACAATCGTTACATTGGTCTGTATATGGAAATTGATAAGTCAATGACAAGGGGAGTCTATGACTATATCAATGAGTGTGGATATGAGCTGAGTTCCGTGGAGAAAAAGAGAGATAAGACCTTAAAGGGATCGGATATTGTCCTTACAATGATGCTGGATCTGAAAAAGAGAAAAAATCATGCAGAAGTATTGTCGGAAGTGAGTCAAATAGAGGGTGTTCATTACCTGGAAGAAGTATAATTTGAAATATATTTGTATGGGTTTAATGCAGAAAAAGCAGCAATTTTCCCATTATGTTCTAAATATAACAGGCATTTGCAACATAAATTTCAAAATATGTATTGACATATTACATACATAAGCATATTATATAGACATAAGTTACAACATAAAAGGTGAACGAAATGTCAGAGAACAGAAAAGTTAAAAAAGCTGAATATGATGTTGTAGTAATCGGTGGTGGAATGGCTGGCATCTGTGCGGCACTTGCATCTGCAAGACACGGAGCCAGGACAGCATTGGTGCATGACAGACATGTACTGGGAGGAAATGCATCCAGTGAAATCCGAATGCATATCTGCGGAGCATCCGAGAATCTTGCGAAACCGGAGCTTGAAGAGAGCGGAATTCTCCATGAAATCATGCTTGACAACAAGAGCAGAAATGATTATTTTAATTATTCGATCTGGGATATGGTATTATTTACCGCAGTGAAGAGTCAGCCGCAGCTGACAGTGTATCTGAGTACCGCAATGGAGGACTGCCGGATGGAAGGCAATGAGATCCGTGAAATCGACGCATACCAGATCACGACAGAGACACATTGGCAGATCAGAGGGAACATATTCATTGACTGTACCGGCAATGCAACACTGGGATATTATGCAGGAGCGGAATATCGTACCGGCAGCGAGGGAAGAGCAGAATTCAATGAACCGGATGCGCCGGAACAGCCCAATAATGATCGTATGGGAAATACGTTGTTATTCAAGGCGGTGGACAGAGGTCATTCGGTGAATTTTAAACGGCCGAAGATCGCCAGACATTTTACGGAAGAGGAACTCAAATACAGAACACACTCTGCCGTGCACGAAGCTAAGACAAAGGGAGATGTGGATAAGGCATACTTACGTATGACCTCCTACAGTACCTCCTCTGTGGACTATGGATACTGGTGGATCGAGCTTCCCGGCAAGACAGAAGATATCATAGATGAGTATGAAGAAATCCGTGATGAGTTGGTGTCCTGTATCTATGGGGTATGGGATCATCTGAAAAACGGTGGTGACCATGGAGCCGAGAACTATGATCTGGAATGGGTCGGTATGCTGCCCGGTGTCAGAGAGAGCAGGCGTCTGGTAGGAGATTATATATTAAATGAAAATGATGTCTTATCCAACAGGGTATTCGAGGATGCTGTAGCATATGGCGGCTGGGCGATGGATATCCATACTCCCGGAGGTCTATATGATTTTGATGAACTTCCTTCCAGAGTTATCAGCTTTGACGGAGCCTATACGATTCCGTACCGGTCATATTGCTCCAGAAATATTCCCAATATGATGATGGCGGGACGCAATATCAGCGCTACCAAAATGGCAATGGGATCCACAAGAGTTATGGGAACCTGTGCCATAGGAGGACAGGCAGCGGGAACCGCAGCGGCACTTTGCATCAAATATCACTGCGGGCCGAAAGATATGCCGGAGCACATGGAGGAATTGCAACAGCTTCTGCTGAAGGATGACTGTTATATTCCGGGTTATCGAAACACCGATCCGCAAGATCTGGCGAGAACCGCGCAGATCAGTGCAACCTCTGCCAGAGAAGGGTTCGCTCCGGAGAAAGTGATCAACGGAGTGTCCAGAGATGAAAACGGAATTCGAAATATGTGGAGCTCCGATGGCATAAGCCCGGAAGGAGAGACGTTAACCTTAAAGCTTGCCTCGATGAAAAAAGTATCCCAGGTCAGACTGACGTTTGATTCCAACTTTAATTATCCGATCAAGATTACTTTATCGAAGAAACGTCAGCTCCAGCAGAGGATAGGAGTACCTCCCGAATTGGTAAAAGATTACACTGTGACACTCTGGCGGGGAGAACAGAAGATGGCAGAACAGAAAGTGACAGAAAATGACCAGAGACAGAACGTTGTAACCTTTGAGCCTACGGAATGTGATAAAGTAACCATTACGATTCATACCACCAATGGGGAAAAAGACGTACATATTTATGAAGTAAGGGTGTATTCCTGAGAAAAACTCAGGCTAACCATAGAAAACTAAAATGTAGGAGGATTACAATTATGAAGAGGAAAATTGCGCTTGCATTGACAATGGCAATGTTGGGTACCTGTCTGGCAGGATGTGGACAAGCAGATACAGACACAAATGCATCTACAGAAGCGAAAGATACTACAGCAGCCGCAGGAACCGAAGCCGCAAAAACCACAGAAGCAGAGAAGGAATGGTATGGCACGGAAGACGGAAAGACGATCACACTTCATTTCTGGGGTGGCGTTCAGCCGGAGTATGGATATGATGATCTGTGCGCCAACTTCAATGAGGAGTATAAAGACAAAGGACTTCAGGTGGAATATGTAAGATATGTAAATGATGATAACGGTAACCTTCAGCTGGAGACCTATTTAATGGGTGGCGGTGATGTCGATCTGTTCATTGGATATGGCGGACGTACCAAAATGGACAAGCGTGTAGATTCCAACCTGTTACTGGATATGTCCGGTATGCTCAATGATATTGGATTCAACCTGGATGATGAACTGGGTGTGGCAAACATGGCAGAGTATCATTACGACGATGGTTCCGTATATGGATTCCCTACCAAATACGAGAACTCCAGATGGATTCTAATCAATGAAGATATGTTTAAGGAAGCAGGCCTGGATATTCCTTATGATGGATGGACCTATTCCGAATTCCTTGCGGATGCCGAGAAGCTGACACATGGTGAAGGTCAGGATAAGGTATACGGCGTATGCTGGGCACGTAAGCAGAGTGGTAAGAGTATTCTGTATGCATTAGACGGTGTACTGGGTGCAAATCAGATTTACAAAAATGAGGAAGGCACCGAAGTAAATTTTGATAATGATGTATATCGTGCTGGTCTTAATCTTGTAAAAGAGACGCTGGATAAGGGCTATGCGATTCCCATTGAAGATGAATTCTCTGAGGATATCAGCGTTGCCAATACGTTCCTTCAGGGTAAATGCGCTATCATGCTTGGTGTAGCACAGATGAGACTGTGTATGGATCAGGAGAATTATCCTCATGATTTCACAACTGCATTGGTACCGGCACCCGTTCCCGATGATGAGAAATACAACACCGAATTTTATCGTAAGCAGATTGGTACTACCGGTGCAGGAGACCTGCTGAGTATTTCAGCGAATACTAAGTATCCGGAAGCAAGTTTTGAGTTTGCAATGTGGTATTTAAAGGGAGGTATGTCCCCTCTGGTAAAGGGCGGAAGAATCCCTCTGTGGAATGGTGTTGATAAGAGCGAAGTATTGAGCGTGCTGAAAGAGAAGGCACAGGGTTCCATTGATATGGATTCCATGGAGAACTATCTGTCCCTCGATACCACACAGGGTGTTGCAGCTATTAAAGGACATGCTTCTTCTGAGATCAGTTCTGCCTGGTTTGAAGAGTTTGATGCTATGTGCTACGGAAAACAGTCGGTAGATCAGACCGTTCAGAACATGGAGAAGAGAGGTAACGAACTGATTCAGACTGAATTGAGCAGTCAGAAGTAATAAAAGTAAGAACAGCAGTGGGAAGGGACGGTCGTTTTCACAGGCGAACCGTCCCTGCTCTGAAACGAACAAAAGAGGGATAAAGCAAATGAAGAGCAAGAAAAAGAAGACTAAAGGAGAAAGACGAAAAATATTGCATCAGAACCTGGTTGCATATTCCTTTTTGGCACCGAGTCTGATAGGTGTAATATGTTTCAGTCTGATTCCGCTGATAATTTCTTTATATGTAAGCCTGACTGACTGGAATTTCTCCCAGGGACTCGGCAACTGGAATTTTATCGGACTGACAAACTTTATCAATCTGTGGTCGGATGAATGGTTCATTGCATCTTTGAAAAATACATTGATCTTCACCGTCGTAACTGTGCCTATCGGACTTTTCCTGGCAATTATAATGGCGGTGCTGATAGATGAATTTTGTCATAAGAAAATAGCAGGTGTGGTACGTGTTGCTATGTATATGCCGCATATCTGTAATATTGTGGCAATTTCCGTTGTGTGGATGGCCTTGTATTCTAAATACGGACCTTTTACGCAACTGATGAGGATTCTCGGATGGCAGGATCCTCCTCGATTCCTGGCAAGCTATGAATGGGCACTTCCTGCGATCATGCTGGTCGTAATCTGGGCGAGTCTTGGATATCGTGTATTTATGTACAGCGCTGCGATCACCGGACTTCCGAGAGATTTGTATGAGGCTGCGGAGATTGACGGAGCAAATTCTGTTCAGAAATTTTTCAAGTTAACGGTTCCGCTGTTGAAACCTACGACCTTTTTCCTGACAATTACAGGTATTATATCCAGCTTTAAAGTATTTGGATATACGAACGTTATGACAGGCGGTGGTCCCGGAAGTTCTACCTACACACTGGTTTATTATATTTATACATCAGCATTTAAGTATTATAAGATGGGTTATGCTTCGGCAATTGCCGTAATTCTGTTTGTGATGCTGCTTATTGTGACCATTATCCAGTGGGTACATAACAATAAAGAAGAGAAAGGCTAGGGATTAAGATGAGGAAGAATGTACCTGTTTCCAAAAAGGTAGCCAGAATATTGATCACTATTGTAATTATTCTGGTTACATTGGTTATGATTATTCCTTTTGTCTGGATGATCTCAGCATCTTTCAAGACAGAAGCGGATGTTATGAAGATCCCTATTGAGTGGATCCCGAAGTACTTTTACCCGGATAACTATAAGAAAGTATTAAGCATAGGAACGACCAGCTCCACAAATTATCATTTCGGCCTGGCTTATTTTAACTCTATCAAGGTAGCCGTAATCAGTACGGTAGTGGCAATTACTTCCGCAACACTTGCGGGATATGCATTTGCCAAGTTGAAGTTCAAGGGCTCCAATGTATTGTTCATTGTATATCTGGCGCAGATGATGGTGCCTTCACAGCTGACACTGATTCCCAGATTCATAATGTTTATGCAGTTGGGGTGGATGAATACACATTTATCACTGATCGTGCCGAAGATTATTGCGGTATCTTCCACTTTTATGTTAAGACAGTCCTTCTTAAGTACTCCGGATGAACTGCGGGAAGCTGCCAGAATTGATGGAGCCGGAGAATACAGAGCCTTCGCACAGGTCATGTTGCCACTTGTTAAGCCGACGATTGCGGCAACGGCGACAGTACAGTTCCTGGATGCATGGAACAGCTACCTGGATCCTCTGGTATTTATCTCCAACTGGAAGAAATGGACGATTCCTCTGGCATTGAATCAGTTTGTCGGTACAGAGGTAACACAGTATAACCTGACCATGGCAGCCTGTTGTATGGCGGTTGTACCGGTATTTATCGTATTCCTGTTCGGACAGAAGTTCTTCCTGAAAGGCTTGTCCGTAGGTGCGGTTAAGGGATAATAAATTGAAAATGGCAGATGCAGTGTGGCAGGACAGGAGAAGACTCTGTGCCTGCTATATTGCTATAAGGGAGAAAATAAAGAGAACAATATGTCAATTCACAGTGAAACCAGAAAATATGAAGTTGTAGTAGTGGGAGGCGGCCTGGCCGGTGTCTGTGCGGCGATCGCAGCTGCCAGAAAAGGAGCCAGAACAGCCATTATACAGAATCGCTCTATGTTCGGTGGCAACGCCAGCTCGGAGATCCGTATGCACATTGTGGGAGCCAACTCCCACGGTGCCAAAAAAAATCTTGGAGAGACAGGAATCCTGCTGGAGATTCTGTTGGCAAATAAACGCAGAAATCCCTATGCATCTTTTCCGGTATTTGATTCCGTTATTTGGGAAAAAGTGCATTTTCAGGAAAATCTGGAATCCTTTCTGAATACGAATATGGATGATGTGATCCTGGAAGGGAAAAAAATAAAGGCCGTAGTCTGTCATCAGAACAGTACGGAAACCGAGTATACCATCTACGGAGACATCTTTGTCGATGCCACAGGGCACGGTACCTTAGCTACCATGGGCGGTGCAACGGGGCGTATGGGCAGCGAAGGAAGAGACGAATTTAAGGAACCCGATGCTCCGGAAGAACCGAACAGCGATACGATGGGAAACACTTTGTTGTTTTCCGCTGTGGACCGTGGAGAGCCGGTAAAATTTGTATGTCCGGAATGGGCTAATCACTACACGGAGGAAGATTTGAAATACCGGGAACATGCGAACAGCATTGCATCCCATATGGAAGGAGGCAAGTTGACCAAATTCGAAGAAGGCAGTGGAAGACTTCCGCATTTTTCCAATGTCGATTCTGGATACTGGTGGATTGAACTGGGTGGTGAGGATGACGATATTATCCGTGACGGTGAGAAAATTCGTGATGAGTTGCTGAAATGCGTGTACGGAGTGTGGGATCATCTGAAAAATGTAGGAAACCACGGTGTGGAAAATCTGGATCTGGATTGGGTTGGATTCGTGCCGGGATATCGTGAAAGCAGAAGAATCGAAGGGGACTATCTGTTGAATGAAAACGATGTACTGGTCAACAGGATATTCTCGGATGCAGTGGCCTATGGTGGCTGGCAGATGGATCAGCATGTGAGAGGAGGACTTCTGGATACGGATAAGATTCCTTCACAGATCCTGAATTTTAACGGTTGTTATACAATACCATGGAGATGTTATTATGCAAAGGATTTGGAAAATGTCATGCTGGCAGGACGTGATATCAGTACCACAAAAATGGCATTTGGGTCAACGAGAGTTATGGGAACCTGTGCTGTGGGAGGACAGGCGGTAGGCACGGCAGCAGCGATGGCTGTCAGATATGGCTGTACCCCCAGAGAGATTGGTGAACATATGGAAGAACTGCAGCAGGAGCTTTTGCGGGATGATTGCTATATTCCGGGAGTCCGTAACCGGGATCCGGCCGATTATGCAAAGTCAGCTAAGGTAGCTGCATCCGGATATACACATGGAAATGAACCATGGAAAGTATTGAACGGAATTACCAGACAGGAGCAGGAGGAAAGTAACTGCTGGGAAGCACCGATCGGAGAACAAGGGACTGAAATCATCCTCACTTATGACGGAAAATTGGTGCTGCATCAGATCCAACTGACGTTTGATACAAATCTGACAAAAGAAATCATGCCTTCTCTTACAAGAAATGTAAGAAACCGACAGGTAAAGGGATTGCCGGATGAACTTGTACGGGATTATGATGTGCGTGCTTTCAGAGAAGGAAAAGAAGTATTTTGTAAAGAAATACGTGACAATTATCAGCGGTTAAACAGGATTTCGCTGGGGAATGTAATTTGTGACACTGTAAAGGTGACAGTTTACCGTGCTTATGGGATCCATTTCGCAAGAATTTTTGAAATTCGTACATATTAGTACGCTCGATTATTGACATTAAATTCCCAAATTCGCTATACTGTTAGTAATATGTAATATCATAATGAGATCGGATAACAAAACCACAGAAAACGAAAAGGAAAGTGTTAATAGGGGGAAATATGGCAGCCAGATATTCAGAGATTGAAGAATATATCATGAACAAGATTCATACGGGAGAATGGCCGATCGGTTATAAAATTCCGAAAGAAGTGGAGCTTTGTGAACAATTTGGTGTCAGTCGTTCCACAGTGCGTACGGCAATGCTGCGGATGGTGCAGGATGGACATCTGAAAAGAGTTAAGAGAAAAGGTACCTTTGTTACAGCACCACGCGTATTGGAGGATACGACGGTATTTATTGAGAGCTTTTTTAATGAAATGTTTCGCCGGGGCATTGAGGTAGAGACGGAAGTGCTGGAATTCCGTTATATGGAGATGACGGAGGAACTGGCGGAAAAGTTCGAAAACGGTGACAGCAGAGTCATTAAGCTGAGCCGTCTCAGATACGTAAAGGATTCTTTTGACAAGGGACCGATTGTATTGACAACGTCCTATATGCCGGAGAGTGATGCATTTTTGTTTGACTATGATTTTACGAAGGCATCTCTGACGAAGGCGCTCAATGATCATTCCAAGAATCGATTCAGCCTGGAAAAAGAAATGACGGCCCGTCCGTTGGAGAGCAGAGAGAGTCATCTGATGGGAATGAAAGAAAATGCTCTTGCGATGCTGATTTCTTCTGTTACCAGGAATGAAGAGGGACAGATTATTGAAATCTCGGAAAGTATTTATCCTTTGGAGAGAAATAAGTTTGTATGGAAACTGAAGCTGTAACGCTTCGGATACGAGGAAGAATATGAATGAAAAATTGAATAATGCAGAATGGAGCTTTGTACAGGAGACAGGATGCCTGACGATTACAGGAACTGGGAAGATGCAGAACTGGCCGGAACATCAGGAGAGACCATGGGAAGAAATCAGAGATGAAATCCGTCGGGTCAGAATCTGTACGGGACTGGAGAGCGTGGGAGACTGCGCTTTTCAGAATTGTATTTCACTGGAGGAAGTAGAACTGCCGGAGACGCTTGTCTATCTGGGGGTGTATAGCTTTCGTGGATGTACCACATTAAAGGAAGTAAAATTGCCGGAAGGAATCCGTATCATCTGTGCGAAAGCATTTCATAATTGCACGGCACTGGAGAAGGTGGAAGTACCCGTCAGCCTGAAGAATATTGATATGAGAGCGTTTGCGAAAGATGAGGCTCTCCATACGGTTATTTATCATGGGACGGCGGCACAGTGGGAAAAAATTCTGATCAGTGGAACGGCATCCGATAATCAATATCTTCTGGCAGCGGAACGAAAATGCCTGAAGGAAGAACCTGCCGGCTACCGGGAGACCCATGATAATCCGGTTGCAGATCGATATGAAGAGATGGCGGATTGCGTAAAAAAAGCGTTGTCTTATGGAGGAGACGGTAATCTGTATTTTCTCACACCGGATCTGACGGAGCCGGGAATTCGGGCAAAATGCGGGGATTGCACGCTTGTGGTATTTCCCAATGGCAGAACCATGATGATAGATGCCGGTTACATTGCCTGCAGTGCACATATTATTTCACTGCTGGAGGATCTAGGATTGCATCATCTGGATTATTTTGTATTGTCTCATGCCCATGATGATCATGCGGGCGGAGCGCTTGCCGTGGCACAATATCTGTATGAGCATGGAGGAGGTATTGATGCCTGTTATCGAAGTTCCTATATAGCATCCAGTAAGCAGGCCCCCTTATTTGAGGAATACCTTAAACAGAAAGGCACACATATTTATGCAAATGTTCTGGCGGGATATCAGTGGACGGTAGGGGATGTGCGCATCACGGCATATCATCCGACTACCGGGGATCTGGAAAAATGTATTGGAAATGATGAGAGCGTGAACAATGTATCTATTTTGATGAAATTTGTCTACGGAAGATCAAAATATCTGACCGGTGGAGATCTGTATACCGGAATGGAAGAAAAGCTGGCAGAGCAATACAGTGAGCTTCTGAAAGCGGATGTAATGAAATCAAATCATCATGGCACCTATACGTCAAATGGGCAGAAGTGGCTACAGACAGTACAGCCGAATGCTATTATCACAGATGCGGAAGATATTGGAAATGCTCTTTTGGCAGAGTACGCGGCAGAACATGGAATCAATTATTATAGCGCCGGAGTACAGGGACTTATCCTGTTGCGAATGAGCAGAATAGAATATGAGATACAATGCCAGATGGGAGATTGTTTGTAGAGACTGTAACAAAAAGGGACATTTATATGCAGATCCATGAGAAACAGCGGGATCTGGAGAACGCACAGCTCTATGTGGAAGAGGCACAGTCTGAGGGTCGCCATGAAAGTGGCGACCCATTTTGTGTACTCATTTTGTGTATCTTCTTTTTGATCAGAAAAAATGTTGCAAATTATAAAATTTCGGTCAGAAAAAATGTTGTATATATAATTGATTTGATCGGAAAAAA
Source organism: uncultured Acetatifactor sp. (assembly GCA_934394815.1). Classification (GTDB taxonomy): domain Bacteria; phylum Bacillota; class Clostridia; order Lachnospirales; family Lachnospiraceae; genus Acetatifactor. Next base: position 2,363 of record CAKRRD010000049.1, on the reverse strand, counting down.
TGTGGTAAACTATATTATGTAAGAAAGGAGGCTGCCAATGAAACGATTTGCCATGGAACAATTACAAAGCTGGAAAGAAAAGGAAAAAAGAAAACCCATGATTATTATGGGCGCAAGGCAGGTGGGAAAAACATGGTTAATGAAGGAATTCGGAAGACAATTTTTCCCCAAAGTGGCATATGTATCCTTTTATAATAATAAGAGAATGAGCGACGTCTTTGAAATGGATTTTGACATTCAGAGAATTCTTATGAATCTTAATATCGAAACAGGGGTCACAATTACTCCCGGAGATACGTTGATCATTCTGGATGAAATTCAGGATGCACCGAGAGTCCTGGAATCTCTGAAGTATTTCTGCGAAGATGCACCGGAGTATCATGTTCTTGCAGCGGGATCCCTGTTGGGAGTAGCGATTCATCAGGGAGTATCTTATCCGGTAGGCAAGGTGGAACTGCTGGACCTCTATCCTTTGAATTTTAGGGAATTTCTATGCGCCATGGGGGAAGAAGCTTTGTCTGGGGCATTGGACAGCAAGGACTTTTCCATTATAGACAACTTTTCGGATAAATACCTATTTTGGCTAAAAAACTATTATTATACCGGTGGAATGCCTGCAGTAGTTGATCTTTTCAGAGAGCAGAAGGACTATGCCGGTGTTCGGGAGTTACAAAAAGACATAGTACGTCAGTACCGGGGAGACTTTGGAAAACATATAGATGCCAAAGATCTTCCCAGAATTCGTATGGTATGGGAATCCATTCCGATACAGCTGGCAAAGGAAAACAAGAAGTTTTTCTTCGGACAGATAAAAAAAGGTGCCAGAAGTGCAGATTTTGAAATTGCGATACAGTGGCTCTTGGATTGCGGACTGATTTACAAGGTAAATCGTGTCAATGAGCCACATATACCGTTGGCTGCATACAAAGAGATGAATGTATATAAACTGTTTGTACTGGATGTAGGACTGCTGGGGGCAATGAGTGATTTAGATGCCATGAGTATTCTGGAGGGCAATGATATTTTTGTTGAATTTAAAGGCGCATTGACTGAACAATACGTATTACAACAGATTATTTCGGATACAAAATATACACCTTATTATTACGGAACGGAAAAAGCAACCTTTGAGCAGGATTTTATGATACAAGTGGGAAAAGATGTTGTTCCTATCGAAGTAAAAGCGGAGACAAACCTGAAATCGCAAAGTCTGAAATGTTATTGTGAAAAATATCATCCGCAGACAGCTATCCGCTTTTCGGCAAAGAAATATATTGATCAGGGTTGGATGAAAAATGTACCGTTATATGCGGTGTGCACTTTGTAATGAAGGTTTAAAATATAAGGAGAAAAAATATATGCAGATCCATGATACAGCATTTATAGCGCCCGGAGCGGTGGTGTTGGGAGATGTGACGATCGGAGAAAACAGCGGAATCTGGTACAATGCGGTGGTCCGGGGCGACAGGGATTCCATTGTCATCGGCAAAGAGAGCAATATTCAGGACAATGCGGTAGTGCATCTGGGCAGTGGATATCCGGTGGAGATCGGAGATCATGTGACCATTGGACACGGTGCAATCGTCCATGGCTGTAAGATCGGCGACAATACCATGATCGGTATGGGAGCCATTCTGATGAACGGCTGTAAGATCGGGAAAAACTGCATCATCGGTGCCGGAGCGTTGGTGACGCAGAATGTGGAGATCCCGGATAATTCCCTGGTCGTCGGCAATCCCGGGAAAGTAAAACGTGCCGTTACCGAAGAAGAGATCCGGTGGAATCTGGAAAACGCACGCATTTACGTAGAGGAAGCAGCGGAAGAATTAAGCGATTCTTATCGGCAAAATATAAATGAATTTTAAGAGTAAAAAGTTTGAGATATATTGCCGATAATGATATAATATTTCCGGTGAGTAGTTTTGCGGAGGTTGTATATGAAATATGTAAATGTAAATGAAATAGCTGCAAAATGGAATTTATCAGAAAGAAGTGTAAGAAATTATTGCGCCCATGGAAAAATTCCGGGTGTAATTCTTGATGGGAAAACATGGAGGATTCCGGAGGATGCCGTAAAGCCGGTCAGAAAGAAACGAGCGGAAAAAATAGCAAATGATCTTTTGACCAGATTAAAAATGGAAAAGGAAGCAGGGATACCGGGAGGAATCTATCATAAGGTTCAGATCGAACTGACATATAATTCGAATCATATGGAAGGCAGCCGCTTGACCCATGATCAAACCAGATATATTTTTGAAACGAATACGATTGGAATTCAGGATGAAGTTGTGAATGTGGATGACATTGTTGAAACAGCCAATCATTTCCGATGCATTGATCAAATAATAGAGTTAGCAAACTAT
>CAKRRD010000048.1 GCA_934394815.1 uncultured Acetatifactor sp. | reverse complement strand
TTTCGCATAAAGCAGTCATACAGACCTGCATTTCTGTCCCAGAAATTCTTGCGTGCTCGCATTGCTGTCTCTCCTTTCATAGTTAGATTTATCTAACCGCTACGCGCGCATCGATAAGTTAGGTTTGGCTAACTTATGCATTTAGGAAAAGCCGCATTTCTGCGGCCTTTCGGCTTATACAAATAGCTTGCGGCTAGCATCACATATCTGCGTTCTCAGCCACGGAGAATAACGCTTCTCGATCTGCCCCTTATGGAAACAGCCAAAATCTATTTTTCATACCGTTGCGGTGACTTTTGCCTTCTTATTCATATTATATCGTGCTCACTTCTTTTTTGCAATGGTATAGTATAGTAAGTTTAACAAGAATCCTCCGATTTCGCGTCGGCCTCGTAGGCGCGCTTTACTCCACGCCTTTATATCGTGTATTGGGCGTGTAGTTTAAGGACGTAATCGACATTTACGAGAACTGTCCTCATTCTACCAAAGCTTATCTGAAATTTCTCGTCGAGTTTTGTATTATATCAGTTATAACTTATGATTTTACAATTTCGCCATTGAGATTCACCTGTAAGTGCGCTATACTATAGTCAGCCACGGAAAGGAGGCTAAGACTTATGATCAAACGAGAACTGTATATGAGCCGTATCCGTCCTTTTATCGGAACAGAGCTGATTAAAGTCATGACCGGTATTCGCCGCTGCGGGAAGTCGGTCATGTTGGAGCTGATCAAGCAGGAACTCACGGAGTCCGGCATCAGCCCGACACAGTTTATCTCCATCAACTTTGAAGATATGAGCTATTCCCACCTGCAAACCGCACAGGCTCTGCATGACGAGATCACCGCAAGAGCCGCCGAAATAGAGGGCAAGGTCTATTTGTTCTTTGATGAAATACAGGAGGTCAAGGACTGGGAAAAGTGCATCAACTCTCTCCGTGTTTCTCTGGATTGTGATATCTACATCACCGGCTCCAATGCAAAGATGCTGTCCGGTGAGCTTGCAACTTATTTGGGCGGTCGGTATGTGGAGTTTGTGATCTATCCGTTCTCATTTGGGGAGTTCATGGAGCTTTACCGTTCGATTGCGCCCGATGCGCCCATCCAGCAGTGTTTCCAAAAGTACCTGCTTGCCGGAGGTATGCCCTACCTCGCAAACCTTCGCTATGCAGATGCTCCGTCCAAGCAATACCTTCATGATCTATTCAACTCTGTCCAGCTCAAGGACATCGTGAAGCGGAATAAAATCCGGGATGTTGACTTGCTGGAACGGATCATTGCCTATGTGATCGCCAATGTGGGTACGACCTTTTCTGCGACCTCGCTTGCGAAGTTTCTGAAAAACGAGCAGCGTACCGTTGCCCCGGAGACGATCCTGAATTATATCAAATACTGCTGCGAAGCATACCTGTTCTATCAGGTGAAGCGGGAAGATTTGCAGGGTAAACAGATCCTTGCCTCCAATGAGAAGTATTATATTGCCGACCACGGCATCCGCGAGGCGGTCTTTGGCGGCAATATGCGGGACATCAATCTCATCTTGGAGAATATCGTGTATCTGGAATTGCTGCGCCGGGGCTATGAAGTGACCGTTGGCAGAACAGGCGATAAGGAAATTGATTTTGTATGCGACAAGCGCGGCGAAAAGCTGTATGTTCAGGTCACCTATCTACTGGCATCGGAAGAAACGGTCAACCGTGAGTTTGGCGCATATGATAACATTCGAGACAACTTCCCGAAGTACGTTGTTTCGCTCGATGAGTTTGATATGAGTCGAAACGGGATTAAGCACCGAAATATCCGTGATTTCCTCTTGGCTGAGGAATGGAACTAAGTACGAAGCCCAACATCACGTTGAACAGCGTGGTGCTGGGCTTCTTTTATGTTGCGTTTCGGTTTTTTTTGAGGATAAAACCGCCTGTGTGCCGTTTGCTTTTCTTTGCCATATTGCCACGCTGCCCTCTGTTCATCGTGGCAACTGTGCGTTTTCGGGATAGAAAATGGAAACTTTTCTTTGTATAGGGAGAAAGCCAGCGAGGAAAAAGAGGGTGAGCGCAGGCTGCGGGAACGGTGTGTAAACCGTTTTTCGGTTTTCCACGGTTTCCATAGCCGCAGCGAGGGAGAAAAGGGAGAGGTGGCTTTCTCACACAGACGGCTTGCTGCCGCTCTTTTGCCAGGCAATGAAACATAAGAAGCGTCGCATAAAGGACGGCAAAAGAGCATATAGTATGACCAATATATCTAATTCGATGTGATGCTTGCAGATCGACAAAATGCTTTTTAGATTTTCTTCGCAATCGTAGACAGCTCCGAAATAATGCTTAGCAGATCATTTTTGACTTCCTCTTTACTTGGTTCACTGCCCATCAGAAGATAATCCGTGCTGACATGGAGGATGCAGGACAGTTCGATCAGCAAGTCAATGGAGCAGCTGCGCTCACCGTTCTCCATACGGCTGACATGCTGCTTGCTTGCCAGTCCCAGGCGAACCGCCAGCTCCTCCTGCGTAATGCCACGGGAAGTGCGAACATCGTGAAGTCTCTTGAGGTGTACCTATTGTGCTGTCTATTCGATTGTCAATGTACTGATGAAGGAGGAAAACTTGTCCTTCTTATTAACACTGACAAAAAAAAGCAAAAAACAGGCGCATCAAATGAAATTTTATCAAAAATATTTTACAAGCTGCTTTAATCCACGGCGGATACTGTCTCGGACACGGCTTGGGTCTACACCTTCTACTTCGGCAATTTCATTTACCGTCATTCCCAGATAGTATCGGGCATAAATTCGCTTTGCCTGTTTCTCCGGCAGCTTCATCACAGCGGCATAGACCTGCTCCCGAAACTGTTTTTCCTCCAAAAGCATCTCCGGTGTCTGCGGCTTCAACAGCACCGCATTTTCAATGCCATTCTCGCAATCCAGAGAATACTGTGCTTTATAACGATACATCTTTCGCTCATACGCAGCCTCCGCACGTTCAGCTGCCCGAATAGTCTCCATTAACTGATGTAGATCATGTGAGCTTTGAAAAAGCAAACGAGACACGGCAAAATAACCTCCAATCGGCTACCGTGTCCCTGCAAGTCGTCATAGGATTGTGTAAACGCAAAGAAACGGCGGCTCTGAAAATCAAAGCCACCGTTTCAAATGGGCGTGTCAAATTGTCTGCTCTACGACGGCTTTTTTTCTTTTGCCGTCGTCCGGCAGAATGTTATTCAATATTTAATTCAATGCTTCCTGTGAAACTCTCGCATTCAATTCCGATATAATTTCCACCATCAGGAAGTGTAGTTGTGTCACTATAAGTTCCGGTTGTTTCAATCAAAGTGACTGCTTCATCAGATCCAGAAATCCAAAATACTTTTGCAGTACCTTCCGTAATCTCCAAGGTGCAATCAATGGACAGCTCCTTACCGGCTTCTCTCTTTATGGAAGTTCCTCCGAACAAATACTCTGTACCTGAAAAGTTCGCATAATCAGCCGTATAAGTTCCCGTATAATCATCGATCCCTTTTTCTTTTGTTCCTTCCAAAGATGACTTTCCTGTAAGCTCTACGGCTCCAGCCGACTGAACGATATTATTATAATGATCGAGAATTTCATCTTTTGAACAGCCAGAAAGCATAAAACTTCCCAAAAGGACAAATGCCAATGCTAAAACTATTTTCTTCATAAAATCATCACCAGCCTTTCTTTGGTGCTACCTTTTTGGCCTTTTTCTTTGTTTGGGTTGCTTCTCGCTCTTTCATGCACAAAATCAAGATGGCAGAAATAACGACAGCAAGCACAAGACTGCAAGAACAGGTTCCGATATTCCAGTTGACTGCGGTATCATAGCTACGGTAGCCTACCATTCCGAGACTTGCGGTAATCGGATAAAGGTTTGCTAATGTCATATTTCCTGCGGCAAACATCCCTCCATATCCATAGACAAAAGCAATGATTACACCGACTAAAAAGCTACCTGCCCTCCGACAAGTAAGAGCGATAATCGGCAGAACCGCAAGATATAAAAAGAAATTAACCGCAGTAATCTGCAAGGTTGCTTTTAGAGCCAAGGAAATCTCAAAGCCGGGAAATCCCACAATCATTTCTGCTATGATTGTAAACAGACTGCATATCAGCCCGAAAATAATAGACAATACGCCGCACACAATCAATTTTCCGGTCAGCAGTTTCTTAAAAGAGATCGGCACAGTCAGAATATTTTTCAATGTATCATCCGTCTGCTCACGAGAAATCATATATCCAGCAATTAGGCTGATACACATCGGAAAAATCATGGACATATTGTTTTTGATGACCTGTTCTGTAAGATAGGCGAAATCCCAAACGGAACCATCATTCGCCATAGAGGTAAACAAGGTCAGCAGGACGGATAGGAGCATGAGTGCAACGCCCGCCCAAAGGATATGATACCTTTTCAATTTATAAAATTCTGTTTTTACAATGCGAACCATGTTTATTCCCCCCTCTGCTTATATAATCTGTCAATTAGTAAGAACGAAACCAATGCCATGATCCCAAGAATGAATACAACTTGAAATGTTGAAGGAATTAGCCCTGTCATTTGCTCCAAATCCATTTTTATTCCATGAGCCGCCATATCTCCTACACTCCAAAATGTAGTCAGTGGCGTGGGCAGAAGCCATAACATGGTTTTAGGCAGCGTGTCAAACAATGCCGTAGCACTCATGTTCAGAACGCTGTAAAAAACGCACAGCAAAATGGAAAAAACATAGGTCTTACTGAAAAAGACAACAAGAACAATCAACGGGAGTGTTCCTGCCGTAATGAAAATTCCTGTTTCAACCGCTAAAAACAATTTATAGCCTATTCCATAAACTTCTAATGTTCCAAATCCGCAAAGAATTGTTGCAATGGTAGAAGCCACACAAAAAACAATTCCAAAAAGAAAGAGGACAATAATCTTTGCAAGCACCATTTGCGTGCTGGTTACGGGAATTGTACGCAGATTTTTGAATGTATCGTTGTCGCGTTCCATAAAGAACAGGATAGCGGCAATCACTCCAATAATGCAGGGCAGTAAAAACTGGATACCATATCCCAACACCATGTTAAATAGTCCGTCAAAAGCATCTGCCCGATCTGTATATCGCTCCATCATAGAGGGCGTTGTCATCAGATAAGTCAGCGGGATTGGAAACAGGAAAGCAGCCAGAATAATCAGCGGAATAAATTTCTTCCGTTTCAATTTCAAAAATTCGCATTTGATTAGTTTAAGCAATTCCTTCGCCCCCTGTCACACGCTTGAAATAATCTTCAAGACTTTCTTCACAGGTATGTGCTTCTGATACCTCCAATCCGTTTTCTACAAAGGCAGTTACAATTTTACCCACAGGCAGATCAAGGTTGTGCAGGCGCAGATTGTGGTTGTCCTGTATGGAAAAATGGTTTTCATGGAAATTGCGTTCCAAAATTCTTGCTGCCTGTGCAGTATCAGAGAGCGTAAACCGGATATGCTTACTGCTTTTTTGCTCCAGTTCAGCAAGGCTTTCTTCTTCCAGCAATGCGCCGTGGTCGATAATTCCAATATCGTCAGCCAGCAAGGAAATCTCCGAAAGAATGTGACTGGAAATCAAAATGGTTTTTCCTCGCGCGTCACAAAGCTCACGAATAAAGGAACGTACTTCTGCGATACCGATAGGGTCAAGTCCATTGATAGGCTCGTCTAAAATTAAAAGTTCCGGGTCGTGCATGACTGCAAGGGCAATCGCCAACCGCTGCTTCATACCAAGAGAGTATTGCGAAAACAGCTTTTTATCCTTGTAAGGAAGCCCGACCAAATCCAGAGCGTCCTTGATTGCATGGCTGTTCGGCACTCCCCGCAGAGTAGCAAAAATACGCAGATTTTCCGTTGCGGTCAAATTCGGATAAAAGCCGGGGGACTCAATTAGACTGCCAATGCGGGGGAGCAACTTCTTTTCATTCCCTTGCAAAGACTTTCCCCAGATTTTGACCTCCCCGGAAGTCGGCTTCGTTAAGCCCAACAGCATTTTCATGGTAGTGGTTTTTCCGGCTCCGTTTCTGCCCAGCAGACCGTAAATTCTCCCACGCTTCACATGGATATTTAAGTCAGCCACACTCTTTTGTGAGCCGTATTGCTTCGTCAGATTTTTTGTTTCAATGATATAATTTGTATCCATATTCAAAACCTCCTGTTCTGTAAGGTATTCTATCATGCCAACCTTGCATTAACCTTGCCGCAACCTTGCATTAACCTTGCAATTTGAAATTCGGCTAAAATGACAAGAGTTCCCGCCGTAAGGACGGGAACCCGCTTAAATCTCCAAAGGAAAACGCAACACAAATTCAGTTCCCTTTCCCGGAAAACTTTCAACTGTTATGCTTCCACCCATCTTTTCTACAAGCTGATGGACAATAGAAAGACCAAGTCCGCTGCCTTTTTCAGAGCGTCCTTTATCACACTTATAAAGCCGTTCAAATATGTGTTTCAAATCTTCTTTCTCAATTCCCACTCCATTATCCGCCAGCAGCAGCTCCATGTTACTTTCCTTCTTTGACAGGGCAATTTTGATTTTGTCTGCATGGCTGTGAGCGATTACATTTTGAATAAGGTTATTGATGATCCTCATATAGCTATCCATATCCAATCTTACCCGGACAGGCTGTTCAGGAATATCAATGTCATAATCAACCTGTTTATCCTCAAAAATCGGTATCCAGTCAATGAGGATATTTCTTGTCAGCTCTGCGGCCTCAACGCTCTGGATCTCCAAAGCAAACTCGTTTGAATTTAACTTGAACCAGTCAAAGAGTACATCAATATATTCTTTCAGATCATGGGCTTTCCGGCGGGCGGTTTCAATATAATCATCCCGGTCTTTTCCTGTGACCAGTCCTTTGTGTGCAGCGTCAAGATACCCAATCAGAGTAGTAAGGGGCGTTCGCACATCATGTGAAAGGCTCGTCATAAGCTGGCGGTTGGTTTCTTCTGTCTGCCGTACAGTTGAAAGTCTGCTTTCATAGGCCACAACGATCTCGTTGATTTCATAGGCAAGAGGTGCTGTCAGTTCATTTGTTGCAGATAGAATACGCCGGTTGCCATTTCCGTTTTTCACATCAACCAGCACATCGGTCATTTCTGCTATTTGTTTTTTTACACGCCGAACGAGAACGATGGAAGTCAATACAGCCCCAACAGCAATCACAATGGACAAGAATACAATGATTTCCATACTGACTACACCTCCTTATTAAACCGGTAGCCAATCCCTTTGACCGTTTGTATATACTTTGGGCTTGAAGGATTGACTTCTAATTTTTTACGAAGCCGACTAATAATCGCCATAATGTTACTGTCATCATAGAAATATTCTTCGCCCCAAACTTCCTCATAAATCTGCTGTTTTGTCAAAATTTTCCCTTGATGCTTTGCACAGTACAGGAGCAGATCAAATTCCTTTGGTGGAAGTTCAAAAGTGCCATTTTCCGTCGTAACAGAACGATTTTCAAGGTCAATTTGCAATCCATCAAAATCCAGTTTTTGCACAGCTCCGGCTTGATGATTAAAACGAGTGTAGCGGCGAATAAGAGACGCAATACGGGCAATCAGTTCATCCATATCAAACGGTTTTGTAAGATAATCGTCCGCTCCGGCCCGTAAGCCCCGTACTTTAGAAATGCTGTCATTTTTAGATGTGAACATCAAAATCGGCAGACTGTTCTCTTTGCGGATTTCTTCCAGCGTTTCAAAGCCATCCATACCAGGCATCATCACATCCAGCACCACAAGCTGATACTCCTGCTCTCTTAATTTTTGTAAGCCCTCTTTTCCGGTATTACAAAAATCAGCTTCTATGTTTTCTGCTTGTACGCTACGTTTAATCAAAGCGCACAGTTCTCTGTCATCATCTATAATCAGGATTTTATTCATGGTGTAACCCCTTCCCTTGTTTTGTCCTTCCGTCAATCGGCTTTTCTGCGTTCTTTGGGATCAGCCAGCCAAACACCAGCCATCTTTACAGCGCCGGGGATACGCCCAGCAGCGCAATAGTAATTTACTCTACGAGGTGTCACGCCCCATTTTTCGGCGGCCTCTTTTAGTGTCATATAATCCATTATGCACCTCCACAGAGTACATTATAGTTCTTTGTCTCGAACAATACAAGTTTATCACCAATCGCAGCTTTATATAATCGGCATAATCGTACAGCTTGTCAGGCATAATAAGGTCATTCCATCATATAAACCGGAACGATACAATATTATTGAGGTGAACGATTATGCCGATTGATGATTTGACTGCTTTAGGGCAAAAAATGCGGGAAGCCAGAAAGAAAAAAGAACTGACACAACAGGAGCTTGCGGATCTGAGCCATGTTTCTGTAAAGCAAATCGCCAATATCGAAAAGGGGAAAATGAATCCTTCTTATTTGATTTTGAGAGCATTGGCAAAAGTCCTGCACATCTCTTTAGATACGCTTATAAATCCAGATATTTCTCTGGAAGATGAAGGTGTCAATCAGATGAAAATGCTTTATTCCAGCTGTCCGCCAGAAATGCGTGACACCCTGTTGCATCACACCCAAGAAACGGTGAAAGAACTGACAGAGTTGTCCGAGAAATTTGAAACGAATTGAGCCAGTGAGTGAAATTTAACGATTCTCTCACTGGTTCTTTTCATTTTCGGAGAAAAGAGGCAAGCAATGCCTGTGTTAATACACACAGGCCCCTTTGAACACAGAATTTCATTCTGTGGCTACGCGTTCTGCGAACGCTTTTGACCAGGACCAGCTTACCGCTGGCCGTGGTCCTTTTCTTTTTCAACATCCTGTTCTACCTCCATTTTCAGCACCCGATCTACATTCGCTTTTGCAGTCAAAAGCTCCCTCATTTCTTCACGGGAGCGCCGATACTCGGAATAAGTCTTTTTCTTTTCTTCCAGCAATTTCGCATACTCTGTCTGCAACTCTTTGACCTTGGGCAGCTTCTTGACGCCCATCTCATCAAAGGCATTCTTAGCAGCCTGGTGGAGCAGAATTTCTTCCTCATGTTCCTCCCGGAATTTCTTAGAGTAACCCGCCTTGCGGTATGCCACATAGACCTCACGGGTCTTGGCATAATTTACGATGTGAGTACGCAGAACAGCGATCTCTGCCATGCGCTTTTCAGCCACTTTGATCTGCGCCGAAAGATCATTGTGATGTGCCGTGGCAGCCGCAGCCTTTTCTTCCAAAAGTGCATACTCCAGCAGATTGTTCTCTGACAGGTAATTCATGGTCTGCGCCATTTGCTTCAGATTGAAAACTTTTGCCCATCGAGCATAGCCAGCACCTTTTCCTGCCTGCAATTTTGTCTGAATGTCCACCAGCAGATTGACCTTCGGCGGCTCTGCCTGTGTGACTGTTTTCTTTCGTGGGGTATGTGCTTTCTTTCCTGAGAGAACTGACTGCAAATCCTCTAATCCATATCCTTCGCCCAAGCTGTCCATACGGGCTGCTTTCTCCCAGCCGAGAAGCTTCAGGCAATACGATTTTCCGCGCTTTGACACTTCACAGCCGGATTCTTGCAGCAGCTTTAGCAGTTCCTCAAAATTAGCAGGACTTTGTGATAATGCGTTGTCAATCGCTACACGAAGCAGCTCTCGGTAAGAGGGCTTTGCCTGATCGCCCAGCCATTTGTTATAGCTCTTTCCGTGAAGTTTCGGATTCTCTACAATGGACAGTCCATTCTCAATACAGATGGTGTCACTTAGCCGACGAACCGCCTTGGTGCTGCCCCAAAAGTTTCGGAATTTCCGGTCATATTCTAAGCTGACCGATGACCAGATAATGTGATTATGAATGTGCGACTTGTCTAGGTGAGTGCAGACCACAAAAGCATGATTTTCTTTTGTGAATCTCCTGGCAAATTCCACTCCCAGCCGGTTGGCTTCTTCCGGGGTAATCTCACCGGGGCGGAAGGACTGACGCACATGATAGGCAATCACATCATCTGTGCCACGCACTCGTCCGGTAACGGCAATGTACTGCCGCTTTGCCAGAAGGAACTCCGCATCCGCAGTCCGGCTGTCACACGCATAGCCGGTAATGAGCCTGCCGTTATCTGTTTTCTTTGGATTGGCCACATAGTCGATGATGTCACTGATCGCCCGACTCTCTGTGCGGCCTTTGCCGACATGAAGCGGCATGATTCTTGTAGTTGCCATAATAGAAGACCCTCCTCTCACAAATATTTTTGTTTTCCCTGAACTCTTTGTTTCTATCATTGCAATAGCTTTCTCCGCTGGGTATAATAAAAAAGGACATTCTACAACCTCAAAGGAGGGATTTCTATGATAGAACAGCTCATTGCTGAATCAACAGAATGTGATTTCAAAGTTGCTCTCGAAACGAAAAAGCCAAAAAGCTGGTTAAAAAGTGTCAGTGCCTTTTCCAATGGAATCGGCGGCACTCTGTTTTTCGGAGTCTCTGATGACCGGGAGCCTATCGGCTTGTCCGATGTTCAAAAGGATGCTGAAGCGATCAGCCGCTTAATCAAAGAACGTATCACACCATTACCGCAGTTTATCTTAAAGCCATTGCAGGAAGATGGTAAAGACCTATTGGCTCTGGAGGTTTCTCCTGGCCGCAGCACCCCATACTATTACAAGGCAGACGGTGTAATGGAAGCATACATCCGTGTTGGAAACGAAAGCGTAATTGCACCGGATTACATTGTGAATGAACTGATCTTAAAGGGAACCAATCAGTCCTTTGATACCCTAACAACAGACGCGGTAAAAAAGGATTACAGCTTCACACTCCTAGAGGCAACCTATCTGGAACGAACCGGTCTCCGCTTTGAGCCATCCGATTATGTCTCCTTCGGTTTGGCTGACAAAAATGGGGTCTTGACCAATGCCGGAAAGCTCATGACCGATCAGCACACAGTTTATAACTCCCGTATGTTCTGTACCCGGTGGAATGGCTTGGAAAAAGGCTCTATCTTTGATGATGCACTGGACGATAAAGAATACGAAGGGAATCTGATTTATCTACTGAAAAGCGGCAGTGAATTTATTCGCAATAATTCCAAAGTCCGTTTTGTCAAAGAAGCTCAGTATCGGGTAGACAAGCCGGATTATGCTGAACGAGCTGTGACAGAGGCTCTTGTCAATGCGCTTATCCATCGTGATTATATTGTGCTTGGCAGCGAAATCCATATTGATATGTTTGATGATCGGGTGGAAATCACATCTCCGGGCGGTATGTTTGGCGGCGGCTCAATTCAGGAATACGATATTTACAGTATTCGTTCGATGCGACGAAACCCTGTGATTGCTGACCTGTTCCACCGCATGAAGTACATGGAACGCCGTGGAAGTGGTCTGCGCAAAATCGTCAGTGAAACCGAAAAGCTACCTGGATATACAGCGGCATATAAGCCTGCATTTACCTCAACAGCAACAGATTTCAGAGTCATCTTGAAAAATGTAAACTACAACTTAGAGGGTGACGCCCACCAAGTTATCCACCAAGTTACCCACCAAGTTATTGAACTATCAACGGTATCAAAACAGATTTTGGCTTTTTGCACAACACCAAAATCCAAGAAAGAGCTTGCAGTATTTTGCGGCTTCAAAGATTTAAGAAACTTCACTTTGAAGCATATCAATCCGCTTTTAGAATCCGGGCAATTAGAAATGACTATTCCCGATAAACCTAAAAGTCGCAATCAAAAATATATTACAGTTCGTTCCGAATAAACAGAGAAGCAGGGCATTGGGTCTCATCTCCCATTGTCCTGCTTCTTTTTCATTCCAAATTATATTCACATCATTTACCCATACACCCAATCCTGTATCGCAAATTTCAAACTCTGCACCTTTCCCAACAGCCAGATCGCCGCAAGCGGCAATCCCATCGGGCTAATCAAAAATGCCATAACCAGCAAAATCACACCATTCTGCGGGGAATAGGTAATAATCACAGCCACGCCAAGCAGAGCAATTACCGTGCTTAGTAGACCAAGCACTAGACTGGATATGTAGATCAGCCCCGTGCAGAGCCAGACAAAAAGCGTCAACACCAAAACGACCGGTGCAGTTACGATCATCAGCAGACATTTCAAAATCTTCATTCCTGTTCCTCCTTCCAACGCTCCAGATGCCGTTTGCACAGGGCATCCGCTTCTCTCTCATCATCTTCCGTCACTTCCCGTTTTCCTTTGGTCAGTTCAATCTCCAGATAAGTCCGGTAATCATCGGCTAAGAGGTCGAACAGTTCCTTGGGAGTATGGCACACCTCGCCAGAGCAATAGTGAAAATCTTGGTCAAATTCAACTCTTACACATCCATGGCGGCTGATATAAACTTCTATGGTCTCGTCTGCGGTCAGGTAATCCGCAAAAATCTCCAGCACCTTTTCAAAGGTCAGCATCTGTTTCCACTTCTTTTCTACGCTTCTTATTCTACTCATATTATCCGGTGCGGACAGGCAAAAGACAAGGATACAGACAAAAAAGAAAAAGCGGAGGAAGGTGCGGCGAAGAAAAGCCGTTCCTCCCTCCGCAAATGGAGTATCTATCCCTGTTATGAAAGTTTGGAGAGTTGGGTAAGGATTTTCTTTACACCCGCATTCGTATTCTCAAAAAGTCAAAGAAAATGGGAACGCCTATCAGCCAGCGGAAAAAACGATAAGAAAGAAAGCTGTCATCACGGGACTTTCCTGCAACGACAGCTTTAAATGGGCTTATATGATTTTTGAGAAATTCTTGACTGAATTACCTACTTTCTTGAAAAAGTTCTATACTATATTTGGTAGGATTGTTTTGCTCGATAAAAACATTCGCATATAAATCCTCCTTTCGTTGAAATGGTGTCAAAACATAGTAATTACTTACTGCTTTGTATTCCTTACCCTCGTAAATAAATCCACATACAATTCTGCAACAGATGTAATTTCCAACCCTAATCCATGATGCTGGAATTATATCCTTGATTTCAGAGTCTATGCAAGTACCTGAATGCTTCAGGTTTTTCAATTTTTTCTTATCGTATGTCAGCTTACCCACTGAAATCAGAAACAACATTATCCACACAGAGGCATTGAGCAGCATGACCTTCAATATAGTTGGATTAAAAAAATTCCCAATAAAGCCAACAGCTAATTCAATCACTGCTACAAGCAATGTTACATTAGAACATGTAGAGAATAAGTATTTTATTGGTTTAAGATTGGCAATTTGCTTTTCTTTGTAAAGTTTGGAAATATTTTCTTCCACCTTTCCTTTATATTCCTCTGCCGATATATGTTCCCCAGAAAAAAGCTCGTTCAAACTAATGCCCAAAGCATCACATAAAGGTTGTAAAAGCGACACATCGGGCATTCCTCTACCATTTTCCCATTTAGAAACCGCCTGATTGGTAATATCTAATAGTTCGGCAAGCTGTATTTGTGTTAGACTTTTTTCTTTTCTACACTGTGCAATAAATGCACCTATTTTTTTCTGATCTATAAAACAAATCTCCTTTATACTATATTTGACCTCAGTATATCAAATAGAGAATTTATTTGGAACATACTAAGCGTTGAAGGGAGTCTCAACGTTGAGTTGAATAGATATCAATTTGCGATAATCATTCTACCATACCGTTATAAATAAATCATCTCATGCAAAACGATTTCTTCTGCCCGATTGCCAATGTTATTGCAACGCTGCACCCATTCCATTTGACGGGTACACTTTAATTTCTCGGTTACGCCCTCGGCAATTTTCATCTGCTCCATGATGGTATCTAACCGTTGACTTTGAAACTATGCCAAACTGCCACAGCCAAAAAACGAGGGGAAGGAGGGCTGAAAAGCACCCCAAAAATCGGCTCTCGGTTAACCACTTTGGGAACCACTTCCCCCTCTTTTTGCCCTCTTTTTAGCCAGTTAACCACTTGCGGACCACTAAAAATTGGATGAAATCGGCTCTCGTTTTGCCAAATTTGGTCAAACCATATCAGCCCGTTTAGATATAGCAAAAGCCCGGAAAACCTTGATTTTCCGGGCTTTTTGAACCATTTTGATATAGTCTGAGCAGTCGATTATCTCTTGCTGAACTGAGGTGCGCGACGAGCTGCTTTGAGACCGTATTTCTTTCTTTCCTTCATACGAGGGTCTCTGGTAAGGAATCCAGCCTTCTTCAGAACGGGTCTGAAATCACCGTCTACCTGAAGCAGTGCTCTTGCAATACCGTGTCTGATCGCACCAGCCTGGCCGGTGTATCCGCCACCGCGAACGTTAACCAGAACGTCGAACTTCTCAGCAGTCTCAGTAGCTGCCAGAGGCTGACGAACGATAACCTTCAGAGTCTCCAGACCGAAGTACTCATCAATGCTTCTCTTATTGATTGTAATATTACCATTACCGGGTACTAAATATACTCTGGCGATGGATTTCTTTCTTCTACCGGTTCCGTAGTATCTTTCTGTTTTAGCCATGATTTATTTTCCTCCTCTCAGTCCTTTAGAATGTCAGTACTTCAGGCTTCTGAGCTTCATGCTTGTGCTCAGGTCCTGCATATACGTGAAGTTTGGTGAACATCTGTCTTCCTAAAGGTCCCTTGGGAAGCATGCCCTTAACTGCAAGCTCGATTACCTGCTCAGGCTTCTTTTCTAATTTCTCTCTCAGGGTAGCTTCTTTTAAGCCACCAACGTAATCGGAATGATGATAATATACCTTCTGATCCATCTTCTTACCGGTTACTTTGATCTTCTCAGCATTGATAACGATAACGTTGTCACCGCAGTCGATGTGGGGAGTGAAGATAGGCTTATTCTTGCCTCTCAGCACTTTAGCAACCTCAGATGCCAGACGGCCTAAGGTCATGTCAGTAGCGTCTACTACATACCATTTTCTATCGATTGTAGCTGGACTAGCCATAAATGTTTTCATTATGTTCCCTCCATATTACTTTCGCCGATTCGTGATCGACTTTTTCAGTGTTCTGGTCCGACGGTAATCTGCAGATGTCCGGCTACATTTTACTTCTTCCCAAAACGGTTGAATACTTTATTTCAATGCTTTGTCGGGGCTTTGACTCAGCATATTGAAACACTGTCACAGTCATATATTATATGATACCACTCCATGAGTGTCAAGATAAATTTTAAACTTTTTCACTATTTTCACGTTCTGTGAGTTGATCGCCGGTATATGAGTAAAGAGAACCACGCAATGACGGAAAGCACGATAACGCTGCTTTGCGAATGGTGCGGGATGAATTTGTCACAGGAACTCATATTTCATCAGTGTCAGTCCATGAGCCGGTGCCGTAGGTCCCGCTGCACCGCGGTCTTTTGCTTCCAGAATCGAAAAAATGTCCATGGGATCCCGCTTTCCCTGTCCGATGTCCAGAAGCGTCCCCACAATAATCCTTACCATATTATACAGAAAACCATTCCCGCAGACCCGGATCACAAGGTCATGCTCTCCCTGTTCTTCCACCTCCACACTATAGAGGGTACGCACGGTGGATTCCACCTGGGCTCCGGTCTGACAGAAGCTTTTGAAATCATGCTCTCCCTCCAGATAGGCCGCTGCCTCCTGCATCCGGTTCATATCCAGTTCATAATAAGTAAACAGCGAATACAGACGTTTCACCGGCATGGGGAACTGTGCCCGGTAGATCCGGTATTCATAGGTCTTGCGGCTGTCGCATCTGCGGGGATGCCAGTCATCCGGCACCTGTTCGGACTTTTGTATCCGGATATCCTCCGGAAGTCTCTGGTTCAGCGCATAAGAAATTTTCTCCGCAGGCATCCGGCTGGTCGTGTCAAACACAGCGATATTCCCCAGTGCATGCACACCGGAATCTGTCCGGCTGGCACCGATGACCTCAACAGGCTCCCGCAGCAGATCGGTCAGACACCGGTTCAATTCGCTTTCGATAGTGATTCCGTTGTTCTGGATCTGCCAGCCGTGGTAATTCGTTCCGTCATATGCCACGGTCAGGCGTACTCTTCTGGTTGTTTTCTCTGTCTGTGTCATGTTTTCCGTTTCCACGGCTTTTCCCCTCTTTCTCCCCGGTCCACCGTCCCCGGCAGCTTCCTTGTGTCAGCTACGGTAAAAACGGCAGTCTTCCTGCTGCAATACTGATTACCATATAAGCTGCGATACAGCCATAAGCAATATAATCTCTCTTATGATAGACTAACGGCTTCATCTTGGTTCTGCCCTCGCCGCCTCGATAGCATCTGGCTTCCATGGCCATGGCCAGATCGTTGGCTCTGCGGAAGGCGGAGATAAACAGCGGCACTAACAGGGGCACCATGGCCTTGGCGCGCTTGAAGATATTGCCACTCTCGAAATCCGCTCCTCTGGCGATCTGTGCCTTCATGATCTTATCTGTTTCTTCTAATAAAATAGGAATAAAACGAAGGGCAATGGACATCATCATGGCCACTTCATGTACGGGCACCTTAAATACTTTCAGGGGTCCCATCATTTTCTCCATCCCGTCCGTCAGGTTGTTCGGCGTAGTAGTCAGGGTCATTACGGAGGATCCGATGATCAGAAGCGTCAGGCGGATGGCCATGGAAATAGCCATTTTCAATCCTTCCTGTGTTATGGTGAGCTTCCAGATCGTCACAAGCGGTGTTCCCTGTGTCAGGAACAGATTGAACACCACCGTGATCATCATCAGCAGGACGATGGTCTTCATTCCCTTTACCATGAACTTGAACGGTACCCTTGACAGATGGATCACCAGTCCCAGGAACAGGGCGGCGACCACATATCCCGCATAATTGTTAAAAAAGAACAGTGAAATAATAAACAGAAGGGTTCCTCCCAGCTTGACTCTGGGGTCCATTTTGTGGATCACTGATTCTGTCTGATAATATTGTCCTAATGTAATATCTCTAAGCATATTGCTCCTTACCTGGGTTTCCGCCCGCCCATGTTTCCGGGTCAGAACCCGCATCTTCCCTCATGCTTCTCTTACTTGTGCTTTGCTTTCCAGACTCTGGCGATCTCTTCCGCTGCTTCCTCTATCGTCGTGGCATCCACATCCACATCTGCGCCTCTGGCTCTCAGATCGTGCATGATGTAGGTGACCTGCGGTGCGGCCAGTCCTACCGCTTCCAGCTCTTTGTAATGCTTAAATACTTCTCTCGGCGTATCGTCATACATGACACTTCCTTTGTTCATTACAATGATGCGGTCCACATACTCCGCCACATCTTCCATACTGTGAGATACCAACAGGATCGTAAGTCCGGTCTCGGTCTGTAATTTTTTGATCTGTTGCAGGATCTCGTCTCTTCCCTTGGGATCCAGTCCGGCCGTAGGCTCATCCAGAATCAGCACCTCCGGCTTCATGGCCAGCACACCGGCGATCGCCACGCGGCGTTTCTGTCCTCCGGACAATTCAAAGGGTGACTGATAAAAAAGCTCGTCCGGCAGGCCGACTTTTTTCAAAGCATCGTAGGCCCGCAGCTCTACCTCTTTTTTGTCCAGTCCCAGATTCTTCGGTCCGAAGCAGACATCGCTGAATACATCGATTTCAAACAGCTGGTGCTCCGGGTACTGGAATACCAATCCCACCTTGCTGCGGAGCTTCTTCATGTCATAATCCTTGTCGTAGATGTCTTCTCCGTTAAAATAAATATGTCCGTCGGTAGCGCGGATCAGTCCGTTCAAATGCTGCATCAGTGTGGACTTGCCGGAGCCGGTATGTCCGATGATACCGATGAACTGTCCTTCCGGTATCTTCAGGCAGACATCCTTCAGGGCATGGACTGCCAGCGGTGTGTCTGCACCATATACATAATTTACATGATCTAATATGATAGACATTTGTCCTGTCCTTTCCCGTTGCTTTCTTTCTCCGCCATTATTTTGCATAGCCCAGTGCCTGCAGCAGTTCCTCACGGGTCAGTATGCCGTCCGGCAGCGGAATTCCTTTTTTCTGTAATTCATAGGCCAGCAACGTTACCTGCGGCACATCCAGACGTAATTTTTTCAGCTGTTCCACCTGGGAAAAGATCTCCCTGGGTGTTCCCTGCATGGCGATCCTGCCACCGTCCATCACGAAGACCTTGTCCGCATGAATGATCTCTTCCATATAATGGGTGATCAGGATCAGTGTGACGCCCTCCACCTGATTCAATCCCCGGACAGCCCGGATGACTTCCTTACGTCCGCTGGGATCCAGCATGGCGGTGGGCTCGTCCAGCACGATACATTTCGGATGCATGGCCAGTACACCGGCAATAGACACTCTCTGCTTCTGTCCGCCGGACAATTTATTCGGCGAATACTTCCGGTATTCGTACATGCCCACTGCCCGCAGGCTCTCTTCTACGCGCTGCCAGATCTCCTCCGTGGGGATGCCCATATTTTCCGGGCCGAATCCCACATCCTCCTCTACAACCTGCCCGATGATCTGGTTGTCCGGATTCTGGAATACCATTCCCGCAGTCTGACGGATTTTCCAGATATTATCCTCTTCTGTGGTATCCATGCCGTCCACCCACAGAGTTCCTTCCGTGGGATTCAGAATGGCATTCATATGTTTTGCAAGCGTAGACTTGCCGGAACCGTTATGCCCGAGAATGGCAATGAACTGTCCCTGCTCAATATCCAGAGAAACATCGTTCACCGCCTTGGTGATTCCTTCCACATTGCCTTCCTCATCCCGGCGGATATATTCATATACAACATTTTTTGCTTTTATGATCTCCATACTATTCTCCATTCCATAGGTACTTTCGTACCGGAGAGTCTGTTATCTTCTGCTTCCGCATGATATCGCCCCTATTTTACTAGATTATTCACAGATTTACAACACTTAACGGGGAACTGGCGCGACTTTTTCAAAATCTCTTGTATGCTTCACCAAAAACCATTATAGTTATGCTTGTATCATTTTATGGAAAAATCTATGAAAAATGAAAACGAGGAGGAATTCTATGAATCCGATCGATCACAATAAAATATGGAAAATGGTGGGGATCCTTGCCCTCATCACAGTGGTGGCCGGAGGGCTGCTCCGGGTATCACAGCACAATTCCTATACTTTGGGAGACTACGCGGCTGACAACCCGACACTGGCTTACCAGACAGCAGAGCCGTCGCCTTCCCTTTCTCCCAGTACGGCGTCTGCTGTCGACAATTCTCCCGCAAATACGACAGAAATCCTGCAGGAAGAATCTTCCATGGCGGAAACTGCCGTTCTTACCGGTGTTTCCCTGAACGGAGAGCTTATGGCTGATCAGCGTAGCACCCTGTCGGAAGGCTTCTATTACGAGCCGTTATCAGAGAAATTGCAGAGATACATAACAGGTGTTTCTTATCCAGCCACTGTGGATAACTACGCTGAATCTTCGGAAGTGCTGTTGAAATCTGTGGAAATTACTTATGATGATCTGAGATATGTGCACATTTGGCATTATGATTTTGAAGGAAATCCTGCAGAAGGGGAACTGATCTGTAACAAATACATTGCGCAAGACCTGACGGAGATCTTTTATGAACTGTATTGCAACGAATATCAGCTGGAAAAAGTACTTTTGATTGACGAATACGGCGGAGACGATCTCGCCTCCATGGAAGATAATAATACCTCCTGTTTTAACTATCGCCCGGTGGAAGGAACGTCTTCTCTCTCCAAGCACGCGCTGGGGCTGGCCATCGACATCAATCCTTTCTATAATCCTTATGTGGGCTATAACAAGGACGGCAGCGAACGGGTATCTCCTGAGAGTGCAGCAGTGTATGCGGACAGAAACGCTTCCTTCCCTTATAAGATCGACGAGAATGATCTGTGTTATCAGTTGTTCAAAGAGCATGGCTTCACCTGGGGCGGACATTGGAACTCCTGCAAGGATTACCAGCACTTCCAGAAGGTGATGGAGTAAAGGCATCCCCTCTATCTACACATTCGATATCTCGTCTGTTCATAACGGCTGCCATTGCAATAAAAATGCTTTCGCACGAAACAAAAAGCGTCTCCGGAATGACCTAAATCATTTCCGAAGGCGCTTTTTTAATGCCTATTTTATATGCTGTGAATTAAACTAATTCCAGAACAACAGTCATAGCTGCGTCACCCTTACGCTGACCAATCTTAACGATTCTGGTGTAACCACCCTTGCGGGTAGCATACTTGGGAGCATACTCATCGAAGAGCTTTGCAACCAGGTCAACTTCCTTGGTGTTCTTTTTCTTGCC
>CAKRRD010000047.1 GCA_934394815.1 uncultured Acetatifactor sp. | reverse complement strand
GATCCTATTGCCAAAGGTCTTGCCATCGGTACCAGTGCTCATGCGCTGGGAACTGCAAAAGCCATGGAACTGGGTGAGATCGAAGGCGCCATGAGCAGCCTGTCCATTGTGGTCTGCGGCATTCTGACCGTGATCTCCGTATCCATATTTGCTAATTTTATTTAATTTCCACACCTCTGTGTTCCACAGAAGTAGAGAAAACGATCAGCGTTTTGGTTCGCCCAAAGCGCTGAAGTTCGTTTATGAACTGATCCAGTTCATTGGTACTGTGGAACATGCCCTCCAACAGCATGGAGTAATCTCCTGTCACGCAATTACATTCAATGACATTGAGACAGTTCTGAATATAGGGATAGAATTCCTTTTTATCTACAGGTGCCACTTCCAGATTGATAAAAGCACGGATATGATAGCCGAGGGCTACAGGATCCACTTCTGCATGATAGCCACGGATATAGCCCAGATTTTCCAGATTACTGATTCTTGCGGATACAGCGGGGGAGGAGAGAAATACTTCCGCTGCGATCTCCTTTAGCGGCGTACGGGCATTGGCCTGTAAATGTCTTAAAATCTTCCGGTCAATATCATCTATTTCATATGTTTTCATAGGCCGACCTCCTGAAAAGTAAATTAAATATGCGGTATGACGCACATTTTGTAAAACATAATAAAATACGATATTTCTGCGTTAAAATACACTATACTTAATATTATTAAGCAGAATAGAACAAAAACATTTAAAAATCAAGTTTTCTGCAAAAGAAAATAAAATCACAAAGCATTGGAAAAATAATATTGACGAAAAAAAGTAAAAAGAATATGTTTCACTTATGTGTTGCAGCACTACCAAAACTTAGGACAGTACAGAAGCATTTCGATCAAAGGAAAGGATTTGGCAGAAAAAATGGCAGAACAGTATGATCCCTATGAAAACGTAGTCAACGTAATGACAAAAGCTATGGAAGTCGGAAAAATAGATACCAGAATGTTTGAAATCCTGAAAAATCCACAGCGGGAAACAAAGGTCTATCTTCCGGTGGAGATGGATGACGGAAGCGTAAAGGTATTTGAAGGCTACCGGATCCAACATTCCAATATCCGGGGACCTTTCAAGGGCGGAATCCGGTATCATCAGAACTGTACGCTGAATGAGGTAAAGGCTCTGGCGACCTGGATGTCCCTGAAATGCGCTGTGGCAAATATCCCTTATGGCGGAGCCAAGGGCGGAATCAAGGTGGATCCGGCGACGCTTTCGCAGGGAGAACTGCGGAGGCTGACCAGAAGATACACTTTTGCCATTGCCCCGATCATTGGTGCAGACACAGATATTCCGGCACCGGATGTAAATACAAATGCACAGACCATGGCGTGGGTGTTAGATACCTACAGCCAGCTGGCCGGGAAGCCCTGCCCCGGTGTCGTAACAGGAAAACCGGTGGAACTGGGAGGCTCCAGAGGCCGTAATTCCGCTACCGGAAGAGGCGTTTATATCAGTACCAAACTGTTGATGGAAAAAGAAGGAAAGAATCTGCAGAAGATTACGGTGGCTGTTCAGGGAATGGGAAATGTAGGAAGTAATGCTGCAAGGATTTTTTATCATAGAAATATCAAAGTGGTTGCAGTCAGCGATGTCTCCGGAGGCTTATATTGCGGGGAAGGCCTGGACATCGATGCAATTTCAAAGTATCTGGAAGGAAAGGGAAAATTTTTAAAGGACTATGCGGCAGATGGAGTACAGCATATTACCAATACGGAACTTCTCCTGTGTGATTGCGATGTGTTGATTCCGGCGGCGCTGGAAAACCAGATCACGGAAGAAATTGCAGAAAAAGTAAAATGCTCTTATGTAGTGGAGGCTGCCAACGGACCGACCAGTGCTGCGGGAGATGTGGTACTGGAGCGAAGAAGCATTCCGGTGATCCCAGACATTTTTGCCAACTGTGGTGGTGTTATTGTGTCCTATTTTGAATGGGTACAGAATATACAGGAACTGACCTGGGAGAGAGAGCAGGTCAACGAAATGTTGGAGAAGCTGATGACAAAATCTTTTGGCGAAATCGTGGAGATTAAAAAAGAGTGTGACTGCACATATCGAATGGCGGCTTATGTACTGGCGCTCCGGAAACTGGTATATGCAGAGGAAATCAAGGGTATTTTCCCTTAAGGAGGAATTGACTATGGAAGAGAAAATGGTAGTATGTGTCATTGCCGGTAAGAGAGTATCTCAGAGTAATTGTCCGAATTGCCCGATTAAAGACTGCCCGGGAAAAGACACTAAAAAACAAGTATAGATTTTACAGCCTCAGTGCATACTAACCTCGCAAAGAACAAAAAGGAGGTTAGAAGCATGAGTGATATTTCAGAATTAGATCTGCAGAATCTGCGCCATCTGATCGGTGGTTTTGATACGACCCACTGCAAGCTGCAGGAGTACGCCAAAGAAGCGGAGGATCCGAAGGTGAAACAGTTTTTTGAAAAGGGTGCCCGCAGCGCCATGGAGAACAAACAGCAGCTTATGAAGTTTTTGCAGTAAGGAGGCAGCAGAATGCAGGAAAAGACAATGGTAGCAGACACTCTGGCCGGAATCAACGGCGAACTGACCCGGTATGCGGGAATGATTGCCCAGTCGGAGAATAAGGAGTTAAAACAGACACTGAAGCAGTTCCGTACGGCCTGTGAGCAGTCTCAGGAGGAACTGTACCAGATTGCCAGAGAGAAGTCCTATTATGTGCCGGCGGAGAAAGCCACCGCAGAGGAAGTGGCGCATGTGAGAAGCCTGTTCACACAGGGAACTTTGTAGAAGAAACAGAGAGAATACGCAGATAAGCCTTCCGGAAAATACATTGCCGGAAGGCTTATTTTGTATGCCGGAGGCAAGTACATATTTTCATAGGACATACCGGCATCTGCATATAGTGAAACGAAAGACAGCGGGCGGTGAATATCATGCTGAATTATATCTGGGCGGGAATGATCCTGCTGGGCGTGCTCTACGGTGTCGGTAC
The DNA here is from genome assembly GCA_934394815.1 of uncultured Acetatifactor sp. Classification (GTDB taxonomy): domain Bacteria; phylum Bacillota; class Clostridia; order Lachnospirales; family Lachnospiraceae; genus Acetatifactor. The sequence continues at coordinate 18,416 of CAKRRD010000047.1, read as the reverse complement.
CGGGCAGATGGGAGCCTTGACGGAAGGGGCGCTGGACAGTGCCAGAGAGGCTGTCAGCCTCTGTATTACCATGGCGGGTGTCATGGCGCTGTGGATGGGACTGATGGAGATCGCACAGGAGTCCGGCATGATCACGAAAATGACAAAAGGCATCCGTCCTTTTCTACGCTTCATGTTCCCAAAACTCCCGGAGGAGCATCCGGCGGGAGAATATATAGCCACAAATCTGATCGCCAATGTGTTGGGGCTGGGCTGGGCCTGTACTCCGGCGGGGCTGAAAGCCATGGAGCAGCTGGCGGAATTGGAGAAGCAGCGGGAGGAACAAGGGTCACCACAGGCAGCAAGCAACGAAATGTGTACGTTCCTGATCTTGAATATTTCGTCCCTGCAACTAATCCCGGTCAACATGATCGCCTACCGCAGCCAGTATGGCAGTGCCAATCCGGCGGTAATCATTGCCCCGGCGCTGGCAGCCACGCTGTTCAGTACCGTCATTGCTGTCATTTACTGTAAATGGAAGGATCGGTGAGGATTATGATGAATGCATTGACACATATGTCAGATATTATGATCCCCATGGTAATCTTCTGGATCGTGGGTTATGGAATGGTTTCAGGGGTGAAAGTCTATGAGACTTTTCTGAAAGGAGCCAAAGAAGGTCTGCGCATCGTGGTGGAGATCCTTCCGACACTGGTGGGACTGATGATGGCGGTGGGAATCCTCCGGACATCCGGATTCTTTGATCTGCTGGGGCGTCTGATCGGGCCGGCCACACAGGCCGTGGGGCTTCCGGCACAGCTGGTTCCGCTGTTGATCGTGAAAATGTTCTCTTCCTCTGCAGCCACAGGGCTGGTGTTGGATATTTTTAAGACCTGTGGGCCGGATTCCTATGCAGGGATGCTGACCTCGATCCTTATGAGCTGCACGGAGACTATTTTTTACACTATGAGTGTGTATTTTCTGGCGGCAAAAGTAACCAAGACCCGCTACACGCTGCCGGGGGCGCTTCTGGCAACGCTGGCGGGAACCGTGGCAAGTATTTTCCTCGCGGGGAAAATGTAAAGAAAAGTCCTGCATCTTTCACAATGCAGGACAGGGAATACGAGCAGATATCAGATCAACTGTAAACTTCGTAAAATAAATAAGTATACTGTCAGGGTGATGGAACTTAAAAATGTCGTGGCAACCACTACACTGGAAGTTAAAGTTCCCTCGTGATTCATGTTTTTCGCCATGATATAGCAGCTTACGGTGGTGGGAGAACCCAGCATAATGAGGATCGCCACCAGCTTTTCTCCGGTGAAACCGAAATGCACGGCAAGCGGCAGGAACAGAGCAGGCCATACCACCAGCTTCAAAAAGGTGGCCACCCCCGTGGGAGCCAGAAGCTTCAGCGCTTTCCGGCCTTCAAAACCGGCGCCTAGGCCGATCAGAGCCAGGGGCGTAGCCAGCACGGCAATATTGCTGATGGTTTTGGAGATAATCACAGGATAGCTGATCCGGCAGGCGCTGGACAGCATTCCCAGGGTAATACTGATAATGATCGGATTGGTGATAATACCTTTTAAGGATTTCAGGAGGGATTCTTTATCGAAGCCCTTTGCCTCCGGTCCGGTAAAGGACAGGATCAGCACGGCGGCGATATTGTACAGGGGAACGGTGCCTACGATCATCAGCGGAGCCATGCCGGAATTCCCGTAGATATTCTGGATAAAGGCGACACCCAGTACAGCGGCGCTGCTGCGGTAGCTGGCTTGGACAAGCTCTCCCAGCCGGGATTTATTCTTATAAAAAATGCCTGCCACACCCCAGGTGATGACAATGCAGAACAGGGTCACGAAAAAGCAGAACAGGACATAGCCGGTATCCCAGACGCTGTAGAAGTCCGCAGAGGAAATATCCTTGAACAGCAGAACCGGTAAGGTTACCTTATAGTTAAAGGAGTTCAGTGTTTTGATAAAAGAATCATTGGTCAGATGTAACTGCTGTAAAATATAACCGATCACCATGACCAGAAAAACAGGGATCGTTGCGTTAAGACTGAATAATAGTTGTTCCATGGGAATTTTTGCCTTTCTGTAATGGAAGCTGAAAGCCCCTCTCCTTTTGCAAGTATAGAAAAGGAGAGGGGCTTTGTCAAGTTACGGCCTTGTGATGAATATTTTACCGCATTGATCTTATAGATGAATTTTACACTGCTGTCCATACCGTCGATCAGCTTGTCACTGCCATCGGAGAGATCGTTGACACCGTCAGACAGTTCTTTTACGCCGTCCTGCAGGTCTCGTAAAGTTCGTTGGTGTAATCGTAACGGATCACGACAGGACCACTCTGACCGTTTAATTCTGCAGGAGAGATTTCTTTACCGTCCAGAGTATAAGTAACCTTCAGGAAAATGGGAGCATTCTTATCGGGAGTGCTCTGGGTGTAGGAATCTATGTGCAAACAGGGGCAAATGCCCAAACTAACAGGCTATGCGGATCAGGGCTTCGGGGTCTTTCTTCATTCCGGTGTTCAGCCAGTCTAAAATCATGCCGACCAGTGCAAATTTATAGAAGTCCACCACCATTTCTGATCCTCAGGGAATACCTTTTTATGCACCGCGTGCTCCACCCGCTCCACATCCGCATTCAGAATGTGTTGCAACAGAGCGGTGATGTCCTGAAAATGATAGTAAAAGGTGTTACGGCTGATACCGCAGTCGTCCACAATGTCTTTTATAGTGATCTTATCCAGCGGCCGTCCGTTCAGCAGCCGGATAAAGGCTTCTTCAATAGCCTTGCTTGTAAAGTGTGTCATGGGTTCTTCCAGCCTGATGATCCCTTAGCACAAAACAATCAGTTTGTCATTAACAGCAGGGCTTCCAGCGAGGAAAAATCAGAGGTTCCCTGTTCCAGATAAAAGGTATGGAACTTCCGGTCGGAATAGCTGCTGCCCCAATGCTCCTGTGCGGTGCCTTGCAGCGCCAGAATCTCCAGATAGCCGATGTAATATTTCGGATAATTACAGGGCTCTTCCACAATGTAAGTGTAGATCGCTTCACAGGCCCGGGGAGAATCGATGCCGAATTTCCCCAGAACTTCCGCCACCTGATCGTATCTGGCACCTTCGCCGTGGATCAGGAGATCTAACAGCGTGTACATGCACAGCTGGAGACTGCGGGTGTGCTTTTCCAGACGGGCGGCCTGTGCGGCATCTGTCTGACCGGACTGCTCCAACAGATCAGCCCCATAATCATAGGAAAGAAATTCTACATATAATGCCCAGCCCTCCAGATAACCGCCGTACCAGACCAGTTTCCTTGCAGGATCCAGGTTCCGGCCGGTGAAGACACGATTGCTGTATACTGTCTGGTAGAGGTGTCCGGGAAATCCTTCGTGGGCCAGCGTGGTATAGAGTTCCAGCCCCGCGGGAGAACTGCGGCGGTTTATGTAAATGACATTATTGTCGGAATCCCCAAGAGGCGTGGTCAGGTAAAAGGCCGGAGCACTGTAGGGCTCCAGACTGGGAACCACATCCTTGACGATGACGTTGGGAAGGGGATTACTGACAGGAAAGTCATTTTTCATGCGGACCTGCAGATCTGTGAGCATTTCTTCCGGTTCCGTGAGAGGGAATTCCTCTGTGATCCCTTCGGAGAGCAGAGAGATCAGGGAAGGGGAGCGGGCGGCCAGACTGCGGATGGCAGACTGTTCCTCCTGAAACTGTGTGAGCAGCATCTGCACCAGTTCCTTCTCGGAACGGGAGGAACCGGTCTCGGCGAACAGCAGGTGGTGATAGTAGGTCTTCCCGTCCGGCAGCAGGGCGAGACCTTTCGGAGGGGCGGCGTGGACACTGTCATTTTTTTCCGGATCAGCATCGGTGGTGGCTTCGGATGCAGTGGAACCGGCACTGGTGGAAGTCTCCAGAGCAAGCAAACCTTCCGACAGGGCGGCATAGGCGGGTTGTACCACCGTGGCCAGCAGCCGGTCGTTGGCTTCAATCAGAGAGGCAGTCTCTTCCGGAGTGTAAAGTCCCTGCTTCTGGAGTTCCAGCAGCCGGTCCTCAAAGGTGGTCTGTAAAAAATGAGTTCCCTGTGTCAGTTCTTTTGCGGTGACAATAGTGTCACATTGCTTCCGGATCTTTTCCAGAGAGACATCCGGCATGAGAAAGCCAGCAGCGGCTTTTTCCTGTTCGTAGAGAAGCAGGGAGGCAAAATAGTCGTCCACCTGATCTAAAAGTGCCAGATAATCGGTCACATCCCGCTTCGTGCGGAAGGTGTATTCCGCCAGCAGAACGGGAAGCTGGGACTGCATTCCGGAGGAGGGGGAGAGGGGCTCATTGTAGTAGGGAAACTGCGCCAGTGCCAGATCGTTTTCCAGAGAACGCCGTAATAACTGATAGGTTGTGGCATTTTCCGGGGAAAGACGGTCGGGATCTATACGGTCCAGCTGTTTTAGCAGATCAGCACAACGTTTTCTGCTGTCTTCCTGCTGGCCGGAGCGGTAGAGTGGAAGCACCGGCTCGTATGCGGAGATGCCGAAGGCTTCCGGATCGGCAATGGTGTAGTGCATATTCAGGGTGCTGGCGGTCATTTCCTCCCGGAAGAGGCGGGAGGTGAATTGCTCGAAGCGCCGGTCCGGGGAGGAGTGGGAAGCTATAAGGGTTAGACCGCCGGTGAGAGCACAGAGAAGGCCGATACATACCAGCAGCTGGGGAAGGGAGAGAGGGGGACGTTTACGCACGATGATTACCTGATAACAGAGAGTGTTGGTAAAAGTATATGTGGAGATTTTGCAGGATAGACTTAACGCGACTTACCTCTGGAGCGCAGGGCACCCCAGGCTTCATACGGGTAAGTCGAGTTGTATACTGTACAACTATATACAAATGTATCTAAAACAGCAAAAAGATGTATTGACTTTGTGCAGTGGTCTTATTATACTGAAAGTGATTATGGAGACGAAATATCAAAACCTTATTAATTACATACAGGAACAGATCACGGACGGACAACTGGGACCCGGAGAGAAGGTTCCCTCGGAGAATCAGCTGTCGGAGCAGTTCCATATCAGCAGGCAGACGGTGCGGAAAGCCATCGGTACGCTGGAGGAGGAAGGCCTGGTTCAGCGGATCCGGGGCAGTGGCACTTATGTGAGCTTTGACCGCCGGAAGAACCTGGAACAGCGCAACAGCATTGCCGTGGTGACCACCTACGTGGACAGCTATATTTTCCCGAGGATCTTACAGGGAATGCAGAATACTTTATTTGAAAGCGGTTTTTCCGTGCAGATCTATTTTACAAACAATACGTTAGACCGGGAGAAAAGCATTCTGAAGGATCTGTTGAAACGGGACGATGTGGCCGGAGTGATCGTGGAAGGGACGAAGAGCGGACTGCCAAATCCGAATCTGGATCAGTACCGTCACCTGATGGCCAGGAAAATACCGCTTCTGTTTTTTAACACTTATTATCCGGAACTGGAAGCACCCCATGTGTCATTAAATGATGCAGAGGCGGCCTACAAAGCTGTCAGGTATCTGATTGACAGGGGACATCAGAAGATCGGGGCGATTCTGAAGCTGGACGACGGTCAGGGCAGACAGCGTTATCTGGGCTATCTGCGGGCTATGGAAGAGGCCGGACTGACCGTGACGGATTCCCGGATGGTATGGATCGACACGGATGAATCGAAGCAGCTGGGGTATTGTAGAGACCGAATCCTGAACCGGGTGGAGGAATGTACCGCTCTTCTGGCGTATAATGACCAGATTGCCTTTCAGCTGATCCGGATGTTGACGGAGCGTAATATCCGGGTGCCGGAGGATGTATCGGTGATCAGTATCGATGATTCGGATCTGGCGAGACACAGCGAGATCCCCATCACTTCCCTGCCCCACCCCAAGGAGAATCTGGGGAAAAAAGCGGCAGAGACCCTGTTACAGATGATCGCGGGCAGAAAAAAGGACCTGACCTACGAATTTGACACCCGTGTCGTAGAGCGGGAATCTGTGGCGGAACGAAAGGAAAACGAAAATAAAAATAAGTGATAAATTAAAGAAGCAAAAAGGAGAGAACACAATGAGTGAAGCAGTAAAAGAAGCGATCAGAACAGGAAAAACAGCCCTTGGTATCGAGTTCGGTTCCACCAGAATCAAAGCGGTACTGGTCGATGAAAGCCATGCGCCCATCGCCATGGGAACCTATGACTGGGAGAACCGTCTGGAGAACAATATCTGGACTTACCGTCTGGAGGATATCTGGAAAGGCCTGCAGGGCTGCTACAAGAACCTGACAGACGATGTGGAGGCAAAATACGGCGAGAAGCTGACCACGCTGGGCGCTCTGGGATTCAGTGGAATGATGCACGGCTATATGCCTTTCAACACAGCCGGTGATCTACTCGTACCTTTTCGTACCTGGAGAAACACCATGACAGAGGAAGCCTGCAAGAAGCTGATCCCGGTATTTAACTTCAACATTCCCCAGAGATGGAGTATTGCGCACCTGTATCAGGCTATTTTGAGTGGGGAAGAGCATGTAAAGGATATTGCCTTCTTCACCACACTGGCAGGATACATTCACTGGAAACTGTCCGGGGAAAAGGTGCTGGGTATCGGTGAGGCAGCAGGTATGTTCCCCATTGATTCCACCATTATGGATTTTGATCAGAAGATGCTGGATCAGTTTGACGGCTTACACAATTTTGACTGGAAGATCCGTGACATTCTGCCGAAGGTACTGGCAGCCGGAGAATCCGCCGGTGCTCTGACTGCGGAAGGTGCAGAATTACTGGATCCCACCGGAACCTTACAGCCCGGGGCACCCATGTGTCCTCCCGAGGGCGATGCGGGAACCGGCATGGTAGCTACCAACAGTGTGGCAGTCCGTACCGGTAATGTCTCCGCCGGAACCTCTATTTTTGCCATGGTGGTACTGGAAAAGGCCATGGAAAAGGTACACGAGGAGATCGATATGGTCACCACCCCCGACGGTATGCCCGTAGCCATGGTACACTGCAACAACTGTACCTCCGATCTGAATGCCTGGGTAAATCTTCTGGGCGAATGCGCAGAAAGCTTTGGCGTGAAAGCAGACAAGAACGAACTGTACGGCGTGTTGTACCGCAAGGCACTGGAAGGGGCTGCGGACTGCGGCGGCGTGACAGCATACAACTATTTCTCCGGAGAGCCCATCACCGGACTGGATGCCGGCCGTCCCATGGTGGTAAGAACTCCCGATGCAGATTTCTCACTGGCGAACTTCATGCGCTCCCATCTGTACAGCGCAGTGGCGACATTGAAGATCGGTATGGATATTCTGTTAAAAGAGGAACATGTGGCGGTAGATTCCCTGATGGGACACGGCGGTTTCTTCAAGACTCCCGTAGTAGGACAGCGTGTCATGGCAGCAGGCATGAATGCACCGATCACCGTTATGGATACGGCCAGCGAAGGCGGCGCCTGGGGGATTGCCATTCTGGCAGCTTTCATGAAGGAGAAAAAGGAGGGCGAGACACTTTCTTCCTATCTGAACGACAAGATCTTCGCAGGACAGACCGGAACCACCCTGAACCCGGATCCCGAAGATGTGAAGGGCTTCGATGCTTTCCTGGAAGAGTACAAGAAGCTGCTTCCCGCGGAAAAGGCAGCCGTTGCCGCAAAATAATTTTTCAGACGCAAAATATGCCTGCATAGTGCACAGAAGGATACCGCATGTAGGTAGGTGTGCGGTGCATGAGAGCACATAAGTGCACGACATATAGGTGTCGGAAAGCCTGTGGGTTTTAGAAAGAAATGAGGTTTAGGATATGTTAGAAGAATTAAAACAGAAAGTATATGAAGCAAATATGGATCTGCCCCGATATGGCCTGGTGACCTTTACCTGGGGAAATGTCAGTGCTATTGACAGAGAGAGCGGCCTGTTCGTGATCAAGCCCAGCGGTGTGGATTACGACAAGCTGACACAGGAGATGATGGTAGTCATGGATCTGAAGGGTAATAAGGTGGAGGGGGATCTGAATCCTTCTTCCGATACCGCCACCCATCTGGAACTGTATAAGGCATTCCCGGAGATCGGCGGTATCGTACATACCCATTCCTCCTATGCCACCAGCTGGGCGCAGGCAGGAAGAGACATTCCCTGCTACGGAACCACTCATGCCGACTATATCTATGGTCCCGTCCCCTGCGTGCGCTGCCTGACGAAGGAAGAGATCGAGGATGCATATGAGGAAAACACCGGACATCTGATTGTCAACGAGTTCAGGCGGCTGGGCAAGGATCCCAAGGCGGTACCCGCCGTCCTGTGCAAGAATCACGGGCCTTTCGCCTGGGGCAAGGATGCCAAAGAGGCTGTCCATAATGCCGTAGTATTGGAAGAAGTAGCCAAAATGGCATACCGCGCCGAGACCATCAATCCCAGGATCCAGCCGGCACCGCAGGAACTGCAGGATAAGCATTATAACCGCAAGCACGGAAAGAATGCATACTATGGTCAAACAACTTTGAAATAGAATTTGGCGTATAGTGTGTGGACGCTTGCGTACAAAGCACTATATGCCAAATTCTATTAGCGAAGCGCCCCTCCATTCATAAATTTTCGAATGAAGTGGGAAAATTTATGAATGGAAGGGCAAAGTTGTTTGACATGGTCAGACCAATTTGAAATAGAATGCCAGAATGTGCTCGTGCACGCATAAATATTACTCCGGAGAAAATAATATACTTTTACTGGACGTGGGACCGGAAGTATGCTAGTATAACAACGTAAATCGCAACAGACAAGCCAATATGGCGGAATGGAGGAGACAATGAAGAATTTAGAACTGCAAAAGCGTGCCAATGATGTCCGCAAGGGCATTGTGACCGCAGTTCACGGTGCGAAAGCAGGACATCCCGGCGGATCCCTGTCAGCCGCAGATATTTTTACATTTTTATATTTCGAGGAACTGAACATTGATCCGAAGAATCCCGATATGGAGGAACGTGACAGATTTGTACTGTCCAAGGGTCATACAGCTCCCGGACTCTATTCCGCACTGGCTAACAGAGGATATTTCCCGGTAGAGGATCTGCCCACCCTGCGTCATCTGGGCTCCTATTTACAGGGTCATCCCTGCATTCATATCCCCGGCGTGGATATGTCTTCCGGATCTCTGGGACAGGGCATTTCCGCAGCTGTAGGTATGGCACTGGGCGCAAAGATGGAGAATCGTGATTTCCGTGTGTACACACTGTTAGGTGACGGCGAGATCGAAGAAGGCCAGGTATGGGAGGCAGCCATGTTTGCAGGCTTCCGCAAGCTGGACAACCTCTGTGTTATGGTAGATAACAATAATTTACAGATCGACGGACCCATTGATCAGGTATGCTCTCCTTATCCTATTGATAAGAAGTTCGAGGCATTCAATTTCCATGTAATCAATGCCGATGCCCATGATTTTGATGCAATCCGTGCTGCATTCAAGGAAGCAAGAGAGACCAAGGGTATGCCTACCTGTATCGTATTCCACAGCCTGAAAGGCAAGGGAGTTTCCTTCATGGAGAACAGCGTGGACTGGCACGGCAAGGCTCCCAACGATGAGGAGTATGCAGTGGCAATGGCAGACCTTGACAAAATCGAAAAAGAATTAGAGAAAGCAGGTGAGCAGTAATGGCAGAGAATACCGTGAAAAAGATCGCAACCAGAGAAAGCTATGGTAACTCCCTGAAGGAGCTGGCAGAGGAATTCCCCAATCTGGTCGTATTGGATGCCGACCTGGCAGCCGCTACCAAGACCGGAATCTTCCGTAAGGCATACCCCGACCGCCACATCGACTGCGGTATTGCAGAGTCTAACATGATGGGCGTGGCAGCAGGACTGTCTCTGGTAGGCAAGATTCCCTTCGTAAGCTCTTTTGCAATGTTCGCAGCAGGACGTGCATTCGAGCAGGTGCGTAACTCTATCGGTTATCCTCATCTGAATGTCAAGATCGGCGCAACCCATGCGGGTATCACCGTAGGTGAAGACGGTGCAACCCATCAGTGTAACGAGGATATTGCCCTGATGCGCACCATCCCCGGCATGGTAGTAATGTGCCCCTCCGATGATGTGGAAGCAAGAGCCGCTGTTCGTGCCGCTCTGGAATATGAAGGTCCGGTATACATCCGTTTCGGACGTGCTGCAGTACCTGTGATCAACGATCATCCCGGCTATCATTTCGAGATCGGCAAGGGAACCGTAGTCCGGGAAGGTAAGGATGTCACCATCGTAGCTACTGGTATCTGCGTAGATTCCGCTCTGGGTGCAGCGAAGATGCTGGAAGAGGAAGGCATCAGTGCAGAGGTTGTCAATATCTGTACCATCAAGCCGCTGGATGAGGAGATCATCATTAACAGTGCGAAGAAGACGGGCAAGGTAGTGACCGTGGAAGAGCATTCCGTCATCGGTGGACTGGGAAGTGCAGTCTGCGACTGCCTGTGCGCAAATCATCCCGTACCTGTGAAGAAGGTCGGCATGCAGGATGTCTTCGGTGAGTCCGGTTCTGCAGCTGCTCTGGTAGAGAAGTACGGTCTGGATGCCAAGGGTGTGTACAAGTCCGTAAAAGAATTTCTGTAAGAGAATATAAGATATCAAGGGGAAGCCGCCGGTTATGTGAAAACAGAGACTGGCGGCTTCTTTTGCATCGTGGTATTATAAATGCACTGTGGTTGCCTGTGGGTAATTAGGTTTGTTTTGAGGGTGAAGTGGATACGGCAGCAGTTATAAACTGTAGCTTACGGAACGCCCGGAAGGAGTATGGTCCGGATGTGCCAGGGCAGCAGAAGGGAAGGTTATTATCATGAAATACACAATTATCGGAGCCGGAGGAACCGGCGGAATTTTAGGATTTTATATGACAAAGGCTGGCAAGGATGTCACCCTGATCGCCAGAGGCAGGCACCTGGCAGCCATGCAGGAAAAAGGACTTGCCGTGGAGAAAATGTGGGACGGCACCGCCGAGATCATTCCCGTAAAAGCCACGGATATGGAGCATTATGATGAGCAGCCGGATGTGGTACTGGTCTGTGTGAAAGGGTATTCCCTGGAGGATACCATTCCTTTTATTCAGCGGGTGGCGAAGCCTTCCACCATCGTGATCCCTGTGTTAAATATCTACGGAACCGGTGAGAAAATGCAGGAAAAACTGCAGGAATTTCTGGTGACGGACGGTTGTATCTATGTCTCCGCCAATATCAAGGAGCCGGGAGTGCTGATCCAGCACGGTAAGATATTACGGGTAGTCTACGGGGTGCGGAAGCCGGAGGAATCTAAGGATCGGCTGGCAGAGATCAAGAAGGATTTTGATGCCAGCGGAATCGATGGCGTATTGTCCGAAAACATCCGCAGAGATGCGCTGGAGAAATTCTCTTATGTATCTCCCATCGGCGCTGCAGGACTTTATTTTCATGCCACCGCAGCGGATTTCCAGAGAGAAGGAGAGGAGCGGGAAGCTTTCAGGACCATGATCCGGGAAATTGCCGCACTGGCAGAAGCCATGGGAGTTCCCTTCCAGAGAGATATGGAGGAAGTCAATCTGAAGATCCTTTCCACCCTGGCTCCGGAAGCCACCACCTCCATGCAGCGGGATATCATGGAAGGTAAAGCATCTGAAATCGACGGATTGGTGTATGAAGTCGTCCGTATGGGACAGAAATACCATGTTCCGGTGCCTATGTATGAGAAAGTGGCGGACAAACTGAAAGAAATTGTGAGATAACTGGGAAGTTAGTGGAATAAATATTGGCAAACCGGACGAACTCCCGGAGCGGCAGAAGGCCCTCAGGCAGATATCGGTCTCCGAGTGTGAATTTTCTAAAGCAGTGGATAAAGTGTATCTAATCCGGACGGGCACGGCTCTAGGCGACATCCATGTCGCCGGCCGCCTGTCGCGAACATCGTGTTCGCTCCACCCTGATTACTCACCGCTGCTTAAGAAAATATCAACACTCTCCGACAGACACCTGCCTGAGGGCCTTCTGCCACTCCGGGAGTTCTGTTTATCGATTCCACTAAAAATTTCAAAACAAAATGAAATAGTTTTTCAAGAAACCAGTAGCCCACGTTGGGGGTAAGGACAGCAGACTCTAAGCAGACGTCGGTACTTAGCGAGGGTACTTTCCTCGCTTACGTACCGCTACGCTCTGCTTTGAAGCGAGAGCGGGTCTGCTGTCCTTACCCCCAGCGCGGACTACGGGGACATTTCACTAACTTTCCATTTACAGCAGATCGCTCAACTGCGCGAACTGCTCCAGCGTCAGTGCCTCTCCTCTTACGGTGGGGGACAGTTCCATCTGTTCCAGGGCCGCTGCCGCAGTTTCCTTGGTAATACCGGGGAGTCCCGCATTTCCCAGACCGTTCACCAGAGTCTTGCGGCGCTGGTTGAAGGAGGCTCGGATCAGGGAGAACATCTTTTTCTCGTCCTTCACCTGTACCGGCGGTTTCTCGTATCGGGTCAGACGGATCACGGCACTGCCCACATTGGGTCTCGGAATAAAGCAGTTGGGCGGCACATTTGCCACGATCTCCGGCTTCGCGTAATACTGCACTGCCAGAGACAGGGCACCGTAGTCCTTCGTGCCCGGACCTACCTGCATACGATCCGCCACCTCCTTCTGCACCATGATGGTAATGCTCTTCAGCGGCACGCGGCTCTCGAATAATCCCATAATGATCGGTGTCGTTATGTAATAGGGCAGATTCGCCACCACTTTAATGGGGCGTCCCCCGTTTTTCTCCTCCACCAGCCGGTTGATATCCACTTTCAGGATATCGTCATTGATGACCGTCACATTATCATAGTCCTGCAAGGTCTCTTCCAGAATAGGAATCAGCGCTTTGTCGATCTCCACAGCTACCACGCTGCCTGCGCGCTCTGCCAGATACTGCGTCATGGTGCCGATGCCCGGCCCGATCTCCAACACACAGTCTTCCTTTGTGATCTCTGCAGAGGAAATGATCCGGTCCAGAACCGTGGTGTCTATAAGGAAATTCTGTCCGAATTTTTTTTGAAAATTGAAATGATACTTCTGAAGTACCGCAATGGTATTCTGGGGAATGCCCAAATAAGCCATAATAAGCCTCCTTAATAATACTTAAAATCTTTCAAAAAGTGAATGCAGTCATACAGTACCAGCACATCCATTCCCTGCTCCGGTTCGTACTGCTCCATCAGCTGGAACAGTTTCCCGTTAAAATACCGTAGATCCACTACATAAATAGTTTCATAATGAGTGGTCAGCAGCGGAATCATGCTGTTGGCATAGGAATCCTTGATGACAAACAGAGTCTTCCCTGGATTGTATCCGGTATGGATTTCGATAAAAGCATGATTGTCATTCAGGAAGAAGCCATACTGGTTCTTGGTATCCAGATAGTCCGGTGCATACAGGGAATCCGCGGTATCCTTAAAATCATAAATCACCGCCACATCTTTTTTCTCTGTCTCCGGAAAATACTGTATCGTATCCTTTGCCCAGTCCACATTGATCCGGGACTGCAAGGTTCCCTGAAAATCCTCCGACACCGTCTTCATTCCATTGACATCATAGGGATAGGGAAAACGTCCCACACTGTCTGCCCAGGCCAGAAATCCATAATACGCGCCCAGACTGGTCCAATGGTGATCTGTCCGATAATAGATTGGTTCCTGTGCATGTTCCTTTAATGCCTGATACACATCGACATAATGCCCGTCACCGATGGATTCCCGCACCTTTGTAAGCAGCCGCTCCTCGTCATAGTAAGGGGCAAACGCCGGCAGCTTGTCGGCGAGAACATTATCTGCGGTAGGTACCAGCATGACTTTGGCATCCCACCGGTTCACCAGTTTGGTCAGGGAAGCAACACGGGAATTCTCCATCTGCTCTGTGTACTTCTCGGGATCATTGACGCCGATCAGATAGCGATCTGCTCCCAGATAGACGCCGTTGATCTGTTTTTTCTGGAACAGGATATCCGTACGGGTCTTAAGCCCGACCCATTTATCCCGACCCACGAACTGGTCGGACATATATTCTTCATAATCTTCCTCATAGTCTCCCGATAACAGACTATTCCAGGAAAAAACGGGATGCGAAGCCAATACCCGGTTCTCCGCTTCCGAATATACCCGGTCACTATTCCACAGATCCGCGACTCCCAGAACCAGAAGTACCGCACAGATCAGTCCGATGGTCAACAGCGAATTCCTTTTATCATCCATCCGCGGCTCCTCCTTTCCGGTCAAAAGCGAAAATACAAAAAGGGATTATACGATGCATCCACAATATAAGCCACTGACAAAAGCAATAAAACGGCAGGGATCACTTTTTCTCCAAGACGATACAGTGCCATGGCGGGACCGGTTTTGCTGCTTTTCAGGCTGTGCACCAGACGGCTGCCAAACGGCAGACATGCCACCAGCGCGATTATCAGAAGCACCAGATATTCATTGCCCAGGAACATTGCCTGGGAGTTCACAAGGTCTGCGCCGTTCATTCCAAACAAAGCCTGTAAGTAAGCCAGGATCTCTCCGGGACTTTCCAGTGCAAAAAAGACCCAGCTGAGCAATACCACTGCCAGTGTATAGATTCTGCCGAACACCCTGGGTACACTTTCCAGAAAATCTCCCAGAAACAGCTTTTCCAGAATCAGGAAAAAGGCAAACCAAAGCCCCCAGAACAGAAAATTCCAGCCCGCGCCGTGCCAGATACCGGTCAGCATCCACACGATCAGAATATTCAAAATCTGTCTCGGCAGCCCCCTGCGGTTGCCACCAAGGGGGATGTAAACATATTCCTTGAACCAGGTGCTTAAGGAAATATGCCATCTGTGCCAGAAATCTTTTATGGAAGTGGCTATATAGGGATAGTTGAAGTTCTCCGGGAAATGGAAGCCCAGAATTGCCCCCAGGCCGATGGCCATATCCGAATAGCCGGAAAAATCAAAATAAATCTGGAATGCAAATGCCACGATTCCCATCCACGCTATGAGAATGCTCATCTGGTCATTTCCCAGCTCGGTCACCTGTTTCCACAATAATCCCAGATTATTGGCCAGCAATACCTTTTTGGCCAGTCCTGTCACGAAGCGCTTCACACCATAACTGATGGCATCCAGATCCGTCCGCCTGTCCTGTAAATAGCGCTCCACCTGATGATATTTTAAGATAGGTCCCGCAATCAGCTGAGGGAACATGGTCACATAGACACCGAACTGCAAAATATTGTGCTGCGCCTTCACATCTCCCCGGTATACATCGATGACATAGGACATGGTCTGGAAGGTGTAAAAGGAGATTCCGATGGGCAGAGGAAGCCCCAACAGCGGAATCGACGTTCCGAAGACTGCATTCACCGTCTGCAGCAGGAAATCGGCATATTTAAAAAATCCCAGGATAAAAAGATTGATGACTATGGAACATAACAAAAAGATCCTGGAACAATCCTTTCCTCTGTATTCTTCGATCAATTTTCCCCATACGAAATCGGATATGGTGGAAAAAAGCATCAGAAAAATATAGACAGGTTCTCCCCAGGCATAAAAGACCAAGCTCCCCAGGAAGAGAACCAGATTCTTCATCTTCCGGGGAACCAGGAAATAGCAGATCATAAAAATCGGTAAAAACCGAAAAAGAAATAATACACTGCTGAATACCATTCACTCTACTCCGCGTTTACTCCAGAGCCTGTCTGATAGCCTCCAGGGCAAGTTCATTCTGCTCCTGACAGTAGGTGATTACCGCTTCGTCTCCCTGATCTTCCATGGAAGAAGTATCGGCACCCAACTGTACAAAGCATATATAATCGCCTATGCGCTCAATCCGGGATGCCTGAATCTTTCCCAGATTCATGGGATACTGCATGGTATCGTTCACCAGATTGTCACGGTAGGTGTTCAATGCATTTTCTACCTCCTCTACCTTACCATCTTTTGCGTGAATAATCAATAAAGTATCTACATTGACACTGATCATGGGAGCCTCACCCAGATAAGCATCATAGAGGTCTGCACTGACACCGTAGGTCTCATTCAGCATTTCCTCCGGAATCTCGGAATCCGGCCAGTAATTATCTCCCAGCACATCGGTAACTGCTTTTTTGGCACTCTGTAATGTTTTCGCCACATCTCTGGGATCCTGTGCAGCCACAGTGCTCTCTGCAGCTCCAGTCTCTTGTCCTGCTGTGGTACTCTCGGTGGCGGCCTGCTGGGTTCCGGATGCAGCACCGCTATTATCCTTACCTCCGCAGGCGGTCATGGAGAGTGCCAGAGCACTCATAAGTAACATACATGCTAATTTCTTCTTCATAAAAATCTCCTCTTTTTGCAGGGATAATTCCCATATTCTGTTGCAGTATCCCCTTCTTGGGGATTTCTATTCTATCAGACGACAAACAGAAAGAAAAGTTTCATTAAATTTTTAACAGCCAGAACAGAAACGGCATCCGTAATAAAAAAGCCAAGCCCCCGCAGAAGCAGCGCCGGCATGAGCAGCAGCTTCACTGTGGAAAAAATAAGCAGCCTTACTGTACAGCAGGTTAAAAATTGCGGCATGGATGACGGCTTCACTGCCGTACATGGCATCCAGCAGCGGATACCCCATAAATCCGATATTGGAAAAGATCGTCATGACCTGATAAACGCCATAGTCTTCCCAGTCTGCCCGGAGGCAATGATCAATGCGGATTTTCGGGCTTTTTGCTTTCTTTCTTTACAAAACCACGGGTGGTAGGCTATACTTGCAAAGGACTATTGATGGAAACGCGCTGCAGAGCAGCAGAATGTGAGGAAATATGAGCATATTAAATGTAGAACACCTGACCCACGGTTTTGGAGACCGGGCTATTTTTAACGATGTGTCGTTTCGCCTGCTGAAGGGGGAACATATCGGTCTCATCGGTGCCAACGGTGAGGGAAAATCTACCTTTATGAATATTATTACCGGGAAATTGATGCCGGATGAAGGCAAGGTGGAATGGGCGAAAAATGTGAGAGTCGGCTATCTGGACCAGCATACGGTGCTGATTCCCGGCATGACCATCCGTCAGGTGCTGGCTTCCGCTTTTGACTTCTTATACGACATGGAGGCCCAGATGAATGAGATCTGCGACAAAATGGGAGAAGCGACGCCGGAAGAACTGGAACAGTACATGGAGGATCTGGGAACGATCCAGGATCTGCTGACCGTGCATGATTTCTATATGATCGATGCCAAGGTGGAAGAGGTAGCGCGAGCCCTCGGATTGATGGATATCGGTCTGGATCGTGATGTGACAGAACTGTCAGGTGGACAGCGTACCAAAGTTCTATTGGGAAAGCTTCTGCTGGAGAAGCCGGACATTCTGCTGCTGGACGAGCCGACGAACTATCTGGATGCGGAACATATCGAATGGCTGAAACGTTACCTGAACGAATATGAGAATGCGTTTATTCTGATCAGCCACGATATTCCCTTCCTGAACAGTGTCATCAACCTGATCTATCATATGGACAATCAGGAATTGACCCGCTATGTGGGAGATTATGATAAGTTCCAGGAAGTCTACGCCATGAAAAAATCCCAGCTGGAGGCCGCTTACAACCGTCAGCAGAAGGAGATCGCCGATCTGAAGGATTTCGTAGCGAGAAACAAGGCCCGCGTTTCCACCCGTAATATGGCCATGTCCCGTCAGAAAAAGCTGGACAAGATGGATGTCATCGAACTGGCCGCAGAGAAGCCGAAGCCCGAGTTCTCCTTCAAGGAGGGACGTACCACCGGCCGCATCATTTTCGAGACAAAGAATCTGATCATTGGTTACGACGAACCGTTGTCAAAACCTTTAAATCTGTCTATGGAGCGCGGAGAAAAGGTAGCGCTGATCGGTGCCAACGGTATCGGTAAGACCACTCTGCTGAAGAGCATTCTGGGTCTGATCCCGCCTCTGTCCGGCGAAGTGGAACAGGGAGATTATCTGGAGATCGGCTATTTCGAACAGGAAATGTCCGGTTCCGGGGACAACAGCTGTATAGAGGAAATCTGGCAGGAATTCCCCGCATTTACCCAGTATGAGGTACGCTCTGCGCTGGCCAGATGTGGTCTGACTACGAAGCATATTGAGAGCCGTGTAAAGGTATTAAGCGGTGGAGAACAGGCGAAGGTAAGGCTCTGTAAGCTGATGAACCGTGCCACGAACGTCCTGCTGTTGGACGAGCCCACCAATCATCTGGATGTGGATGCCAAGGAGGAACTGAAACGGGCACTGAAAGAATATAAGGGCAGCATTCTCATGGTCTGCCATGAGCCGGAGTTCTACGACGGCTTGGCCACCCAGGTATGGGATCTGTCCCAGTGGACCACAAAATTGTAAATGGGAAGTTAGTGAATGAGTTAACAAATGCTCACGGCGAAAATTACTGTTCGACGTGAGCATTGTTTTTGCGACCGCATTTGATATTT
>CAKRRD010000046.1 GCA_934394815.1 uncultured Acetatifactor sp. | reverse complement strand
GATGATCCGGGTCCTAAGGCGACGCTTGCAGAGATGGAAAATGTCATGCGGTTCTGGATCGGCATGGGCTGTGACGGTTTCCGTGTGGATATGGCAGGTTCTCTGGTGAAAAACGATGAGGACGGCAAGGGAAACATTGCTCTGTGGAGAAAGGTAAGAGCGTTCCTGGATGCAGAGTTCCCCGAGGCAGTGTTGGTATCCGAGTGGGGAGAACCGGACAAGTCCCTGCAGGGCGGCTTCCATATGGACTTTTTACTTCATTTTGGACCGTCTCATTATAACGATCTGTTCCGCTGCGAGGAGCCTTTCTTCTCCGGAAGAGGTAAAGGCGATGTGGCAGCCTTCGTGGAGAAATATAAGGAAAATTATGAAAAGGCACAGCGCAAGGGTCTGATCTGTATTCCCTCCGGCAACCATGATATGGATCGTCTGGCGAGAAGCATTCATGGGGAGGAATTAAAGGTGGCATTTGCATTCCTTCTGTCCATGCCCGGTGCACCGTTCCTGTATTATGGCGATGAGATCGGCATGCGCTATGTGGAAAACCTGCACTCCGTAGAGGGCGGTTACGGACGTACCGGTTCCCGCTCACCCATGCAGTGGGATCATACCACCAATGCCGGTTTCAGCGCGGCACCGAAGGAAAAGCTTTATGTAAAACAGGACGAGTCCGCAGACCGTCCCACAGTGGAGGCGCAGATGGCAGATCCGGATTCCCTGTACCATGAGATCCGGAAGCTGATTGATATCCGTCAGGTTCACAGTGCATTGCAGAGCCGTGGAGAGATCGAGTTTGTCTATGCGGAGGAAAAGAAGTATCCGTTAGCCTATCTGCGCAGTGACGACAGGGAGAAGATCCTGGTCATCATCAATCCGGCGGACAGAGAGGTCAGCTTCGACGGAGACTATGCGGTAAAGGAAGCTTTGTATACTTTCGGCGGAGAAGCTGCATTTGCAGGCGGAAAGGTTACTGTGCCCGGGGGCAGTGCCGGATTCTATCTGTTGTAGTTTCCTGAACGTAATGGAAAGAAAGCGAGCGGGATAAGAAGCCTGTCAGAAAGAAGAAAATCACTATGACGCAAACGGGAGAGAATCCACGAAATGGTTTCTGTCCCGTTTTTGTGTATACAAAGTATAAAAATCACTAAAAAATCCAACAAAAATTTGGTTGTGGTTACGCGCTTAACCTTTGATTCTTACGGACTTTTGTAATACCATAGCAGTAGAGGTAAAAGGGGAAAACAAAAGGAGGAAATGACAATGGATGAAAATAAGGTCCGGATCGCCGATGTGGCGGAAGAACTGGGATTAAGCACGGCAACAGTCTCCAATGTGCTTCATGGCAAGACTCACAAAATGTCAGAAGCGACCATAAAACGTGTGGAACAGAAGCTGGAGGAGACGGGCTACATTCCGAATATGGCTGGAATATTGCTGGCACGGAACAATTCACGGATCATTGGCGTAGTGGTCAATGACGGAGAAAAATATGAGGGAAGAGTGCTGGAGGATGGCTTTGTCATGGCTTCCCTGAACGCGCTTTCCAGAGAGATGAACCGCAAGGGTTATTTTCTCATGGTCAAGACTGCGGCGGACATCCGGGAGATCCCGGCATTTGCTTCCATGTGGAATATGGACGGACTGATCCTGATGGGATTCTGCGGAGCGGATTATGAGACACTGCGGGCGCATTCCCGGATCTCATTTGTGGTCTACGACGGCTATCTGGAGGATACGCCGGGAATCGTGAATCTGGTGATCGACCATTACGATGGCGGGTATCAGGCAGGGCAGTATTATAAAAAGCTGGGACATACGAAAGCACTGTGTCTTGCGGATAATGAGATCTGCATGGACAAAGAGCGCATGGACGGTTTTACGGCGGCATTTGCGCCCGGGGAGGTGACAAGGTGGCGGATCCCCATGCTTGCGAAGGAGCGGAGAGCCTTTTATGAAGAACGGGAAGAAGCATTAAGACGATCCGGGATTACGGCGGTATTTGCGGTATCGGATTATTATGCACTGGATTTCCTGCGGTTCGTGCAGGAAAAGGGGTGGAAGGTGCCGGAGGATATCCAGATCATTGGGTTTGATGATAATGCTGCCAGCAGAGAGTCTGTTCCGGCATTGACCACCATCCATCAGGAAGCGGCACTGCGGGCACAGAAAGCCATTGCCTGTATCGAAGCCATGCGGGATCATGTGGGCTGTGAGAGCCGGATCGTCCTGCCGGTAGAACTGATCGCCAGAGAAAGTACGAGGGAAGTGCCATGTCACAGTTTATGAAATCCATGTGTAAAATAGCGATTCCCGTCACACTGCAGAGCATGCTGCAGGCATCCTTTTCCATTGTGGATCAGCTGATGATCGGACAGCTTGGTGAGACGAATATTGCAGCGGTGGGAATCTGTGGAAATTATTCCATGCTTGTTTCCGTGTTGTTCAGTGCCGTGGGAGCTGTGGCGGGAATACTGATCGCCCAGTTTCTGGGAGCGGAGGACAGGAGAGAAGCCTGGAGCAGCTTTACGGTCAGCATGGTACTGTGCGGTATGATCGCAATTTTGTTTTGTGCGGCATCGTTTTTAGCGCCGGCAGGAATCCTTGGACTGTACACGAAGGATACGCTGATCCTTGGAGCCGGCTGTGGCTATCTTCGCCTGATCGCGGTCACTTTTCTGCCCATGGGCGTCAGTACGATCCTGTCGGTATGGCTCAGATGCCGGGAGCATGCCACGGCAACGCTGGTGGCATCTTTATGTGCGGTAGTGGTCAACACAGTGGGGAATTATATTCTGATCTTTGGGAAAATGGGAGCACCCGCATTGGGGATCACAGGTGCCGGAATAGCCACGCTGACTTCACAGCTGCTGAATCTGTTGATCCTTGCGGTCTGCTTCATCAGATGCCTGCACAAGGATGCAGACCGGATGCAGTTGTCCCTGCATTTTGATAAATTAAATAAAAAAGAATATCTGCTCATGATCTGCCCTATCCTGATCAGTGAATTCCTGTGGAGTCTGGGACAGAACGTGGAGTCGGCAGTGTATGGGCATCTGGGGACGCAGAATCTTGCTGCTTATACCCTGACCTGCCCGGTGCAGGGGCTGATGGTGGGAGCACTCAGCGGTCTGTCCGCAGCAGCCGGAGTCCTGATCGGTAAAAGACTGGGGAAAAAAGAATACGATGCCGCTTATGAAGAGTCCGGAAAAATAATGAAAGCAGGTCTCCTGGGAGCAGTGGTGGTATCCGGCATTCTGATGCTTTTCTCCGGAAGCTATGTCAGCTTCTACCGGGTGGATACGACAGTACAGGAACTGGGACAGTCCCTTTTGTTCGTCTTCGCACTTTATGCACCGGTGAAGATCGAGAACATGATACTCGGCGGTGGAATCCTTAAAAGCGGCGGAGATACGAAGACCGTGATGCTGATCGATATTGTGGGAACCTGGGGCATGGGGATCCCGCTGTGCTTCGCGGGAGCTTACCTGTTTCAGTGGGGCATTGTCGGAGTGTATGCGCTGCTCACTTCGGAGGAGATTCTGCGGCTTGTGATCTCACTTATTATTTTCCGGAAAAAGAAGTGGATGATCAGTCTGGCGTAGCGGAGGAGGCTCCGGAAAAAATATTGCGGTATATCTTAAAAAATATGCTATAATGAGCGCAAGGGAACCAACATGCTTGCGTGATTGGCGAACGGTGAATTGGATCATAATATAATGAAGCAAAATCACTTGCCGGCAAGTGTGATTTTGCGAAATGCATTGAGAGAGCTGTGTTCACAATATAATAGACGCAGGCAATGAAAATTTGTCGGAGTATAGATGGAAAGAGAACCGTATGAACCAGGTAAACTATCAGAAAGAATTAGAGAAAATTTTAAATACCTTACAGGAGAAGGGCGAGGCAGCGTCGGATTACCGGCCGCCCCGCCTGTTTCTGCATAGCTGCTGTGCACCATGCAGCAGTTATTGTCTGGAATATCTGTGCCGTTATTTTTTGATCACGGTATTTTATTATAATCCCAATATTTCTTTTTCGGAAGAATACCAAAAGCGCGTGGCGGAGCAGAAGCGTCTGATCGCTGCCTATAATAAAGAGGAAAAGGGCTGGCCCATTGACATCGTGGAGGGGGATTATGAGCCGGAGCGTTTTTACAAGATGGCGAAGGGGTATGAGAACTGCCCCGAGGGAGGAGAGCGGTGCTTCCGCTGCTTCGATCTGCGGCTGCGTAAGACGGCGGAACTGGCGCTTGCCGGAGGCTTTGATTATTATGCCACGACACTGACCATCAGCCCCCTGAAAAATGCGGCGAAGATCAACGAGATCGGGCAGGCAATTTCCGGGGAATATGAGATCCCCTGGCTGCCTTCGGATTTCAAGAAAAAGAACGGATATAAGAGATCCATCGAATTGTCCGCAGAGTATGAACTGTACCGCCAGAATTACTGCGGCTGTGCCTATTCCAGAGCGGAGCGGGAAGCACAGACGGCAAATGCGTAATTGCGTCTTGCGGGATGATGGATTTTAGGATATAGTAGAAATACTGAGAACAACGCGAAAGCGTATGGATATAGGAGTATTTGACATGAAGAAATTTTTAGAGATGCTGACAGAGGAAATGCAGCAGGCATTTACCGCAGCCGGCTATGACGGAAATCTGGGAAAAGTAATGCTTTCCAACCGTCCCGACCTGTGTGAATATCAGTGTAACGGCGCCATGGCGGGAGCCAAGCTGTACAAGAAAGCCCCCATCATGATCGCAAACGATGTGGCAGAGCAGTTAAAAGACAGCAAGGTATTTTCCGAGGTAGTGGCAGTAGCCCCCGGATTTTTGAACCTGAAGGTCAGCGAGGCCTTTTTGCTTACCTATTTACAGGGCATGGAAGCAAATGAAAAATTCGGACTGGAGAAGCCCGAACATCCCAAGAAGATCATCATCGACTACGGCGGACCCAACGTGGCAAAGCCCCTGCATGTAGGACACTTACGTTCTGCAGTCATCGGCGAGAGCATTAAGCGCATCAGCCGCTATGTGGGACATGAGGTCATCGGCGACGTGCATCTGGGCGACTGGGGATTACAGATGGGTCTGGTGATCACCGGTTTACAGGAGAGACAGCCGGATCTGGTGTATTTTGATGAAAACTATACCGGGGAATATCCCAAAGAGGCACCTTTTACCATCAGTGAACTGGAGGAAATCTATCCCGCAGCCAGCGCCAGGTCCAAGGAAGATCCCGAGTACAAGGCAAAGGCCATGGAAGCGACTTTCAAGCTGCAGAGCGGTGTCAGAGGATATCGTGCGCTGTGGAAGCACATTCTGAATGTATCCGTCAATGACCTGAAGAAAAATTACGGAAAATTAAACGTAACCTTCGACCTGTGGAAGGGAGAGAGCGATGTCCATGACATCATCCCGGAGATGGTTGCCTACATGAAGGACAACGGCTATGCACATTTGAGCGAGGGTGCACTGGTGGTAGATGTCAAGGAAGAGACCGACACCAAGGAGATTCCTCCCTGCATGATCTTAAAATCCGACGGAGCCTCCCTGTACAATACCACGGATCTGGCGACTATCATGGAGCGTATGAAGCTGTATCATCCTGACGAACTGATCTATGTGGTAGATAAGCGTCAGGAACTGTATTTCGAGCAGGTATTCCGCTGTGCCCGCAAGACGAAGCTGGTGGAGCCGGACACAGAGCTTAAGTTCTTAGGTTTCGGTACCATGAACGGCAAGGACGGCAAGCCCTTCAAGACCAGACAGGGTGGCGTCATGCGTCTCGAGAACCTGATTAAAGATACGCAGGATGAGATGTATAAAAAAATCAGGGAAGGCCGTGATATGGAAGATGCCGAGGCGAGAAAAGTAGCGGATGTGGTTGCTATTTCTGCTTTGAAATACGGTGATCTGTCCAATCAGGCGTCCAAGGACTATATTTTCGATATCGACCGCTTTACTTCCTTCGAAGGAGATACCGGTCCTTACATCCTGTATACTATTGTGCGTATCAAGTCCATTCTGAATAAATACAAGGAGCAGGGCGGAGATCTGGCAGCTGTAAAATTACAGCAGCCCGGCAATGCTTCCGAAAAAGAACTGGCCATGGAACTGGCTCAGTTCAATACCATGATCGCTGCCGCAGGAGAGGAACTGGCGCCTCATAAGGTATGTGCCTATATCTACGACCTTGCCAATGCGTTCAACCACTTCTACCATGAGACCAAGATCCTGGGAGAAGAGAATGAGGAGCGTAAGCAGGGACTGGTAGCGCTTTTAGTACTGACCAGAGATATTCTGGAGACCTGCATTGATATGCTGGGCTTCGAAGCTCCGGAGAAAATGTAACAGGAGTCGGGAGACGTAGTGTATGCAGTGAACAGGGAAAAATGCCATCCAGCGTTCACACCTGATAGGAAATCCGGTATACGCGGAGCGGTTATCGACGATTGTCAGTGATAATGCGGTCAAATTCACGAATCCCAGAGGATGTGTCAGGGATCAGGCTTTTAAATACAGCATAGAAAAGGGCAGAGGATATCCTCTGTCCTTTTCTACAATAGGATGACTTATCGTGCAGCATTACATGCTGAAAATGCTGGGACAACCGGATATAATAGCTACAAAGACAGGGGGTTTTATGAAGCATGTGACATACATTATGGAAAGGAGAAAAATTATGATTACATTTATATTGTGTCTGTTACTATTAACTATTTTATTCGGAATCGCATATAAGATTACCGGAGCGGTCCTGAAAGCCTGCGTGTGGCTGCTGATCCTGTTGCCCATCGGCCTCATCCTGTCGGGAGTGGGAGTGATCTTCTGCTGTACGATCATTTTAATACCGGTAGGAATCGGAATTATCAAGGCCGGGATCCGGATGATATTGCCAGTGTAAGGGCTGGGTGTTCTGTTCGAAGTAAGGAATCGGAAATATTTATGGAATTTCTCAGGTGGCTGGTTTATAATAAAACATAAATATTTCCTATATGCACCTGAAAGGAGAGGGAGTATGGCACTGATGACAGTATATCACGGTGGATATCAGGCGGTTGAAAAACCTGAGATACGAGTTAATAGAAACACAAAAGATTTTGGTACGGGTTTTTATTGTACTGTCATAAAAGAACAGGCACAGAGATGGGCACGACGTTACAACACAAAAATTGTATCAATATATGATGTAAGGATTTCGTCAGGCTTAAAAATATTGGAATTCAAAGAAATGACAGAAGAATGGCTGGATTTTATTGTTGCATGCAGAAGTGGACAAAGCCATGATTATGATATTGTGATTGGTGCTATGGCGGATGACCAGATATATACTTATGTCTCTGACTATATAGATGGAACCATTACAAGAGAACAATTCTGGGTTTTAGCGAAGTTTAAATATCCAACACATCAAATAGTATTTTGTACGGAGGAGGCATTGAAGTGTTTGATGTATAGAGGATGTGAGGAGGTGCGTTAATGGTTGGACAAGGAAGAGAGTCACAAAAAGATAATGATCTTTTCTTTACTTGTGGACTAATCGAATATATCGCACGTAAGACTAAAAATACCCGTTCGGATATAGTGAACAAACTTGGAAAAGACAGAATTAGTAAGATATACGATCTTGCTGACGTATACCATTGTGATAATATTGACACGGTAAGCGATGATTTTATTGAAGACGCCAATATTGTACCCGGTGAATTTGATAATATAACGGATTGCGGTTATGCAGTGCCGTCACACTGGGACATAGGTAAAGTGTACAAACGTCTCATAAAAATGGTTGCTGAAGATGAAAAAAAGGAAATCGTTGATGCGCTGATAGACGTATATAATTCGTTTATAAGTTCCAAGATAGATGACTACAATAGTAGTGTTTATTATGAAAATCCGAATTATATTTTCGAATGTTATAAAGAAAAAAAGATGTTATAGTAAGTGGTTGAAGGATGTTGGTATTTAAAGGAGGTACCAGCATGAAAGAATTTCAGAAACAACTAATGCGAAGATGGCACTCAAGGTGTCACCCAAGATGTCACTCAAGATGTAATTATAAGGAAAGGTGATGGCATATGGAGATCAAAAGTATACTGATCAAAGACACAACGAGGGAGGAGCGGATCCGCATCATCCAGGAGGGGCTGAACCAGTGTGGCGGAGCCTGCGATTTCTGCAACGGTTGTGATAATCTGGGCGGTGGTTCCGTGGATGCTTTTTATGAGCCGTACATCAACGGGGAGAAGGAATTGCGGCAACTGAATGAGGAATACAGAAGCAATATGGGACTGGTGAGATAGGAGACGGGCTATGTTTTTTATGATGGGAATTACCGAGGGCAGGAAGGATTTTGATTTTGTCCAGACGACCCTCTGTAACGTTTGCGGAAGATATGGAGCCTATCGGGTGTATATGACGTACACCGTACTGTCTCTGTTTTTCATACCTTGTTTTAAGTGGAATAAGCACTACTGCGTGCGGACCAGCTGCTGTAATACGCTGTATGAACTGGATCCGGAAATGGGAAAAGCAATCGCAAGAGGCGAGCAGGTGCTGATTCGCCCGGAACATTTGCAGAGAATCTCAAAAGTGACCTATGGGTATAACTATAAACATTGTAATTACTGTGGGTATGAGACAGCGGAAAATTTTGCGTATTGCCCGAAGTGTGGGAAGAAATTTTAGAGAAATAAGAGGTTTTTATGATACAGACATTACACATCGTACCGGAATATAATGAGGAACTGATCTATCCCGCTATCTGCAAAAGTATGGAGGCTCTGAATATCGCCGCAGACTTGCAGCCGGAGATGAAGATCGTTATCAAGCCCAACCTCGTCATGGCAAAATCTCCTGATTTTCCTGCCACCACACATCCGCTGGTAGTAAAAGCGGTGATCCGCTGGCTCAGAGAGCAGGGCATGCAGCATATTACCATTGCGGAAAGTTCCGGCGGTCTTTACAATGCCGAAGCCATGAAGCATGTGTACCATGTATGCGGCATGGATACGCTGGGCGAGGATGCAGAACTGAACATGGATTTTTCCGCACAGACCGTGAACTGTCCGGCCGGATTTAAAAATCACAGTTTCCACCTGATCACACCCATTGTGGAAGCCGACTATATTATCAATATCTGTAAATTAAAAACCCATGCCATGACCGGCTATTCCGGCGGAATCAAGAATCTGTTCGGAACGATTCCCGGACTGGAAAAGCCACAGATGCACTATCGCTGGCCGGAGATCGGGGATTTCTCCAATATGCTCTTAGAGCTGGCGCAGACTGTGGCACCACAGCTGACCGTCATTGATGCGATTGATGCCATGGAGGGCAACGGACCCACCGGCGGCACTTCTCATCCTCTGCATATGCTGCTGGCCGCCAAAGATTTCTATACTCAGGACTGCTTTGCCGCAAAACTTATGGGACTGGAGCCCACAGAGATTGTCATGCTGCGTCAGGCATTGGAAAAGGGACTGGCACATCCGGAAGAACTGAAGCTTGTGGGGGATGCGGTTCCGGATGAACTGTCTCCCTTTCAGAAACCGGATACCATTCAGCTGGATTTTACCAACAGCGTGCCGAAATTTCTACGCAAACCTTTTATGTTTGTAGCTTCCCGACTGTTGAAATCCTATCCGCAGCTGACACCGGAAAAATGTGTGGGATGCGGAAAATGTGCGGAAAGCTGTCCGGCCCATGTGATCAAAATCGAAAACCGTAAGGCAAAGTTTCGCAGAAAGGGCTGTATTTCCTGTTTCTGCTGTCAGGAAATGTGTCCCATGAAGGCCATCAGCGTAAAAAAAGCCTTGTAACTTCCCGCTTTTTCCATTATTGTTTTAATTGCATACAAAATTTTTACAAAAAAATCAAAAAACATGTTGACAAAGTGAGACTACCATTGTATACTGAACAAGTCGGTTGCGAGAGCAACGAAATGGAATCTTAGCTCAGCTGGGAGAGCATCTGCCTTACAAGCAGAGGGTCATAGGTTCGAGCCCTATAGGTTCCATTCCAACTTCGGTTGGTCATATGGCGAGATAGCTCAGTTGGCTAGAGCATGCGGTTCATACCCGCAGTGTCGAGGGTTCGAATCCCCCTCTCGCTATTAAAAACGAGAACAATTTGTTCTCGTTTTTTTACTATATTGAAGAATAGTCTTGTTTTTTCAATATTCCCGTGTTATACTACGAAATGTTGTTGAGATTTGATGGAAGAAATCAGAAGCGCATCGCAATGATTTCTTTTTTTGTGCGACAATTCGGAGCCAATTTTGCAAATGCGGTTCTGGATGTGGCTGTGATTTTGATTAAAGGAGTATTTCGTGAGTTATTTTTTGGAGAATGAAGAAGTAAAGGAAGAAGTAGAAGAAATGAAGGAACAGGACGGCATTGCCTCCATTGAGCCGTTATTGGACAATCGTATCGTCCGGGCAATCCGGGAGATGGGATTTGAGAAGCTGTCTCCCATCCAGGAGCAGGCAATTCCTTATTTATTACAGGGGGAGGACATCATCGGACAGGCCCAGACCGGCACGGGTAAGACTGCGGCGTTCGGAATCCCGGCCATCCAGCACATCAATCCGGATGTGAAAAAGTTACAGACCATTATCTTATGTCCCACCAGAGAACTGGCAATCCAGGCAGCGGAAGAACTACGGAAAATCGCAAAATACATGCACGGTATCAAGGTGCTGCCGGTCTATGGCGGACAGGATATCAGCCGCCAGATCGCGGGACTGCGGGGCGTGCAGATCATTGTGGGAACTCCGGGACGTGTCATGGACCACATGCGCAGACATACTATCAAGCTGGATCTGGTGAACATGGTAGTACTGGATGAAGCGGATGAGATGCTGAACATGGGCTTCCGTGAGGATATGGAACTGATCCTTGGTCAGATCCCCGGAGAGCATCAGACGGCACTGTTTTCCGCAACCATGCCGAAGCCGATCCTGGAGATCACAGACCGTTTCCAGAACGATGCAAAATTAGTAAAGGTGGCAGCGCAGGAACTGACCATTCCCCTGGTATCCCAGAAATTCTACCGCGTGAAAAATCAGGACAAGGATGCTGCCTGCGTAAGACTGTTAGAGTATTATCAGCCGAAGCTGACCCTGATTTTCTGTAATACGAAGAAAAAGGTGGACGAACTGTCGGATTTCTTAAAGGAGCAGGGATTCCAGGCGGAAGGGCTGCATGGAGACCTGTCCCAGGCGCAGCGTGATGCGGTCATGAAGCGTTTCCGTAACGGTGGCACCAGTATCCTGATCGCTACGGATGTGGCAGCCAGAGGTATTGATGTGGATGATGTGGAAGCTGTCATCAATTACGATATTCCGCAGGATATCGAGTACTATGTGCACCGTATCGGCAGAACCGGCCGTGCCGGCAGAAAGGGCAGATCCTTCACTTTTGCCAACAGCAGGGAGATCGGCAAAATCCGTGAGATCGAGAGAGTCTGCCATACCACCATTACGGAGAAGAAGCTGCCCGGTGCCGCAAAGGTGTTGAAAGCGAAAGCGGATAAGTACCTGAACAAGGCATGGGAACTGCATGAGCATGAAGACATCGAGCTGATGAAGAGCTTTTTACAGCGGAAAATGGAAGAGGAAGGCTGTGATGCACTGGATCTGGCGGCGGCCATGCTGAAATTCCAGGTAGGTGACAAGGGCGAGGAGATCGCAGCAGACGACTATGTACAGCGCCGCGGACGTTTCGGAGAGAAGGGACGCTTCGGCAGAGGCGATGGCGAAGGTCGCGGTTTCGGCAGAAGAGACGGCAGAAGAAAGTATGGCCGTGAAGATGGCGAACGCAGAAGATTCGGCCGCGGTGACAGAGACCGCAGAGAGGACGGCAGCACCAGCTCCGGTGAGGACAGAAGACGCCGCAGAGACGAGAGCCGCGAGGACGGAAGAAAATGGGGCAGCCGGGACAAAAAGACAGCGGACCGCAAATACTCCGGGGATAGAGCCGAGAGAGAAGCAAAAAAGAGAAAGAAGCAGGAAGAGCCGGGCATCGGCAACAGCTTCCCCAAGAGAAAAAGATCTTAAAGAAATAATGAGAATTCTTATGTATTTGCCGCAAAAGCCGCAGTTGTGCTTTTGCGGCAAATCGTGTATAGTTAGGAAAGAATGCAAAGGCATAATTCAGAGAGGTCTGCGGTATGAAAACACTGAAAAAACAGATACCTTATATCCTGCTGGGAGCTACACTTCTGCTCCTTTTGGGACTTAATATCATCAGTCAGGATCACTGGCTGGATTCCGATATGGCGGCAGAGATGATCTTTTCCCGGATCCTTGCGGGGGAGCATCGCCTGATTTCCACGACAAACTGGTATTACTCCACAGAATTCCGGGTGCTGTATACACAGCTGATCATGGGACCGCTGTTTCGGATCTGCAATAACTGGCATGTGATCCGGACAATCACGAATCTGGTATTTTACGGGCTGATGCTGGCTTCTTATTATTATTTTATGAAGCCTTTCAAAGTATCCAGAGAACTTACGGTGTTGAGCTCCTGCCTGTTGCTGCTGCCTTTTTCCGAGACCATGATGACGCATATGCAGATGGGCAATACCTACATGTCCCATGTGATCCTGGTGTTGTGGTTTTTCGGCATGTATCTGCGGCTGTGCAGCGGAGAGTACGGTGCAAAACGTAAGGTCAGCCTGTGGATATTCTATGTACTTCTGGCCGTCGTCTGTGGAATGTCCGGCGTGCGTTATCTGCTGGCATTACAGTGCCCGCTGGTGCTGACAGCTTTTTTGTGTCTGCTGGGCGGAGAGGAGTTCCAAAGTTTCCGCAGGGAGATGACAAAAGAGCATTTTCGTGCCATACTGTCTACGGCGGAGATGCATTATTTTCTCTACAGTCTGGCGGGGGCTTTTTTTGCAGTAGTGGGTTACGGCATCAATGTGGTGTGGATCAGCCATAAATATGTGTTCCAGACTTATGGCGCAACCAATTTCATTGCTCTGTATCATGGAGTATTGTTTGAACGGATCCAGAATGCGCTAGGTTGCCTGCTGATGCTCTTTGGCTATATTCCCGACAGGGGCTTTTTATCCCTGCGGGGCGTTGTGACCATGGCGGCCTTCGTGATGCTGGGAATTTACGGATACGTCACGGCGAAAAGCGGAAAAGCATACAGATGTGGCTTCCGCAGCCTGATTCCCCTCTTTTTAAAGGTCAGCTTCGTGCTGAATCTGTTTGTGTTTATTTTCACTACCAGTACCATGGTGCCGCGGTATTATATTACGATCTTTATTTTCGTGCTGCCGGTATTGTGTTTTTATCTGGAGGAGGAAAAGCTGCCCTTTGACCGTCTGGCGGTGACGGCACTGCTTTCAATCTGTCTGCTCCTTGGAACGGGCAAAACGGTGATGTCTTTCCTGTCGGTGGACAAGAATGAAACGAAGCGCCCCGTGGCGGAGTTCCTTGCGGAAAACGGGTATGATTTCGGCTTTGCTACCTATAATAATGCCAATATCATTACGGAACTTACGAATGGCGAGGTGGAGATCGGTAACATCGGAGATCCCGAGCATCTGGAATATTTCAAGTGGTCTTCGCCCATGAAATATTATGAGGAAGGGTATCATGCCGGGGAGACATTCCTGCTCCTGACGGCGGAAGAGTGCGCGGAATACGCAGAGGCTCCGGCATTAAAGCAGGGCGAAAAGGCATATGAGGACGGCAGTTATACCGTCTATGTATTCGACAGCACGGAGGAATTGATGAACTGTGCTGTGGCGAGACAATAACGACAGAGATTTAGCATATTGCGGACGACATTGGCACCCGGCACTGGCCGCAACGGGACAGAACGGCTGTGGGGACTGGCTGGTTGGAGAAGCTGGTGAGACACAGGGATGCAGATACTTTTTGAAAGGGATAGCGTCTGCGGAAAGGTTGTAAGTATGAGAATCGGAATGGGATATGATGTACATCGTCTGGTGGAGGGAAGAGACCTGATCATCGGCGGTGTGAAAATACCTTATGAAAAAGGACTTCTGGGACATTCGGATGCGGATGTCCTGCTCCATGCGATCATGGATGCGCTGCTGGGGGCAGCGGCACTGGGAGATATCGGAAAGCATTTTCCGGATACGGATCCCGCTTACAAAGGCATTTCTTCCATCAAATTGCTGGAAAAAGTGGGAGAACTGCTGGAAGAGAATCATGTTTTCGTTGAAAATATTGATGCAACGATCATTGCACAGGCACCGAAGATGCGCCCCCATATTGATATTATGCGGGAAAATATTGCAAAGGCGCTGTTGATCGACGTGGGACAGGTCAATGTGAAAGCCACTACCGAAGAAGGACTGGGATTTACCGGAAGCGGAGAGGGCATTTCCTCTCAGGCAATCTGTCTGGTGACCACTCCTTTTGATCTCACCGCACAGGCGGTGCAGGGAGGCTGTGAAAGCTGCGGTGGGTGCCCCAAAAGCCGGTAATTCCGGGAAAATAAGAACTTGACAAATAGGTCGATAAGATATAGACTTTAATTAAGAATAAGGTCTGTGTACTATCGACCTTTTATGATGCGAAAAAAGAAGGATACAAGGAGGAACGGAAATGTATCAGATGACAGAGACGGAATACAAATTTGCAGAGTTGATCTGGGAGGAGGAACCTATCGGTTCCGGGGAGCTGGTAAAGCAGTGCGCGGAGAAGTTCGGCTGGAAGAAATCCACCACGTATACGTTTATTAAAAAGCTTTGCGAGAACGGAATCTTCAAAAACGAGGATGCCACTGTTTCTTCCGTGCTGAACAAAGAAGAATATCATCGGGCACAGGGAGAGGCTTTCGTGGAGAAGGCCTACGGCGGTTCTCTGCCGAAGATGATCGCCGCATTTATCCAGAGCAAGAAGCTCAGCGCAGCGCAGATTGCCGAGATCGAAGCCATGATCGAGGATTATAAGGGGTAGGAGACAGACCGCCACAGAAAGTCGGGAGGAGACCGGATGAGGGAGATTTTGGAGAAGGTATTTGGGATAGTTTGCAACTTAAGTCTTGTGGGAGGCTATTGTATTCTGCTGGTGCTGGTGGCGAGACTGGTACTGCGCAGGGCGCCCAGATGGTGTTCTTATCTGCTGTGGGGAATCGTGTTCCTGCGTCTGTGCTGTCCGGTATTTCCGCAGACGCAGATCAGCCTGATCCCGGAGCGGCTGGCGGCGCAGACGGTAAGCGTGGCTCTGACAGCACCGGGGGATCCCATGCAGAATCAGGGAACTGTCGGAGAAAAAGCTGTCGGGGAAAATTCAGATACGGAAGAGATACAGATTTCGGGCATGGCAGCGCAGACTGCGGGCGATGAACGCAGTCCGGTGCAGGCAACCGCAGAAGCCCCCGCTATGACCGACCCGACACCGGAAATGCTGACGACCCACAGTACGCAGACGTTCAAAACGCTGTTGCGTATCGTACTGACGTATTTGTGGATCCTTGGATTCTGTGGGTTCGCCGGTTATCATCTGTTTTCCTATCTGCGGATGTATTACCGTCTGTGTCAGCCGGAAAATGGCGTTCATAAAGTAGAAGAAGGAATTTGTGAGATTAAGAGCGGACACCTTTCTTTTGTCATGGGGATCCTGCATCCGACCATTTATCTGTCGGCGGAGCTTGCCGGGGAGAGCAGAGAGGTAGTGTTGTGCCATGAGAGGGTGCATTTGCAGAGAAGAGACTATCTGATCAAACCGGCAGTGCTTTTTATCTGCTGTGTGCATTGGTTCAATCCCTTGGTGTGGCTGGCATTTTACCTGATGAATATGGACTGTGAGATGTCCTGTGATGAAAAAGTGGTAAAGCTTCTCGGAGAGGAAAGCAAGAAAATATATTCATATACATTGCTGGAGGAAGCCAGCGATGGCCGGTGGAGAAAATACCGTGGCGGTACGATCTGTGCGCTGTTATCCTTCGGAGAGGATCATGTGAAGAACCGGATCCGTCATGTGCTGGATTATCACAAGCCCCCGTTCTGGATCCTCATCGGTGCGGTGGCGGTGATCGCAGCACTCATCATCTGCCTGTGCAGTAATCCGGGAGGAAACCGCAGTGAGGAAAAATTGCCTACGGAAGCTGCGCCGTCTGCCCAGAATGAGCCGGTGGATATCAGTGATACGGAGTATTCCGATGAGGCTGTCTGGACGCAGGAAGAATGGGATATTTATGCGGAAAAGCTGTCGTATGTTACGTTTGAGACACGCTCCGATTTCGCGGAATTTTATTCCCCCGAGAGGATCGAGAGTGCCCATTCCTTTGCACAGGAGAAGGGATGGTATGTTAATCACAGAAGGTATGCCGGAAGTCCTGCAAGCTGGGAAATGTTTCAACTCAGCCGTCTGGAGGAGCGACTCGGGTCGGAGGATCACAGATTCTACGAGGATTATAAAGACCCTGTGACGGCAGCAAAGCAGCTCCTTTCGCTGGGAAAGGGTACCGGTGAGGTGACGGAAGTCCTCTACGAGGCGGCAAGACAGTATCCGCTCTATAGTGATGACCGGTTTGGCGAAGGTTCCGTGGTCAATGTAGAGTATACCTTTGCGAAGGATGGTTCGATGATCGAGATTCCCATGGTGCTGGCGGAGGAGAATCTGCAGATCTGGCTGTTATCCACCGGAGATGTGAGTGCGGCATCCGGACAGAAGATCGGTCCGCTCCCGGGAGAGCAGTCCACCCGGAGAGTCTATGTGGAATACGAAGCGTATTCTCCGGAAAATATGCCGGCGGGCCAGTATACGGAGTATCTGGAGACGAAGATCGGAAGCTATTCTGGTTCCGGTATTCATATTCAGGTGTCCAGCTGCGGAATCTATGTGATGTATAATCATACCTTCCGGTGTGTGTCTGAGGATGGCATCCCGGAAAATATGGCATCGGCTGCGATCTGTGACCGGACCTACTACAATACTTCCAACGCCTATAATGAAAAGGTGCAGGAGGACAGCAATATCGGCTGGATGGGCAGCAGGGTATTCTATATGACAGAAGCGGCGGAGTATTTACAGGAGGACGGGAAACCTACACTGTATACAGTGAAGAACTGTAGCCTGGCAGGTGATACCGGATGGGAACTGACAGAGGAAGGAATGGCAGACCCCGTGCTTCCGTTTTCCATGAAGGTACAGAATGGCTTCGTGACGATCTACAACGGCAACGGGGAACTCTATCAGCAGTATTCCATCAGTGGAATGGACAGCGGAGCAGACAGCCTGGATCAGGTGTCAAGGGACCGGTATGCTGTGGAATGGCGGGAGGATATTTTATCTCATCCCGGTATGGTATGCGATGTATCCCAGAGAACTTTTTCTGAGACCTATGCGTTGATCGATCTGGATGGAGATGCGGCAGCAGAGAGGATCACACTACAGACAGACGCTTGGAAGAACGTAGAAGGTAACAGCCCGGTGAATTACACCTTCGGAGTGGAAGGCAACAATGTCAACCGCCATGCAAGACTGTTGGACAACAGCATTCTCGCTTACAGTCCGGATGGGGAGCAGATCGTGATCGCACTGTATGAGACCGGAGATGATGCAAAAGCGAGAACCGTATTCTTCACCTATGATGGGGAAAAATTACAGGAGACCGGAAGCCTGCAGGCGGACATCCGCCGGTGCCAGTACTGGATCCTGGATGAGGCACCGGAGGGACAGTGGGTACTTCTGGAAGAATAAAATATGTCACTGAATGAATACGTGAGGGAAACCTTGGAAAAAGCTGTCATGTAGAAAACTCCGGGGTTGACAAAACCCGTATTTTTGCATATCTTATTTAGTAGGAATTATCATTTTACAGAACAAAGGCATGGAGCAGGAAAAGTACTTTTCGGTGGGACGCCAGAGAGAAGCTGTTAGAAGCTGGGAGCGGCTTTCGTCTGAGGAAAAGGAAGTGCGCCTGTGAGCTGATCCGGGGAACAGATATAAGTATCCGGATCCGGTGAGCACCCGTTATGTGCATGGCGCCATAGGCGCCGGAGTGAAGGGCATCGTCCCTTAAGTAGAGTGGAACCGCGGATAAATTCGTCTCTAAGATGGAGTTTATCCGCGGTATTTTTTTCGAGGTGAGAACATGGGCATCATCAAAAATTTAAAAGAAGAAGTCCGTATTATCAAGGAACGCGATCCGGCGATCCATTCCTCCATGGAGGTTCTGCTGTATCCCAGCTTCAAGGTCATGATCCATTACAGACTGGCGCATAAGCTGTATCTGAGCGGACATTATTTCTGGGCGCGGTATATCTCCCAGCGGGGTGTGCGCAAGACCGGCATCGAGATCCATCCCGGTGCACAGATCGGCAAAGGATTTTTCATCGATCACGGTAATGGTGTCATCATCGGTGAAACCACTATTATCGGCGACAATGTGACCCTGTATCAGGGTGTGACGCTGGGAGGAACCGGCAAGGAGCACGGCAAACGACACCCCACCATCGGCAACAACGTCATGATCAGTGCGGGCGCGAAGGTTCTGGGATCCTTCACTATCGGGGATAATTCGAAGATCGGTGCCGGAAGCGTGGTCTTAAGCGAAGTGCCGCCCGGATCTACTGTGGTAGGTGTACCGGGACGCGTGGTAAAGCGTAACAACGCGAGTCGCCCCCAGGAGACCATGAACCAGACGGATCTCCCCGATCCGGTGCGGGAGGATATCACGGTATTGCAGCGTGAGAATTCCGAACTGACCAACCGGGTACTGGAAATGGAAGATGAATTAAAGC
Organism: uncultured Acetatifactor sp.; assembly: GCA_934394815.1. Lineage (GTDB taxonomy): Bacteria > Bacillota > Clostridia > Lachnospirales > Lachnospiraceae > Acetatifactor. Next base: position 3,510 of record CAKRRD010000046.1, on the reverse strand, counting down.
AACTGCGCAGGCTGGTGCATTGCAAAAATCGCAATTAGGAAAGGATAAACAATGAGCATTCAAATCTACAACACCTTAAGCAAGAGAAAAGAAGAATTTAAGCCTTTAGAGCCGGGCAAGGTAAAAATGTATGTCTGCGGACCTACCGTATACAACCTGATCCATATCGGAAATGCCCGTCCTATGATCGTATTCGATACCGTGCGCCGTTACATGGAATACAAGGGATATGAAGTGAACTATGTATCCAACTTCACGGACGTGGATGACAAGATCATCAAAAAAGCCAACGAAGAGGGTGTGGAGCCCAGCGTGATCTCTGAGCGTTATATCGCTGAGTGCAAAAAGGACATGGAGGGCATGAACATCAAGCCCGCTACCAAAAATCCCAAGGCTACCGAGGAGATCGGCGGCATGCTGGACATGATCCAGACGCTGATCGATAAGGGACATGCCTATCCCGCAGCAGACGGCACTGTATATTTCCGTACCAGAAGCTTCAAGGAATACGGCAAGCTGTCTCACAAGAATCTGGACGATCTGCAGGGCGGCAACCGTTCTCTGTTGGTATCCGGTGAGGATCAGAAGGAAGATCCTCTGGATTTCGTACTGTGGAAGCCGAAAAAAGAAGGCGAGCCTTACTGGGATTCCTGCTGGTGTCAGGGACGTCCCGGCTGGCATATCGAGTGTTCCGTTATGAGCAAACGTTATCTGGGTGACGAGATCGACATTCATGCCGGCGGCGAGGACCTGATCTTCCCGCACCACGAGAATGAGATCGCACAGTCCGAGGCAGCCAATGACAAGCCTTTTGCAAAATACTGGATGCACAATGCTTTCCTGAACATTGACAACCGCAAGATGTCCAAATCTCTGGGCAACTTCTTTACCGTCCGGGAGATCTCTGAAAAATATGATCTGCAGGTACTTCGTTTCTTTATGCTGTCCGCACATTACAGAAGCCCGCTGAACTTCAGCGCCGATCTGATGGAAGCGGCAAAGAACGGCTATGAGAGAATCGTTACCAGTGTGGACAATCTGAAGTTCTTACTGGAAAAGGCAGCAGCTGCCGAAATGTCCGAAGAAGAGAAACAGTTACTTGCTGAGGCGCAGGGCTTTGAAACAAAATTTGACGAAGCCATGGACGATGATTTCAACACCGCCGATGCACTGGCAGCCATTTTCGAACTGGTAAAATTCGTGAATTCCAATGCTAAGGCTGAGAGCAGCAAGGCATTCCTGGAAGCATTAAAGCAGGAGATCGTGACACTGTCCGATATCTGCGGACTGATCGTGGACAAAAAAGCAGAGATGTTAGACAGCGACATTGAGGCACTGATCGAGGAACGTCAGGCAGCCAGAAAGGCGAAGAACTTCGCAAGAGCCGACGAGATCCGTGATGAACTGTTAGCTAAGGGCATTGTACTGGAAGATACCAGAGAGGGTGTAAAATGGAAGAGAGCATAACCCTCCTTACGAAAATAAAGGAAGCATTTGCCTGCGAGGGGCAGGATGTCCGGGCGTATTCCCCGCTGACGCTGGCCTATATCGGAGACGGGATCTATGAACTGGTGATCCGCAGCGTGGTGGTGGAGAGGGCCAACCGCTCCGCCAATGATCTGCACAAAAAGACTACCCGCTACGTGAAGGCACCGGCCCAGTCCGCCATGATTGAGGCACTGCTTCCGGAACTGACGGAAGAAGAGGAAGCGGTGTACCGCAGAGGACGCAACGCTAAATCCTACACCACGGCGAAAAATGCTTCCGTGGCAGACTACCGCAGAGCCACCGGGTTTGAAGCACTGATGGGCTATCTGTACCTGACGGGACAGACCGACCGGATGCTGCAGTTGATGAAAGATGGTATTCGTCTGGCGGGCATGGAACTGTGACGGAACAGTTCCGGAGGAAAATTGTGGAACCGCCGGTGACTGCCGGGAAAAGCAGTACATTTTCACAATAGAAAGGACAAACATGGGATATCAGGAATTTACCATAGAAGGCAGAAATGCCGTGATCGAGGCCTATCGTGCGGGCAAGCCCATTGACAAGCTGTTTATTCTGGATGGCTGTCAGGATGGCCCCATGATGACTATTAAAAGAGAAGCAAAAAAACATGACACGTTAGTAAAATATGTGACTAAGGAGCGTCTGGACCAGTTATCCGAGACCGGAAAGCATCAGGGAGTTATCGCCTATGCAGCCGCTTACGAGTATGCAGAGGTGGACGACATTCTGGAAGCAGCAAGAAAAAAGGGCGAGCCGCCTTTTATTTTCCTGCTGGATAATATCGAGGATCCACACAATCTGGGAGCTATCATCCGTACCGCCAATCTGGCAGGAGCCCACGGTGTCATCATTCCGAAGAACCGCGCAGCAGGACTGACCGCGACGGTAGCCAGAACCTCCGCGGGAGCGCTGAACTATACGCCGGTAGCAAAGGTGACGAATCTGGCCAAGACCATTGAAGAACTGAAAAAGGAAGGACTGTGGTTCGTGTGCGCCGATATGGGCGGTACCACCATGTATGATCTGAATCTCAAAGGCCCCATCGGTCTGGTCATCGGCAATGAAGGTGAGGGCGTAGGACGTCTGGTGAAGGAAAAATGCGATATGGTGGCATCCATTCCCATGAAGGGGGATATCGATTCCCTCAATGCTTCCGTGGCAGCGGGCGTGCTGGCCTATGAGATCGTGCGTCAGAGACTGCAGGCATAGGAATCCGGAAATGGGAAAAAGGGGAAGGCATGGCAGAGCATTTCAAATATGACGATATGACAGATGAAGAACTCATCGACCAGCTGCGGGAAGGCGACAGACAGGTGATGGATTACATCTGTGACAAGTATAAAAATCTGGTGCGCAGCAAGGCAAAATCCATGTATATTCTGGGAGGTGACAGTGAGGACCTGATCCAGGAGGGCATGATCGGCCTGTTCAAGGCGGTGCGGGATTACGACTGCGGCAGGGATGCCAGCTTTTATACCTTTGCGGATCTGTGTATCAGCAGACAGATGTATACGGCGGTGCAGGCCTCCAAGCGCCTGAAACATTCGCCGTTAAACAGCTACGTTTCCCTGTATGAGAAAAGCGGTGACGGCATCGACAGCGAGGAGAGGAATCTGATCGAGGCGCTGGCCGCCAGGACCCAGATGAGCCCGGAAGAACTTTTTCTGGATAAGGAAAGGGTAACGGATCTGGAGAGATCTATCGAGACGGAACTCAGCAGCTTTGAGAAGCAGGTACTGGATCTGTATCTGACGGGAATGAGTTATACCCAGATCGCCAAGGTACTGGGAAGAGACGAAAAGTCTACGGACAATGCTTTACAGCGATTGAAGAGTAAGATCCGAAAGCTGGTATAAACTGAAAATTCATGGGATCAGAGAAAAGAACGCATTCTTGAAAAAATTTTTCAAGAATGCGTTCTTTATAGTTGTGCGCCTAGCGGCGCACGTTTCTAACGGGTTAAAGTCCCGAATCCGCCCGGTAGTGGGAAGGATATAGCCG
>CAKRRD010000045.1 GCA_934394815.1 uncultured Acetatifactor sp. | reverse complement strand
CAATAATAGGGAAATTCCCTCTGCAACTTTGAGGACTGCCCTCTGCAATAATTGGTATTTTTATTATACAAGAAACAATCAAAACGAAGATTTTATTGCAGGGGATCATATGGTTATTTTGAGAGCAAAATGGATGAATAGTCTTAGAGGGCTATTTATTCGCACCTTGTTTGCGTTGGAATATCCTAGATACAGTTATGGACGTGCATATAGAATGGGGATTGACGAGTGACCGAAGCGGAGGGCGGCGGAGAGCGGCACCGGGGCTGGACTTCGGGCCAAGTTGGCCCGAGGCAAAGCAAAAGAAATGCGCCCGCACAGCAAGACGCTATGTAGACGCATGAAATTACATTATCATAATTGTACTGATATATTGTACCTTCATAGCCAGACTGTCCCGGAGGGGGAGCTACGCTTTTTTTAGCTGGTGAAGGTCATGGGAATTGTGAGAAAGTAAGATGGACACGGCGACACCCTCCTATGGGCCGCCGTGGGGTTACTGAATATCCAAAGAGAAACGGCGGCTCTGAAAATTGAGCCGCCGTTTCATGGGCGCATAGAAATGTCTGCTGTACGACGGCTTTTTTTCTTTTGCCGTCGTGCGGCAGATTTCTATTGATACTTTTCTAAAAGTGCCGTTGCTTCTGCTTGTGACATTGTTCCTGCTTCAACTTCTGTATCGGTATATTCTTTAAGGGCATTGAACAGTTCTCTCTCCGTATCAAATGGGCCTATACTCTTGTAGGTATTCCCATCAAAGACGAATGTTTGATACTGCTCAGGCTGTGCGTTATCGGGCATAGAAAAGAACAACTGATCGTCACTTGAAGAAGCTCTTTTTCCTACCATTTTGCCCTCTAAAATAGATTTAAGGATTTCATCGTAATACTCAAGTGCTTCTGTCGCTTCTGCTTCTGTCCATTCTCCAGCATCGACCAACTTTTGAATATTTTCCGTTTCATTTTCAATCCATGCGGAAAATTCATCATAAGTGAAGTAGTCTGTTTCCTCGATGGGAGAATAGCTTTGCCATGTTTTGCCCTCGTCTGTACTCTGCTGAATATCTGCTCCGTCTTGCCTGAAAAGGACGGAGGATACCGGGCGCTGCGTTTCGATAAGTGTTTGGGTATCTGTTTCGTCATGGCCTTCATTAGCGAAAGCAGAGACACCACCGACGCATAAAGAAAAGCATAGCAGAGCAATAATTCCAATTTTTTTCGCCATAGATTTTACCTCCTTCATTTTAGTAGTTGGCGTTTTACCTCCTTTCGCAGACATAGTACATCTTCTATGTTGGATGATTATAAAATCAATGTTGTGCCAATGTTGAACGAAAGAAGTCTCTGCTTTTCCTGTGGAAATCGGAAAGCAGAGACTTCTTTCAAAACTGTATTGTAAAACTCATGCCTCTATCGTTTGGCATGGGAACAAACTGATATTTCAAGCGCAATTTATCCAAAATCGTCTGGACAATGTATAGACCGAGCCCATTTCCCCCGGTTGCTTGGCTATGGGCTAAATCTGGACGATAAAATGGCTCAAATATGTGTTGTAGCTGTTCGGGTGGTAATACGCTACATTCGTTAGAAACTGATAGCTTATTTTTATCAAATACAACTGATATTGATTGTCCAGCCTCCGTATAGTTGACCGCATTTGAAAGGATATTCGATATTGCTTTTTTCAACCGGCCTTCTGGAAGATATACGAAAGCGTCACTTGAAAGCTCTATTTTGAACTTAATGCCCTTGGCTTCTGCAATTAAGCGATACGGTTCACACAGCTCTGTAAGGAGGGTTCTCAATGAAAAGTTGCTGCATGGCTCATTATTACCTTGTGTTTGCAAGCGTGAAGCATTAAGTATATCTCTAATCATATCCCCAAGCTGTTCAGTAATTTCTTTGCACTTGGGCAAATAGGTTTTATAATCACGGTATTTCCCAATGCCTAAAATCATATTTTCCAATGTCGCATTTAGCTCTGTGACAGGCGTTTTTAACTCATGGGACGCTGTTCGGAGAAAATCAATTTTCTCTTTTTTCGCAAGACTAACTTTTTCCTTTTCCAACTCCAGATTGCGGATAGTCAAAAGCAAGGATTGATATAAATTGTTAATATCAGTAGCTAAAGCGCCAATTTCATCCGTTGACAATACAGCCGCTTTTGCGTCTGGCTCCAATTTCGACATTTGATTTGCGGATTTTGAGAGCGATAATATCGGAGTGGTTATGTCTCTGGAAAAAAAGTATGAAAACAATGCCGATATAGTGGTGCAGCAGAATATAGAAATCGGAAATGTTTTCAACATAGTTTGAGTAATGAGCCGGGGCATATCTACTTCTGACAGAGCACTTACCCCTGTATTTGTTACTACCATATTCGTAACAAGTACATTTTGGGATGGCGCAATTAGGAAAATCAGCAAGTGCGCTATAATTGAAATCAAAAGCATCATTGTAAATGTAAATAAGAATATCTTCGGAAATAACTTCATTTTCTTCATATTTCTTGCCCTATTTCAAATTTGTAACCTATTCCTTTGACCGTAGTAATGCAATCCAAACGGAGCTTTTTGCGGATATTACGAATATAGGCATCTATTGTGCGGTCGATCACATCACAATCGTATCCCCACACATCGTCCAAGATTTGATTGCGAGACAGGACTAAACCTTTATTGTCAATCAGCACTTTCAGGATTTCCAGTTCCTTTGGGGTAATGTCTATTTTACCGTTTTCATCACAGGCTGTATATCCAGAAAAGTCAACGGTAACATCTCCGAGCTTAATCATATTAACAGCAGGTTTACTCTGACTTCTGCGGAGAAGCGCAGTAATCCGTTTACCTAAAATGAGCATGGAAAAGGGCTTTGTTATATAGTCATCTGCCATTTCGTCAAAACTGTTGGATTGTGTATATTCATCATCAAGTGCTGTGAGCATTATAACAGGAATGTTGCTGACTTTCCTAATTTCATGCAAAACAACGATACCCGACATTTCAGGAAGCATAATATCCAGTACAATTATATCGAGTTCTTCTCCACGGAATATTTTTAACGCTTCGCTCCCTGTAAAAGCAGAAAAAAGCGTATGTCCAGCTTCTTTCATATATTCGCATATCGCCTTGTTTGTCCCTTGATTATCTTCAACAATCAAAATTTTCGCCATTAAGAACACCTCCCATATTTGAATAGAATACCAGCACTATGTTGTGCCAATATGAAGTTCCCAAGAAAAATTATATATTCTCCTTCGCACCCCCGCAAGTATGTGAACGGACAATAAAATACTACCAAAACATAAAATCATATTTCGTTCTCATAACCAAACCCGAAATGTAGAATAATATATGGGTGATATGAGAATGTACCAAGATGAAAGACGGCTCGACTTCCACGCATTAGGCCGGGAGATCAAGCGCAAAAGAGAAGCCAAAGGCTGGACACAGGAATACCTCGCGCAGCTCGTTGATCGTACACCTCGTTCCATCATGTATTTTGAGAACCGAGGCCAGCATCCGAGCCTGAACACCTTTTACCAAATCGTCACCCTGCTGGACATTTCCGTAGACCAGTTCTTTTATCCTGACAGGCAAAATAGCGAAAGCGATTGCCGCCAGCATATTGATAGAATGCTCAACTCAATGGATGAAAAGGAATTGACGGTCATGGAGGCCACAGCAGAGGGATTACAAAAAGCCAGAGAAACGGAGGTCAAGTAAAGAGGGCCTTCGTTTTTCTTGTCTTTGCAGGCTTTTCAGGGGCGCCGCTAAATGGCAAGCAATGCTTCTGTGGCCACAGAAGCTATTTTCACAAGCCCGGCCTTGCGGCCCGTCTGTGAAAATCTGCTTGTTGGGGAGCCTCCCCAAACCCGGCGCTTTGCTCCTTATGCGTCACAGTCCCTAACGCTCCTGTTCCTTCTTTCTGCCCGGCTCCGAGTAGCCCAGTAGATAGTCAATGTTGGCCTTGATGGTCGTGACCTCCTGCATATCCGCCTTGGTTTTGCGGTACTCGGCGTAGAGCTTCTTTTTCTGTTCCGAGAGCTTGCGGCCTTCCTCTTTGAGCGTGTCCATCTTGGGGAGCTTGGCCCCGCCGAGGATGGCTTTGAAGTCGGCACAGGCCGCCCGGTAAAGTTCAATGTCTGCCTCATGCTCCGCAAGAAACTTCTTACTGTATTTGCTGGCCTTGTACTTCTCAAAGACAGGCCGGGTCTTGGCATACTGCACCGTTGCAGCCTTCAATTCCATGTTGATATGGAGGGCCGCTTCGGTGCTTTTGATTTGGTCAGACAGCTTGTGAAAATGCACTGTGGCCGCCGTGGCCTTCTGCTCCAACTGCTCATAATCCGTCAGGCCGTTGTCTTGCAAATAAGCAAGGGCGGCGGCCATTTGTTTGAGATTGAACACCTTAGCCCATCGCTCATAACCGGGGCCTTTTCCTTGGAGCCGGGATTGAAGGTCGATAGCCAGACTGATTTTTTGGCGAGGCTGACTGAGCCGTTGGTGGGAGCCTGACAAGGCGGTCCGTATGTTCGCTTCGCTGTAACCTTCCCCGAGAGTATCAGAGCGCAAGCGGGTAAACCGCTCCTGACCGGGAGCCCGAAAGCTGATTGCACCCCGCCGTTGTTTGACCTCATAACCCGCCTGCTCCATCAGGGAGAGGAACGCCGGGAAGTCGGCGGGCCTCTTGGCAAGACCGGTATCAATGGCGGCCCGCAGTCTGTCCTGATAGGTCAGCGGCTTTTTCTGTCCGGCCTGCCACTCCCCATAATTGCGAAATTTGCCCTTACTTCGGGGCTTGGGATTTTCCACGATGGAGAGCCCGTTTTCCAGACACAGACGGCCAGAGAGCCGCCGCAAGGCGAAGGACGAGCCCCGGAAGTTGCGAAACTTCCGGGTACAGTCAAGGGTAGTAGAATTGTAGTAAATGTGTGAGTGGATATGCTGCTTGTCCGTGTGGGTCGTAACAATGAAAGCGTGTCGGTCCTTCGTCCAGCGCATAGCCAGCTCATAGCTTATCCGATTTGCTTCTTCTGGCGTAATCTCTCCGGGATAGAAGGATTGACGGATCTGATAGCATAGCACATCAGAACCCTTCTTTTGTTCCCGGCCTGTCATGGCCTTGTAGCTGGCCTTTGCCAAAAGAAACTCAGCGGCTACCGTGGCCGGGTCGCACTCATAGGAAGATATGTATTTCCCGTCCTCCGTCTTTTCAGGATTTTTCCCATAGTCCAGACAATCACGAATAGCCTCGGCTATACTTTCTCCTTCGTTGGCGTGGCGTTGCAGCAAGGCAGTTGTTGCCAGAGAAAATCCCTCCCTTCATAGAAAACGGCGGCCATGCAAGGCCGCCGTCCATATTACTTCGAGACAACTTGGCCCGAAGCGATCAGCTTGTGATGAATTGCCGCAGAGACAGGTTTAAGCTGTTCAGTCCCGTAATAACAGCGCCCGCCACCGCCTGCAAGCCGAAGGGCGAAAGCAGGAACGCAATCCCCAGATAAATGACGCCGCCCACCGGGTAACTGATGAAGAACAGCCCCACGCCCAACAGGGCCATAATAACTGAGGCCGCAGTCAGGAGGAAGGAGGACACCGAGAACAGGAACAACAAAACGGCAACAAGGAAGGTCAGCAAAACGATAAACGGCGCAGCGATTAGTTTAAATAATAGTCTCATAGGTTCAGCTCCTTTCTATCATCTTTCCACCTATATTTTACCATGCGGGCATAGGGTCAACAATGTTGTAGACGGTTAGTAAATCTTGTCCCTATTTTTTCAAATTAAGAAACGGATGGTTGAATAACACCATCCGTTTCTTAAGTATATTCTATTTTTCTGTTTGGGTGGTTTGTTCAACTAATTGAACCTTTTGTTTCTCAATTAGCCTCGAATAAACCGTGTATGCAACATTTTGAAAATAATCAATATATGAACTCTGGTCGCTCGCGGGCAAGGGAGACAAATGTTCTATACCATCATCCTCAAGTTGATATGTCTTTACAATGTTAATTTTTAAATCGGTTTGCTTAAAATTTACATCGATTACAATCGTTATGGGAAGTGTTTTGTGCGAGAATTTGTAACTCATACTTGAAAAAATAAAACCTTGAGCCATACATTCCTTCACAAAATCATTGTTTCTCAACCCATCACCTTTTAAAATCGCACTGCTGATTCCCGAAAGCCGTCCAGTTGGTTCAGAAGCGTCAATTTCACTTGACAGAGTCTCGTCATTTTCGTCATCAATGGTCTTTTCATCTTTGTTTACAGTAACATTAATAATGTCCGTTAGTTTCCATTCTTTATGAGAATATGCTCCGAAATCATCAAAGAAATCTACTTTGTGTGCCTTTAAAAGGCTTGCTAAAGTTATTCTTTTAAGGCCAAACACAGCCTGTTCACTATCTTCTTGAATCATTTCATCCAGTAACGAAACAAACTGTTTTGATTCAGACATTCCTTCGTGCCGTATGCTAACTTTATATTTCTGTGAATCATCTTCTAATGGAGAAATTGTAACATCCAAAGTAACCGTTCGCGTTTCAGCAATTTTGATACGTCCTCTTTGAGGTTTTTTATAAATATATTGCAATGTTACATTGGATTGATTTCTGGCTATGTTTTTTAATGTATACTTAGTATTTGAAATACGGCCTTTATTAACAAATTCATCTGCTATGCTCGTCAAAAAATCTTCTTTGGACTGTTCGCTTTTAGGAGAGATTATGACAACTGTAGATTTCAAATTGTTTTGTTCGAAATTCATAACCTCTTGCATTTTTGTCATAGTATCAGAGCCAAAGAAATGATGGTATATTAAATCAGAAAGAACCTCTGAATTAGTGCATACAGGAAGAATCCCTTTTTGCCGTAAAACATATTTGACGCTTTGTGCGTTAATTAGTTTATCTTCTATTAACTTTTTGAAGTCATCCCCCTTAACAAAGGATTGAACTGCCATTATTCTCGCCCCCTTATGACTCATAATAAATTCTTGATAGACGACGATTGTCCATCAGAAAATATTTGAAAGTTTTTTTATTTGCAAACATCTTTGTGAAGGATTCTTTAATGTGATCTATGTCTTGCTCTGTTTCAGGATAAAAGTAGAAATGAACTTCTTGATATCGATCACTTCTCGATTCTAATTGCAATTCATTAATCATATCCTGTAAGTACTTTAAAGAATCATCTGTAACATGCTCAAAACAAAATAATGCCTTTATATCAACCTTTGTTGTGCTATTTTGGTCAGTCACATTTTTAATATAGGAGGCCAAAATATAGTCTGAAAACAAATATGTTGGAGTGACAACAGGTGAACGGTCCCATGTAGAACCACCAATAGATGGATATATAATGCCAAAGCTATTCTCAACACTGTTTTGTTTGATTTTGGCAATTTCAGCATTGAAAGAATGCCATTTTTCGAGCCTACTATTATCCGCAAGATAAATCATAAGCGGATGACGACGTCTAGGAACTTTAATTTGGGAAATGCTATTTAATGCACGTTCCGTCTCATATTTATTATCGCTTGAATTATATAATAAAATTCCACCAATCAAAGTGTACTCTTCTAAATATGTAGTTAAAATAGGAGATGTTGAAGCGCATTCTATAGTATTGCACAACTCCTCGACCCATGTTGACAAATTACTTGGAATAAAGTTAGACCATTCGCGGTGTTTGCATTCTATTACAAAGGCTTCTTGGCGCTTAGTGAAAGGATTATAATACCCTGCTAATATATCCACACCATGAGTTTTTTTATCTGAAGATTTTGCATTCTTATGTGCAGTTCTTATACAATCAATCTGAACATCTTGAGCCAAAATCTTCCAATCCAGATGTTCAAAAATAGAATTTCCATAGTGTTCTAATTTCTTGCCAATTCGTTGACTGAGTTCGCCCATTAATTTTCACCTCCATTTAGCAATATTTGATGGAGAAACAATATTTCTTCATCGTCCAGTGAGGAACGAGATTTATAAACAGTAACTCGGCCCTTTGCTGTAATCCGGAGTTTAATTGAGCTATTATCGCAGAAAAGAATAATAGTCATACTTGAGATTTTATCATTGTATTTCTGTAGTATAGAAAACGCATCACCATACGACGAAAGATCTACAGTAAAATTGCCAACAATATCTTCTGTAAAAAGGAAATCCTGAAAACACACCTTAGAAACCTTTAACTTGTAACCTTTTAATCTTTCTAACAGCATGTTAATCGTAATTTCAACGCTATTGATAGAGATAGGTTTTAGCAGGTTTGATAACTCGAATACTAACTTGTTTGCCGAGGTTTTGTTCCCCCAGATTTCCAAATAATTATCTGTAATACTGAAAGAAATAACATTTGCCTTAGGAACTATTTTAGATTCAAAAACCCTCTGTTGCGGGTTATAATAGGATTCCTGGGCGTTTTGGACAATAACATATTCGCCTATCAGTTCATTGCTGCTGATTAATTCCAGATTGAAATAGGTATTTTCATCTTCTGGATAATCTTTCAATCGTAAATATATTGATTCCACATTGATTTCCGCCGATGAACACAGTTCATATATAAAAATACTGCTGGAAGCCATTGAGTTACCTCCTTAAAAAAAATTGACAGAATCTACAACTGATTTAATTATACGACGGCATGGGAAAGTTATCAATGTATAGTAAGCAAAATTCATCATCTGCTGAAAAAAGAGAGTTTTGGGAATCTGCGAATTGATAAGGTGCGTTTGTCAGATGCAAAGGCATGGTTGATTAAGCTCCAGCAGATTGATGGACGGGGATACAGTTCCATTCATTCTATCCGGGGAGTTCTAAGACCGGCATTTCAGATGGCAGTCGATGATGACCTGCTTCGTAAAAATCCATTTGAATTTGAGCTTGCATCCGTCATTGTCAATGATTCTGTTACCAGAGAAGCGATTACCCGAAAGCAGCAGAGAGATTTGCTGAAGTTTATTCAGGAGGATAAGCATTTCAGCAGATACTATGATGCAATCTATATTCTTTTTCACACAGGGCTTCGTATCTCAGAGTTCTGCGGGCTGACGGTTTCAGAAATCGAATTTGGAGAAATGCGTATCAAGGTAGACCATCAGTTACAGCGTACTGCACAGATGCAGTATGTGATTGAAGAACCAAAAACAGACAAAGGTATCCGCTATGTGCCGATGACAGAAGCTGTCGCAGCGTGTTTTCGCAGAATCATTGCCAACCGCAAGACACCAAAGGTCGAGCCGATGGTGGAAGGATATGCCGGATTTTTATTTCTGGATAAAAACGATATGCCGATGGTTGCCCTGCACTGGGAGAAGTATCTGGAGCATATCATTCAGAAATACAATAAAATTTACCGTATCCAGATGCCGAAAGTTACCCCTCATGTATGCAGGCACACCTTTTGCTCTAATATGGCAAAATCCGGGATGAATCCGAAAACCTTGCAGTATATCATGGGTCACGCAGACATCAGTGTAACCTTGAACACTTACACCCATGTGAATTTTGATGATGCAAAGGAAGAAGTATATCGGATAGCGAATAGTTAAAAAAGCCCGTTGGTAAGGACGTTTGCTTTACCAACGGATTTACCAAGATTGCAGGGAAAAACATAAGAAAATACGAGAAGATTTGAGAAGATACCTTAAAAAGAAAGGAAAATTCAAAAGTCGGAAAACCCTGAAATATCAAGTGTTTGAGAAGAAATACAAGACTTAAATGGAGATATAAAAAGATGATAAAAATACTTTTCATTTGCCACGGCAACATCTGTCGTTCCCCCATGGCGGAATTCGTAATGAAAAAATTAGTATCCGATGCCAATCTCGCCGACCACTTCCAGATCGCCTCCGCAGCCACCAGCACGGAGGAAATCTGGAACGGCATCGGGAATCCGGTCTATCAGCCGGCGAAGGCGGAGCTTGCGCGGCACGGAATTTCCTGTGAGGGGAAGCGGGCCAGACAGGTGATGAGAGCGGATTATGCGGAATATGATTATCTGATTGGTATGGACAGCGCGAATATCCGCAATATGCTGCGGATATTCGGCGGGGATCCGGAGGGGAAAGTGGCGAAACTGCTTTCCTATGCGGGATTGGAACGGGATATTTCAGATCCGTGGTATACGGGAGATTTTGGGACAACTTATACAGATGTTCTGGAAGGCTGCACCGCATTTTTCCAATATTTACAACAAAATGGGAAAATCGACAGCTGATCTGACACTGCCAACGCAGCATACATGACAGAACTGTCATGCGTGAAAAGTTCACAGAATCACCACGTTTTTCTCACAATTCCTTCGCAGATGCCCTTTATCATAAGAGGCAGATAAGGGGAAAGAAATGTTCACAAGATTTTTAATGGAATGAATGGAACAGGAGGAATGAGAATATGAGAAGATGGAATCTACCCCAGGTGAATACAAAGGTTATGTGTGCAGTGTTGACAGCAGCCATGGTAATGACAGGATTTACGGCTTGCGGCGGATCGACCACCGTAAGTGCGTCAAGTACGGAAGCAGCGGAAGAGAAAGAGATGATCGCACCGGAGAGCACGACAGAGCAGAGCACGGAGAGTGATGAAGAGAAGGTGGAATCTTACCTCGGTCAGATCACAGCCATTGACGGTAATGTGATCTCTATTGCACTGGCAGAGAAGCCGGAAGCACCGGACGGCGAAGCACCCAGTGGCAATAAACCGGACGGTCAGGCTTCGGATGGTAACGGTGGCGCTCCCAATGGAGAAACTCCGGATGGTCAGGCTCCGAGCGACAAGGATCAGGTCCCCACAGGCGAAGCCCCGAGTGGTGATAAGCCCAACGGCCAAGCCCCTGACGGCAACGGCGGTGCCCCTGATGGTCAAGCCCCCAGCGGTGAGATCCCCACAGGCGAAGCCCCGAGCAGTGAAAAGCCGGATGGCCAGGCTCCGGACGGTAATGGCAACGGCGGCACCCCCAACGGAGAAGCCCCCAACGGCCAGAAGCCTGAGAAGGACATGTTGGATGAGAAGACCTTGACGCTCAGTGGTGATACCATGACCATCACGGTTAACGATGATACGATCATTACAATCGACGGAGAAGACGTTGCATTGGAGGAACTTCAGGTGGGTGATACCGTATCCTTTTTCCTGGATGGTGAGATCGTGACTTCGTTGAGCGTTGGCATGCCGGAGCCGACACAGCCTATGCAGGCTCCGGAGCAAAAGTAAGCTGACGCAAGAGCATGGTACCCAGAATCTTCGCCATTTCTTCCGGAGACTTGGGATCCGGTGCTTTCAGCCAGGTCTCTACGACACCGACACAGCCGGTGATGATGAAGGAACAGAGATATTCATAATTAGCATCGGATTGCGCACTTTTCAGAAACTGGAGGGTGCGTTTTTCAATCTGCTCCTTCAGACGATTGACAAAAGCCAGATCTCCGTGGGGACCGATCATAACCCTGGCCAGGTCTCTGTGGCGGTTCAGAAAACAGAAAAATTCTAACAGGAGACCGGTATGGGACATCATCTCGGTTGGAGAGGTTTTCTGCTCCATGATCTCGTTGAACTCCTGGAACATTTCATCTTCCACTTTATGAAGCATATCGTAGATATCATCGTAATGCAGATAAAAGGTTCCACGGTTGATATCTACCAGTTCGGTCAGCTCCTTGACGGAGATATCCTGAATATCATGGGTTTCCATCATTTTTACCAGCCCTTGTAATAAAAGGGCACGGGTCTTGCGTACGCGACGATCCATTTTTTCCATAAGATAACACACCAGCCTTTCCGGGAAAAGAATCCTGCAACAGAGAATCCATCATGTCTTTTTCCGACAAACGGGAGGGACTGTAGCAGGGAATGATTTCCTATATCTAATGCAAATCTGAATTTTTTCTAAAATAATAGACAAATAAAAACAAAATGTCTAAAAATAAACAATCTCAAAAAATCTGTAGCTTGCTTTTTCTTCCCAATTATTATATTTTGCATGTGGCAGAAAATCAACACAAGTTCATTAAATGACATTAATACAATTTCTCATCTTTGTAGTAAGTCTTTACAGATGTCTCAAAACATTTTAAACTTGATGCATATAAAACACATACATAAATAAGGGTACAAAGAGAGGAAGCACAGGAGGGAACTATGGCAGACAACGCAGAAAAAGACAAAAAAGATAACTCCTTTATGATGAAGCTTGCCACGCTCATCGTAGACAAACGAAAAGGCTTTTATCTGATCTTCATTGTTTTATGCATATTTTGCGTATTATCCATGAATAAGGTCAAGGTCAATAATGATCTGACAACGTACTTGCCAGATACCACAGAGACCAGGAGGGGACTGGATCTGATGGATTCGGAATTTACCACATATGGTTCCGCCCGGATCCTGATTTGTAACGTCACTTTTGAGGAAGCACAGAAGCTGGCAGATCAGGTGGAGAAAATGGACGGTGTCAGCATGCTGGATTTTGATGACACGGAAGATCATTACCATGACATGGAGGCTTTATTGTCTGTCACTTTTGATGAGGAAGCGGACACGGAGGCCACCCAGCAGCATCTGAACGAAGTACTGGATGCGCTGTCGGACTATGATGTTTATTATTCTTCCGATATCGGTCAGGAAGAGCGTGATGCAGATGATCTGAATAATGATATGATCGTCATTCTGCTGCTGGCAGCGGTGGTTATTGTGGCAGTGCTGTTATTTACTTCCACGACCTATGCGGAGATTCCGGTTTATCTGACGACATTTATTGTAGCCGCTATTTTGAATAAAGGAACCAACTACTGGTTCGGAACCATCAGTTTCGTTACGAATTCCATTGCGGTGGTGCTGCAGTTAGGCCTGGCCGTAGACTATGCCATCATTCTGGCGCACCGTTTCATGGAAGAGCATGAGGATAAGGATGCAAGAGAGGCTGTGATCGTGGCTTTGAGCAAGGCGATTCCGGAGATCTCTTCCAGCTCCCTGACCACCATTTCCGGTATGGTAGCCATGATGTTCATGCAGTTTCGAATCGGTTATGATATGGGTATCATTCTGGCCAAATCCATTATTTTCAGTATGGTGGCCGTTTTCTTCCTGATGCCCGGTCTGCTTTTGACCTTTTCCAAAGCCATTGACAATACCCACCACAAGAGTTTCGTGCCAAAGATCACGGCGGTTGGTAAATTCTGTGTAGCGACCCGCTACATTATACCGCCCATCCTGATCGTGGGTGTTATTGCAGCATTTTTCCTGTCCAACAAGGCAAATTATGTATATGATACCAATACGCTGGAATCCAGCAGCATGAGTGAGAACAAGTTCTCGGTCAGCATGGTGAATCAGGAATTCGGTATGGTGAACCAGCTGGCGGTCATTGTGCCCAATGGTGATTATGAAAAAGAAGCACAGACTCTGAAAGCACTGGAAAAACTGGACGTGGTGAAATCCTGTCAGGGCCTTGGCAATATCGAAGCCATGGATGGTTATATGCTGACGGATAAGCTGAATCCCAGACAGTTTGCGGAACTGATCGATCTGGATGTGGAAGTGGCAGATATGCTGTATTCGGCATATGCACTGGATCAGAGCGATTATGGTGCCCTGGTCAGCGGTGTCAGTGAATACGAAGTTCCCTTTATTGACATGTTCCTGTTTATTTATGATCAGAAGGAGAGCGGCAACATTACGCTGGATGACGATCTGGAGGAGACACTGACGGATGCGTATTCCCAGATCTGCGTTGCAAAGGATCAGCTGCTGGGAGAGGATAATTCCCGTTTTGTTCTGGAATTAAATGTTCCTTATGAAGGTGAAGAGACCACCGCAGCTCTGGATCAGATCCGTAATACCGTGGCAAAGTTCTATAATATAGAGGACATCCTGTTAGTAGGCAATGCCACCAGTGATAAGGATCTGGGTGATTCTTTTGCAACGGATAACACAATCATCACGGTACTGACAGCGTTGTTCGTTATGATCATTTTGTTGTTTACCTTCCAGTCCGCCGGTCTGCCGGTGCTGCTGGTAGTAACGATTCAGGGTAGTATCTGGATGAACTTCTCCCTGCCATATTTGTTGAACGAAAATGTATATTTCCTGGGCTATCTGGTGGTATCCGCGATCCAGATGGGTGCGACGATTGACTACGCTATCGTTATCACCAGCCGATATATGGATCTGAAGACCTATATGCCCATCAAAGAAGCTGCTATCGAGGCACTGAATCAGGCATTTCCGACCATCGTTACCAGCGGATCCATGCTGGTGGCAGCGGGCTTCATTATCAGTTATGTATCTACCAACGCAGCGGTAGCCGCTATCGGACTGGCGCTGGGACGTGGTACTTTGACTTCTATTTTACTGGTACTGCTGGCATTGCCGCAGACATTGCTGATCGGTGATATCATTATTCAGAAGACGGCATTTACTCTGAAACGGGATCTGGCAAAGCCGCTGCCTTCCGCCGGAAGGATCCGTATGAACGGTCACATCAAGGGCTATGTCAATGGTGTGCTGGAGGGTGATTTCGTCGGTGTGATCGACGGTGAGATGGGGGCAGTGGTTCGTCCCAAAGACACCGTGACAATGGAGCGGGACGATGCTCCGGAGGAAAATTATCCAAGACTGGAAGCGCAGGAACTTCCACAGGACGACACAGCCGGAGCCGGGACGAAGGCTGCAGATAAGGAAGTTTCTGATAAAGAGAAAAACGAGACCACAGAGAAAACAGCAGAAAGCGAGGGAACAGAAGATGAACAGTAAGAGATTATTATGTTTCCTGCTGGGAGCAGCATTGATCCTGCAGACCCCGGCTACCGCTTATGCGGCAGAGACCCTGAGCTATGAGCAGTACAAGGGTGGCAGCGGTTACAGCAGTACTTTAAAAGAACAGGACTATGCAGCCATAGAGATCAGCACGGAGGAAGATTTGCGGAAGCTGGCGGAGAACTGTGTGCTGGACAGTTGGTCCAGAGATAAAAAAGTGATACTTCAGAACGATATTGTTCTGAGTATGGCCAGTGAATTCAGTATTCCCACCTTTGCGGGAATCTTTGACGGCGGCGGATATACGATTTCCAATGTGAAGTTAACCGGAAACGGATCGACGGTCGGATTGTTCCGCTATGTGCAGGAGGGAGCGAAAATCCGTAACCTTACGGTGACCGGAGAAGTGTCTCCTTCCGGAAGCCAGGATCAGGTCGGTGGTATTGTGGGCGTGAACTACGGCAGTATTGAGAATTGTAATTTTGCCGGAAATGTGATCGGTGACACGAATGTTGGCGGTATCGCCGGTGTCAATGCCGAGAGCGGAGAGATCCGTCGGTGTACCTCCTCCGGAAATGTGATCGGCAACCATTCAGCAGGCGGTATTGTGGGCAATAACCACGGTGTCCTGAATAATTGCAGTAACAGCGGTGATATCAATACCTACAGCACGGAAGTAACCTATGATCTGGATGATATCACTATGGATAATCTGGAACAGATCAACAGTACTTCCAATGTGGCAGCCCATACAGATACCGGCGGTATCGCGGGTATTTCCGATGGCAAGATTTACTATTGTTCCAATTCGGGAGCCATCGGTTATCAGCACGTGGGCTACAATACCGGTGGTATTGTCGGAAGATTACATCAGGGATATTTGCAGAATTGTACCAACACCGGTCATGTGCAGGGCAGAAAAGACGTCGGTGGTATCGTAGGCCAGATGGAGCCGTTTCTGGAGATCCAGTATCTGAGTGACAAGCTGAAGGAACTGGACACCGAGACCGACAAATTCCTGGATATTCTGGAGGCCACCCAGAAGGATGTAAGCAGCTATAGCCGTCAGACCTCTGATATTGCCAAGAGTATCAGCAATCATCTCAAAGATGCCAACAGCGCGGGAAGTTCCCTGACCGGAACGGCTCATGATCTGTGGTACATTTACAATCAGGAACTGAATGGAGTCAGCAACGACCTGAAAGTCATGAACGATGAATTGAACAAACAGGCGGATGATGACAAGAATAACGGCAACAGCCATGACATCACCATCAGTGGAAATGACATCTGGAACGGCAGTTGGGGCGACAATAATGGTGGTAATATCACCATTACTGTGCCGAACGACACCGAAAGCTACAAGGCGGCACTGAAGAAATTCGGTGAGAGTGCTGTCAAACATCTGGATAACATGGCGAATGCGTCCACAGACCGCAGCGGCGGCATCAAGGATAATCTGGATACCCTGAATAACAGTCTGGACAGCGCTTTTGACCAGCTGGGTCAGCTGGGGGATGTACTGGAAGCAGGCACGGATAATGCCAGTAATCATATGGATGATCTGATGGATCAGGCAAGAGTGCTTCGGAAACTGGTCAGTGAGATCCGGGATGATCTCTTCCGGTATGAAGGAATCTCGGTAGAGGATACTTCCGATGAGGCAGCCAGCAAGGGAGAGGTGAACCCCGGAGATCCCGATGCCGAGGATGGTACGGCGGAACCGGAAGGAACCGAAGAGGCCCGTTACGATACCTCCAGTTTCCAGAAGGGAAAAGTGACCCTGTGCGTGAACCGTGGTACCATAGAAGCCGATACCAATGTGGGCGGCATCGTCGGGCAGGTGGCAACGGAGTATGATTTTGACCCGGAGGATGATATTACCCTGACCGGAACGGAGAGCTTCGATGTGGAGCAGACGGTCAAGGCAGTCATCAGAGACAGCCGGAACCTCGGCGATGTAACCGGTAAAAAAGACTATGTGGGCGGCGTTGTCGGCAAGGCGGAGTATGGCGCAGTTATTTCCTGTGAATCTTATGCGCCCGTAGAAAGCACCGGTGGAAGCTATGTAGGTGGTATCGCAGGATCCGCCAGCTATGCGATCCGCAGCTGCTATAGCATGGGGAAGATCACCGGCAAGAACAATATCGGAGGAATCGCCGGGGAAGGCTGTGATATTTTCTACAGCTATGCCTACAATGAACTGGATATGTCCGGGGAAGGACAGGGCAGCATTGCCGGAAAAGTCAGAGATGACGGTACTTTGTACGGCAACTATTATGTGGAGGGAAGTGTTGGCGGTGTAGACGGCATTGGTTATCAGGGCGGAGCCACACCGTTATCTTATCAGGAGTTCTGCAAGAAGGATGGCATTCCGGATGAATTTTCACGGTTCACCATTACTTTCCTGGCAGACGGTGTAGAGGTAGCTTCCTACCAGTGCGGTTACGGAGATTACCTGTCAGAGGATCAGATTCCGGAAGTACCGGAAAAGGATGGCTGTTACGGCGTATGGCCGGAGTATGATCTGCGGTATATTACCGGCAATAAGGTATTGGAAGCAGAGTATGAGGAATGGACGGCATCCATCGCTTCTACAGAGAAAAACGATGATAATAAGCCGTTGGTTATGGCAGAAGGCAACTTTTATCCCAATGCGGCATTGCATCTGCAGATGGAGGGAGACACTTATACGGTGACTCTGACGAACTCCATGGAAGAGGATGCCCCGGATTATACCGGTGAAGCAACCTTACGTGTCTTCTGTAAGGATGTGGACAACTCCATCGTACAGGTAGAGCAGGATGGAGAGTATGTGGAAGCGGAATCCACGGTGATCGGCAGCTACAGACAGTTTACCATGACAGTGCCCGGCAGCTTCCGTGTTGTGGCGGCGGAAGGCAGTCATACGAGGATAATCGTAATGTGTATCGCCGGTGGTGCTGTGGCGCTTCTGCTGCTCGTATGGATCGGGAAAAAAGCAGTAAAGCGCCGGAAAAAACGCAGGGCGGCAAAACGTGACCGGAAAGCCGGAAAAGCTGCGAAGGATCAGAGCGGCGCAGGCAAAAGTGATGCAGAGAGCAGCGCTGTCGAGGACAGCTTTGCAGAAGACACAGATGCAGCGGAGACTTCCAGACTGGCAAAAGATACAGAGGAAAAGAAATGATTCAGGCAGTTTTGTTTGATATGGACGGTACGTTGATCGATACCGAAAAATATTACCGTATTTTCTGGCCGAAGGCACTGGCAGCCTGTGGTTATACCATGACGGATGAGCAGGCACTTACGATGCGTAGTCTGGGCAGGCCTTTTGCCCCCAGGCAGCTCAGGGACTGGTACGGGGAAGATTTTGATTATTATGCAGTGCGCAGCATGCGAAAAGAAATGATGGAGGAGGCTCTGGACCGGGATGGCATAGAATGCAGGCCAGGTGCCGTGGAACTTCTGGAAGATCTGAAAAAGAGACACATCACCACAGCGGTCGCCACGGCGACGGATCTGGAGCGGACGGAAAAATATCTGGCGCTTACGGGACTCCGCCCCTATTTTGAAAAACTGATCTCGGCCACCATGGTAGCGGAAGGCAAGCCGTCTCCGGATATTTATCTCTATGCCTGTGAACAGCTTGGTCTGGCACCGGAGGAGTGCATGGCGGTGGAAGATTCCCCCAACGGAGTCATGAGTGCCTGGCGTGCCGGCTGCAAGGTCGTCATGGTACCGGATCAGACACAGCCGGATGAGAATTTAAAAAAATGTCTGTACGCCTGCGTACCGACTCTTGCAGATATCAGCCACCTCATTTAGAGGTGGCTATATTTGTCATAGTAGCTTGATTTTTGTATTCCAGTGTGTTATTATTTTAACGATTAGAGTGACTATTCGGAAGACAATGAAATCAAGCGGGACTGCTTTGTCATGCTTGCATGTAAAAAGCAGTTTTGCTTGATTTTAGGTGACTCGAATAGAGTCACCGCCACACATATGAGCAAAAATAGCTGCGCAGCAGCGAAAGCACGATTTATCGTGCGATTTTGCGAATAATGTGTGGAATGTATTCATACTTGGAGCCCACGAGGGGCGGAAAGGAATGGAAGAAAATGAATTTTGATGACATCGTAGCAAAAGTAAAAGAGTGTGGGAAGAAGACCGTCGCTGTCTCCGTTGCACAGGACAGTGCAGTACTGGAAGCTGTACATGAGGCCAAGAGACTGGGTATTGCAGATGCAATCCTGGTAGGTGATGAGGCAAAGATCCGTGAGATTGCAGCCGGACTGGACATGGATCTGACCGATTATGAGATCATCAACGAGCCGGATATGATTGAAGCTTCCCTGAAGGCTGTCAAACTGGCACATGACGGCCGTGCAGATATGTATATGAAGGGTCTGATCGACTCCAAGAATTTCCTGAAGAGCGTACTGAACAAGGAAGTAGGTCTGCGTACCGGTGGAACCCTGTCTCATGTATGTGTATTCGAGATTCCCGGCATCGACAGACTTTTGTTCCTGACGGATGTTGCGTTTATGACCTATCCTACGCTGGAGGAGAAGGTACAGATCATTAAGAATACCATTCCGGTATGTAATGCCTGTGGCGTTGCAGAGCCTAAGGTAGCACCTCTGGCAGCCGTAGAGGTTGTGAACCCCAAGATGCCTGTTACCGTAGATGCGGCAGAGCTGACCAAGATGTGCGAGGAGGGACAGATTCCCGGCTGTATCGTAGATGGACCTTTATCTCTGGATCTGGCTATCGATCCCGAAGCAGCAAAGCATAAGGGAGCAACCGACCGTAAGATTCAGGGAGATGCAGATGTACTGCTGTTCCCGGATATTCATGCCGGCAACCTGGTATACAAGGCTATCGTACATATGGTAAAAGTAAAGAACGGATGCATCCTGACTGGTACCAAAGTACCTGTAGTCCTGACCAGCCGTTCCGATACCTTTGAGACCAAGGTATACTCTCTGGCCCTGGCAGCAGTTGTAGCAGAAGAGATGAAGAAGAATCAGAAGTAAGCTATGGATATCATTATAGATGCCGCTGCGGAAGCTGTGAGTGAACTGCTGTCGGCAGGGATAGATGCTGTAGTGGATAAAGCGGTAAATCATAAGAGTGAAAACAGGAGGAAACACACAATGGCAATTAAGAGTCTGGTTATCAATCCCGGTTCCACCTCCACCAAGATTGGTGTATTTGAGGATGAGACCTTATTATTTGAAGAAACTCTGAGACATTCTACCGAGGAGATCTCCAAATACGATACTATTTTCGAGCAGAAGGATTTCCGTAAGAAGATCATTACCGACCTTCTGGCAGAGAAGAACTGCGACTTAAAGAGCTTCAACGTGATCGTAGGACGTGGCGGTCTGTTAAAACCCATCCCCAGCGGTACTTATGCGGTAACCGATGATCTGCTGGAGGATCTGAAAATCGGTGTGCAGGGTCAGCATGCTTCCAATCTGGGCGGTATTCTGGCAAGAGAGATCGGCGATGAGATCGGTGTTCCCTCTTACATCGTAGATCCCGTCGTAGTAGATGAACTGATGCCCATTGCAAGATATTCCGGTCTGGAAGAAATCCCCAGAGGCAGTATCTTCCATGCCCTGAACCAGAAGGCAGTTGCCAAGAGATATGCAAAAGAGGCAGGCAAGCCTTACGAGTCCTTACGTCTGGTGGTTGTTCACATGGGCGGCGGCGTATCTGTAGGTGCACATGAGGACGGCAAGGTCGTAGATGTATTCAGTGCATTTGACGGTGACGGTGCATTCTCTCCGGAGCGTGCAGGCGGTGTGCCTTGTGCAGCACTGGTAAAAATGTGCTTCTCCGGAAAATATACCGAGAAGGAGATCAGTGCAAAGCTGATCGGCAAGGGCGGCCTGAATTCTTACCTGGGTACCAATGATATGCGTGAAGTTACCAAGCGTGCCAATGAAGGTGATGCCAAGGCAGCGGAGGTAAAGCAGGCATTCCTGTTACAGGTAGCCAAAGACATCGGTGCTATGGCCTGTGTCCTGAACGGCAAGGTAGACCAGATCGTTATCACCGGTGGTATTGCTTATGGTGAGGATGTAGTGGCTAAGCTGAAAGAGAGATGCGGATGGATCGCTCCTGTGACCGTATATCCCGGTGAGGACGAGCTGTTAGCTCTGGCTCAGGGGGCTCTGCGTGTCATGAACGGCGAAGAACAGGTGAAGCAGTACTAATTTAGAAATTTAGAGTAAAAATATAGAACTCCCGGTGGAATGATTCCATCGGGAGTCTTTCTATTTCAGGGAATAGACTTTCTGTCAGCACTATCGTTTTAACTGAAAATCAGCTTTGAAAGAATCCCCAGTACCAGCATGTGTACCGGATAAAAGGCATAGCAGGCAATCTGGATCTTACGGTTATGCGCACCCTGGCGTCCATGATAGCACCACAGAAGCGGCAGACACAACAGCGCCAGCCCCTGTTCTGAAATCTCAAAGGCATGACCGAAAAGCTGTAATGGAATCTGCATTCCTGCCAGCAGCATGACATTGATCCAGTAGAGCCCGGCAAACTGTCCGGCAAGCTGCCACCATTTTTTTCCATGGAAGAGATAGAATACGATAACGGTCAGAACGCCTTCCCCGTAATAGTCGAACATGAGGAGGGTTGCCAGCACGTAGCCTACTGCAGATAGCAGCAGGATCGACGGAATCCACAGCCAGACCGGACATTTTTTCCGTAGAGTATCCATTGCCCAGATACACAGGAAGCCTGTGAGCAGTGTCCAGATCACGTTCTGATGAAATGGATAGAATAACAGCCCGCTGTACATCAGATTGATGGGAAGCTCAGACAGAATGGCCAGAAGAAGCAGGCGCATGCAATATTTTTTCTTATCATGGGTATGGAAGAAGCCTTCCACTAGGAAAAAGGCGAACATGGGGAACGCCAGTCTGCCGATGCCGGTCAGCCACCAGGCATCTCCGGCGAGGGTAGCCCACAGGTGATCACAGAACATGAACGCCATAGCGAGGATATGCAGCGTCAGAGCACTGAGATCCGGTGGGAAAATAGAACAATGGGATACTTTGTTTTGCAAAATAAAACTCCTTTCAAAATTCCTTACGGAAGGATATAGTTGCATTATATCTTGTTTATGCGCTATAGTAAATATAACTGTGAAAGAGTATGTGAAATCCTGATGACGGAACCCGGCATTTATATGCTGCAAAGCCTGCCGGACGAACAGATATTGACAGAAAACAAAAGGCAGCACAGGAGGAAATGTTGGATGTTATGAAACGTTTTAAAAAGGCATAGAGGTTACAGGAAAAAATCTATAGATGTAGGGAAAAGAGAGGATGAGGGACAACAATGTATACAGACGAACAGATCTATATGGGACTGGCAGACGGACAGTGGGTGAATATGCAGCTGAATATGAGTAACCGCCATGGACTGATCGCTGGAGCCAGCGGCACCGGCAAGACGATTACGATGAAAGCTATGGCAGAATCATTTTCGGACGCGGGAGTTCCGGTTTTTTTGTGTGATGTCAAGGGAGATGTCTCCGGAATTGCCACAGCCGGTGTGGCTTCGGAATCCATGGACAGGAGGATTGATAAATTCGGTATCCGCGACAGTTTTTCCTACAAGGCCTATCCGGTCTGCTTCTGGGATATTTATCAGGAGGGCGGTCATCCGGTGAGGGCCACAATCTCCGATATGGGACCGGAACTATTGTCCCGGATTCTGGGGCTGACTGCAGCACAGGAAGGAGTATTGAATATTGTCTTCCGGATCGCGGACGATAAGGGACTGCTCCTTATTGATCTGAAAGATCTGCGGATTCTGTTGAATTATGTGGCGGAGCACAAGGATGAATATCTGACCACCTACGGAAGCATCTCCAAACAGTCCGTAGGCGGCATCCTGCGGGCGCTGCTTCCTCTGGAAAATCAGGGGGGAGACCTCTTTTTCGGGGAGCCGGATCTGGATATCTATGACTGGATGCGCAAGGATGTGTACGGCAAGGGTATTGTTAATGTGTTGAACTGCGTAAAACTGGTGCAGAATCCCACTCTGTATGCCAGCTTCCTGTTATGGATGATGTCAGAGTTGTTCCAAAAGCTTCCGGAGGCGGGAGATCTGGAGAAGCCGAAACTGGTATTTTTCTTTGACGAGGCACATCTGTTATTCGCCGATGCCCCGAAGGTATTGGTGCAGAAGATCGAGCAGGTGGTGAAGCTGATCCGTTCCAAGGGTGTTGGCATTTATTTCGTGACCCAGAGCCCCAGTGATATTCCCGATTCTGTGCTGGCACAGTTAAGCAACCGAGTACAGCACGCCCTGCGGGCATACACTCCCGCGGAGCAGAAAGCCGTCCGGGCAGCAGCACAGTCCCTGCGGGCCAATCCTGCTTTCAAGGCAGAGGAAGTCATCATGGAACTGGGCGTGGGCGAAGCGCTGACCTCCTTCCTCGATGAAAACGGCGTGCCCGGCATTGCACAGCGCACCTCTATTATTTGTCCCCAGAGTTTTATGGGTCCGGTGGATGAGACGGAGCGCAGGAATCTGATGGCGCGGGACGGCATGGGACGTTACGATGAGGCGGTAGACAATATTTCCGCCTACGAAGTGCTGACGGATACCATGGAGCATGAGGCGAAGGCAGCGCAGCTGGCCGCAGAGCGGGCACAGCTGGAAAAAGATAAGGAAGCGCTGGCAAAGCAGCAGGCAAAACTGCAGGAATCCACCGTAAA
>CAKRRD010000044.1 GCA_934394815.1 uncultured Acetatifactor sp. | reverse complement strand
CTGCTGTCCAAAGACAGCGGCTACATTCCTTCCTACAAACGCACGAAACTGACAGATGCCCTGCACACAGCCTTCGGATTCCGAATGGATTACGAATTCATCTCGAAAGCAGATATGCGGACAATCATCAAAGAAACGAAACAGAAAAAATAGCACAATTTCCAAAATAGTACAATATCGATGCAAAAACGAAAACAGCCACACCACAGATAAACACTGGGGTTATGGCTGTTTTGGGCTTTATAAAGTGTCAAAGATGGGATTATACCGCTGAATCAAGGAATTTACAAAGCCATCCTTTAAAAATCTAAATTTTCAATCAAGCTCAATCTTCCGACCAATACTGCATTGGAATTGGTTCTATTACGACTGCGATTATATTATTATTTTGATCTACCCTAAATCTAAATGCATAAAAATACTCTTTTGTTGAATCAAGTTTTAAGAAATAACTATATGCTCCGGAGTCCTTCAAGTCATCATGCGAAAATACATTTTTAATATCTGTAGAATGATATTCTGTATTTCCGTATAATTCAAATACTTTGTCTATGCTATCTCCAAGCTTAATACCTCTTACTGTACTTTCTACGACATTATCATCCTCTGTAAACTCTCCTGATACAATCATGTTTGCATTGTCCGCAAGTATATATGCAGCTCCGTCATTCCCTGCTTCTACATATTCATTGTAAGTATCATATCCGAGTAAACTAAATGCAAGGTCTTTTTCTGAAAGCGGCTCTGCTTCTTCTACGTTGGTTACTTCTGCGGTTTCTTCTGTCTCTGTTGCTTCAGTTTCCGTCTCTGTTTCACTTGTGTTATCCTCTACTACCTCAGTGCTTTCGATTGTCTCCGTGGTTGTTTCTGTAGTTTCTACTTGTGCAGATTCAACGGCAGTGGGGATGGGTTCTGTTGTAGTTGTAGTTTCCTGTTTTCCGCAGGAAACAAAAGACAAAATACATATTGTCATCAGTGCTGAAACAATTTTTCTTTTCACAGTCTATTCCTCTTCCTCCAGTGCTGCTTTTACCATCCGTTCAAAGGACTGTGCAAATCTCTCGTCATCCTCTTCTGTCCGCTTCTTCGGACCCTTTAAATGATTTTTCTGAGAAGCACGTCTTGCCTTTTTATTCAGATGTCTTTCCATGAGCATCTGGTCGATGTTCTCATCCGTGTACCATTTGCCGGACTGGTGGATTGCGTAGGCTCCCTTTCCAAGTGCCATGGCTGCCACGCCATAGTCCTGAGACACCACGATATCTCCCGGGCGGCAGAGGCTGATCAGCTTATAATCCACCGCATCCGCTCCGGCTCCCACGACTACTACCTCACTGTAACCGGAAGACAGTACATGATTCGTATCACACAGAAGTGTCACCGGAATCTCATATTTCTTTGCAGTCTTTTCCACTATGTCCACCACCGGACAGGCATCCGCATCCACATAAATCTGCATAAGTAAGTTCTCCACCGCCTTTCCTATACTTAAAATTATAGCGGCTTTATCCTATGTTTACAAGTTACTTTCCTGTAGGAATCGACTATTGAATGCCGAGCGGAGCACTACTCCGCCAGATACATCTTCAGGCTTCCTTCCACAGCATCCATGGCTTCCTCCACACTCGCCTGCCCGTTTAGGTATGCCTGTAAGCTCTCAGTCAGGGAAGTCTCGATCTGAGTATCTTCCTTGAGGCACAGGGTGGCTGCCCTGCACAGCTCCATCAGATGATTTGCGGTCTCCTCAGAGTAAGATTTGATGGCGAACTCTGCGGTGCTGCCGTCGATATCATAGGTGGTATAGGCTTCCGCCATGCTGCGGTCTGCTGCGGCCTGCGTCTCCAACGCTTTTGCATTGACAGGGAATCCCTCATAGGTATCCACGCTCTGTAATTCTTCGGACAGGGCAAAACGCAGGAAGTCTTTTGCAGTCTCCACATGCTCACTCCGGCTGTTGATTCCAATGACCATCTTCGGATAAAATGCATTTTCCATAGATACCACATTGGCATTCAAAAGCTCCGCCACAGCATAAGGTATCATTGCCTCATTAAAGCCGTCAGTCTCCTGAAGTACCAGCTTCACATCAGATCCCAGATCCCAGATATTCGCTGCACGGCCTTCTTTTCTGGAAGGCAGGATACCGCAGTTATCCGCAATCTTCTTCAAATCTTCCAGCCAGGGACGTAAAGTATCACGATTCACCTGACGGTTCTGTAAAATATCATCCACGATCAACGGATAGAACTCTTCCACCAGTTCGCCGCAGGTACGGTCTCCCATATAACTCTCCGTCTTTCCGGATACCGCCTTTGCAATAGCGTCCATGCTGCTCATTTCCTCCGGCTGCACATCCCTGCCGACAGCTAACAATAATCCGAATTGCAGCGGCACCGCATACCGTGCTCCATCCGTCTCTTCATAGGCTGTTGTAATGTTGGAAAGCAGGCTTCCGTCCTCTTCCATGGGCTGCAATATCTCCTGCAGATTAAGCAGCAAGCCCTTAGAGGCATACGTGTCCAGTTTCAGATGATCCATCACCATGAGATCCGGTCCGTTGCCGGAGGTCAGGGAGGTGTTCAGATCCTGATAGATCTGCTGATAATCCGCATTTCCGCTGTATTTATCCGTCATGGAGATTGCCGCATCCACATGGATCAGTATCTCCGGATGCTGCTTATGATACTGCACCGCAGCCTGCTGTAAAAAGAAGCTCTCCTCCACGGTATACAGCGTCAGTTCTTCGGTCACCTCTGTCACCGCATCGGGATCATATCGATAAATCATTATTTTATCCCCGCTCTCACTTCCAAACCACGCGTATACACTGCCGTCCGACAGTGCCACAATATCCCGGCACCACTGATCCGACAGAGAAAAACCGGTATCGATTCCCTGAAGCAGCTTCTGCCAGTTGGTATCCCCTGCGTCGCAGCGGAAGAATCCGTCTGCATCCGCCGCATAGACTGTGCCGTCCTCCAGTACACTGAAATAAGCATAGCTATAGCTGTCCTGGGAAAAGGGAATCACTCCCTTAGCTTTTGCCCCGTTATTTCCATCCAGCTGCATCTGTAACAGTCCGTTCACAGAGCCCTGTTCATCCGCCTGTGCCAGATACAACGTGTCTCCCACAGCGCTGACCCACTTGTTATCCGACAGATATCCGCTGTCGGTCAGGCTGTCACTCTCCTGGCCGCTTACCAGACTTCCGTCCTGTGCCAGTACAACATCCAGCGAAAAATATGACAGTCCCACCAGCAGTCCATCCTCTGTCAGTGTCACAGACTGCGGTGTATCGTAGAACCGGTATCCATCCATATCCATAGGCTCCCGCCACTTCTCAGGGGTAATATCCAGCGCACTGCCGTCCGCTTCCTTCCACAAATGTGCGGAAGAAGTATCCTCATCCCGGTAACAGTTGCCGTACAGATACTGATTTCCTTCCGCATCCTGCAACAGCGTAAAACTGTCGCTGCTTTCCAGATCCTTTCCTTCGGGAAGAACCTTCAGCCAGTCTTTCGTCACTTCTGTCAGAACATCTCCTTCCCCAAGCTTCCATTCCTCCAGAGAGACCTGTCCTTCGGATCCTCCTGTCACAAGAAAATGCAGTTCATCTTCTGAGCGGAAGATCTGGCTGATATTCCTTTCCTTCCATTCTTCCGGCAGTGAAAGTTCCGTTTCCACATAGCGTCCCTTCTGTGCTTCTTCCGGAGATGCCGTAATTTGCAGATCATCCTTATTCCCGCAGCCGGTGAACATTCCCATGATGATTGCCATGCAGGTCGCCAGTGCGATTCCTTTTTGCATGTTATTGTTGTTAAAGTAGTTTCTGTTTTGCATCCTTTTCTCCCATTCTGCTGTGCCATTCCACAGCTTTTTCTTACAGGAAAAGTATAGCGGTTTCTTTTTTAAGATAACAGCAGGCACGGGTTAAGATGCCTTTACCATATGATTAAGATTTCCTTAACGCAAAAACGGAACCGGCACAAACGCCGATTCCGTCTTCTCCGGGAACCCTTTTAGGAATTCAATATCTTCATAAATTCTTCTCCGGTAATGGTCTCTTTTTCATATAAATACTGGGACAGTTCATCCAGTTTAGCACGATTTTCCAACAGGATCTGTCCTGCCTTCTCATGCTGTTTTTTCACCAGCTCCACGACTTCTCTGTCGATGGCAGTCTGGGTCTCCATGGAACAGGTCAGGGAGGAATCTCCACCCAGATACTGATTCGTCACGGTCTCCATGGCTACCATGTCAAAGTCCTTGCTCATGCCGTAGCGGGTGATCATGCCTCTGGCAAGCTTGGTAGCCTGTTCAATATCGTTGGAAGCCCCTGTGGTCACAGACCCGAAGGCGATCTCTTCCGCGGCACGTCCGCCCGTCAGCGTAGCGATCTTATTCTCCATCTCTTCCTTGCTCATCAGATAATGATTGCCTTCCTCTTCCACCTGCATGGTATATCCCAGTGCTCCGGAGGTACGGGGTACAATGGTGATCTTCTGCACCGGTGCGGAATTGGTCTGCTTCGCTGCCACCAGTGCGTGGCCGATCTCATGGTATGCCACGATCCGCTTCTCCTTGTCCGTAAGGATGGCATTCTTTTTCTGATAACCGGCGATAACCACTTCAATACTTTCTTCCAGATCCGCCTGGGTCGCGAACTTCCGTCTGTCTCTGACTGCCCGGAGCGCTGCTTCGTTGACGATATTGGCAAGCTCTGCGCCGGAAGCACCGGAGGCCATACGGGCAATCTTGTTAAAGTCCACATTGTCTGCCACCTTGATCTTGCGTGCATGTACCTTTAAGATCTCCTCTCTTCCTTTCAGATCGGGAAGTTCTACCGGAACACGTCTGTCAAAACGGCCGGGACGTAACAGTGCGGGATCCAGACTCTCCGGACGGTTGGTTGCCGCCAGAATGATGACACCGTTGTTACCCTCAAAGCCATCCATCTCGGTCAACAGCTGGTTCAGCGTCTGCTCTCTCTCGTCGTTGCCGCCGATCTGTCCGTCACGCTTTTTACCGATGGCATCGATCTCATCAATGAACACGATACAGGGAGCCTTTTCCTTTGCCTGTTTGAACAGATCTCTGACCTTGGATGCGCCCATACCTACGAACATTTCCACGAATTCGGATCCTGACATGGAAAAGAAAGGAACATTGGCTTCTCCGGCTACCGCCTTGGCTAACATCGTCTTACCGGTTCCGGGAGGGCCTACCAAGAGGATACCCTTCGGCATGGAAGCACCGATCTCCTTGTATTTGTCAGGATCGTGCAGATATTCCACGATCTCCGTCAGGTTTTCCTTTGCCTCATCCTCACCGGCCACATCCGTGAACTTGATACCGTTGGAGGACTTCACGTAGACCTTTGCATTGCTCTTGCCCATGCCTCCCATACCGAACATCATGGAATCCCCACCGGCCTTTTTCGCCATCTGGCGATACATCAGCTGTCCAAAGCCGATGATAATGACCACAGGAAGCAGCCAGCTGATCAGAAAGCTTAAGATCGGCGATGCCTCTTCCACGATCTCACTGGAAAATCTCGCGCCACTGTCATACAGTCTCTGGGTTCTGTCCGGATCATCCATCAGACCGGTCTTGTAGATGGTCTTGTCATCCTTGGCCGTGAACACGATCTGGTTGTCCTGGATCTGTACCTCATCGATCTGTTTGTCATAGGTCATCTGCATAAAGGTGTTATAGTCCACTTCCTTCACCGCACGCTGTACGATCTGCGGTACCAGCAGGCTGTTGATCAGGATGATCGCGATCAGTGCGATCATATAGTAGAATATGAACGGTTTCCTGTTAGGTTGTTTTACTTCCTGCATATGTTTTCCCTTTCTTATTCCTTTGTTTCCTGTATTATTGTCCATTTCTGTGTTAATAAGTCAATCATAGCCATTTTTTACCGCACAATCAATGGATATTCTCTTACCTTATTCTAAAAAAAGGATAAACTTATGCGGCAAAAAGGCTACGTTTTCTTCCATCTGTTTCTTTCCATTTCCGCAAAAAGAGTGACAATCAGAATAGAAATTGGCGGTAGCTATCGTCCCCTGGATGCAGACCGTCTGCAATCTGCTGGCCCATCGTCTTGGCAAAAAACATCCCGTCCGTATGACCTTCTTTATATCCAACGAAAATAAGCCACAACACATTCCTGTGCTGTGGCTCTTTTATGTCCTTGTTCTGACTGCTTCCAAGCATTATTTTCTCTGTAAGAAATCAGGAATCTTCAGAGATTTCTCCTCTACGGAGCTTCTGATATCTGTGGGCTTATGAATACCGGGTACGGGCTGTACAGGTCTCGGAGCCTGTCCTCCCTGTCCTGCGGGTGTCGTCGGTACGGCAGGCTGCAGATTCATTCCCTTCAGAGAAGTCGGAGTCATATGGGATGCGGGCTGTCTGAAAGCAGCGCCTCCGCCCAGACGGTTCTGTACTCCGTTATTCACCTTGTCTTCCAGGCCGGTAGCAATTACCGTAATGGTGCAGCTGTCGGACTTGGACTCATCATACATGGCACCGAAGATAATATTGACATCGTCGCCTGCCAGCTCCTGTACATAGCTTGCCGCATCGGAAGCATCTGCCAGAGTAATATCACCGGAAATATTGATAATGACATGGGTAGCACCGGAAATCGTGGTCTCTAACAGAGGGCTCTCCACTGCCATCTTGACAGCTTCCATTGCCTTGTCGTCGCCCTTGCCTTCACCGATACCGATGTGGGCGATACCCTTGTCCTTCATAACGGTCTGTACATCCGCGAAGTCCAGATTGATGACTGCGGGAACATTGATCAGGTCAGTGATTCCCTGTACGGCCTGCTGCAGTACTTCATCTGCCTTCTTCAAAGCTTCAGGCATGGTGGTACGCCTGTCCACGATCTCTAACAGCTTGTCATTGGGGATTACAATCAGGGTATCCACGTGTTCCTTGATACGCTCGATACCATTCAATGCATTGACCATACGGGCTTTTGCCTCGAAACGGAAAGGCTTCGTTACCACACCAACGGTTAAGATGCCCATATCCTTCGCAAGCTTGGCCACCACCGGAGCAGCTCCGGTTCCGGTACCGCCGCCCATACCACAGGTGACAAATACCATGTCTGCGCCCTTCAGAGCTGCGGAGATCTCTTCCGCACTCTCCTCGGCTGCCTTCTCGCCGATCTCCGGCTTGGCTCCCGCACCAAGACCCTTGGTCAGCTTCTCACCGATCTGTAACAGTTTCGGAGCTTTGCAGAGCTGTAATGCCTGCTTATCGGTATTCACACCAATGAAATCCACTCCGTCAATTTTCTCATCTACCATTCTATTTACAGCGTTGTTACCCGCGCCGCCTACACCGACTACGATGATCTTGGCAGCTACATCCGCGTCATTCGTCTTAATCTCCAGCAAGGTTAGTTCCTCCTTTTAACCTTTTTCAACTTCACATAGACTATCATATAATCATTTTACAAATTTAGCAACCTATTTTTTCAAAATGTTTCACAAATGTTTCACGCGTCCGGCTTGAAGGTAAATTTGCCCTTTCCTTCCTCGTAGTTTTCCATTTGCAGGGTTCCGCTCTTGCCTTCCAGCTTCTCCAAAAAACCCGGTAACAGCTGCAGCTTGTCCTCCAGATGACTGTTGTCACTGCCCATGGCTGCCTTGATCTGTCCAAAGTAAATGGTAATGTCTCCGGAAGAATGCAGATAAATCCTGTCCGCGGCCAGAGAATACTTATTCAACAGCTTCGTCAGATCCATGATCCTTGCAAACACCTGTGGGTCCTCCACCGGCAGCTGCTCTCCCAGCACGATGTGATCGAAGGAAAGTCCCGTGATCTGGGGTATTCCCTGCGTACGGATCCCGGAACTTTCCACCACATAACCGTCTTTATCAAAATACATATACGTATCCAGATATTTCACATATCCCGCCAGTGCCTTTTCATATACCGTGATCTTGATGGTATCGGGAGCCAGAATGGATACGTTCATCTCATCCACAAAGGGAATATCCTGAATGCCTCTGTCTCTGTATTTCAGGGAAAGATACAGGGAATTGTCTCCCAGAGGGCCTGCCATGACAATCTCTTTGATCTCCTCCTCGCTATAATGTACATTTCCCTCCACATACACGGTACGAACCGTATACACCGAGTGCAATGCCACCGCACTCCCGCCCAGTGCCAGCAGCAGGATGCCTATGATCACTATTCTTCTGATGATTTTGCTTCGGTCTCTATACACTGATGATCCGTGCTCCTAATTCTCTGAAATCCCTGCAGATATTCTCATATCCGCGTTCTATAAAGTGCTGCCCCGTCACGAAGCTCTCACCCTCCGCGGCCAGCCCCGCCACCACCAGCGCTGCTCCGCCCCGAAGTTCACAGGCTTCCATCCGGTTCCCCCGCAAATGCTCCACCCCGTGGATCACGGCATGTCTTCCGTCCTTCAAAACAATCTTCGCTCCCATGCCGTTTAACGGTTCCACAATGCGGAAACGATTCTCAAAAATATTCTCTTCGATACAGCTTGTGCCTTCTGCCTTCGTCAGAACCGCCATGGACACAGATTGCAGATCCGTGGGGAACCCCGGATGCGGTCCGGTCTGTATCCGTCCCACCGCCTGCGGTCTGCCGGAGGCTTGCACGTACAGACCTTCCTTCGAGGCAATACACTGTGCTCCCATTTTCTCCGCTGTATGCGTCACCGCTTCCATCTGTTCCCAGGGTGCCTCCGTCAGCAACACACTGCCTCCACAGGCCACACAGGCGAACAGATAAGTTCCCGCCACAATCCGGTCTGCCGGAACCCGGAAGCTGCTTCCATGAAGCGGTCTGCCTCCCCGGATCAAAAGTCTGGCGCTTCCGATCCCCTCGATCACAGCACCACATGCCATGAGGAATTCACAAAGAGCCTCCACTTCCGGCTCTCTGGCAGCTCCGATGATCACAGTATCTCCCAGCGCTCCTGCCGCCGCCAGCAGAATGTTTTCCGTGGCTCCCACACTGGGAAAATCCAGTGTGATCTCTGCACCATGCATTGTCTCTTCCTTTACCCGTGCAGACAGAAGTCCGTTCTCTTCCCGGAATTCCACCCCCATCTGCTGTAATGCCCTGATATGCAGATCAATAGGGCGTTCTCCGATGACACAGCCTCCCGGATGTTCCATCGTCACATGACCACATCTGCCAAGCAAAGCTCCCAGCAGGCACAGTGAAGAACGCATTCCGGTAATGGCTTCTCCCTGCATCCGCCGTTCCTGTGTCCATTCGCAGGGCAGCGCCCGCTCTCCTCCCGGCTGTACCCGGATCCCATTCTCCTGCCAGTGCACTAGGCACCCCAGTTCCCGGAGCAGATAGACAAAACGATGTACATCCGCAATGCGTGGGCAGTTCTGAATATAGGATACTTCATCAGTAAGAAGTGTTGCCGCCAGGATCGGAAGTGCCGCATTTTTCGATCCCTGTATGCGTACCTTTCCCTGCAGCGGCATTCCCCCCTGTATCCGGATTCCTTTCATACAGCACCATCCCCGTTTTTAAGATACTTCTATCTTATGTAGGGATACGATGTTTCGTACCATGTCTTCCATACGGTTATTCCTTACAGTTCTTTTAACTGGATCCTCCGGGCCACACTTAGAACCAGTCCGATCTCCGCCAGCAGAAACAATGCCGAAGAACCGCCGTAACTGATAAAGGGCAGGGAGATTCCGGTATTGGGAATGGAATTGGTCACCACGGCAATATTCAAGATCGCCTGGATTGCGATGTGTCCCATCACTCCTACCACCAGCATGGCACCAAACAGATCCGGTGCATTGTTGGCAATAACCATCATACGCCACAACAGCATTATGAACATCAGAATAATGGCAACGGCCCCGAACAGTCCCAGTTCCTCACAAATGATGGAAAAGATCATATCATTCTGCGCCTCGGGCAGAAAGCTTAGTTTCTGCATACTCTGTCCCAGCCCCTTGCCCCAGATGCCACCGCTTCCGATGGCATACAGAGCCTGTAACGTCTGGAAGCCCTTATCCTGTGCCTGACTCTCCGGATTCAGCCATACCTGGATTCTCGCCAGGCGGAAGGTGCCGACCTTATCTCCCATCTGCACCACTGCGAATACCAGCAGTGCTGCTGCCGCCAGCACACCACCTCCCATGATGATAAATTTCTTGTAATCCGGGCTTGCCACAAATACCATCAGCACGGAGATTCCCATAATAATAATGGCAGAACTTAAGTTATCCGTAATGAGATATACGGATGCAGCGATGGGCAGCGGCGCAGCCATCATAATAAAAAAGCCTTTCATGGTACGCACGCTTTTTCCCATCTTGCATACCAGACTTGCCAGAAACAGGATCATACACAGCTTCGCCACTTCCGCAGGCTGTAAGTTAAATCCCGTATGCGGAATACCGATCCATCTGGTAGCGCCGTGGGAACTGATGCCTAACGGTGTCTTTACCAGAAAAATCAGGATCAGCGACACCACATACCCAAAAGTGGCAAAACGTTCCCAGAACCCATACGGGATGTTGGCAACGATCATCATTCCCACCAGTCCGATGATATTGGCAATCAGCTGTTTCTTCATATAATAAGCAGCATCACCATAGGTATCATACGCCTCGTAGGAACTGGCCGAATAGACCATAATCAGTCCGAAACCCAGTAAAAACAGCACAATAAAAAGCAGGCTGTAGTCAAAAAAGTATTCGGATTGTTGTTTCTTTTTTCGTCTTCTCCGTGTTTCCGCCATGCCTGCTTTTACTCCTTACTTCTGTCATTCTTACTTCTTATTCTGCCAGTCCGTGTACATATTCCTTGAAAAGCTGTCCTCTGACTTCATAATTCGGGAACATGCCCCAGCTTGCACAGGCCGGAGACAACAGTACCGCATCCCCCGGCTCCGCCAGTTCGGTACACAGCTTCAGACACTCCTCATAGGTATCTGCAAAACGGATCTTGTCAAATCCGTGCTTTCTGGCACACTCTGCAATCTTCTCTCTGGTCTGGCCGATAAGAACAAGGCATTTTACCTTGCCGTCGAAGCTGTCAATCCACTCATCGTATTCGCTCTGCTTGTCATAGCCGCCGCCGATCAGTATTGTGGGCCTGCTCATGGCTTTGATCCCCTGAATGGCCGCATCGGGATTGGTTCCCTTGGAATCGTTATAATAGTCCACGCCGCCCCTGGCGGCCACGAACTCAATCCGGTGCTCCACTGCATGGAAGCTGCGGATCACAGTCAGGATCGTCTCCATAGGTACCTGCATGCCTTCTGCAATGGCAATGGCTGCCATAACATTTTCCACATTGCACAGGCCTACCAGATTCATATCCTTATGAATATCCATCAATTCGGTCTCTTCCCCGTTCACACTCTTTATAATCTTATCTCCCCGCAGGAAATAACCGTTTTCCAACTCGTGATGAGAGGAGAACAATACCGGTGTGGCAGGACATCTTCCGGCAAAATCTCTGGTATAGTCATTGTCATAATTCAATACACAGATATCCTCCTTCGTCTGATGGGACGCCACCGCTTCCTTGGCTGCCACATAAGCTTCCATGGTATGATGTCTGTTCAGATGGTCCGGAGTGATATTCAGGATCGCCGATACCACCGGATGGAAGGTATGTATGGTCTCCAGTTGGAAGGAGCTGATCTCTCCCACGGTGACACTGTCTTTGGAAGTCTTCGTTACTTCCAATGTATAGGGATTGCCGATATTTCCCACCACAAAAGTCTTCTCCGCGCCGAAATGAGCCCTCATGATCTCACCGGTCAGTGTCGTAGTGGTAGTCTTACCGTTGGTGCCGGTAATAGCGATCACTCTGCCCTGCTCCGCAAGAAATCCCAGTTCGATCTCTCCCAGGATCTGTACGCCGCGGTCTCTCATGCGGTTTACCAGCGGAATATCCGTAGGCACTCCGGGACTTAAGACTGCTGCCTGAATGCTCCGTTCCACTTCCTCCGGAAGTTCTCCTGCAAAGCAGACTGCCTTGCTTTTCTCCGGAAGCTTTGCTGCCAGATCTTCCTTTGTCAATTTATCACTACTGTCATACAGAATTACGTCTGCATGGTATTTTTCCAATAGATCCACTGCACCGATCCCACTGATGCCGGAACCGATGACCAGACATTTCCTTCCTTCTAACATTTTCCCTACCATACCTTTCTGTAAAAGTCTATCAGTTCATTATAACGCATTCCCCTCGAATGGGAAAGAGAAAAAAATAGAAGCCCTCCAACATATATATGTCGGAGAGCTCCCGTTCATTCCAACTTCTGTGCACAATATCGGTTCTACGCTTCTACGATCAGGTATCTGCCGTCTCCGATATCGAACACTTCATCTGCTTCCAGAATCTCCTCATCCACAGCACCGTCCATATCCATGCCCGCTTCATCGAAATACTCGATGACATCATCCACGGAATCTACCACGACTGCCATGCACTCCTCCAGAAAATCTTCCGCCTCGTCCAGGGTCTCGGCTACGGATTCCGGAAAAAGCTGGAGCTGTTTGTCCAGGAAGCATTCCAGTACCGCATCATCATACTCACGCATACTATTACCTCCAAATTCTTACGAAAATGTCTTATTTATTTTCATAATAATATGGATGAGGGCTTACGTCAATCAATTATTCACAATAATTCAACAGTTCCAGCGGATGGGCGATAATGGCATCAGCGTGGCCTTCTTCCAGTTCTTCGCGGTTACGGAAGCCCCAAAGGACGCCTACCGTAAAGGCACCGGCCGCCTTACCGGTCTTCATGTCTGTGGCAGTGTCTCCCATGTAGAGCACTTCGTCTGCGGTCAGACCGAACCGGTCTAAGATACGGAACACCCCTGCGGGATCGGGCTTGATGGGCACGCCGTCCACCTGTCCCTGCACCACATCAAAACAGCCCTTGCCAAACAGATTCTCGATGACATCCACGGTGGCATGATGAGGCTTGTTGGACAGTACGGCAAGCTTCATGCCCCGTTTTTTCAGTTCTTCCAAAAGCTCCGGGATTCCCTCATAAGGCTTCACCCGATACATGCAGTTTGCCTGAAAGATCTCTTTGTATCTGGCGTAGGCTGCCTCAAAATGGGTCAGGCCGGTATCGCCGCCCTTGATCAGCGCCCGCTTCACCAGATTGGCGGCGCCATCGCCCACAAAATATTTATAATCCTGTACAGAGAAAGGGCCATAGCCGAATTCCGCCATGGTCTTGTCTCCGCTGTATTTCATGCTCAGAATGGAATCGGATAAGGTTCCGTCCAAATCAAAAATTGCTGCTTTCTTCATAGTTACACCAGTCCCATCTTATGCAGTTCCTGATAGACTCTTCCCGCCGGAAGTCCTACCACGTTATTGTAATCTCCTTCGATGCCGCGGATGTATCGGGCGCAGATGCCCTGAATTCCATAGGATCCCGCCTTGTCCATGGGATCCCCGGCAGCCACGTATTCCCGGATCTGTGCTTCCGTCATGGGACAGAAATGCACAGTGGTCTTCTCGTGGAAGGTCAGTGCCTTTTTCTCTCCGTTTTCTCCATAGAGAATGGTCACTCCGGTATATACTTCGTGCGCTCTGCCCTGCAGCATGGTAAGCATGCGGGCGGCGTCTTCGGTATCCTTTGGCTTTCCGAGGATTTTACCGTCGCAGGCAACCACCGTATCGGCTCCCAGAACGATCTCATCCTTCGTCACAGTCCCGCTTTCCCACCTGCTTCCTGTGGTCTCACCGCTCCGGTTTTCCAGCTCTCCTGCATCATCATTCCGGACCGGCTCTGTAATATCAAAGTTAAGCTTCTCCCACACCGCTTCCGCCTTCTGTGCCGACAGTTCCTCCACTACCCTGGCCGGTTCGGTGGACATGATTTTTTCCTCAGCATCACTGACCACGACTTCAAAGGGAAGGCCGATCTGCGTCAGAAGCTCCCGCCTCCTGGGGGAGGCGGATGCCAATATGATCTTCTTATTCATGATGTGTCTCCGGGATAAAGGTCCTGCTCTCCAGGGCAGACTCTCCCGCAACCTCCTTTGCTCTTTGGATGGCTTCCAGACAGAAAGCCTCCTGAGAGTTGAACAGCTGCTTTCCTCTCTTATCCTGCTTCACATAACTGCCATCGGGCTGTAAAATGGAAGCCTTTACATTATCCTT
This sequence comes from uncultured Acetatifactor sp., assembly GCA_934394815.1. GTDB lineage: Bacteria > Bacillota > Clostridia > Lachnospirales > Lachnospiraceae > Acetatifactor. The sequence goes on along the minus strand of CAKRRD010000044.1, from coordinate 12,763 downwards.
CAGCTGACTGTTCAGGATATGTAACAATTCTTCTTTCAACTCCGGACGATCCACGGGGAACAGAATCTCCACTCGACGCTCCAGATTACGGGGCATCCAGTCGGCACTTCCGCAGTAGATCTCATAATGGTCATCGTTGGCAAAATAGAAAATACGACTGTGCTCCAGAAAATTGCCTACAATGGAACGGACACTGATATTTTCGCTGACGCCCGGGATGCCCACTTTCAGACAGCAGATACCTCTTACGATCAGTTCGATCTTCACACCGGCCGCGCTGGCTTCATACAGGGCACGGATAATATCCTTGTCGCAGAGGGAATTCATCTTCGCAATGATATGAGCATCCTTGCCCTCCAACGCGTAATTTTTTTCCCGCTCAATCAGATGCAGGAACTTATCCTTCAGCCACAGCGGTGCCAGTGCCAGCTTGTTCCAGAACAGCGGCTCCGAATAACCGGACAGCATGTTGAAGACTGCCGTGGCATCCTCGCCGATGCGCTCCGCACAGGTCAACATTCCCACATCCGTGTACAGCTTCGCCGTAGCATCGTTGTAGTTACCGGTACCCAGATGGACATATCTGCGGATGCCGTCCTCTTCCCTGCGGACTACCAGTGTGATCTTGGAATGGGTCTTAAGTCCCACCAGTCCGTAGATAACATGACAGCCTGCCTTTTCCAGCATTCTCGCCCAGACGATATTATTCTCCTCGTCAAAACGGGCTTTCAGTTCCACCAGTACCGTAACCTGCTTGCCGTTCTCGGCAGCCTGGGCCAGTGCCGCAATGATGGGGGAGTTGCCACTGACACGATACAGTGTCTGCTTAATGGCCAGTACTTCCGGATCTCTCGCCGCCTGACGGATGAAATCCACCACCGGCGTAAAGCTCTGGAACGGATGATGTAAGAGGATATCTCCCTTGCGGATCTCTTCGAAAATATTGCAGCCTGTGGGAAGTTCCGGAGATTGCTGAGGCTCATACTTCGGAGTTTTTAAATGGCCGAAGCCTTCCAGTCCGTAGATTTTCATCAGTACGGTCAGATCCAAAGGTCCATCGATCTCATAAATATTCTCTGTCTCAATGTTCAGTTCCTTCTTGATGATCTTAAGCAGGCGCTTATCCATGCCGCTTTCCACTTCCAGACGGATGGCTTCGCCCCACTGACGCTTCTTCAACTGCTTTTCGATCTCTTTTAACAGGTCTGCCGCCTCATCCTCGTCAATGCTCAGATCTGCATTTCGCATGATACGGAAGGGATGGGCACAGACAATATCATAATTTAAGAACAGCTTATCCATGTTCCGCTCGATGATCTCTTCCAGCAGAATGATCTTGCAGGCCTTGCCCCTGGACGGGATCCGTACCACACGGCTTAAGACACTGGGTACCTGCACGGTGGCGAATTCCAGTTCCTCGCCACTGTTCTTCTTCCGCACCATGGCTCCGATGTTCAGAGACTTGTTGCGGATCAGGGGGAAGGGTCTGGAAGAATCCACAGCCATGGGGGTCAGCACAGGATACACATTTTCCTGGAAATACTGATCCACGTACGCTGCTTCCTCCGCTGTCAGCTGTTCATGCTCTCTGATGATATGCAGACCGTTTTTTTCCAGAAGCGGAAGCAGGGAACGGTTATAGGTGGAATATTGCAGATCCACCAGTTCATGAATCGCCACGTGCAGCGCTTTTAACTGCTCCGTGGGAGTCATGCCCGCAATGTCCTTTTTCGTGTAACCCGCATTTTCCATATCCTTTAAGGATGCCACACGGATCATGAAAAATTCATCCAGGTTCGATGCTGTGATGCTTAAAAATTTCAACCGTTCAAATAACGGAATGCTCTTATCTCTGGCCTCGTTCAACACTCTGTGGTCAAACAGTACCCAGCTCAGTTCCCGGTTGGTATAATATTTCGGATCTTTAAAGTCGATTTCCATTTTGCCCTGCTGCCTCCCTTAAAATTTCTTTTTCTGCCGGATCTCCGGGGTAATGCTGTATACTTCCTTGAAAAATTCCGTGCTGGTCTGGAAAAATCCCTTTTCCAGCGTAATATCTTCCTGCGTATCCACTTTCAGGATCAGTTCATTGTCCTGTAAGGAAGCTTTGACACCCTTCATTTTCTGCTTGTGGCTGCGATCCAGGCTGTTGGCCAGCCGCAGGATGGCAGTCAGCTTGGCAACCGTTAAGTAGCTCTCCTTATCCAGTCCCATGGGACGTTCCTGAGCCTGCCCGTAATAGACGAAATCGCTGTGGTTAAACCTTACCACATTGGCCACGATCTCCCGCTCCATATGGGACAGTCCGATCATTTCCGTCGCCATGATAATATCATAGGAAGCCTCACCGACATTGAGCAGGCTGATGTATTTTCCACAGTCGTGCAAAATAGCGGCCAGCCGCAGATACAGGCGTTCCCTCTGTCCCATGCCATGGACTTTCTTCATGCTGTCGAAGATCGTGGTCGTAATATGTTCCAGCGTATCCGCTCTCTTGCTGCTGCCATTGTAGCGCTTGCTGATATTCAGTGCACAGGCAATGATGTCCTCCGCGAAATCATGTTCACCCCGGAACATCTTATTCTGCTCCGCATACTCGTAGGCGATACCGTCACAGAGGGTTACGCCCGGTGCCCAGATCAGTTCTGCACCCATGAGTTCTGCAATACGTCTGGTGAGAATTGCACTGATATACACCAGGGGCACTTTCTCCTCCGTAATGTCCATCCGTTTGGCCAGTTCCGTGATTCCTTTGGTACGAAGGGCTTCCATCAGCTGGGAAAATGCCTTACGATCCACTACAGCATTGTTTTCTCCCCGCTCATACGCCTTGCGCACCGCCCAGGGAGACAGATAATCATCCACGATGATGATATTCTTGATCTCCCGATCCTTGAGATACAGCTTCTTATAATCATCCAGCTGCGCCGTGGCCAGTTCATCCACCAGCCGCTCCATCTGGGTGCTGCCCGCATTCAGATGATTCAGCAGTTCCTGTAACCGCAGCACCCCTAACCGCAGGTTCTGGGTGGATACCAGCGTATCCTTATCGAACAGGGAAATCTGGATACTACCGCCGCCGATATCCAGGATCGCCGTCTTTTCCTCAATGATCCTGCGGAAGATCTCCCCCTTGGAGGCAATGGACTTGTAATCCAGAAAACGCTGCTCGGAGTTGCTTAAAATCTCCACACGGATACCGGTGCGCTGCTCGATCTGGTCCTGCAGGATCAGCGTATTCTCCGTCTCCCGGATGGCGCTGGTGCCGTAGGCCTTATAAGAGGTCACCTTGTAGGATTCCATGATCTGTGCGAATTCCTTCAGGGTATAACACAGGTCATCTATTTTTTCATTGCTGATTTTCCCGTGGGCATAGGTGTCCGAGCCAAGATCGATCCGCTGGCGGATACAGTCGATCTCCCGCATGGTATTTTTCCCGGAGAGATCAAATATTTTCATGGTGAGTTCGAAGCTGCCCACATCAATGGCGGCGAAAGTTTTCACACTCATAGAATTCCTCACTTTCCTAACAGATAATCAATGAACTGCTGGGCACTTCTGCCGGACAATCCACCGTGGGACAGTTCCCATTTGTTGGCTTCCTGTAAAAGCTCCTCTTCCGGCAGTTCCACATGATAACGCTCCGCCAGTGTCTTCACGATATTCTGGAATTCCTTTTTGTTGGGAGCACCGAAGTAAATGGTCACACCGAAACGGTATACCAGTGACAGCTTCTCCTGCACCGTATCGCTGGTGTGCATATCCTCTCTGGTCTCCTCCTTGTCGCTGTAGTTCTCGCGGATCAGGTGACGGCGGTTGGAGGTGGCATAGATCAGGACGTTTTCCGGCTTTTTCTCCAGTCCGCCCTCGATGACAGCCTTTAAGTATTTGTACTCGATCTCGAATTCCTCGAAGCTTAAATCGTCCATATAAATGATGAATTTATAATTACGGTTCTTAATCTGGCTGATCACCGCATTCAGATCCTGGAACTGGTGCTTGTAGATCTCGATGATACGCAGTCCCCTGTCATAATATTCGTTGGCAATGGCCTTGATGCTGGAGGATTTGCCGGTTCCCGCATCGCCGAACAGCAGACAGTTGTTGGCCTTTTTCCCGTTCACAAAAGCCTCGGTGTTGTCCACCAGCTTTTTCTTGGGGATCTCATAGCCCACCAGATCATCCAGCTTCACATGGGCAATATTTAAAATAGGAACGATATGTACGCCTTCCTCGTCATGGGTGATACGGAAAGATTTGTGCAGACCGAATTTGCCCACGCCGTATTCCTTGTAGAACTGGGTCAGAGTGGCCTTCATCTCCTCCGGTGTGCCGTCGGCGCAGAATTTCTCCGCCAGTTCACAGATGCGGGCACAGATCCGCTTGTTGTAGACTTTGCTCTCCTGCATGCTGCTGGCATAATTTTCAATGATGGAAAATTCCGGCACATGAAGCTGCTCCATCATGGGAGCGAAATCAAAATCATAAAATTCCTTGAAAATGCGGATATCATGCAGTGCCGCCTCGTTGATGGAACCGACGATCTCTCCGCGGATTTCACAGCCGCAGCTGTAACTGTTCTCGTTGTTCACCAGAAGATTGGCCAGATAACAGTGCCACAGATTCCCGTGGAAGCCGTAATTGCCTGCCAGATCGATCAGATCATGAATGCACTCGTAAAACAGTGCTGCCATATCTTCCGTATTATAATATTCGTCATTGTAATGTGACATGAGAAATGCCATGTCATACAACAGTTCTCCGTCCTCAAAATCACGGTATACAATCAGTTCTTTTTCTCTCATATGGTTAACCTTCTTATTTAATATTTCTTAACACTTATGTCTTTGCACAGCCCGCCCGGTATCACCGCCGGGAGACCGCGTTCTCTGCTTAATAATTGCCCAGGATCTTCATGCTGCGGGCTTCCTCTCTGAGTCCCCGCAGAGCGTTTTTCACCGCGCTGTCCGCAAGATTGCCCTCGAAATCAATGAAAAAGCGGTACTCCCAGTTCCTGTCGGGAATCGGACGGCTCTCGATCTTGGTCATATTCAGATTGTTGTAGATAAAATGGGACAGAATGTGGTACAGAGATCCGCTCTCATGGGGAATCTCCAGACACAGACTGATCTTGTTGGCATTTTTGCGGAAAATCTTCTGGTTCGTCACAATGATGAAGCGGGTGGAGTTGCTGTCGGAATCATTGATCCCTTTTTCCAGGATTTCCAGTCCGTAGGTCTGCCCCGCATATTCACTGGCGATGGCCGCCTGAGTCTGATCCTTGTCCTTTGCCACCTTCAGTGCCGCGAAGGCGTTGTTCTGCATGCTGATCTGCTGCCAGTCGTGCCCGGAGAGGTATCTGGCACTCTGCATCAGGGACTGGGGATGGGAATAGACTCTTTTGATCTCTTCCCTCTTCGTACCGGGCAGGGCTAACAGGCAGTGCTCAATGGGGATCACCTGCTCTCCCACGATATAGTTTTCGAATTCCACCAGCAGATCGTAGATCTCGTTGACGATGCCCGCCGTGGAATTTTCAATGGGAAGCACAGCGAAATCCGCACTGCCTTCATCGATGGCGCTCATGGCATCCCGGAAGGACTCCACATGGAATGCATTGACATTCTCCCCGAAGAATTTACGCATGGCTGCCTGGGAATAGGATCCTTCCGCCCCCTGATAGACCACTCTGGCGCACTCGGTCTCCAGTTCGTCCACACCGATGAAGGGCAGTCTGCCCTCACTGCCATGGGCTGCCAGCAGCTGGTACTGCAGCTTTCTGCTCATGGACATGATCTGCTCGAACAGTTCCTCCACACCGTGGCTGTTGAAATCGTTATGGGTCAGTGCCTTGACCCCGGCGATCTTCTCCTGCTCCCGCTGCTTGTCGAATACCTTTTTCCCGGTCTCTATCTTATATTCCGCCACCTGTCTGCTGACATCCATGCGCTCCTCATAGAGATCCACGATCTGCCTGTCGATGGTGTCGATCTGTTGTCTTAACTGTGATAAATCCATGCTGTTCTCCTTAACTGACTTGATATCCACGAATTGCTCCGCCGCATCGCAGCTTCCGCAATTCTCAAGCATTCGGAATCCACTGATTCCAAATGTAACGCTTCCGAACCCCTTGTAAAACAATCTCACTGAGGCTTCGAATAGTTACATTCTATCTCAATTTCATCTTGTTCGCAAGCAAGAAGCACGGTATAATATTAGATATTACATAAACTTTACATACAAAGAAGGATTGCTTATGAAAGATAAAAAAGCCCTGTTTATTCTGATTCCGTTTCTCCTGTTTGTAATCGTCATCGGCACCTTTGCTATCGTGGGGGACCGGATTCCGGACAATCCACCGGAGACCGTGGGGAACACTGCCGGAAATCTGAACAATTCCGGCAGCTTCTGTGAGTATGACGGAACGGTATATTTTGCCAATGTCTATGACAGCGGGACTCTGTATTCCATGGATCCTTCCGAGCAGAACATCAAAAAGCTGGGGAATGCCTGCGTACAGAATATTCTGGCGGGAGGCAAATTCCTCTATTATTATCAGACCGGAGTCTCCGGGGATGCCGGGATCGGTGCCCTGCGGACCGTGCGCTCCTTCAACCGCTGTAAATTAAACGGCAGTGACGTTACCGGGCTTACCAGAGACCCCATTGTCTCCGCCCAGCTGGTGGGAAGCAGCCTCTATATCATGACGGTGGATGATAACGGACCTCTGTTTTACCGTATGAAGATCGACAAATCCGGCAAAACGGAGCTGGCAGACTTCCAGATCAATCCCGCCAGCGCGGTAAACGGCACCATATACTTCAACGGTACCCAGGACAATCATTATCTCTATGCCATGGATACCGCAACCGACCATATCTCCACTGTATGGGATGGTAATCTGTGGTATCCCATTGTAACAGGGGATTATGTCTACTACATGGACGTGGAAAATGATTACAGGCTGTGCCGTTATTCCCTGTCCCGGAATGAGATCGAAGTGCTGACCAATGAGCGGATCGACTGCTTTAATGTAGGTTACGGCTATGTGTACTATCAGGTGAACGGCGAGGAAGCCTGCCTGAAATGCATGCGGGATGACGGAAGCGATTCCTGGGTCATTGCCGAGGGCAATTATACCGCCATTCACATGACTTCCCAGTATGTCTACTTCCAGATGTTCGGAGATGACTCTTCCTGGTACCATTCCCCCTTAGGCAGCCAGGGTTACAGCATCTTCGACGGAGCCAGACAGGCTGCACTGGACGCTTTGAAAAAATAATTGTACTGGCAATAGACAGCAAAAGCCGCAGGCATTCTGCCTGCGGCTCTTATTTTCAGCCTTCTTCGATATGATTCAGGCCCTGATTCAGGATCGTGATGATATGGTCATCCGCCAGTGCATAGAAAATAGTCTTGCCGTCTCTGCGGTTCTTCACCAGATCCATCTGCTTCAATACCCGTAACTGATGGGAAATGGCAGACTGGGACATACCCAGCAGCGTGGCTATATCGTATACGCACATCTCGGAGCATAACAAGACCGACAGGATCTTTAATCTTGTGGCATCTCCAAATACTTTAAAAAACTCTGCGAGATCCTGTAATTCCTCTTCCGGCGGCATCTTCTCATCAATCTGCCGGATAGTTTCCGGATCTGCGGAAAGATAACTGTTCTTCTCTTCCATGTTAATCTCCATTATTTACCCTATGCTTGCGCTGTCATCAGTGGACACTTTTCATTTCCGCCCGACTGTTATCTGCGGTGAACTACATTTACTATACACTATTTCCGGGCATTCGACAAATGGAAATATTGCTGCATGCCCTCTGTCATGGTAATGTTTCCCTCATGATCGATGAACAACCCTTCCGCATCATATTTTTCCAGAAGCTTCTGCCCTTTCTCCTGTCCCAGCACAAAGCAGGCAGTAGACAGTGCATCACTTAAGAAACCGTCCGCCGTCACGATAGTAACCCCTGCCACATCGCTGCGGGCCGGAGAGCCGGTCCGGGGATCAAGAATGTGATGGTATCTGATCCCGTCCACCTCCACGTACCGTTCGTAGTCTCCCGATGTGGATACACAGCACCCGCCGTCCAGTGTCAGGATTCCCACACTGTCAGAGGGATCTAAAGGATCTGTTACCGCGATCTGCCAGGCTCCGCCCTCCGGTTTGCTTCCGTAGGTCAGAATGCTGCCTCCCGCAGAGATCACCGCCCCGCTTACTTCCGGATGTTCTTCCAGAATCCCACGGATCTCATCCAGCGCCACACCTTTTCCCACTGCTCCCAGATCTAACTGCATTTCTGCGGGAATACTCACCAGACCACCGTCCGTCCGGGGTTCCAGCGAAATCTCCTGCCAGCCTGCGGTGGCAAGCGCCTGCGTGACCTCCTCCTGCCCCGGCAGTTCATAGTCCCCTGGATCTGTGGCCGCCGCCCAGGTATCAATATCCCACAGACGGCTGAGACGGCCGATGCTGACATCAAATGCTCCTTCGCTGTCCGCCGAGACCTGCAGGCAGCGTTCCAGCCATTCTGTCATGGCCGGGGAGATGGATACCGGTCCCTCTCCTGCGGCCGCATTGATACGAGCCACTTCCGCACTTTCCAGCCTCCAGGAGAGTTCCTTCTGCTCCAGATCATTTAGTTTTTGTAGAACAACATCTGTTATTTTTGTATCTATTTCATTTTTCGTCGTAATCGTAGTTTTCCGGGTCAGGTAAACCGTCTGGGAAATCACCGTTCCCATGGCAGTATCTACGCTTTTTTCGCATTCCGTTCTCTGCCCGCAGCCCCCCAGAAAAAATATCGGGAGCATTGCCAGAAGCACTGCCCCTCGCGCCATCCGGGATATTTTCAAATACTTCTTCATTTTTTTCATTCCTTTTGCTATACTGTTCACATCAGAAAGGAGCTTTCCATTCCTATGAATGTTTCCATGAATGATCGAAAAAGAGCCGTTCTCCTTACCGCAGTTCTGCTTGTAGCAGCCGTCCTTTGCGGTATCCGGATCTATGTGGTCTCTCACAGTTTTGCAGAAAGCGGTCAGGCTCTCTATGCCGACCTTTACCAGAACGGTGAATTATTACAGACTATCCGCCTTGACACCGTGGCCGCTGAATATACCTTTGACGTTCCCGGTGATGCCGGTGCCACGAATACCGTCTGCGTCCGCCCAGGCAGCATTGCCATCGTCTCCGCCTCCTGTCCGGATCAGATCTGCGTACATCAGGGCTTTATCAGCACCTCCCTGCTTCCCATCACCTGTCTGCCCAACCGGCTGGTGATCCGGGTACGGGAGGAAGCTGTCGTTCCGGATGGCACAGCACAGGTTCCGGACGGTGTGGCCTACTGACGGGACATCGTTTTTGCCTGCATGATTCTAACCACACGATGCCCTAATCCACAACTCGAAATCATCCGGTGCTCCCCCCTGATGCCAAACCTTCACGGTATTAAAGCCCACGGTCCTAAAACACCGCAGATCTTACGAATTACAAAAAACACGGAGATATGAATGAAACCACCTGTAAACACCAAAAAACTGACGGCACTTTCCCTGCTGGCTGCCATTGCACTGGCGCTGTATGCCGTGGAGAGTGCTCTGCCCCCCATTGTCCCCATTCCCGGCATCAAACTGGGGCTTGCCAATATAATAACGCTTGTTGTTCTATGGAAATATTCCGCAAAAGATGCCTTTTCCGTGCTTCTGGTGCGGATCCTGCTGGCCTCCATGTTCTTCGGTCAAGCCATCAGTCTCCTGTACAGCCTCTCCGGCGGAATACTATGCCTATTGGCCATGACGCTTGTAAAGCGGCTGCTGCACGGGCATTACCTGTTTCTGGCCAGCATGACCGGAGCTGTTTTTCATAATCTGGGGCAGATCAGTATTGCGTTTTTACTGACTTCCGTTCCTGCCGTGCTTGTCTATCTGCCGTTTTTACTGTTAAGCGGTCTGGTAACCGGACTGTTCATCGGTCTCTGTGCCCGTTTTACGCTTCGCTTCCTTCCGTAAGATCCACGGGAAGTTCTGACAGCATCTGTGTTACAGTCTTATGGGTGATGGGATGGCGAAGATGCGGTGCCAGTTCACACAAGGGCTTCAATACAAAATAGCGGTTCTCCATATCTACATGGGGAATCACCAGATCCTCAGAACTGTAGATCAGATCATCATAAAAAACAATATCCAGATCCAGTGTCCGGGGACCCCAGTGGATCTTACGCTCCCGGCCTTCCGAAGCTTCCATTCTATGCAGCTCCTGCAGCAATTCTTCCGGTGTCAGCAATGTCCGGATCTCAAACATTCCGTTTACGAAGTTATCCTGCTCCACACCACCATAGGGCAGCGTCTCCAACAGTTCCGATACTTTCGTGACCTGAATGTCCTTATGCTTCTCCAGCTGTCTCAGTGCCTGTGCAATATGCTCTCTGCTGTCCCCCATATTGGATCCCACGGCAATATAGGCCACATGCCATTCCCTGTGAATTGCCACAGACACACTGCCAAAGGGAAGAGGGATCGGAGCCTCGGGCTTACGGATCTCCAGATCCAGTCCCTGTACCAGCGGAAAATGCTGTAATACTTCGTAAGCAGTCCGCTCCGCCACCGTTTCGATCAGTTGAAAAGTATGCTGCTGCATGTACTCTGAGATAAACTGACAGACCTCTCCGTAATTGGTGGACAGACTCAGGTCGTCTGCCAGTCCTGCCGGACGGGTATTGGTATATAACGTGGCATTCACATAAAAATGCTGTCCTTTTTCATTTTCTTCCGGATATACGCCGTGATGCGCATATACTTCCAGTTCTTCGATACGGATCTGGTCCTCATAAGTGCCGTTTTTCATTTGCCGACTCCGCCTTTCCCAACGCTTCTTCGCAAAATATCAGTTTCCGCTGTTTAAAATAGCTTCACACATTTTAATGGTGCGGACATTTTCCTTCACATCATGCACACGGACGAACATACATCCCTTCTGGACACCGAACATAGTGGTCACAAGCGTCCCCTCCACTCTCTCCGTCACCGGCAGATCCAGTGTCAGTCCGATCACGGATTTACGGCTGCATCCTAAAAGCAACGGATAACCGAACATATTCAGTTCTTCCAGACAGTTGATGATCTCCAGATTATTCTCATAGGTCTTGCCGAAGCCCACACCGGGGTCTAAGATGATCTTCTCATCCGCGATGCCTGCTGCTTCCGCCAGATGGATCGTGTCCGCCAGATCCGCTGCCACATCCTGCATGAAATCCCGATAATCCGCTTCTTTACGGTTATGCATCAGACAACAGGGCAGACCGCTCTTCGCAATAACCTCTGCCATACGGTTATCATATTTCAAGCCCCAGATATCATTGATGAGATCCGCCCCCGCACGGATTCCTGCCTCTGCCACTCCGCTTTTGTAGGTGTCCAGGGAAATAGGAATGTCAAAATTTGCCTTCACCGCCTCGATCATGGGTACGACTCTGGCAATCTCCTCTTCATCGGATAACAGGGTATAACCCGGTCTGGTGGATTCTCCGCCGATATCCACAATATCCATCCCCTCAGCGATCATTTCTTCCACATGCTTCAATGCCCGGTCTCTGTCATTCCACTTTCCTCCGTCGGAAAAAGAATCCGGGGTCACATTCAGGATTCCCATTACATAAGTATGTCCCTTAGTCTGAAACTCTCTGTTGCCAATCTTCATTTGTCTTCTCCCCACGTTTCTTAATATTATTTATGATGTTCCCGACACCAATCAATACTTAATTGTCAGGTTCTTCTTGCCGTCTTTCCAGTTGCAATCCTTCTCTGCATCGCACGCAAAGCAGGCACGGCTTGCCTTATCCGCCCGATACAGGATGCCATTTAGATTCTTCTCCTTCGCCGCCTCAGGATCCCGGTGTCTGGAGATCGCTGTTACAATAACACCCGTTTCTTCATCATTGAATCCACAAGTCTTCAGAATCTCCGGCGCGATCCGTGCACTGGCCTGCTCATGCGGAATGCCATTCTCGTACTGTTCATGTTTCCCACAATCGTGGAGCAGTGCCGCCGCATAGATCCATTCCCGGTTGATCTTAAACCCTTCCTCCAGCGCTATGATCGTACCGATCCTGGCCACATCCAGAAAATGTACCATACCATGACGGCAGAAGCGTCTGTCTGCTTCTGCCGTATTGTTCTGTTCTAAATGGTATAAAAACAAATCGTGATTTAATATTTTATCAATTCTATCCATAATCTTTACCGTTTTACCAGCTGTAAAAATCTGTCCTGCAATTCCTTATTCTCCGCAAAAATCCCTCTGGTCACCAGAGTCACGGTCTGACTGCCGGGCTTTTTGATCCCGCGCATGGTCATGCACATATGCTCCGCTTCCAGCATTACCATAACACCCTGAGGTGCCAGATATTTCATGATATCGTCCGCGATCTGCGCCGTCATCCGCTCCTGGATCTGTAATCTTCTGGCATAGACCTCCACCGTCCGGGCCAGCTTACTCAATCCCACGACCTTGCCATCGGGAATATATGCCACATGAGCCTTGCCGTAAAATGGCATCAGGTGATGCTCGCACATAGAATAGAAGGTAATATCCTTCTCCAGCACCATCTCGTTATTGTCTACGGAGAAGACCTTCGACAGATGCTCTCCCGCGTCCTGATCCATACCGCCGCAGATTTCTTCATACATCCTGCCGATCCGCTCCGGTGTCTCCTTCAGTCCTTCTCTATCGGTATCTTCCCCGATTCCTTCCAG
>CAKRRD010000043.1 GCA_934394815.1 uncultured Acetatifactor sp. | reverse complement strand
ATTCGGACAAGTCGAGGGTACAAAGCGGTACCTTCTCTTTCACTATGCCCATTTTGAAAGCTTTCAAGAAACCAGTACCCCCAATTCGGGCTACGGGGACGTTCCACTAACTTCCCATTTAATTTAGAAAAGAGGGACAAGTATGAGTGATGCGATACCTATTAATAGAATAAAGGGCGTGGGAGAGAAGACGGCGGCTCTGTTTGGCAGGATCAATGTCTTTACCGTGGAGGATCTGATCGGGCATTATCCCAGAGATTACGAGACTTACGATGCTCCGGTATCCATCCGGGAGGCTTGTCCCGGCAGTGTACAGGCCATCTACGGGCAGCTCACGGCCATTCCAAATGTGAAAAAGGTACGTAATCTGTCAATCCTGAACGCGGTATTGAAGGATGACAACGGAGATTCCATCCAGCTTACCTTTTTCAACATGCCTTTTTTGAAAAAAGTATTAAAGCCCGGCGGATTCTATCTGTTCCGGGGGCTGGTACAGCAGCGTGGCACTCATAAGATCATGGAACAGCCCCGGATGTTTACCTGGGACGAATATAAGCAGAAATCCGGGCGTCTTTTGCCCCGGTATGCTCTGACCAAGGGACTGACTAACCAGACGGTACAGAAATCCGTAGCCCAGGCACTGGAATATTATCCTCCGGAAAAGGAATATCTTCCGCAATCCGTACTGCAGAAACATCCCATGCTTTCCCACAGGGAAGCCGTCAATTCCCTGCATTTTCCGGAGAACCGGGAGGAATTGCTGGCCGCCAGAAACCGCATGGTATTCGAAGAATTCTTTTCCTTTTTATTGGTTCTGCGGAAGAACAAGGATCTGGCAGCGAAGACAGAGAATCATTTTCCCATGTATGAGACCGCAGATACCGTAAGATTTTTAGAACAGCTGCCGTTCCCTCTGACGAAAGCCCAGAGGAAGGTCTGGGGAGAGCTCAGGGAGGATATGGGCAGTCCCTATGCCATGAACCGGCTGATTCAGGGAGATGTTGGCTCCGGTAAGACGATTCTGGCGGTTCTTGCCTTACTTATGTGTGCCGCCAACGGTTTTCAGGGGGCACTGATGGCTCCGACGGAAGTGCTGGCGGCACAGCATTTTGAGACCATTTCCGGTTATGTGGAAAAATATGGCATTGCTTTCCGGCCGGTACTTCTGACCGGCTCCATGACGGCAAAGGATAAACGGGAAGCTTATGCGAAAATTGCCTCGGGGGAAGCCAATCTGATCATTGGAACCCACGCTCTGATTCAGGAGAAGGTGGAATACGCTTCCCTTGCTCTGGTAGTAACGGACGAACAGCACCGCTTCGGTGTCAGACAGCGGGAGACATTGGCAGCCAAGGGCAGGGAGCCCCATGTGCTGGTCATGAGTGCCACCCCTATCCCCCGGACACTGGCCATTATCCTGTACGGGGATCTGAAGGTCTCCGTCATTGACGAACTGCCCGCCAACCGTCTGCCCATCAAGAACTGTGTTGTAGGCACCTCCTATCGCCCCAAGGCCTATGAATTTATCGCCAGAGAAGTGGCTGAGGGAAGACAGGCCTATGTCATCTGTCCCATGGTGGAAGAGGGGGAATCGGAGGATCTGGAGAACGTGGTGGATTACACGGAGAAGCTTCGGGCGGCGCTGCCTCCCTCTGTACAGGTGGCATATCTTCACGGGAAAATGCGTTCTGCCGATAAAAACCGGATCATGGAAGAGTTTGCAAATAAGAAGATCGATGTCCTGGTCTCCACCACGGTCATTGAAGTCGGCATCAATGTACCCAATGCCACGGTGATGATGGTGGAGAATGCGGAGCGTTTCGGTCTGGCACAGCTGCACCAGCTGAGGGGACGTGTAGGACGTGGAGAATTCCAGAGCTATTGTATTTTCATCAGTACCTCCGAGGCCAAAGAGACCATGGAACGTCTGCAGATCCTGAACCATTCCAATGACGGTTTCCATATCGCTTCCGAGGATCTGAAGTTACGAGGCCCCGGTGATATCTTCGGGATCCGGCAGAGCGGTGAATTTTCTTTTGTACTGGGAGATATTTATACGGATGCATCGCTGTTAAAGGAGGCTTCTGAAGCCGTAGATACACTGCTATGCTCAGATCCGGAACTGAGCAGCGAAGATACGCTGCCGTTGCGGCAATATTTTGAGGAACATCGCTCGGCAAATATGGTTGACTTTCGGACCATCTGACAGTAAAATTACTTTTAGGTTCAAAGTTTCAAACTGCGAATCGGGTAATTTCTGCAAAATAATGCAAAGGGAAGGTTTAGATACCAAATGGCAAAAATAGCAATTGTAACAGACAGTAACAGCGGTATTACGCAGGCGGAGGGGAAAAAAATTGGAATTTATGTACTTCCCATGCCTTTTATGATTGATGAAGTCACTTATTACGAAGATATTGACCTGACGCAGGAGCAGTTCTATGAAAAGCTGAAATCCGGTGCCAATATTGCCACCAGCCAGCCGTCTCCGGACAACGTTACCAGTCTGTGGGACAAGCTTTTACAGGAATATGACGAGATTGTACACATTCCCATGAGCAGCGGTCTGTCCGGTTCCTGCCAGAGTGCTTTTGTCTTTGCAGCGGAGTATGACGGCAGAGTCCAGGTCGTGAACAACCAGAGAATATCCGTAACCCAGCGTCAGTCCGCACTGGATGCCCTGCAGCTTGCAGCAGCCGGTAAAAATGCGGCCCAGATCAAAGAATTTCTGGAAAACGATAAATTCAACAGCAGTATCTATATTATGCTGGATACTCTGTATTACCTGAAAAAAGGTGGACGGATCACTCCGGCGGCGGCAGCCATCGGCACCATGCTTCGTTTGAAGCCGGTACTGACCATTCAGGGAGAAAAGCTGGACGCTTTTGCCAAGGCCAGAACCACCTCACAGGGCAAGACTATGATGATCAATGCCATTAAGAAGGATATCAACGAGCGTTTCGGCGGCATGACGGAAGACAAGCATATCTGGATGCAGATCGCATACACCCACGACAGAGCTGCTGCAGAGCAGTTCCGCACCGAAGTGGAGGCGGAATTCCCCGGCTATGATATTCATATCGATCCGCTGTCCTTAAGCGTTGCCTGCCATATCGGACCCGGATCCCTGGCACTGGCCTGCTGTAAGAAGATCACGGTATAATAATATTTTCTGGAGGTGCCATATGATAAATCCAATGCAGTTTAGCTTATTGGAAAACATTTTAACCGTCCTGTTTTTAATAGCAATCGTCCTCTGGATCTGTTATTTATGCCTGCGTCGTCGCGGCAGGGGAGCTTTTCGCACACAGACCGTGGAAAAAGCGGTCGTGCTTTCGAAAAATACAAATGCCGATACCTCCCAGGTCGTTTACCTCCAGAACACAAATGTGACCACTGGACTGGTAGAGACAGAAGCGGTGCTTCAGATTACTTTTCAGGACATGGAGCATCCTGAAAAATCTGTCACACTGGAAGCGGATGATACTGTTTTTTCAACGTTGAAAGAAGGAGAGCAGGGGAAATTAGTGTTCCGTGGCAGCCGGTTACTGTCCTTTGGAGCATTGCAATCGCAAGATCATAAGGATTATAAATTCAAAGGGATTTCTTAACAGACCATTTTGACCACCAGTTTCGAATCGGAGAACTGGTGGTTTTTTATTTGCAGCAAGACCCTATCCCTTGTATTTTTTTGCTTTTCCAAACACAAAATCTGTGATATACTATAGACAATAATGTGTTGATAAGGAGTTCCATTTCATGGCAAAAGACAATAATTATGACGCCTCGAGTATTACCGTCCTGGAAGGCCTGGAAGCGGTAAGAAAGAGACCTGGAATGTATATCGGCAGTGTCTCCACCAAGGGGCTGAACCACCTGATCTACGAGATCGTGGACAACTCTGTGGACGAGCATTTGGCCGGATACTGCGATACAATAAAAGTAACTCTGGAGGCGGACGGTTCCGCCACCGTAGAAGATAACGGACGTGGTATTCCTGTGGGAATGCACGAAAAGGGAATCAGTGCGGAGCGTCTGGTATTCACGACCCTGCATGCGGGTGGTAAGTTCGACAATTCCGCCTACAAGACCAGCGGTGGTCTGCACGGCGTAGGTTCCTCCGTGGTAAATGCTCTTTCCACAAAATTGACTGTCAGGGTCAAAAGCGGTGGCTGCATCTATGAGGACCGTTATGAAAGAGGTATCCCTGTCATGGATCTGGTGGACGGTCTGCTTCCCGTAGTAGGTAAGACCAGAGAGACCGGTACGACTATCAATTTTCTGCCGGATGACACCATCTTCGATAAGACCCGTTTCAAGGAAGATGAAGTCAAGAGCCGTCTCCACGAGACCGCTTATCTGAATCCGAAGCTTACGATCCTTTTTGAAGACAAGCGAAAAGAAGAACCCGAGAAAGTCACCTACCATGAACCGGAAGGCATCATCGGCTTCATAAAGGATATGAACCGTTCCAAGGAGACCGTACACGATGTCATTTTCTTCTCCGGCGAGAGCGAAGGCATCTCCGTGGAAGTGGCTTTCCAGTATGTCAACGAATTCCACGAGAATGTACTGGGTTTCTGTAATAATATTTACAACTCCGAGGGTGGCACCCACCTCACCGGTTTCAAGACCCAGTTCACCAACGTGATCAATACTTATGCCAGAGAGCTGAACATCCTGAAGGAAAAGGATGCAAACTTTACCGGTGCCGATGTCCGTAACGGAATGACGGCCGTAGTATCCATCAAGCACCCGGATCCCCGTTTTGAAGGACAGACCAAGACGAAGCTGGACAACCAGGATGCCGCCAAGGCCGTGGCCAAGGTGACCGGGGAAGAAATCGTCCGGTTCTTCGACCGCAATCTGGAGACTCTGAAAAATATTATCGGCTGTGCGGAAAAGGCTGCCAAGATCCGTAAGACAGAGGAGAAGGCAAAGACCAATATGCTGACGAAGCAGAAATTCTCCTTTGATTCCAACGGCAAACTGGCCAACTGTGAATCCAGAGATCCCTCCAAGTGTGAGATCTTCATCGTAGAGGGTGATTCTGCGGGCGGCAGTGCCAAGACCGCCAGAAACCGTATGTATCAGGCCATCCTTCCCATCCGCGGTAAGATCCTGAACGTGGAGAAGGCCAGCATCGACAAGGTACTGGCCAATGCCGAGATCAAGACCATGATCAATGCCTTCGGCTGCGGCTTCTCCGAGGGTTACGGCAACGATTTCGATATCAGTAAATTACGTTACGACAAGATCATCATTATGGCGGATGCCGATGTGGACGGTGCACATATTTCCACTTTGCTGCTTACTTTATTCTACCGCTTCATGCCGGATCTGATCTTCGAAGGCCACGTATACATAGCAATGCCTCCCTTATACAAGGCCATGCCCTCCAAGGGAGAAGAGAAATATCTGTATGATGACAAAGCGCTGGAAAAATACCGTAAGACCCACAAGGGTCCCTTTACCCTACAGCGTTACAAAGGTCTGGGCGAGATGGATGCCGAACAGCTGTGGGAGACCACACTGGATCCGGAACGCAGGATGTTAAAATTGGTGGAGATTGAGGATGCCCGCATGGCTTCCGAGATGACCGAGCTTCTCATGGGTACGGATGTACCGCCCAGAAAAGCATTTATTTACGATCACGCTACAGATGCGGAATTAGACATCTAGTAACGCAGGATCCAAACTGTAATGTCAGAAAGAACGGAGACTATAAATGGACGACAGCAGAATCATAAAAACAGAATACTCCGAGGAGATGCAGAAATCGTTCATCGACTATGCCATGAGCGTTATCATCGCAAGAGCACTACCGGATGTCCGAGACGGTCTGAAGCCGGTACAGCGAAGAACCCTCTACGATATGCACGAACTGGGGATCCGTTACGACCGCCCCTACCGTAAGAGTGCCCGTATCGTAGGTGATACCATGGGTAAATATCATCCCCACGGCGACAGTTCCATCTATGAGGCTCTGGTAGTCATGAGCCAGGATTTCAAAAAGGGGATGCCCCTGATCGATGGCCACGGCAACTTTGGCAACATCGAAGGAGACGGTGCAGCAGCCATGCGTTACACCGAGGCCAGACTCCAGAAGGTGACCCAGGAAGCATTTCTGGCAGATCTGGACAAGGATGTGGTAGACTTTGTTCCGAACTTCGATGAGACGGAAAAAGAGCCGTCCGTACTGCCGGTAAAGATCCCCAATCTGTTGGTCAACGGCTCCGAGGGTATCGCCGTCGGTATGGCCACCAGCATCCCCCCTCATAATCTTGGAGAAGTCATCGATGCCGTAAAGGCTTATATGCTCAATAATGAGATTACAACAAAAGAACTGATGCGTTACCTGAAGGGACCGGATTTCCCCACCGGCGGCATCGTTATCAATAAGGATGAACTGGAAGACATCTATGAGACTGGAACCGGCAAGATCAAGCTGCGGGGCAAAGTGGAATTCCAGAAGGGGAAGGCCGGCAAGACCAACGTGGTGATCACCGAGATCCCCTATACCATGATCGGTGCCAATATCGCGAAGTTTTTATCCGATGTGGCAGCCCTGTCCGAGACGAAGAAGACCCAGGATATCGTGGATATTTCCAACCAGTCCTCCAAGGAGGGCATCCGTATCGTCATCGAACTGCGAAAGGATGCCGATCCTGAGAACTTTGTGAACATGCTTTACAAGAAAACCCGTCTGGAAGATACCTTCGGTGTGAACATGCTGGCCATTGCAGACGGCAGGCCGGAAACCATGGGCTTAAAGCAGATTATTAAAGCCAATGCGGACTTTCAGTTTGAAGTAGCTACCAGAAAATATACCAATCTGTTAGCCAAAGAGCAGGAGCGCAAGGAGATTCAGGAAGGTCTGATCAAGGCCTGCAACGTGATCGATCTGGTCATCGAAATATTACGGGGTTCCAAGGACCGTGCCATGGCAAAAGCCTGTCTTGTAGAAGGTAAGGTGGAGGGCATCAAATTCAAGTCCAAAGAGTCGAAGATCATGGCGGCCCAGCTTCAGTTCACCGAGAAACAGGCAAATGCCATTCTGGAGATGCGTCTGTATAAGCTGATCGGTCTTGAACTGGAAGCACTGATCAACGAGCACGAAGAGACCATGGCCAATATCTATCGCTACGAGGATATCCTGGACCGCAGAGATTCCATGGCCCAGGTCATCATGAACGAACTGGACGGCTTCAAGAAGGAATACAGCCATCCCCGCAAGACTGTCATCGAGAACGGACAGGAAGCGGTCTACAAGGAGAAGGAACTGGAAGAGATGGATGTGGTCTTCCTGATGGATCGGTTCGGCTATGCCAAGACCGTGGATGTCTCTACCTACGAGCGGAATAAAGAAGCTGCGGATGCAGAGAATAAATACATCTTCACCTGTAAAAATACCGGCCGTATCTGCCTGTTCACCAACACCGGACAGATGCATACGATCAAGGTGCTGGATCTGCCTTACGGGAAGTTCCGTGACAAGGGCACACCCATAGATAACGTAAGTAATTTCAGTCAGAAGACCGAAGAGATCGTCTATATCACCAGCCAGAAGGAACTGAATCTGTGTCAGGTGATCTTTGCTACCGCCCAGTCCATGTTAAAAGTGGTAGACGGCGGAGAATTCGACGTGACCAAACGTACTGTTGCCGCCACGAAGCTGGCGGAGGGCGACAGTGTCGTCAGCGTTGCAGCCCTTACGGATCAGCGGAATATCGTATTACAGACAAAGGCCGGATTTTTCCTGCGCTTTGCCGTGGAAGAGATTCCCGAGAAGAAGAAGGGGGCCATCGGTGTCCGTGGTATGAAGCTGGGCGACGGCGATCAGGTGGAAAATGTATATTATACAAAGAATGCCGTAGAGACCACCATCGAATACAAGGGCAAGGAGCTTGTCCTGAACAATCTGAAGCCCGGGAAACGCGACAGCAAGGGCACCAAGGTCAGAGTATAGCAAAATAATAAGCATTCAGAAAACGGAGAAAAAGCATATGAGAGTTATTGCAGGAACCGCAAGAAGTCTGCCGTTAAAAACACCGGAAGGCATGGATACCAGACCTACTACCGACAGGATCAAGGAAACCCTTTTTAATATGTTGCAGACCTATATTCCGGATTGTGTATTTGTAGATATTTTCAGCGGCAGCGGCGGTATCGGCATTGAGGCCTTAAGCCGCGGTGCCAGAAAAGCCTATTTTATCGAAAATGCCCCGAAAGCCCTGGCATGCATTGAGGACAATCTGGCATTTACGAAAATGAAAGACCGTGCTATAGTATTAAAGCAGGATGCCTGTGCAGGACTGACGGGCATCTATGAAAAGCATGTAGATGTAATCTTCATGGATCCCCCCTACGATCAGGAACAGGAGCGCAGAGTCTTGGAGCAGCTGCGCTATGCCAAATATGTCTCCGAAGAGACCCTGATTCTTGCAGAGGCTTCGCTGCATACCGATTTCTCCTATGCGGAAGATTTAGGGTTTGAAGTGATCCGTGAGAAAAAATACAAAACCAACAAGCATGTGTTCCTTCGCAGGAAGTAACACTGAAAGGCATGGACTTATATGAAAAGAGCTGTTTACACCGGAAGCTTTGATCCCGTCACCAACGGACATATGGATATCATAAGGCGGGCCTCCGAAATATTTGATATTCTCATCGTAAGTGTTTTGAACAATAAAGAAAAGACACCGTTGTTTTCTGTAGAGGAACGTGTTAAGATACTAGAAGAAGCCACAAAAGACCTGCCCAATGTGCAGATCGACAGTTTCAGCGGGCTTTTAGTGGATTATGCCAGAGAAAAGGATCTGCATGTCATCGTCCGTGGCTTACGCGCCATTACGGATTTCGAGTATGAATTACAGATGGCCCAGACCAACCGGATGTTATCCCACGGCAGAATAGATACCGTATTTTTGACCACCAGTCTGGAATACGCTTACCTCAGTTCTTCCGCCATCAAGCAGATTGCAAGCTTTGACGGAGACATCACCCCCTGTGTTCCGGATTTTGTGGCGAAACTGATCTACGACAAATATCGCAGTAAAAAGCTTTCAGAGTATAGTGATGTGTAAATAAGGAGAGTTTCATGAGCAGCAGAATCGAACAGTTAATTGATGAAATAGAAGAATACATCGAGGGTTGCAAACCAAAGTTCATGTCCAGTACCGAGATCATCGTGAACAAGGACGAGATCGACGAATTACTGCGGGAACTGCGTATGAAGACCCCGGATGAGATCAAGCGCTACCAGAAGATCATCAGCAATAAGGAGGCCATCTTAAACGATGCAAAGGCCAAGGCGGAAGCATTGATCAATGAGGCTACCGTCCATACCAATGAACTGATCAACGAGCATGAGATCATGCAGCAGGCTTATGCCCAGGCCAATGAGGTCGTTACCATGGCCAGCAAACAGGCACAGGAGATTCTGGACAACGCCACCATCGAGGCCAACAATGTAAAGTCCGCTGCCATGCAGTATATGGATGATATGCTGGCACATCTGGAGAACATTATTTCCGCCTCCACACAGCAGGCCAGTGCCAATTATGATGCTCTGATCGGCAATCTGAACCAGTATCGTGATATCATCCAGTCCAACCGTAATGAGCTTCACCCGGTGGACGAGGATCTGGAGGATGTGGAAGATACTTCCGACGGAAATGACAATCTGGATGTAATGTAATAAGTATAACAATAAAACCAGTTTTCTGCTGAAAGCTGGTTTTTTAAAAATAAAGGAATCCGATAAATGAAAGTATGGAAAAGGCAAAAAGGGCTGTTAGTCAGGACGGTGATCTGTGCGGTCAGTCTTGCGGCAGCCTGTTTTTTTGAAGATCCCCTGCAGGCACTGGCGGCACCCAGGGCGCAGGAGACAGGAGAGCGCGTTATTATCGTCATTGATCCGGGACACGGCGGTGACAACGAAGGGACGCTGGAAGGTCCCGCCCAGGAGAAGAAAATGACCATGGTGACAGCCCTGGCCATGTATGAGGAATTAATAAAATACGATAATGTGGATGTCTATCTGACGCACACGGAGGATGTCTCCATGTCTCTGGCAGACCGGGCACAGTTTGCGGCGGACCGGAATGCGGATTTCCTGTTCAGTATCCATTACAATGCTTCTGCGGAGCATACGCTGTTCGGGTCTGAGGTCTGGATTTCTTCGGTACAGCCTTACAATGCCTATGGCTATCAGTTTGGCTGGGAACAGTTGCAGCAGATGCAGGATATGGGACTGTTCTTACGGGGAGTCAAGACAAAGCTCAAGGATAACGGTGACGACTATTACGGTATCATAAGAGAAAGTACCGCCAGATCCGTACCTTCCGTCATCATCGAGCATTGCCACGTAGATGAGAGCCGGGATACGCCTTATTGCCAGACGGAAGAAGACTGGAAGAAATTTGGCAGGGAAGATGCGCTGTCCGTGGCAAAATATTTCGGATTATCCAGCACAAGTCTGGGGGTGGATTACAGTGCTGAAGCAGATAAGCTTCCGGAAATAACCTCCCTGCAGACCATTCTGCCGGTAACGGTCCGGGACAAGACCGAGCCGGATATCTGTCTGCTGACACTTAAGAGTGCAGACTATGAGACCGGAGAAGTGGCGCTGGAAGTCACTGCCACAGATTACGACTGTCCCATGATGTATTATGATTACAGTACCGACGGCGGGAAGACCTATTCCGAACTGCTTCCCTGGCCAGATCTGGACATCATGGCAGGAACCTATGCGGATACCTTTACCTTTTCTGTGGCTTTCACGAAGGGCGAACAGCCGGTGATCACCGTCCGCGGTTACAATCAGGCGGATCTGTTTACGGAAAGTGACCCCATCACCTTTGCGCAGCCCTTTGTCGATCAGGAAAAAGCGGCCGAAGAAGCCCGACAGGAAAGTCCGGCTTCTCAGGCGACAGAGTCTCAGGCAGTGGACTCTTCAGGGGCTGTGATCACCATGGCCGATGCCGCCGGGAAGCTTCCGGTTTCTTCTACAGAAAATTCCGAAGTGAATTTCGGAGTTTTTCTGGTAATTTGCGGGATTCTGGTGGTATTGCTGTTGTTGATTTTCCTGCTCTATCAGGTACAGCAGAGCAGACGTAAGAAACGCAGGCGGAAAAATCACAGCAGAAACGTATCCGGAGATATCAGAAACCACCCCAGATAATAGCCTGCAGTGAGAACCGTCAGTACCAGTTTATGAAGAGTGTAGGATCTGAGAGAAAGCCCGGTATTCCGGATACAGCTTCCAGTCTGGGCGATGCAGCTTAAGCCGCCAAATGGCAGCAGAAGTAATGTATACAACGGAAATCGGTCTCCCAGAAGCTTCAGGCCGCCGCTGATCTCCAGAAGCGGTGCATAGAGAAAGCTGCCCTTTAGTAAAAGTCTCGGCAGAAGATTCAGCAGATTGAAAAAGACCATATATCCGCCAAGCTGTAAGATGCTTCTTCCGGCGGCGGTAATGGCATCATCCAGGGCTTCCGGCAGGGGCAGGGCCGATAGCTTCCCCCGGCTGACCGGCCCGGAACGCTCTGATAGCCTGGCGGTTTCCGGGACATCCTGCGTTTTTTCCAGGATCCGGTTCCTGTAAACACTATAGCGCAGGAAAATACCATAGAGTAATGGTATCCCGTACATCCCGAATACATAAGGAAGCACCAGTTTCCGCTGCAGCAGGGGCAGTACGAATCCCAGAAAATACACCGGCCCCAGATTATTACAGAAAGCCAGAAGATATTGCCCTTCTGTCACGGAAAGTTCCTGCCGCTCCCGAAAATCCGCAATGGTCCTGGCTCCCATGGGAAAGCCACACAGAAATCCCATCAGGATCACATAGATTCCCGGTCCGGACAGACGAAAGATGCTTCCGAGTAAGGGCTTTACCGGGCGGATCAGGCCGTTTACCAGTCCCATGCGGATCAAAGTCCCCGACAGGATCATAAACGGCAACAGTACCGGCACCATTTTTTCATACCAGAGTCCAAGACCCAGAGCGGCATACGCCAGGCTTAGGGAAGAATGGGTCAGGATGCAGCAGGTCATTAGAACAAAGAAACAGATTCCGGATATTTTTTTCATGGCAGACCGTCTGGAAAGGTTTGTATACTATATGCCGGAGCAGGAATTTTAAGTCTTAAGAAAGCGATCAGAGCCCATGCGGTTGGATAAATTTTTATGCGATAATAATATCGGCACCCGAAGTCAGGTGAAGGAATACATCAAAAAAGGACAGGTAACAGTCAACGGTCAGACTGCCAAAAAACCGGAAACCAAGGTCGACGAAGCAAACGATACCGTTATCTTTCAGGGACGGAAAGTGCATTACCAAAAATATGCCTACTATATGTTAAACAAACCGGAGGGCGTAGTCTCCGCCACCAATGACAACACGGCTCCTACTGTGGTGAGCCTTCTTACCGTACCGGAGCAAAAGGATCTGTTTCCCGTGGGACGTCTGGACAAGGATACCACCGGATTGCTGCTCTTAACCAATGACGGTGCTCTGGCTCACGATCTGTTGTCACCGAAAAAGCATGTGGATAAGACCTATCTGGTAAAGCCGGAAAAGCCCCTTTCCCCGGAAGATATCCACCGGTTGGAAGAAGGGCTGGATATCGGCGACGACAAGCCGACCGCCCCCGCAAAAGCGGAACTTGTCAAAAATGGAAGCCTGCTTTTAACCATTCACGAAGGCCGGTTTCATCAGGTCAAACGGATGTTGCAGGCCATAGACAATCAGGTGCTTACTTTAGAGCGCGTCCGTTTTGGGCCGTTGTCACTGGATCCGGCCCTGCAAAGAGGGGAGTACCGGGCATTAACCGAAGAGGAGATTGATGTTTTGTCCGGATCCGGAAGGAATTCATAACTACGAAAATAGTCGGAAATAACAATAAAAGGAGTCATTTTCATGCAATTCAAAAGAATGTTTACCACCGATGCCTATAAGGGAACCCGCGGATATCTCCGAACACAAAAAACGTATGAGATCTTAAGAACCGTGCTTTATTTTGCCATTTCTCTGTCTTTGTTTATCGCCGGCTGGGTCAGCACCGGAAGCCGGGAGAATCTCCTGACCATCGTGGCGGTGCTGGGATGTCTTCCTGCCTGCAAAAGTCTGGTAGAAATGTTCATGTTCCTTCGCTACAAGGGCTGTGATGAGCAGGCAGCCGCCAAGATCGCAGCACATACGAAAGGACTCACCGGACTCTACGATATGGTCTTTACTTCCTATGAGAAGAATTATGTCATCTATCATCTGACGGTCTGCGGCAATACGGTCTGCGGCTACACCACGGATCCGAAATTTGCGGAACAGGCCTTTTACAAACACATTCAGGACATTTTAAAAAAAGACAATTACAGAGAAGTTTCTGTAAAAATATTTAACGATCTGGACAAATATTTAAAAAGATGCGACCAGTTAAAGGAACTTCCCGAACAGCCGGAACTGTCTGCCGGGATCTGCCAGACCTTAAAGAGCGTATCTTTGTAACTTACTTAAAAAGGAGGGTGTTCCATGCAGCTGCTTACCATTGGCAAAAATCAGGCGGGCCAGCGTCTGGACAAATTTTTAAAAAAAGCGTTACCTAATGCAGGCACCGGATTTTTATATAAGATGCTGCGCAAGAAAAATATTACGCTGAACGGGAAAAAAGCGGAAGGCAAAGAAATCCTTGCCCAGGGAGACACGGTAAAATGCTTTTTCTCCGAGGAAACCTTTACCTTGTTGTCCGGTGCCGGGGCAGTGGAAGATACCTCCGATTACCGCAAGGCTTACCGTTCCCTGAAGGATATCAGCGTTCTCTATGAGGATGAAAATATACTGTTGCTGAATAAACCAGCCGGAGTTCTGACCCAGAAAGCCAAACCGGAAGATCTTTCCCTGAACGAATGGCTGATTGGCCACCTGCTGGCTGCCGATGCCATAAAAGAAACCGATCTTGCCACCTTTCATCCGTCAGTCTGTAACCGTCTCGACCGCAACACCAGCGGTATCGTATTGTGTGGAAAGACGCTGGCCGGTTCCCAGGCCCTCAGCCGGATCATCAAGGATCGTTCGGTGAAGAAATATTATCAGACCGTCTGCAAGGGCAAGATTTTACAGGAAAACACCCTGGAAGGCTATCTGTACAAGGACGAACGCACCAATACGGTACAGGTATTTCCAGAAAAGGCGGAGGCTCCGGAAGATGCTTCCTTTATAAAAACAATCTACACTCCCAGTGCGGTGGCTGGGGAATATACCCTGCTGACCGTAGAACTGGTCACCGGCAAAACCCACCAGATCCGCGCCCATCTGGCCAGCACCGGACATCCGTTACTTGGTGACACCAAGTACGGAGACAGCAAATTAAATCGCAGGATGCAATCGGAATACTCTCTGCACCACCAGCTTCTGCATGCCGGAAGAGTGTGTTTCCCGGAAGAAGCGGAAGGACCTCTTGCAAAGGTGAGCGGTCAGACTTTTGACGCACCGCTTCCCCATAAATTTGCAGAGATCTTACAGGCTCTGAATCTGACACCGGATTCCGCCTGCTAGAAAGGAAACTAAGAACAATGGCAACATGGAATACCAGAGGGCTTCGTGGATCTACTCTGGAGGATATGGTCAACCGCACCAATGAAAAATATGCCGAGGCCGGTCTGGCCCTGATTCAGAAGATCCCCACCCCCATTACCCCGGTCAAAATGGATAAGGAGAGCCGCCAGATCACCCTGGCCTTTTTCGAACAGAAGAGTACCGTAGACTATATCGGTGTCGTACAGGGCATTCCGGTCTGCTTTGATGCCAAGGAATGTGCGGTGGACACCTTTTCCCTGCAAAATATTCATCCTCATCAGGTGGAGTTCATGCAGCAGTTCGAGAAACAGGGGGGTATCGCCTTTTTCCTGATCTTTTACAGCCATAAGGATCTGTTATATTATCTTCCCTATGAAATGCTGCGCTTTTTCTGGGACAGAGCGCAGGAAGGCGGTCGGAAAAGCTTCCGCTTCGAGGAACTGAATCCGGAATATATTATTCCAAAGCATCAGGGAATTCTGGTTCCTTATCTGGATATTCTGAAAAAAGATCTGGAAGACCGGGAAGAATAATTTCTTGACAGCAGAGAGGTCTGCGGGTATACTACAAATAGTTTTACATGCTACTATGATAATATGGTAGCACGTTAATACATTAAAGTGTATGAATTGAGGAATGCATATGAACAACAGACTTTTACATACGCCGGAAGGAGTCCGGGACATTTACGGGAAAGAATATGCCAGAAAACTGGCGGTGGAACAGAAGCTACAGAAAGCGATCCATTGTTTCGGATACGAAGATATACAGACCCCTTCCATTGAGTTCTTTGATGTCTTCTCCAGAGAAATCGGAACTACTCCCAGCAAGGAATTATATAAATTCTTTGACAAAGAGGGAAATACACTGGTACTGCGTCCGGACTTTACACCCTCCATCGCCCGCTGTGCCGCGAAGTATTTTATGGAAGAGAAAGTGCCGCTTCGTTTCAGCTACAACGGCAATACCTTCACCAATACCTCTAATCTGCAGGGCAAATTAAAAGAGGTGACCCAGATGGGTGCGGAACTCATCGGAGACCCTTCCGTGGAAGCGGATGCGGAAGTCATCAGCATGGTGATCGAGGCACTGAAAAGTGCGGGACTGACCAGATTTCAGGTGACCATCGGTGAAGTGGATTATTTCCGCGGTCTCTGTGAAGAAGCCGGTCTGGACGAAGATACCGAACAGGAGCTTCGTTCCTGTATCTCCGGCAAGAATTTTTTCGCTGCCCAGGAGCTGTTGGAACAGAAACAGATTCCGGAGCCTTATCACAGCATTTTGTTAAAGCTGGCGGATATGTTTGAAAACATTGAATCCCTGGAAGATGCCAAAGCACTGGTAAAAAACAAGAGATCCTTACAGGCCATTGCGAGACTGGAGAAATTAAAAGAGCGGTTAGCGCAGTACGGCGTGGCGGAATATATTTCCTTTGACCTTGGAATGCTCAGCAAATATCAGTATTATACCGGCGTTGTCTTCAAGGCTTATACCTATGGTATCGGTGATGCCGTGGTAAAGGGCGGCCGTTACGATAATCTGCTTGGGAAATTCGGCAAAAATGCGGCAGCTATCGGTTTTGTCATCGTTATTGATGATCTGCTGGAGGCTTTGTCTCGTCAGAAGGTAAGGATCGATATTCCCGCTTCCGGCAAAGTTGTATGCTACCGGGCAGGAGACGAGGCGGATTATCTGGCAAAGCTTTCCGAAGTCGTAAGTTTACGCAAAGAAGGCATCCCTACCGTGCTTTCCCCTGAAATTACAGAGAACGAGGAGGCAGACAGTAATGAGTGAAGAAAGATATCTTACGTTTGCTCTGGGAAAGGGCAGACTTGCCAAAAAGACACTGGAGCTTTTTGAACAGATCGGCATCACCTGCGAAGAAATGAAGGATAAGGATACCCGAAAGCTGATTTTTACCAATGAAGAATACAAATTGCGCTTTTTCCTGGCAAAGGGTCCCGATGTTCCCACCTATGTAGAGTACGGTGCGGCAGATATCGGCGTTGTCGGCAAGGACACGATCCTGGAGGAAAACCGGAATGTCTATGAAGTACTGGATCTGGGCTTCGGCAAATGCCGGATGTGTGTCTGCGGTCCGGCTTCCGCCAGAGAACTGCTAAAGCACCACGAACGGATACGGGTAGCCAGCAAATACCCCAATATTGCCAGAGAATATTTTTACAATAAAAAGCATCAGACCGTAGACATCATCAAATTAAATGGCTCTGTGGAATTAGGGCCGCTGGTAGAGTTGTCCGATGTCATCGTGGATATCGTGGAGACCGGCTCCACCCTGAAGGAAAATGGTCTGGAAGTCTTAGAAGAGGTATGTCCTTTGTCTGCCCGCATGATCGTCAATCCGGTGAGCATGCAGATGGAAGCCGACCGGATCCGCAAGCTGGTGGGTGCGATCCGCGAGCAGTTAAAAGTACAGGCCTGACCGCCAATACGGAAAGAGAAAACAGATAAGCATTGATATAAAACAGTTAAAGGAGAGTACCGTCATGAGAATCGTAGCATTGGATAAAGAATCAAAGCAGAGTATTTTGAATGACCTCTTAAAGAGAAGCCCGAACAATTATTCCCAGTATGAGAGCACTGTAAATCAGATCATTGAAAAGGTCCGTTCCGAGGGAGATCAGGCTTTATTCGATTATACTTTACAGTTCGACAAATTCGCATTAACTGCAGAGAACATCCGCGTTACCAGAGAAGAGATCGACGAGGCTTACGCGCAGATGGATGCCGGCCTGATCGATGTGATCCGCCAGTCTGCGGAGAATATCCGCGCCTTTCACCAGAAGCAGCTTCGTAACAGCTGGTTCGATGCCAAACCCGACGGCACGATCTTAGGCATGAAGATCACAGCCATCGAGAGAGCCGGTGTCTATGTGCCCGGCGGTAAGGCGGCTTACCCTTCCAGCGTTCTGATGAATGTGATTCCTGCCAAAGTAGCCGGTGTGGATGAGATCATTATGACCACCCCTCCCGGAAAAGACGGCAAGGTCAATCCCGGCACTCTGGTAGCCGCAGATATCGCAGGCGTGGATACCATCTATAAAGCAGGCGGTGCACAGGCAATCGCAGCCATGGCTTTCGGAACTGAATCTGTACCGAAGGTAGATAAGATCACCGGCCCCGGCAACATTTTCGTAGCTCTTGCCAAAAAGGCAGTCTACGGCTATGTCAGCATTGATTCCATCGCCGGCCCCAGCGAGATCCTGGTGCTGGCGGATGAGACCGCTACCCCCAGATACGTTGCAGCGGATCTGCTGTCCCAGGCGGAACATGACGAACTGGCCAGCGCCATTCTGATCACTACCTCCAAAGAACTGGCGGAAAAAGTCTCCGAGGAAGTGGACGGCTTCGTAAAAGTGCTGGAGCGTGCTCCCATTATCCAGAAGTCTCTGGACAATTACGGCTACATCCTGCTGGCCGACAGCATGGAAGATGCCATCGATGCCGCCAATGCCATTGCCTCCGAGCACTTAGAGATCATTACGAAGAATCCTTTTGATACCATGACAAGAATCCGCAATGCCGGTGCCATTTTCCTGGGCGAGTATGCTTCCGAGCCTCTGGGCGATTATTTTGCAGGCCCGAACCACATCCTGCCCACCAACGGTACGGCACGGTTCTTCTCCCCGGTAAACGTGGATGATTTCATTAAAAAGACCAGCATCATCTCTTATTCCAGACAGGCTCTGGAAAAGGTTCATAATCAGATCGAGACCTTTGCAAAGAGCGAAGGCTTGACCGCACATGCAAACAGTATTAAAGTTAGATTTGAAGATTAACTGTTTCCTCTGGGAAAGGAGTCATCGGATATGATGGAACGAATCGCAGCTGTGACCCGTACAACGAAAGAGACCGACATTGCCGTCACCTTAAATCTGGACGGCAGCGGAAGGGCCGATCTGTCTACCGGCATCGGATTTTTTGATCATATGCTGGACGGTTTTGCAAGACACGGATTTTTCGATCTGGAATGCAGGGTGAAGGGCGATCTGCAGGTGGACGGCCACCATACGGTGGAAGATACCGGCATTGTCTTCGGCGAAGCTATTAAAAGGGCGGTAGGAGACAAGAAGGGCATCAACCGTTACGGTTATTTCATCCTGCCCATGGATGAAGTGCTTGCTTTATGTGCCGTTGACTTAAGCGGCCGCCCTTATCTTAATTTTGAATGTGACTTCACGGTGCCGAAGGTGGGTGAACTGGATACCGAACTGGTAAGGGAATTTTTCTATGCCGTATCCTACAGTGCCGGTATGAACTTACATATCAAGATGCTGTCTCCCGGCAACAATCACCACATGATCGAGGCCATGTTCAAGGCGTTTGCCAAGGCTCTGGATCAGGCCGTTTCCTATAATCCGAAGGTAACGGATGTCTTAAGCACCAAAGGAAGTCTGTAAGAAAATACGTGCCTGCGGCTCCGGCTTTGCAGGTATAGAAAAACGCGAGGATTATTATGATCATCAAGAAATTTGTTCCCTGTATTTATTTATATCACGAGCATGCGGTGAGAAACCTTACGGATACCACCATCGTGGATACGGATCCCGTCCGTCTGGCGGATTACTACTGTGAGCACAATGCCGATGAACTGATCGTGTTCGATATGTCCGAAGGGGATACCGAACATGAAGCCGCACTGGATATCATCAAGGAAATCTGTACCAAAGCAGAAGTGGATGTCATCGGTGCCGGCAATGTCAGGCGCATGGAAGACATTAAGAAATTACTTTATGCCGGTTGTAAGAAGGCGGTTCTCGATTATGAGAAGGAAAGTAACATTGAGATCACGGAAGAAGTCTCTCTGAAATTCGGCAGGGACAAGATCCTGATCTCTTACAATGACCCTTCCGTTCTGGAATTACATAAGGAGAAGATCGAAAAATATATCTCCGCCATGATCTTGATGAACCCACACCAGATTCGGGAGACCCAGGCCATTCTGACCCTTCCGTTTTTCGTACAGATCAATCAGGTGGCACTGAATAAATTGCTGGAGATCTTTGCTTATGAAAATGTCTGCGGTGTCACCGGCAATACGATCAATGACAATGTGAAAGAGATCGTAGCCCTGAAGGATCTGTGCCGGGAGAACGATATTCCCATTGAATCTTTTCAGGCTGCCTACAAGTGGGAAGATTTCAAGAAAAACAGCGATGGCATGGTACCCGTTATCGTACAGGATTACCGGACCCAGGAAGTTCTGATGATGGCCTACATGAATGAGGAAGCTTACGAGCAGACCCTGAAGCTGGGCAAGATGACCTACTACAGCAGAAGCCGTCAGGAATTATGGCTGAAAGGCCTGACCAGCGGTCATTACCAGTATGTAAAGGAACTGGTGGCTGACTGTGATATGGACACGATCCTTGCGAAAGTATCTCAGGTGGGAGCTGCCTGCCATACCGGAAGCAGAAGCTGCTTCTTCAACGAGATCACGAAAAAGGATTATGAGGAAAGCAGCAATCCCTTACAGGTATTCGAGGAAGTCTTCGATGTGATCAAGGACCGCAAGGTACACCCGAAGGAAGGGTCTTATACCAATTACCTGTTCGACAAGGGAATCGACAAGATCCTTAAGAAACTGGGTGAGGAGGCTACGGAGATTGTCATTGCCGCCAAGAATCCCAATCCCAATGAGGTCAAATACGAGATCAGTGATTTCCTGTATCACATGATGGTACTGATGGCGGAAAAGGATGTCACCTGGGAAGAGATCACTACAGAACTTGCGAACCGTTAACAGCGGTTTCCACCCAGGTCTCCAGATAAGTGCCATAATCTACCGCGGTGACATACTGCAGCACCTGATCCATGGAGATTCCGGCAAAGCATTTGCCCTTCTGATCCAGTAATATGATCGTCAATAATAATACCCCGGCCAGAGCAAGGCGGATCTTAAACGTACCGGTACCGGAAGATACGGTGGGTTCGGATTCTGTCTGCTCTGGCCTTATTTCTGCCTGTCTGCGCATCTGCTGTAAAAGTTCTTCTTTGTTTCTATAATCCCAATGATCCATTTCGATTCCCCTTTGCAGTTCATATTTATGTGGCTTTTGGTACTGGCAGAACTTTATTTTATAAGGTATAATAAAAAATGAATATCTGAATCATTATTACATTTTAGGAGAAATTATGGCAGCGCAGACAGGAACAGAATTCGCAGCGAAAATACAGACAAATATTCAAAAAGTGCTGGTAGGTAAGGAGGAAGTGACGGAACTTCTCCTGACTGCCCTTTTAGCTGATGGGCATGTCCTTTTAGAGGATGTTCCCGGCACCGGCAAGACAAAGCTTGCCAAAGCACTGGCAAAATCCCTGAACGTACAGTTCTCCCGGGTACAGTTTACCCCGGATCTGTTGCCCGGCGACATCACCGGCATCAATGTCTATGATAGACAGAAGAATGAATTTACCCTGCGGAAAGGGCCGGTATTTACCAATATTTTACTGGCAGATGAGTTGAACCGTGCCACCCCCAGAACCCAGGCAGGACTTTTAGAGTGCATGGAAGAGCGGCAGGTGACCATCGACGGCGTCTCTTATACACCGGGAGAACCCTTTTTCGTCATTGCCACGGAGAATCCCATCGAAAGTGCCGGCGTATTTCCTCTCCCGGAGGCCCAGTTGGATCGTTTTCTCATGAAACTGTCCATGCACCTTCCCTCCATAGAAGAGGAACTTCGGATCCTGGATCTGTATATGGAAAAGGATCCTCTGCATACCCTGACTCCCGTGGTGTCCCCGGAGGAGCTTCTGGCAGCCCGGACGGAAGCGGCGAAGATCTTCGTCCATCCCTGCATCCGGGAATACATGGTGCAGATCGTAGAGGCCACAAGAAGTGCAGACGGGGTTCTGGCCGGTGTCAGCCCCAGAGGGACTCTGGGACTTTTACGCTGTGTCAAGGCTTATGCTTACCTGCAGGGACGCTCCTATGTGATTCCGGATGACGTGCGCACCCTGGCCGTTCCGGTACTGGCTCACCGACTGGTATGCGGCTTTGGTTCCGATACCGGATCCGCAGAGAGCCGCATGGAAGCCATTTTGGCCGGTGTTCCCGTTCCCACGGAAAGGTTTGAGCCATGATACAGCTGCTTGGAATCATCCTGTCTGCCTTGCTTTTGTATCTGGGGCAGAAAATCATCTATGAAAAAGTATGGCATCGGGGGCTGACCGTTTCCTTGGCCTTTCAGGAAGACGGAATCTGGGAGGGACAGGAGAGTGAGCTTTCGGAGATTATAGAGAATCGAAAGCGACTGCCTCTTACCATGCTGAAAGTCAAATTCCAGACCGACAGGCATCTGGTGTTTACCGATACCAAAGGGTCCCGTACCACGGACCGCTATTACCGCAACGACATCTTCCAGATCGGCCGTCTGGAGAAAGTCACCCGCAACCTGTCCTTCACCGGCGGCAGAAGAGGATATTATACCATAACAGAAGCGGATCTGGTGGCATCAGATCTGTTCCTGACCGCACAGTATACTGCCACGACTCCCATTACAAAGTGCAGTCTCTATGTATACCCGAAGCCTTTTTCCCATCCGGATTTTAAACAGTCTTTAAAGCAGTTGAACGGAGAAGTTCTGGCGAAGAGACATCTGCTGGAGGATCCTTTTGAATACCGCGGCATCCGGGACTACCAGCCCCAGGATGATTTAAAGAGTATCAACTGGAAGGCTACGGCCCGCACCGGAGACCTGAAAGTAAACCAGAAAAATTATACGGCCCGGAAGTCCGTCCGGATCTTCGTAAATCTGGAGGACACCGGGATCTTAAAAAAAGAGGACTGTGTGGAAGCCTGCCTGCAGATTGCTGCTGCGCTTTTGTTATTGTTTCTGGAACAGGGAATGCAGGTGGCCTTATATTGCAATGGTATCGATATAACAAATGGCGAACCCTGTATTCTGGAAGCCGGAGGCGGAGTAAGACAGCTAAATGCCGCCCTGCAGGCCCTGGCAAGGATCGATACTTCCAGATCGGTTCTGCCGTTCCCGGAATTGTTTGCTTCCAGACTGTCCGATACCGCGAACACGATCTATACCTGTTTTGTATCCCCTAATGCTTACAATGATTTTGCGTCGTTGCTTCTGCAATATCAGGAACAGCATCGGGATATGAAATGGTTTTATCCCTATTCCGAAAGTACTCCACCGGAGACAGAGGAACCTCTGCGTTCTCTGATCACCTTTATCTCCCTGCGGGAAGAAAGAGTCTGAATGTGAAAGAATTATTGACGGATCTGATGAATCAATTATGTTTTTACCCGCTGGCCATGACAGCAGCCACATTGCTATCCGCACTGGCACCGGAGCGTCGTCCATCTCTGGCTTTGTGGATGTTTGGGGCGTTTCCCGTGTCTTTCCTGTTCTATGTGCGAAAACGCTGCAGGCATCTGCCGGTATTATTGTTTTTCCACGGAATCGTGCTGGCACTTTTTTATGTACTTCCGGCAGCCAACGGGGTAAACCGTGGTGTCCGGCTGTTTGTGGGAGCGGGCTTTGTAATCTATTCCCTGTGGCTTCGGTTTCGGACGGATGATTTTGTATCGGAGCCACTGCCGCTGCCGCTTGCTGCGGGAATTGCCCTTATCTGCCTGTTTTTACAGCACTATCAGGGAAATACGGGCTGGGATCTCTATTACCGCATGAGCCTGATCCTGGTCTTTTTACTGTATGCCGTCATTTTGTTTTTACAGTCCTATGAGGATTTCCTTACGGTGAACCGGCTGAGCACCGGCAAGATCCCTTTTCAGGAGATCCTGCGTTCCGGCCTGCACAGTACCACGACCTTTGTACTTGTGTCCGGGATTTTGCTTCTGGCCGTGTCACAGTTCGCCTGGTTAAAGCCTTTTTTGCAGCTGTTACGGAGAGGAATGGTCATGATCCTTCGTTTTCTGTTTGGTCTGCTTCCTGAGGATTCCGCAGATCCTGACGTGGTGATCGAACAAAGTGTGGGCGTAGGCGGAATGCCGCCTATGGAAGCGGAAGATCCGTTTCTCCTGTGGGTGATTCTGGAATATTTGGCCATGATCGCACTTTTGATTGCCTGCGTATTCCTGCTGTACCGGGGAATCCGGAAATTATTTTCTTTTCTGCGGGACAGAATGCAGTTCTCTCTTCCGGGAACAGCCCCCGAAAAACAGGAGAGCATGGACAAACGGGAAAAGCTGGAACTGTCCGGGGATAAGAACGATTCCCAGCCGGGGAAAAAACGGTTTTCCTTCCTGTTTCCCGATGCCAGGCTGAAGATCCGCCGTATTTATCTGAAAAAAATAAGTAACGGCGGACTTGCAAAAGAGCGGCTGCTATTTTATACTGCCAGAGATGCGGAAAACTCCCTGGGTGCAAAGGGGATGGCGGCCATCTATGAAAAAGCCCGCTATTCCGATGCTCCCTGTACGGAAGAAGATGTCCGGCAGATGAAAAAATTTGTATAATTTTTATAAAAAGAATCTATAGAAATATTTTGAGGTAATTATGAACGAAAAGTTAGCGTTAAACGATGATATTCTGATGAAGATTGAAAAACCGGCTCGTTATATCGGTAACGAGGTCAATGCTGTCGTAAAGGACAAGGAC
Organism: uncultured Acetatifactor sp.; assembly: GCA_934394815.1. Classification (GTDB taxonomy): domain Bacteria; phylum Bacillota; class Clostridia; order Lachnospirales; family Lachnospiraceae; genus Acetatifactor. The sequence goes on along the minus strand of CAKRRD010000043.1, from coordinate 2,772 downwards.
AGCGTAGATGTCCGTTTCTGCATGTGCTTCCCGGATGTCTACGAGATCGGCATGTCCCATCTGGGTATCCAGATCCTGTACGGCATGCTCAACTCCTGGGACGATGTCTGGTGTGAGAGAGTGTATTCTCCCTGGGTGGATCTGGACGAGATCATGCGTAAGGAGAACATTCCTCTGTTTGCCCTGGAAAGTCAGGATTCCATAAAGGATTTCGATTTCCTCGGTATTACCATTCAGTATGAGATGTGTTATACCAACATTTTACAGGTTCTGGATCTGGCAGGGATCCCACTGTCTGCCACAGAGCGCGGAGAGGACTGTCCCATCGTCATCGGCGGCGGCCCCTGCACCTACAATCCGGAACCCATCGCAGACTTTTTTGATATTTTCTATATCGGAGAAGGGGAGACCCAGTATCGTCCGCTGATCGATCTCTATAAAAAGTGCCGGGCGGAAGAAACCGGAAGAGAGGAATTTTTGCGACAGGCCGCAAAGCTTCCGGGAATGTATGTGCCCCGCTTTTATGAGACCACTTATCACGAAGACGGCACCATTGCTTCCTTCCGGCCGACAGAAGAGGGAATTCCCGCCACCATCCGCAAGGAACTGGTGACGGATATGACCGACAGCTTTTATCCCATGAAGCCTGTGGTACCCTATATCAAGGTCACACAGGACAGAGTCGTCCTGGAAATCCAGCGAGGCTGCATCCGGGGATGCCGTTTCTGTCAGGCGGGACAGTTGTACCGTCCGGTCAGAGAACGTGACGTAGAAGTCCTGAAAAAATACGCCATGGAAATGTTAAAAAACACCGGTCACGAGGAGATCTCCTTAAGTTCCTTAAGTTCCAGCGATTACAGCAAGCTGCCGGAGCTGATTGACTTCCTGATTGAAGAGTGTGATAAGAGACATATCAATATCTCCCTGCCGTCCTTACGTATCGATGCCTTTTCTCTGGATGTCATGAGCAAAGTACAGGATGTGAAGAAATCCAGTCTGACCTTTGCTCCGGAAGCAGGCAGCCAGAGACTGCGGGATGTCATCAATAAAGGACTCACTGAAGAAGTGATCTTACAGGGTTCCGCCCTTGCCTTCGAAGGCGGCTGGACCAGAGTCAAACTGTACTTCATGCTGGGACATCCCACGGAAACCGAAGAGGATATCCGGGGAATCGCTGAGCTTTCCAACAAAATTGCGGCCACTTTCTTCGATACGGTGCCGAAGGAGAAACGTGTCAACGGCAGAGTGCAGATTGTTACCAGTACCTCCTTCTTCGTGCCGAAGCCCTTTACACCATTCCAGTGGGCGCCCCAGTGTACCAAGGAAGAGTTCGTGGAAAAGGCATATCTGACCAGAAAGGCCATTTCCGAGCAGCTGAACCAGAAGAGCATCAAGTACAACTGGCACGAAGCGGATGTCAGCGTTCTGGAGGGTGTTCTGGCCAGAGGTGACAGAAAATTGTCCCAGGTGCTTTTATATGTCTATAACAAGGGCTGCTTCTACGATGCCTGGAGTGAGTATTTCCACAACGATGTCTGGATGGAAGCTTTTGAAGCCTGTGGTCTGGACCCGGATTTCTATTCCCACAGAGAACGGCCTCTGGACGAGATCCTGCCCTGGGATTTCCTGGACTGCGGTGTATCCAGAGCCTTTCTGGAGAGAGAATGGCAGAAAGCGAAAAACGAGACGATCTCCCCGAACTGCAAGCAGGCCTGCCAGGGCTGCGGTGCCGCCAGATTCGGCTGCGGTATCTGTGTGGAGCCCAGGGGCTGATCGTACGAGCCACACCCTTATGGCACGTTATTGAATGTTGAAGAATAAGAGGAAAGGGAAATTTCAGGTCTTTCAAAAAAGGCCACATAGAAATCTGACAGAAATTATGAAATTAAGAATTAAATTCAAAAAATACGGACCGGTACGTTTTATCGGTCATCTGGATGTGATGCGCTTTTTCCAGAAAGCCAACCGCAGAGCGGAGCTGGATGTAGCATACACCGGAGGCTTCAGCCCGCATCAGATCATGTCCTTTGCCGCACCTTTGGGTGTGGGACTGACCAGCAACGGAGAATATATGGATCTGGAAGTGCATTCCCTGACCTCCTGTGAGGATGTAAAGCAGCGGTTGAATGCCGCTTCCGTACCGGGAATCGAGATCACTTCGGTGAAAATTCTGCCGGACAAGGCCGGCAATGCCATGGCCAGCGTTGCTGCCGCCGGATATACGGTAGCTTTCCGGGAGGGCAGAGGTCCTCATTTTGATCTGGCACCTGCTGTGGAGCGCTTTCTTGCCAAGGACGAGATCCTGATCACCAAAGAGACCAAAAAGGGCAGCCGGGAAATCAATTTAAAAGAAGGCATTTATGAGATGATGGTTGTAGAGAATACCGGCCTGTATCTTTTGGTAGATGCATCCAGCGCAGGGAATATCAAACCCATTCAGGTAGTGGAGGCACTTTTTGCGGAAAATGATGAGGCACTCATGGAAAATGCCCTTATGGTCAACAGAGAAGAGACCTATTTAAGAAGCGACGCAGGAGAACTGCTCCCTTTGGATGCCATCGGTTATGACAGCGAAGAAGCTTACAAGATGGCTTCCGGAGATGCCGAATGAGCCGCAGTCTCACCGGCGGCAGACCGGCAAGAGAAAAAGAAGTAAATGAGATCCGTAAGAGCACGGACTGTACCACTGGGAAAATGATCTTTACGAAGCTTCGGGATAAAAATGTGGCATTGCTTGTGAACTCCGGTGGAATTGCCGCTGTGCGGGTACTG
>CAKRRD010000042.1 GCA_934394815.1 uncultured Acetatifactor sp. | reverse complement strand
TCACTATGCCCATTTTGAAAGCTTTCAAGAAACCAGTAGCCCACGTTGGGGGTAAGGACAGCAGACTCTAAGCAGACATCGGCACCATAGCGTCCCAGAGGACGCATTGCGAGGGTACTTTCCTCGCTTATGTACCGCTACGCTCTGCTTTGAAGCGAAAGCGGGTCTGCTGTCATTACCCACAATGCGGGCTACGGGGACGTTCCACTAACTTCCCATTTAAAACAGCGATTCCTGCACATATCTCTCAGGAAACTTATTCAGGTAAGCGAAGCATTCCTTCGGGGAGCAGAGCATGTTGTTGGCGGTGCAGGTACCTTGAACCAGTGACATAAGTTCTTTAGCGTGAGGGCTGGGGATGTCGTAAGCATTGCCGTAGGTGCGAATATATTTCTGCCGGATGCCGGGGAAATTACGATCCAGAGCCTGGTAAAAATATTCCCGGTCACCTTCCCGGAGGGTGACGCCGATATCAAACAGCAGGATTCCTCTGGTCTCTGCACGGAGACAATAGTCAAGCAGCCCCTCGATATTTTCCCGCGTGTCATTGATAAACGGCAATATCGGAGTCATCCATACCAAAGTAGGGATTCCCAGTTCTTTACAGCGCAGTAACACTTCAAAACGTTCTTTTGTCGTAGAGACATTCGGCTCTATTTTCCGGCACAGAGTTTCATCGTATGTGGTGAGGGTCATCTGTACCACGGCTTTTGTCTTGTGATTTATGGATTGCAGCAGATCCAGATCCCGAAGAATGCGGGCGGACTTGGTGAGGATGGTAACGCCGTATTCGTATCGGTCGATCAGCTCCAGACATTTTCGGGTGAGGCCCAGCTGTTCTTCGGCGGGAAGGTAGGGATCACACATGGCACCGGTGCCAATCATGCATTTCTGCCGTTTGGAGCGCAAGGCCCGCTCCAGAAGTTCCGGTGCGTTCTCTTTCACTTCAATATCTTCGAAAGCATGAGTAAAATTGTAGCATTTGCTGCGGCTGTCGCAATAAATGCAGCCGTGGGAGCAGCCACGATAAATATTCATTCCATTATTTGAGGACAGGATTCCTTTTGCCTGTACAAAATGCAAGCAGCATTCCTCCCTTCTTCTGGTAGAGTTCTGTGTTCATGTTAACATAAGTAAAGTCGGAACACAAATAAATAAAATTAAGTAAATAAAACCTAAAAACAGTAGCTAAATACAGCTAAAAATGTTACAATACAAGAAACAAAAAATCTGAGAAGTTTGGGATAAAAACGACTATGGGAAGGAAAGGTATTTTAATGAAGAAATTTTATACGGATGGATTTCATGCAGTAAACTTTGCAGTTTTTCCGCATCGAGGGGTATTGGGTTCCGGGGAAGCCAGAAAAAGTATGGAAGAAATGGTACGCAGGACTCACGCTGACTGGGTGATACTGACGCCCTCCGGAATGCAGGAGACACCTTATAGCGAAGAAATCCGCTTTGACGGGGAGAAAAGCTGTACGGATGAAGAACTGTATGATATGATCCGGTATGCACAGAGCCTTGGTCTGAAGGTAGCATTGAAACCCACTGTTAACTGTGACAACGGTGTCTGGAGGGCCCGGATCAGCTTTTTTGACCATGATGTTCCCTGTGAACCCAAATGGGGCAACTGGTTTAAAAGTCATACGGCTTTTCAGAAACATTATGCGCAGATTGCCCAGCGGACAGGCTGTGAATTATTCCTCGCGGGCTGTGAAATGACCATGACGGAACACCGGGAAGCAGAGTGGAGAAAACTGATCGCAGAAGTGCGCACGGTATATGACGGCCCGGTCGGTTATAATTGCGACAAATATGGAGAAGATCATATGACATGGTGGGATGCCGTGGATGTCATAGCGTCCAGTGGATATTATCCTATTGATGACTGGGAGAATCAGTTGGATCGGATTGGGAAAGTCGTGGAAAAATACCAGAAGCCGTTTCTGTTTTCCGAAGCCGGCTGCATGAATATCCATGGTTCTGCACAGGTGCCGAACAACTGGGAATTGCAGGGAGACGTAGATGATGCGGAGCAGGCAGCGTGGTATCGGGCAATGTTTGCAGCCTGCAGGAAACGTGACTGGGTGGCAGGATTTGGTGTCTGGGACTGGCCCGGAAGTCTGGAGTGGTCGAGTCCCTATGCGGTCTGTGGACGTCCTGCGGAAGACGTGATCGCGGAAGAATACAGTAACCGGTAGAGAGCCGTTGGAAAAAGAGTGGGACGAGGAAACTCGGAATGACAGACAATACAGTGGAAGGTATGGGAGAAAAATGGAGCAGCAAAAAAAGACAGTAAGTATGGAAGCGTTGCCGCAGGTACGGATATTGGGCCGTACAACGGGAAAAGATATCGTGAATCTGTTCTGGACAGGCAGTGGGATAGAGATGATCTACACCGGAAGTGAACTTTGGGTGGAAGTAAATGCCGATTATGATGTTATGGAGCCATGGCTGGCTGTGGAACTGAACGGCGCATTGATTAGTCGTTTCCCGTTGAATAAAGGGAAAAATGAGGCATGTCTGTTCCGGGGAATGACAGTGGGAACGCCGAAGCATGTACGGATTCTGAAAGAAGTACAGGCTATGAACGAAGATCCCGCACATATGGTACAGATTCTGGGACTGCAATATGGAGACGGCGAGTTTCTGTCGCTGCCGGAACCGAAGTATCGTCTGGAATTCGTGGGAGACAGCATTACCAGCGGTGAGGGAACCATGGGAGCTGTTGAGGAGGAAGACTGGATCAGCGCTTTTTTCTCTGCGGTAAACACGTATCCCCGTATGTTGTCGGATGCTCTCTCTGCGGAATACCGGGTAGTATCCCAGAGTGGCTGGGGCATCGTTACCAGCTGGGATGGCATTGAACGGAATAAGATACCGCCTGTTTATACACAGGTCTGCGGACTGCTTAGCGGGGAGCGGAATGCTTCACTGGGAGCACTGGATGACTATGATTTCAAAACATGGCAGCCGGATGCTGTGATCATCAATCTGGGAACCAATGATGTTACGGCAATCCGGTCGGCAGCGGAACTGGGAAAGGAATGGGCAGGGACCCGGGACATAAAAGAAGTCGAAGGGATGCTGACTACCGCCATCCGGGATTTCCTGAAAGTCGTGCGCAACTGCAATCCCGGGGCACAGATCATCTGGGGTTACGGTATGCTGGGTGACGGTTTCCTGCCCACCATCCGTGATGCCGTGGAAAACTATGCAAAGGAAACTGCTGATGCCAGAATCCACTTTTTACAGCTTCCTGACACCACACCGGATACCGTAGGCAGCCGCCTGCACCCCGGCGTAAAGGCTCACCGCAAGGTGGCACAGATATTAGAGGAGTATTTGAAGAAGATTCTTGCATAAGGATTTAATAAAATCTTAAGGAAAATGTGACGAAAAATGTGACAATTCCCCGTTATATTGGAACCCGGAGAAAGCAATTTATCGGGAGGGCCAGCAATATGACGCAGGAGAATCGTTTGAACGGACAACCGGATCCGGAATGGATACAGGTGCGGAGAAATCCGTATCTGGTGGATTACCGTACCGGAAAAAACACAGGCCGACATGCCGGAAGGCGCATAGCACAACCGCAGGGCGGTCAGACCGGAAGAAACGCAGAACAAGCTCAGGACAGGCAGTTCGGAAAAAGAGTTGTACAATCCCGGGCCCGCCAGCGCAGAGCCAGAGCCGAGAGACAGCGCCGCCGCAGACAAGACAGGATCCGCAGGTATCTCAGGCTTTCTCTGCTGTGTGCCAGTATTCTCGTGGGAATCGTTGTCCTGAAAAATCTTCTGGAAGTACCCTCCGGCACTCCCGTGGAAGCTGCAGCAGAAATGGTACAGCAGATGGAAAAACAGATCGACCAGACGACGGGAACCCGGATTCAGGGGCTTCCGGCGGACGTATATGCGGCACATCCCAACTGGACGGAAGATTTCCTCACGGTGAATGAATATTCCAGACCGGGAGATCCCCTGCCGGAAGTGAAAAATATTTTTGTCCACTACACGGCCAACCCCGGCACCAGCGCAGCCCAGAACCGCAGTTATTTCGAACAGTTGAAGGACAACCACGAACGCAGTGCCAGCGCCCATTTCATCATCGGCTATAACGGAGAGATCCTCCAGTGCGTCCCGCTGGACGAGATTGCCTACGCCGTGCAGACCCGTAATGAAGATTCCATTTCTATCGAATGCTGCTACAAGGCGGAGAACGGGCAGTTCACCCAGGAGACCTACGATTCCCTGATAAAGCTGCTGAAATGGCTGACGGATGCCTACGATCTGGAACCGGACGACATCCTGCGCCACTACGACTGCGGCGGGAAAAAATGCCCCATTTACTACACGGAGCATGAGGACGCCTGGAACCAGGTAAAAGAAGATGTGAAAAACCTATAGACAATCGCGGACAGAGGAACTTTTTCAGAAAGGAAAAGGTTCCTTTTTGTTAGTCTTGTTTTACGAAAACAAGTTTGCTAGAATAGAACGGTAATAAGCAACAGACAAAGCCCTGCGGGGCAGAAACGAGGAGTAAAATGAATCTATTATCACCTTCAATTCTTTCAGCGGATTTCTGGAAACTGGGAGAGGATATCAAAGCTGTGGAAGGAGCGGGAGTCCCCTGGCTGCACGTGGACGTCATGGATGGACTGTTCGTGCCGTCGATCTCTTATGGCATGCCGGTGCTGAAGGCCATAAGACCTCACACAGACATGTTTCTGGATGTGCATCTGATGATCGGAAAACCGGAGCGTTATGTGGAAGAGTTTGCCGCCTGTGGAGCAGATCTGGTGAATTTCCATCTGGAAGCCACGGAAGATGTGAAGGGATGTATTGATAAAATTCGTGCCACCGGCAAAAAGGTCGGCATCACCATCAAACCCGCCACCCCGGCAGAGGCAGTGGAGCCTTATCTGGAACTGGTGGATATGGTGCTGGTCATGACTGTGGAGCCGGGATTCGGTGGACAGAAGCTGATCCCCGAATGCCTGGATAAGGTACAGGTGATCCGTAAAATGATCGCAGACAGGGGATTGTCCACGGATCTGGAAGTAGACGGCGGCATCCATCTGGACAATGTTGCGCTGGCGCTGGAAAAGGGAGCCAACGTCATCGTAGCCGGCTCCGCCGTATTTAAGGACGATATCGCGGCAAATGCAAAGGCATTTCTGAGCAAATTGCAATAATTCGGGGAAGCACTCGCCTGTGGAGGGACAGAATGTTTTAATGCGGTTTCGCAGACGATGTGAGGAAAATATCTGACTGCAGGCAGCGGAAAGAGAGATACAGTGGCTTTGAGGATGATACAGGAAAATATCTGCCGGTGAAACGTAAAGAGGTGTGACGCTGCAGCTATACGGGTGACACTGGCAGAACAGCGGTAACGGACAAGGAGGAATGAAGGATGGAATTACAGATATTGCATGCAATTCAGGGGATCCATCAGGAATGGCTGACAGAAATCCTGCGTTTTTTCACTACGATCGGAGAAAGCGGTCTGGTCTGGATCGCCATTGCCATTGTGCTGACATGCATTCCCAAGACCCGGAAATGCGGCCTGACCATGATGATCGCCATGGCCATTACATACCTTGTGGGAAATCTTTTCCTGAAAAATGTGATTGCAAGACCCCGTCCCTGCGCGGTGGATACCAGCGTGACTCTGAAAATTCCGTTCCCTTCGGAATATTCCTTCCCTTCGGGTCACACTTCCAACGGATTTGCCGGGGCAGTGACGATTTTCAGCTATTATCGTATGGCGGGAATTTTAAGTCTGATCATGGCGGCAGTCATTGCCTTTTCCAGACTCTATTTCTTCGTCCATTATCCCACGGATATTCTGGGCGGGATCGTGCTGGGAACTCTGGATGCACTGCTGGCGGTCTATATAGTGAAACGTCTGGAAGACCGGGCGGAGGCGCAGATGGCATCAGACGATGACAAGACCGGACACATGCAGGAAAAGTAATTTGCCGGACTGCCATAATCGCAATATGGAAAACTAAGATATAAGCAATACAAAAGCTGGAACCGGACAGGAATCCAGAGGGACGAAAACAGACAGAAAGGGAAGAAATCTCGATGAACAGCAAAACGTTATGGAACGATAACTGGTATTTTGCCAAGACAGCATTAGGTGTGAAATGGGAAGACAGACCGCTCTGGGAGCGGGAAATGCAGCCGGTGGATCTGCCTCATGACTGGTTGATCTATGATACGAAGAACCTCTATGAAGACAGTATCGGCTGGTATCGGAAGAGCTTCCTGTATCCTCTGCCCGGGACAAAGTGCATGGGCGAAACACCGGAGACCACGCAGAAACCGAAGATTTCCGGAAACTGTAATGCAGGAGAAAAATGTGACGGGCATGTCATTCTACGTTTTGAAGGCGTCTACATGGATTCCTCCATTTATGTAAACGGAGTGCACCTTGGTGATTGGAAATACGGCTATTCCACTTTTGACTGGGATATTACGGAGTATCTGCGGGAGGGAGAAAATGAAGTCATCCTCCGTGTCGTGTTCCAGGCTCCTAACAGCAGATGGTACAGCGGTGCCGGAATCTACCGCAACGTCTGGATGATCTGTCTGCCGGAGACCCATATTCCTCTGGACGGCATCTATACCTCTTCCGTGGAGACCAAAAAAGGCTACGACCTGACCATTGACACAGAACTGGAATGGGGAGCGGGAGACGGAAATTATGAACTGGAATATTGCCTGCATCAGACCGGAGACAGCAAAAATTCCACGGAAACAGAAGAACTGGAGATTTTCCGGGAAAAACAATCCCTCACCGGTGGACAGGAGAAGGTCACAGTGACCATTCCTGTGGATAACCCCAGAAAATGGGACATCACGGATCCTTATCTGTATGACCTTACGGTCCGCCTGTACAGACTTCCGGGGAACAACGGAGCAGACGGAACCGCACAGGCGCCGGAAAACGTACAGGAAGAACACCTCCGCATCGGCTTCCGCACCATACAGTTCGATCCGAATCGGGGCTTTTTATTAAACGGCAGAAAAGTGCGCCTGAACGGAGCCTGTGACCACCATGATCTCGGAGCACTGGGAGCGGCCTTTCATAAGGAAGCCATGCGCCGGAAGTTCGAACGGATGCGCTCCATGGGGGTCAATGCCCTGCGGACTTCCCACAATATGCCTGCGGTCGAACTGATGGAACTGGCGGATGAGATGGGATTTCTGATCGTGTCCGAAGCCTTTGACATGTGGGAAATGGCGAAAAACCCCTACGATTATGCCCGGTTTTTCAAGGACTGGATGGAGAAGGATGTGCGTAGCTGGATCCGAAGGGACCGCAATCATACATCCGTCATTATGTGGAGCATCGGTAACGAAATACCGGATACCCATGCGGATGCCCACGGACAGGAGATCACCCGCAGCCTTCTTGCGGCCGTCCGGAAGTGGGACTACCGGACGGTGGCACCGGTCACCATCGGCTCCAATTACATGCCCTGGGAGAATGCCCAGAAATGCGCGGATATCGTAAAAGTGGCGGGTTACAACTACGCGGAAAAATATTATGCGAAACACCATGAAAAGCATCCGGACTGGATCATTTACGGAAGTGAAACTTCTTCCGTGGTACAGAGCCGTGGCGTATATCACTTCCCGTTAGAACGGGCGAATCTGATCGAAGCGGATGAACAGTGCTCCGCACTGGGCAACAGCACTACCAGCTGGGCAGCGAAAAATACGGAATATTGCATTATCATGGACAGAGATACGCCATGTTCCTGCGGTCAGTTCATCTGGACAGCCATTGACTATATTGGAGAACCCACACCCTATCAGACGAAAAACAGCTACTTCGGACAGATGGATACGGCGGGATTCCCCAAAGATTCCTACTATGTCTTTCGTTCGGAATGGACGGACGGGAAAAAAGATCCCATGGTTCACGTATACCCTTACTGGGATTTCAATCCGGGACAGCAGGTGGACGTGCGGATCACCAGCAATGCTTCGGAGGTGGAATTGTTCGTCAACGGCGTGTCACAGGGAAGACAACAGATCGATCATCAGAAGGGAACGATATTACAGCCCTCCTGGAAAGTGCCATATGTACCCGGCTGCATCTGTGCTGTGGCCTATGATGAGACCGGCAGAGAGCTCGCAAGACAGGAGAGACGTTCCTTCGGCAACACGGATCATTATGTAGTAAAAGCCAATAAACCTACTCTGCGTGCAGACGGCGAGGATATGATCTTCGTGGAGATCTCGGCGGAGGACCGGGACGGCTGCCCGGTGGAAAATGCTTCCGATTATGTCCGTGTGACCGTGGAAGGAGCCGGAAGACTGGTGGGACTGGACAACGGTGACAGCACCGACTATGATGCCTACAAGGGAACGGTGCGCAGGCTGTTTCAGGGGAAATTGCTGGCAATGATCGCGGCAAAGACCACCCCCGGGGAGATCCGGATTACGGTAGCAGATGCATGGCCTGACAGCAAAGGCAGTCATCCGGCAGGAGCGGCAACGTTGATTTTGCAGGCAGCAGAAGCACCGGTTCGTCCCGGCATCTGTGCGGCGGAAGAGAACAGAGAATATCCGCCCGCTTTCGTGTCACCCGGATTTGTTCCGGTACGGAAGCTGGAAATGAGCACCTCTGCCTTGACACTGACACCGGAGAAACCTTCCGTATTGCTGCATACCCGTATCTATCCCATGGAAGCTACCGACCGTAAGCTGCTCTGGAGTATTACGGATTCTTGTGGTATTCCCAGCCCGGTGGCAAAATTGGAAGAACTGGAAGACGGCGAGAGTATCCGGATCACGGGTGTCAGCGACGGCAGTTTTCAGGTGAGATGTATGACCCATAACGGAACTCCCACGATCAAAATGATTTCCCAGCTGGATTTCACGGTGGAGGGCATGGGACAGACCTTCCATTCGCCTTACGAGCCGGTGGCAGGTATCTCCTATACGGACAGCTTTGGGGGAGATGTAAGCCGTGGTGTGGAGAACAGTGCCGGAACGGACAAAGCTCAGCCCACCGGACTGGTGTATGAGTCTCTGGATTTCGGCGATTTCGGAAGCGATGAGGTCACTCTGGCGATCTTTGCCAATGACGATGATCCCCACAGGATTCAGATCTGGGAGGGAGAACCTGAAGAGAACGGTTCCGGAACACCGGGAACACTGGTGGGTGAAATGACCTATCAGAAGCCCGGTATCTGGGAGGTGTTCCAGCCGGAGACCTTTGTATTGCCCCGGAGATTAAAGGGGGTAACCAATGTGACAATCGTGTCATGCGATAAATTCTTCCTGAAAGAGTTTTATTTTACCAGACAGGAAAAGGCTTTTGCACGATTGTACGCCCTCACGGACGGTGTTACCTATGGTGACAGCTTCGTGAGAACAGCGGAAGCCATCGAACAGATCGGCAATAACGTTTCTCTGGAATTTACCGATATGAATTTTGGAGAAGCGGGAACGGACAGCATCGTGATCTGCGGGAGAACACCTTTGCAGCAGAATACGATCCAGCTTCGTTTTACCGACGGAGCGACACAGGTACTTCCCTTCCCCCACAGTGAAGAATATGTGGAACGGCGCTTCCCTCTGGAAAAAGTGACGGGAGACCAGAAGGTGACCTTTGTCTTCCTGCCGGGGTGCCATTTTGATTTCAAGTGGTTCCGGTTTGAAAAAAACGGATTCGAGGAGTAAGAGACAATGATGAACAGATGGAACAGAAAATTAGGGGCGGCAATACTGGCGGTGACCATGGCAGCATCATTGACCGCCTGCGGAGGAAACGGTGGAGAGCCGGGTAACGTGTCTACCACCGGAGCACAAAACGGAACCGCTGCCCTGCAGGAGCAGGCGGCAGACGGCAGCATAGTATCTCTGGCACAGGACGGCCGGGCGTTACAGATCCCGGACGACAACTACCGCACCTACTATGAGCTTTTTGTATATTCCTTCTATGACAGTGACGGCGACGGTATCGGAGATCTGCAGGGGATACTGGAAAAACTGGATTATCTGAATGACGGAGATGATACCACGGACACAGATCTGGGAATCAACGGCATCTGGCTTATGCCCGTGATGCCCTCCACCACCTATCACAAATACGATACGACGGATTATGAGAATATTGATCCCCAGTATGGTACCCTGGAAACCTTCCAGGAGCTGCTGTCGGCCTGTCATGACCGGGGGATCCGTGTGATCCTGGATCTGGCAATGAATCATTCTTCCAGCAGGCACTCCTGGTTCCTACAGGCGACAGAGTATCTGAAAAATCTGCCGGAGGGAGCAGAACCGGACGCGGCAGAATGTCCTTATGTGGACTATTATCATTTTTCCAGAGAGGCCGAGAGCGGCTATGCACAGGTAAACGGGACAGACTGGTACTATGAAGCCAGATTCTGGGACGGCATGCCGGATCTGAATCTGCAAAATGAGGCCGTGCGGCGGGAATTTGAGCAGATTGCCGATTTCTGGCTGGACATGGGCGTGGACGGTTTCCGGCTGGATGCGGTGAAAGAATATGTCACCGGTTCTACCGAGGATAATGTGGAAATCTTAAGCTGGTTTGCCGATTACGTCCATGGTAAAGACCCGGAGAACTATCTGGTGTGTGAATGCTGGACGGATCAGAATACCTATGCAAAATATTACGAGAGCGGCGTAGACAGCATGTTTGATTTCGCGTTTGCAGATAAGTCCGGAATCATTGCAAATGTAGTGAACGGCAAAGCTTCGGCAGCATCCTACGCGAAGAATCTCGAAGCGGAACAGACCATGTACGCACAATACAATCCGGATTACATGAATGCGCCTTTTTATACCAATCATGATATGGGACGCAGCGCAGGTTACTATGTCGGGGAAAACAGTGCGGCCCAGACGAAACTGGGGAATGCCCTGAATCTGTTAATGAACGGAAACGCTTTCCTCTATTATGGGGAAGAATTGGGGATGAAGGGCTCCGGCAAGGATGAGAACAAGCGCGCCCCTATGTATTGGAGCAAGGACAGCAATGCGGAAGGCATGTGTAAGGGTCCGGCAGATATGGAAGATTTTCAGATGAAATTCGACAGTCTGGAAGAACAGCAGGAGGATCCGGATTCCATCTATCACTATGTGAAACAGGTGCTCCGTGTCCGGAACCAGAATCCAGCGATTGCCAGAGGCACCACCACTTATCTGGAGCAGTATTCCGGCGAGCAATGCTTTGCACTGACAAGAAGCTATGAGGACAGCACTTTATTATTACTGGGAAATACCTCTGCGGAGCCTGCAAGCGTGGATCTGACCGGGCTTACTGTTGGGAACACCGCAGCAGAGAAGCTGGTACTGCTTGGAGAACTTTATACCGGAGAAGAGACGGCGGAATGTTCCGGCACCACAGTCAAACTTCCGGCTTATTCGATCCTGATCCTGGGAGAAGAATAGAACAGAGAAACAGAATATAGAAATAAAAAACAGGTCTGTGGGTATTCCCTACAGACCTGTATGTTTTCTTGCAAAATCTTCAAATTCATTTATAGGTAACGGCTTCGAGAAGAAGTATCCCTGAATATCATCACAGTGGAGATTCTTAAGGAATTCCACCTGATCTGAAGTCTCTACACCTTCTGCGGTAATGGTCATGCCGAAACTCTGTAACAGCTGTGTGATATGCAGAAGTAACTGTTCGCCTTTCTGATCGCCAATATAATCAATCAGACTCTTGTCCAGCTTGATCGTATCGAAATGCATGACATTCAGTGAAGACAGGGAAGAATATCCGCTTCCGAAGTCATCTAACAGCAGGATAAATCCGGCTTTGTGGAACTGTTCAATCAGAGAGGAAATATCACTGTTGTTGATAGTGGCACTCTCAGTGATCTCCAGCGGAACATATTTGGGATCCAGTTCGAAGGAATCCAGGATCTCCCGGTACTTGTCCACAACGTTGCTATAGTACAGGCTGATTCTGGAAATATTCACGGAGATGGGATACAGCCGGTGTCCGGACTGCAGCCATTTTTGCTGCTGCGCACATACCGTGCGGAATACATATTCATCCAGTGTCGTGATATTACCGTTTTTCTCAAACAGAGGAATAAACTTGCCGGGGGAGAGCATGGTGCCGTCGGGACGCTTCCAACGGATCAGAGCCTCCGCACCTAGAATGCAGCCCTTCGCAGGATCCACTTTCGGCTGATACCACAGATGGAATTCTCCGTTCTTCAGCGCATCATCGAAGATATCTTCCATCAGACGATCCTCGGAAAGCTGTTGGATATCCAGCTCCTCATAAAAAGCATAGTGTTTGGTACGCTTTCCCTTTACCAGATACTTGGCCTGCACAGCTTTGCCGTAATTCTGATCGATTTCCTTGTGGTCGGCAGTCTCGTAGACACCGCACAGCGGGAAAAGTCTGGGAATGTTAAGCTTCGTGGACAGATTGGAAATATCCTGACACAGACATTCCAGTCTGGGCTCCAGGGTATGCCGGTCCTTGTCCCGCAGGAACAGGACGAAACGATCCGCATTGATGCGGGCGGAAAATTCGCCGAGATGTGTACCGGACTGCAAAATATTCCAGACTTCTGCCAGTGTCTCGTCACCCTTGGCCACACCACAGGTATTGTTGATCAGCTTGAAATCCTGAAGATCCAGTGCTACATAGAAACCGTGGTCGCCGCTGCGGTGGGACAGCTTCTCCTTAAAGCAGGCAAAATTATCACCTTTTGTCAGAGAATCTACATAAGCCAGACGATACAATTGTCTGCGCTGCATATGGATACTGTGCACATAGGCAAAAGTACCGCCGCCGGCAATCAGAAGGATGAGAAGCATCAACAGCCGTACCTGCAGCAATATCGGAGCGGAACGGGTGGCAAGCACCTGATCCGGAACGATGGTAAGGACAAACCATTGCCTGTCGCTGCGTAGATTGTTCAGCGGCACAGCGTAGTAATAATATTGCTGACTGTCCTCGTAGAAAGAACCGCCGCCGGAAGAAGAGCCGCGGAGCAGGGCATGCAGATCCTGCCAGAGCTGGTCATTGCGGGAGTCCGGAGCCAGATAATCGGACATTGCGGTTGCTTCCTGCAGGGAAGCGGGAGCATTGGAGGAGCTGGCAATCAATTCACCGTCCTGATTCAGCAGGCAGCTGAAACCCTGATTATTAAAGGACTGTACGCCCAGTACTTCTTCAAAACGTTGATTCCGATAGGTGGCAAACAGCACACCGATGATGGCATTACTCTGATTATAGACGGGAATGCTGAATACATTGATGGGTTCCGGAGTGCCGATACGATCCTGAAGGGTATTGGTGATACCCGGAAGTCCCTGCATGCCTTCTTTGAAAAATTCTCTGGTGGACAGGTCCTGTACAAAACCGTCGGTGGTTACGGCCTGACCGTCCGGTGAGATGAAGCCGATTCTCTTGAACCCATAGGTATCGACGAAGGATTCCAGCTGCGCAGCGATGGAACTCACGTTGGATGCACCGGGCGAAATACTGATCTCATCGGCAAGGCTATATAGCAGATTAAAGTTATCCCGGATCTCCTGCTGCACGATCAGAGCATTCTGTGTGGCAACGTCCCGAAGGGTGGATTGCATTTCTTCCGAGACATCCTGTGTGATCTGGGCGGAACTCCACAGGACGGTGGTGATTACCAGTACCAGAGCAATGACCAGAATGATCAGAGCCTGCTTTGACAGTTTGCTTTGTTTCATTTTCAATCTTATGACCCCTTATGTATGATGTAAAAACTACCTTAGTATGATATACTATTATACATCTTTACGATCACATGGCAACAAAAACTGCATTGACAGGGTACATTTCCTGTGCTACTGTAAGAATACGCAAATGCAATGAGGAAGAGAGTACCTATTATAGAAGTTCTACAGAGAACATTCCGGCAGGCTGAGAGGAATGGAACGGACAGATAGAGAAGATGGCTTCTGAGCGGCGCACCGAACGGACACCGGGACGACATGGGGACGGTGGAAGCAAGGCTGCGACAGGATCCGCCTGTTACAGCGGATAGGGTTACGGACCTGAAGAGGTCTGTGCTGTGAGGTACAGACGAAGAGAAGTGGTAACACGGGATAACGCTCGTCTTCTTGAGGAACTTAAGGTTCTTTGAGGAGACTTTTTTATTGCAGTCAGGATTGTGGGAGTGCGGAGCACGGAGCAATCCGTCGGAAAATAAGAAAAGGAGAATGTGATTTATGGAAAGCAAGGGAAAATATTATCTTACCACGGCAATCGCCTATACGTCTGCAAAGCCGCATATCGGCAACAACTACGAAATCGTGCTGGCAGACAGTATCGCACGCTTTAAGAGAAAAGAAGGCTATGATGTCTTTTTCCAGACCGGTACCGACGAGCATGGCCAGAAGATTGAACTGAAGGCGGAGGCAGCCGGCATCACACCCAAGGAGCATGTAGACAAGATCGCCGGCGTGATCCGTAGTCTGTGTGATCTGCTGAACATTTCCTATGACAAATTCATCCGTACCACCGATGAGGATCATGAGAAGCAGGTACAGAAGATCTTTAAGCGTCTTTACGATCAGGGCGACATCTACAAGGGAGCTTACGAGGGAATGTACTGCACCCCCTGTGAGTCCTTCTGGACCGAGTCCCAGCTGGTAGACGGCAAATGCCCGGACTGCGGCGGTGTGGTAAAGCCTGCCAAGGAGGAAGCTTATTTCTTCCGCATGAGCAAATATGCGGACAGACTGATCAAACACATCAATGAGCATCCGGAGTTCATCCAGCCCGTTTCCCGTAAGAACGAAATGATGAACAATTTTCTGCTCCCCGGTTTACAGGATCTGTGCGTATCCCGTACATCTTTTACCTGGGGCATTCCGGTGACCTTCGATCCCAAGCATGTCATCTATGTATGGCTGGATGCACTGACCAACTACATCACAGGAATCGGCTACGATGCGGACGGCAACAGTACTGAGCAGTACAAGAAGCTGTGGCCTGCAGATCTGCATCTGATCGGCAAGGACATCATCCGTTTCCATACCATCTATTGGCCTATTTTCCTGATGGCACTGGGCGAGCCCCTGCCGAAGCAGGTATTCGGACATCCCTGGCTTCTTATGGGCGGCGGCAAGATGAGTAAATCCAAAGGAAACGTAGTCTATGCGGATGATCTGGTAGATTATTTCGGCGTGGATGCGGTACGTTATTATGTACTGCACGAGATGCCTTTTGAAAACGACGGCAACCTGACTTGGGAACTGGTGGCAGAGCGGACCAACTCCGATTTGGCCAATACGCTGGGCAACCTGGTAAACCGTACTATTTCCATGAGTAACAAGTATTTTGGCGGTGTGGTAGAGAATAAGAACGTACAGCTGACCGCAAACGATGCGGCAGTGGATGCAGATCTGAAACAGACTGTGACCGGCACTTATGCCAAAGTTGTGGCAAAGATGGAAGAACTGCGAGTGGCAGATGCCCTGACTGAGATATTCGGTATCTTTAAGCGCTGCAACAAATATATCGATGAGACCGAGCCATGGGTACTGGCCAAGGATGAAGCCAGGGCAGATCGTCTGGCAACCGTTCTGTACAATCTGGTGGAGGGTATCATCATCGGAGCTTCCCTGCTGGAACCCTATATGCCGGAGACCGCAGAAAAGATTGCAAAACAGCTGAACACTTCTCTGCGCGACTTCGACCGGCTGGAGCAGTTCGGCCTGTATGAGAGCGGTAACAGGGTGACCGATCAGCCGGAGATTCTTTTCGCCCGCCTGGATATGAAGGAGGTAGCAAAAAAAGAGGCAGAACTGGAAGAAGCCATGATCAGGGCAGCTGCGGAGCACGAAGCGGAAGAAGCGAATTCTGAGGCAGAGAAGGCAGAGCAGGAAGTCATTGATATCGAGCCAAAGGCGGAGATCGAATATGACGATTTTGCAAAAATGCAGTTCCAGGTTGGTGAGATCATCTCCTGTGAGGCGGTGCCCAAGTCCAAGAAGCTTCTGTGCAGCCAGGTGAAGATCGGCAGTCAGGTACGCCAGATCGTCTCCGGTATCAAGGCACATTACAGCCCCGAAGAAATGGTGGGCAAGAAGGTCATGGTTCTGGTGAACCTGAAGCCTGCAAAGCTGGCAGGAGTAGTGTCCGAAGGCATGATTCTGTGTGCGGAAGATGCGGAAGGCAACCTCGCGTTGGTTACTCCGGAGAAAAATATGCCGGCCGGAGCAGAGATTTGCTGACTTTTTACTAACAAAAAGCAAGATAGGACTTAAAATTTCAGGAAAAGTGTTATATAATAAACAGGACGCAGGAAGAAGTGACCGTAAAAAGGCCATTTACTTTGTGCGTCCTATGATTTTTCCGCAACCAAGGAGGCCATATGATCAAGGAAGAATTCTACTTTGATTCCCGGGACGGTGAGAACCGTATCCATGCAGTGAGATATACTCCCGATGACGGTAATGTAAAAGGAATTGTACAGGTGGTGCATGGCATGGCGGAATATGTGGAACGCTATGAGAACCTGGCAGAGTTTCTTACGCAGAGAGGAATTCTGGTCACCGGTGAAGACCATCTGGGACACGGAAAGTCTGTAGCGGAAGGTGGTACATTCGGTTATTTCTGCGAACAGGATCCGGCAACGGTAGTGGTGCGGGATGTGCACAGACTGAAAAAGATTACAGAGGAAAGCTACCCGGAGGTACCCTATGTGATCCTGGGACACAGCATGGGATCTTTTATTGCAAGAAATTATCTGTGCCGTTACGGCAAGGGAATTGACGGAGCGGTCATTGTGGGAACGGGAATGCAGTCCAGGGGACTGATCCTGTGTTCCAAGGCAATGGCAGGTATCCAGAAGCTGTTCTGCGGATCGAAGCATGTCAGTCATTTTATTGACAAGGCTGCTTTCGGAGGCTATAACAAGCGGATCGACACTCCGAGAACCGCAAGCGACTGGCTCAGCCGGAACACGGAAAACGTGGACCGCTATATAGCGGATGAACTGTGTGGATTTACTTTTACCGTGAATGGATTCCAGACATTGTTTGAACTGATCGGACGATTACAGAAGAAGGAGAATCTGGAAAAGGTGCCTCAGAATCTGCCGATGCTCATGGTATCCGGTGCGGAAGACCCTGTGGGAGATTACGGCAGGGGTGTAACGAAGGCCTGTGATTCTCTGAAGAAAGCCGGTGTGAAGAACATTACGGTCAAATTGTATGAGAATGACAGACATGAACTCCTGAATGAGGAAGACGGAGAACGTGCCATGGAAGACATCTATCAATGGATCCGGAAGGAAATCCCGGCGTTCGTATAAGGACGGGGGACTTTCGGAGCAGAGAGGCGGTGTGGCATGCCGGACACAGCAACGGGTACTTATGAGATCAGATGGGCGGAAGACAAGGACTGGATTCCTGCCATGCATATGATCTGGAAGACATTTTTAAAATTTGAGGCGGTGGATTATACAGAGGAGGGAATCCGTAATTTTTATGATTTCATTACGGATGAACACCTCTATAAGTCGTTCCGGCAGGGAAGATATCAGATGATGGTGGCATTGGACGGTGCGAGGATCATCGGAGCGGCTTCCGTGCGGAATTACAATCATTTGTCACTTCTTTTCGTAGACGAGGAATACCATCACAGAGGGATCGGCCGGAATCTGATGGGAAGAATGTGCGAATATCTCAAAAAAGAGGAAGGGGAACGGTATATGTCGCTGAAAGCAGCACCGTATGCCGTAGATTTCTATCGGAAACTGGGATTTCATGCCGTGCATGAAGAGGAAGCGTTCTCAGGGATCCGAGTGACACCGATGGAAAAATTTTTATAAAAACAGAAAAGGATAAGACGTAAATGAAAATTTTTGACCTGGACAGCCCCTTAATGAATGTACTGAATAAAATGGCAGATCTGATGTGGCTCAATATTCTGACTCTGATCTGCTGCATCCCCATCATTACCGCGGGAGCGGCATTTACTTCCATGCACTATGTGGCATTGAAGATCGTGCGGAATGAGGAAAGTTACATTACCAGAGCATTTTTTAAATCTTTTAAGACCAATTTCCGTCAGGCAACGGTGATCTGGCTGCTGCTTTTGCTGGTAGCGGCAGTTCTTGGCGGTGACTACTATATTATTACAAAGTCCGGAATACAGTTCAGCCAGGTACTGATAGTACTGATCATGGCAGCGGCGGTGCTGGTGATCTGCACGGCCCTGTATGTATTCCCGGTACTTGCCAGGTTCGACAATACGATCATGGGAACTATTCGTAATGCTTTTATCATGAGCATTTTACAGTTGCCCAAGACGGTCGTGATGTTCGTGATGGCATTTTTCCCGTTGATCATTTATCTGGTATCTTTACGACTGATACCGATCATTTTCTTGTTCGGATTTTCACTGCCGGCGTATGCCTCCGCCATGCTGTACAACAAATTCTTCCAGAAGCTGGAAGATCAGCTGGTGTCGGAGCAGGAGCCCGCACCGGAAATTTCACCGGAAGAGGATGAAAGAGTATTTCACGATGAACTGGATGAAAGTCTGAAAACAGACCAGAAGTAACAATGTCCTGCGGGGCAGCAGACGAGAGGTGTTCGGAGTATGCAGAAGAGAAAATTTAGGGAAAATGTCCTCCAGTGGATTCTTCCCAGTGCATTGCTGATAGTTGCACTTGTCCTGAGTATTTATGATTTTAACAGCAAAATGAATTCGGCCATACGGACAGTAGTGGACAATCAGGCAGAGCAGATCGGCTTTTACTATTCTGCAGGGGTAGATGACAGGCTGGGGGCGCTGGGAGATATTACCGACGCCATGGCTTCCATTATAGCGGGCCATCCCGACAAAAGTGATGCTTTCGTGTATGAGAAGCTGGATACCATCGTGAGAGCCAGCAGTGCTTATATGTCTGCGTACTGTACGGTGAGCGGAAGCGGTATGCTGAGTGACCGCCGGGAATTTGATATGACGGAGCTGAATTATTATGGCAATATCAGTGGGACCTCTACTCATTATATTTATGCCCAGTCGGACGGAATCAACGGACAGAAGGCATTTATCTGTGCCAGTCCGATCATGAATTCCGGCAATGTCACCGGATATCTGCTCAGCTATATGGATCCTGCGGATCTGACGGATTTCTTCAGCAACTCCGGGTATGGAGACAGAGCCTTTTTCGCACTGGTTAATCGTAACGGTACCGTTATGGCGTGTTATGGAGCTACGGACGAAACTACGATTTTACAGAACAATTTCTGGAATTCCCTGAAGGATGTGGCAGAGAGTCTGGGAAGCTGGACGCTGTTCGACAGACAACAGCAGAAAGGCAGCAGCGGTATTCTCCATATCAGGGAAGATGGGGAAGACAAGATCCTCTGTCATTTCCCAGTCCGGGGAACGGAATGGAGTCTGGTAGTGGGAATCGATGAATCCTATTTGTCCGGAATCCGGCAGGCTTTCCGGGAACCTATTGTGAACCTGATCATCAAGATCAGTATTTCCATTGCTGTAGCTATCGCCGTGATCACAGCCATCAATATTCTGGTGCGTATCAAAGCCTCGGAACACAGTAAGGTATTGGAGGACAAGGCAGATACCGATCTGCTGACGGATCTGAACAACAAAATGGCTACCGAGCGTAAGATCCGGGAATATATGGAGAAGTATCCGGACAAACAGGGCGTACTGTTTGTATTGGATGTAGATAATTTTAAGAAGATCAACGATACCATGGGACATGCTTTCGGAGACGAAGTGCTCCGCAGCCTGGCAGTACGTTTACAGTCCATGTTCCGTGCCACAGACATCGTGGGACGTACCGGCGGTGACGAGTTCATGGTATTTCTGAAGGATATCCGGGAGATTGGCATGATCGAGCGGGAAGGCAGGAAGATCGAGCAGTTCTTTCACCAGTTTGAAGTGGGT
The DNA here is from genome assembly GCA_934394815.1 of uncultured Acetatifactor sp. Taxonomy (GTDB): domain Bacteria; phylum Bacillota; class Clostridia; order Lachnospirales; family Lachnospiraceae; genus Acetatifactor. The sequence continues at coordinate 7,715 of CAKRRD010000042.1, read as the reverse complement.
GAGTATGTAAAGTACTCCGTAACCGCCAGCGTGGGAGCGGCAGTCTTCCCCGGGGACGGCAGAACCTTTGAGGATCTGTACAAGGCCGCGGATAATGCACTGTATGTGTCAAAAAGACATGGTAAGAATCAGCTGAGCTTCTATAAAAAGCCTGAAAAAGAGGTGAAGTAAGGGGACTGTTGTGGAATATGTCCAAGAAATGCAGGCGGATTTGTTCAATCTGACAAGCATTTCAAAAAAAACAGAACTTTATAAGCAATTCTTACAATATGATTCGAAATCTTTGTGAAATAGTGGTATGGCACATTTTCGTGATTTTCGTTATACTGAGTTCAGATTCAAACGAGACATATCGTTTCACAATGAGAGAAAATAACATTGTAAATATGAAAGGAGTATTTTCAAATGGCAAGTTTATCTTTAAAGAATGTCTGCAAAGTATATCCTAACGGTTTCGAAGCTGTTAAGGATTTCAACCTTGAGATCGCAGATCAGGAGTTCATCATTTTCGTAGGTCCTTCCGGATGTGGTAAGTCCACCACCCTTCGTATGATCGCAGGTCTGGAAGATATCTCTTCCGGTGAACTGAAGATCGGTGACAGAGTAGTTAACGATGTAGAGCCTAAGGATAGAGATATCGCAATGGTATTCCAGAACTACGCTCTGTATCCTCATATGTCCGTATACGACAACATGGCATTTGGTCTGAAGCTGAGAAAAGTTCCCAAGGATCAGATCGATAAGATGGTTAAGGAAGCAGCTAAGATCCTGGATTTGACTCCGCTGCTTGATCGTAAGCCCAAGGCTCTGTCCGGTGGTCAGAGACAGCGTGTTGCTATGGGACGTGCAATCGTTCGTAACCCTAAGGTATTCCTGATGGATGAGCCTCTGTCCAACCTGGATGCTAAGCTGCGTGTACAGATGCGTATCGAGATCGCTAAGCTGCATCAGAGACTGGGCACCACCATCATCTACGTTACACATGACCAGACCGAGGCTATGACCCTTGGTACCAGAATCGTTGTTATGAAGGACGGCGTTATCCAGCAGGTAGATACTCCTCAGAATCTGTATGAGAAGCCTTGCAACCTGTTCGTAGCAGGATTCATGGGATCTCCGCAGATGAACTTCCTGGATGCTACTGTTAAGGTAGAAGGCGACATTGCTAACCTGGTAATCGCAGGCCACAGCATTCCCCTTCCTCCCGCTAAGTCCAAGAAGCTGATCGATGGCGGTTACGATGGAAAGGTTGTTACCTTCGGTATCCGTCCTGAGGATGTATATGATTCCGAGATGTACATCGAGACCTCTCCTCAGAGCGTATTTACCTCTACCATCAAGGTTTACGAGTTACTTGGTGCAGAAGTATATCTGTACTTCGATCTTGACGAGTTCCCTATGACCGCAAGAGTAGATTCTCGTACCACTGCAAGACCTGGCGATACCGTTAAGTTTGCTCTGGATGTTGAGAAGATCCACGTATTCGACAAAGAGACCGAGCAGGTTATTACCAACTAGTCTTAAGTCTGATAAGAGATTTCAAGGCCCTGTCTGTGAATGCAGACAGGGCTTTTTTTCTGCATTTTGCTTGCGCGGGGTGGGTAAATCAGATATACTAAATAATATAGCCAAGTCAGATAATTTTCATACAGAAAGGCGTGGATAATATGATTACAGGCCAGATCATACAGACGAGCATTGACGAATTAAAAGCCATCACGAAAGTAGACCTTGGGGTCTATGACCTGAACGGATCCGTAGTGGCATCTACCATGGAAAGGGATGATATTACCACCGAACTGATCACAGGATTTGCAGCTTCTCCGGCAGACAGTCAGGTGATAGGAGTGCATCACCTCCTGAAGATCCGTGATGAAGGTGAACTTTTATATGTGCTGGTGGCACGGGGAATGACCGATGACGTGTATATGGTAGGCAAGATTGCTGTCAGCCAGATCCAGAATCTTATCATTGCCTATAAAGAGCGTTTTGACCGGAACAATTTCTTCCAGAATCTGCTGTTGGACAATCTGCTGCTGGTAGATATTTATAACAGAGCAAAGAAGCTTCATGTGGAGGTAAGCTGCCCCAGAGCGGTATATCTGATCGAAACGAAGGATGAGAAGGATGGCATCGTGTCCGAAGTATTGAAGAGTATGTTCTCTCCCCAGGCAGGAGATTATGTGACGGCAGTAGATGAATCCAGCCTTATCCTGATCAAATCCGTAGAGAATACCACGACACCGGAGACACTGCATGAGCTGGCAGAGACCATTGTGGCCATGATGAATGCGGAGGCGCTGCTGGATGTAAAGGTGGCTTACGGTACGGTGGTACAGGAGCTGAAGGATGTCTCCAAATCCTACAAGGAAGCCAAGATGGCACTGGATGTAGGCAAGATCTTCTATGCAGAGAAAAAAGTTATCGCCTACAGTACGCTGGGAATCGGACGTCTGATCTATCAGCTGCCGGTAAACCTGTGCAAGATATTTATAGAAGAGATCTTCGGTGACAATGTACCTACGGATCTGGATGAGGAGACACTGAATACCCTGAATAAATTCTTCGAGAACAATTTGAACGTATCGGAGACCTCCAGACAGTTGTTTGTACATCGTAACACACTGGTGTATCGTATCGAGAAGATTCAGAAGAGCACCGGATTAGATCTGCGCAGCTTTGATGATGCCCTGACCTTCAAGATTGCACTGATGGTCGTAAATTATATGAAATATCTGGACAGCCAGGAATATTAAGGACAACCCCCTGCATAAAGTTAGATAGATACTTTATGCGGGGGGATTTTTATGTCATATCGGAAACAGATCAGCTATTTGGAATTACGGGACAACGGGCAGCGGATCCGGAGCGCGGGATATGCAAAGCTGGAAAGCCGGGAAAAGGAAGAGATTCTGACCGTACAGCTGAATGGTCAGAATTTTTCGCAGGGCAGGACGATGCCATTATATCTGAATCGGGAAAGTGGAGAGGAATTGCTGTGTGAAATGACGGCAGAATGGGGAAGCGCTTCCTGTGTAAAAAGGATTTCGGGCAAAGAAGACCGGAAACCGATATTGGGAATCCGGATTCTTCTGGGACAGAATCTTGTGGTTGTGGGGAGCTTTGCCGAAACCGGAGACATGAAAAAGATAGATGCGTCAAAGGCGAAAGCCGTGAAGGAGATCGAAGAACAGGAGCGGAGCCGAGGCAATCACGAACCATTACCAAAAGTGCAGGAACAGCCGCCAAAGGCACAGGAACAGATGCAAAGAACTTCAGAGCAGAAAGGGACGACGGCAGAGGTAACGGCGAAAGCAGCGATTCCCCAGGAAGCCGGGGAATCCCGGGACAGCAAAGATTCCAGAGGGACCCGGAATGCACCGAAAGGGCAGACGGCGAAGAAAGCTGATGCGGAACACTCTCTGTATATGAAGGACACCAAATGGGAGCAGCTAAGCAGTATCTACCCCCATATCCATCCGTTCCGGGATGCCAGAGAATTCCTCTCGGTAGGACCGGAAGATTTTGTGGTGCTGCGGGAGCGGTGCTATCAGATGACCCATAACAGCTTCCTGTTGCATGGTTATTATAATTACAGACATCTGCTTCTGATGCGGCAGGAGACGCCGGAACAGGTAAAATATTACATAGGTGTTCCGGGAAATTTTTACGAGAGGGAGAAACAGGTGGCCAGAATGTTCGGTTTTGAAAGCTTTGAAGGAACCAGAGAACCGGCCTGGGAAGGGGATTTCGGATATTATCTGATCTCGGTGGAACTGTGAGAGCCTCACAGTCCCCGTTCGTCGAATTCCGGAATGAAACTTTCGCTGGCGGCGGTTCCCTCCTGACGGAAGCCCCGCTCAATGCCGATCCGTTCCGCAAACCGCAGCACACGGTCATATTCTTCCGGCGTTACCGTGCGGTTCAGATCTTCCCTGTCCGCAACATGAGGCAGGGGAGTATATTGATTCATAATGCTGATGTAGATATGATCCCCGTAGGTCTCGTGGAGATACCGCAGGATCTTCTTGGAATCTTTTGTCTGTCCCGGCAGAAGCAGATGACGCACGATCATCCCCTGCCGCATCAGTCCGGTGCCGGGATCCATGACCGGATCTCCGATCTGCCGGTACATTTCCGCAATGGCGGCACAGGCTTTTTCAAAATAATCCGGAGCATGGGAACAGGCAGCGGACAGCTCCGGAGACAAATACTTCAGGTCCGGCAGATAGATATCTACCAGTCCTTCCAGATGCCGTAGGGCCTCCGGGGATTCATAGCTGCCGGTATTGTATACAATGGGGACGGAAAGTCCCTGTTTTTTTGACTGTTTTAATGCAATAACAATCTGAGGGAGAAAATGTGTGGGGGTGACGAGATTGATATTGTTTGCGCCCTGTTCCTGTAACTGCAGAAAAATCTCCGCCAGATGCCCGGGGGTAATGACCCGGCCGGCCTTTCCCAGAGCAATATTGTGATTCTGGCAGAAGACACAACGCAGATTACACCCGGAGAAAAAGACAGTGCCGGAGCCGGAAGTACCGGAGATACAGGGCTCTTCCCAATAATGCAGAGAGGCTCTGGCAGCCATGAGGTCAGCCGTCTGCCCGCAATACCCGGTCTGCCCCGAGAGGCGGTCTGCATGGCAGGCTCTGGGACAGAGAACACAGTCGGACAGAATCGCCCGGAACCATGCGGTATCGGAAGAAAACGACGCTTCCCTGACAGCTGTTATGTAGTTGGATGCCGGAGTATGGGATGACATATCGATGGACACGGTCTATACCCTCTTATCTGATCTGCGTATAAATTCATAGAAAGTTACAAATATCAAAACCGCACATGCCGGACCAGAACAACAGCTCCACCCAGTTCCCTCACGGCACATGGAAGGTTCTACTTAGTGCTGCTTTGTTCCCAACCTGACACGGTTCGTAGATTCCCATTGCGTAAGACCGAGTTTCATCACTGAAGCCATGATACCGGACATGTACGGCTTTTTTAGTGTATCCTGTTCCCCGGCGTTTGTCAAGTCTCTTTGCCTTGAAGAACACGTCTGTGAAGGCAGTAGATGTAATTTATGAAGTCTGGTCGGGATATCCCAGTGGAGTCGGCATTCCCGTATTGTGTATTTACAATGCTGTATGCGCCGGAAGGATTGTATCAGATGGGATTTCTGATCTGCAAGCTGCCGAAACTCAGAAAATTCAGAAAGAACGGACATACACAGGATAAGAGAGAAGAGGCACCGTTACGAGAGACTGCTTAAGGCTTTCCTGACTTCTTTCTCCTGTTTGTTCCGGATGCGGAGTTCCTCAAAAAAGGTCTTCAGCATCTGACTGCATTCCGCTTCCAGAATGCCCCGGGTAACCTTCACCTGATGGTTAAACTGAGGCATTTCCAGGATATTCAGGATCGATCCGGCGCAGCCTGCCTTGGGATTCATGCAGCCCATGACAACCTCGGGGATCCGGGCCTGCACGATGGCACCGGCGCACATCTGGCAGGGCTCCAGTGTCACATAGAGGGTACACTCTTCCAGACGCCAGTCGCCGATCACCTTGCTGGCCTTGTTGATCGCGGTGATCTCCGCATGGGCCAGGGTATTTTTGTCGGTATTTCTGCGGTTATAGCCCCGGCCGATGATCCTGCCTTCGTGTACGATGACACAGCCGATGGGAACCTCTCCCAGAGCATAGGCTTTTTTCGCCTGTTTCAGAGCTTCCTTCATATATTTTTCTTCTACACTTTTGATCACTGCCATAATCTGTTTCGTTCCTTTGCTATTGCAATGTTAGATTTTCCGGTTCTGTCAATCTGTGAGCATATTCGCCCATTCTTTCGGAAAATAAGTGTCCAGCCAATGCATGCGTTTCTTCTGGAAGGACAGGATCTTGTTCAGATCCATGGTTACCCCCGATTTCGGTCAGTGGTCTTCCTCCCGGAGTGCGGCACCGGTGGAGAGCAGATATTCCTGATTGAACCGCATCAGTTCCTTCAGGGACGCATCGGACAGAATGCCTTCCCGGTATTGCTGCCAGCGGTCCATGAAAAAGGGAATGCCTTCTTCGGGATTCGATGTCTTTAACTGCCAGATGGCCCGGTCTTCGTAGACGGGATCGTCACAGGTCCTTTTCACGAAAAATATTGGAAAACCTTTTCCTAAAAAAATCAGCAATAATTCGGTAATCATGTACATTGACTTACGAAATATTTAATTTATAGTATATATAAGAAGAAAGTTTACGTCAAGCAGAGAGAACGGGGGACTTATGGTATCAATCAAAGAAGTAGCAAAACATGCCGGAGTGGCGATTTCCACAGTATCCAAGGTCTTAAACGGCTACCCCAATGTCAGTGAAGAGACCAGAAAAAAGGTACAGGAAGCCATCAAGGAGTTGAATTATATTCCGAATTCCATTGCCGCGGCGCTTTCCTCCAAACAGTTCGGAAGAATCGCACTGGTGTTGGATCCCAACAGACAGACTCAGGCTATCGACCAGATTTTCATGCAGTATCTGGTGGGAGCACTGGACAAGGCCAAGGAATTGAATGTGGAGGTCGTGACGATCTTCCCATCCATGATCGCGGGGATGACGGCGGAGGAGATCACCCGCTCTTTTCTCTCACAGAGTATCTCCGGTGTGGTGATTTACGGCATGTCCAAGGAGGACAAGGTGCTGCAGAAGCTGATCCGGGAGAAGCAGTTCGCCTGTGTGGTGGTAGATGCTCCTATTGTCAATGCGAGAACCACATCCATCAGCATCGATCAGGAACAGGCCCAGTATGATGTGGCGAAGAAGACGGTGCTGGATGACAACTGTAAGCGGGTGCTGTATATTGCGGGCAGAAGGGACGGTTACGTCACGGACCAGAGATTGAAGGGAATGAAGCGTCTGGTGAAGGATCTGGATCTGACCATGATGGTGAGACAGGGAGATTTCAGCGAGCTGACGGCCCGGAATGTGGCACTGAAATATGCAAAAAACAAAGATGTGGTCGTCTGCGCTTCCGATCTGATGGCTATCGGTGCCATGAATGCGCTGATCGATATGGACATTTTCCGTCCGGTATGTGGTTTCGACGGCATCACCCTGATGGGATATGTCGGTAAGCAGATGAATACCATAAGACAGGACTTCTACAGCATTTCCAGCAGAGCCGTGGAGGAAGTGCACCAGCTGATGAACGGTGGCGAAGGCCATCAGGTGGTCATGCCCCACAGTATCGTGAAAATGTACTATAAGGACATTATCTGTTAAGCTATTTTGCACAAAAATAGAGGAAAATCAAAGAAAGGGTTGCGGAAAACGTTTTCCTATGCTATCCTGTGTATTGTAAGAGAACAACATACACAAAATCTCAGTATTACGGGGTATGGAGAGCCGAAAAGGCCGAAATACCCACGGAGCAGCGGCTAGGAGGGTACAGAAAGCCAGAAAAGGCGGAAAATACCCACAGCGCAACGGTTAAGAGGGTATAGAAAGCCAGGAAAGGCGGAAAATACCCACAGCGTAGCGGTTAAGAGGGTATAGAAAGCCGGAAAAGCGAAAAATACCCACAGCGCAGCGGTTAAGTGGGTACAGAAAGCCAGGAAAGGCGGGAAATACCCACAGCGCAGCGGTTAAGAGGGTATAGAAAGCCAGGAAAGGCGGAAAATACCCACAGCGCAGCGGTTAAGAGGGTATAGAAAGCCAGGAAAGGCGGAAAATACC
>CAKRRD010000041.1 GCA_934394815.1 uncultured Acetatifactor sp. | reverse complement strand
AAGCCCGGCAAGCTGGTCTCCCTCATTGAATTTACCACCGAGACCCTGTCCGGTATTCCTTCTATCATTTTCGGCCTGTTCGGCATGATCTTCTTCGGAGAGACTTTGGGATTTGGTTATTCCCTGCTCACCGGTTCCTTTACCCTGACACTGATGGTGCTGCCGTTGATTACAAGAAATACGCAGGAAGCGTTGCGGACAGTGCCGGACAGCTATCGTACCGGAGCCCTGGGAATGGGATCCACAAAATGGCATATGATCCGTACGATTTTGCTGCCGTCCTCCATGCCCGGTATCGTCACCGGTATCATTCTGGCGCTGGGACGTATTGTGGGAGAGTCTGCCGCTCTTTTGTTCACCGCGGGAAGCGACTACAAGCTGCCGAAGTTCACCGGAGCCTTCGGGGACAATCTGGCAAAGCTGGCCCACAAGGCCATGGAATCCGGCGGAACCCTGACCATCGAACTGTATTTACAGATGCAGAAGGGACAGTATGACAATGCCTTCGGTATCGGCTGTGTTCTGGTCATCATCGTATTGATCCTGAACCTCCTGACCAAGCTGGCGGCAAACAAGCTGAGACGAGAGTAAGAGAAATCAAAAGAAGGAGAAAACCTTATGGCTAACAGTAAAATATCCGTGGAAAACTTAAATCTCCATTACGGAGAGAACCACGCACTGAAAGATGTAAATATGGAGATCGCAGATCACGCCATTACCGCATTTATCGGCCCCAGCGGCTGTGGTAAATCCACTTTCCTGCGTTGTCTGAACCGGATGAACGATCTGGTGGACGGCTGCAGAGTCGAAGGAAAAGTAATTCTGGACGGAGAGGACATTTACGATAAACGGGTGGATACCACACTGCTCCGCAAAAAGGTTGGCATGGTATTCCAGCAGCCCAATCCTTTTCCCATGTCTATCTATGACAATATCGCCTATGGTCCCAGGCTGCATGGCATCAGGAATAAAAAGGAACTGGATGAGATCGTGGAGCGTTCTCTGTTGGGGGCCGCTATCTTTGAAGAGGTAAAGGACCGTCTGCACAAATCCGCACTGGGCCTGTCCGGCGGACAGCAGCAGAGACTGTGTATTGCCAGAGCACTGGCAGTATCCCCGGAGGTGCTGCTGATGGATGAGCCTACTTCTGCACTGGATCCCATTTCTACATTAAAGATTGAGGAACTGATGGAGTCCTTGAAGAAAAAATATACCGTGGTCATCGTAACCCACAATATGCAGCAGGCTGCCCGTGTGTCGGATGATACCGCATTTTTCCTGGTAGGAGAAGTGATAGAGAAAAATGCAACCTCCGAGATCTTTGCAAGACCTCAGGATAAGCGGACAGAAGACTACATCACCGGACGGTTTGGATGATTTTGGATGAGAAGATAGGAGGAATGGGAGATGTCACCCAGAGTATTATTTGAACAGGATCTTGAGACTTTGAAAAATAAAGTATCCGAGATGGGAGAGCATGCGGAGATCAGTTATGATCGTATGGTGTATGGAATTCGTGAGAACAAGGAAGACATTCTGAAGACACTGTTGGATACAGATCATACCATGGTGGATATGCAACGTAGTATAGAAGCCATGTGTCTGAGTCTGCTGACCAGACAGCAGCCGGTGGCCAGAGATATGCGGCTGGTCAGTGCGGCACTGAAGGTTGTAACGGACATTGAACGGATCGGCGATCATGTGGCGGATATGGTGGAACTGTATCTGCGGATGGGAAACATGAATGCGGAAGGAACCTATGAAAAACTGCTTCTGGAAATGATGGAGGAAGCCAGGGAGATGATCCATAATTCCGTAGAATCCTTCGTAGAGGGAGACGAGGCAAATGCCAGAAAAGTAGTGGAGCATGACGATGTGGTGGACGATCTTTTCAACGATATGAAGGAAGAGATGATGCAGGCCATCCGGGAACAGAATCTGGATGCTGACCGCGTAGTGGATTACCTGATGATGGCGAAATATCTGGAAAAGATAGGCGACCATGCGGTAAATATTGCAGAGTGGGCGATTTTCCGAATGACCGGAGACATGGAAGGGGTGAAATTATATTAGCATTCGACGATCCCGGCAACTATGCTAAGCCCCAATTCGCAAAACCGCTTCTGCGAGGCTTTACTTTTGCCCATGGAAGCTTGTATCGTTGCAATTTTACATAAATTTTACATTCGAAGATATTGCATTTTACATAAGCAAGATAAAGTGTAGATAGAAACCGAGAATGTAAAGTAGTATGTAAAATGAGAGGATTAGAGTATGGACTTTTTTGATTTACTGAAGATGGTAGGAGGACTTGCACTGTTCCTGTATGGAATGAACCTGTTGGGTGACGGATTGTCCCGGGCATCCGGCGGACGATTAGAGCGGATTCTGGAGAAACTGACCAACAATCCGTTGAAGGCAGTACTTATGGGTGCGGTGGTCACCGGTGTGATCCAGTCCTCCTCCGCCACCACCGTTATGGTAGTCGGCTTTGTCAATTCCGGTATTATGAATCTGAAACAGGCGGTAGGTATCATCATGGGTGCCAACATCGGTACCACGGTGACCTCCTGGATCTTAAGTCTGACAGGCATTGAGAGCGATGCTTTCTGGATCCGTATGCTCAAGCCCAGTTCCTTTTCACCGATCCTAGCGATCGTGGGCGTGGGTATTTTACTATTTTCCCATAAGGACAAATTGAAAAATGCGGCAGCCATTCTGGTGGGATTTGCCATTCTGATGTTCGGTATGGACAACATGAGTGCAGCAGTATCACCGCTTGCAAATGTACCGGAATTCACCAATCTTCTGATCAAATTCCAGAATCCGGTCTTCGGCGTACTGGCAGGAATGATCCTGACGGCAGTGATCCAGTCTTCCTCCGCATCGGTAGGTATTTTACAGGCGCTGTGTATGACCGGTGCCATCAGCTTCGGTGCGGCAGTTCCTATTATCATGGGACAGAATATCGGTACCTGTGTAACTGCCATGATCTCCGGTATCGGTGCTTCCCGCAATGCAAAACGTGCGGCTCTGATCCATCTGTATTTTAATATTATCGGAACAATCCTGTTCCTGGGTGTATTTTATACCGTCAATGCCATTCATCCTTTTGCTTTTCTGGGAGAAGTGGCAACACCTTTTGGTATTGCAGTGGTTCATAGCTGCTTCAATATTGCGGCGACAGCAGTACTGCTTCCCTTCTCCAACGGCCTGGTGAAGCTGGCCTGCCTGACACTTCCAACCCATGAGGATGTGAAGGAAATGTCTGAGACAGAGAAGACTTTAAGCTTACTGGATGTACGTTTTCTGGAGAAGCCTGCCTATGCGGTAGAGCAGAGCAGACAGGTGGCTTCTGTGATGGCGGATAAGTCCAGAGAGGCTATGAATCTGGCCATGGAACTGCTGCAGAACTTTGATGAGGCGAAGGCGGAGCAGGTGGCACAGATGGAGACCGATGTGGACCGGTTTGAGGATGAACTGGGAACCTATTTGGTGAAGTTAAGTTCCAAACGGCTTTCCAATAAGGATAGTGAAACTTTAAATACGATCCTGCACTGTATCGGTGATTTTGAGAGAATTTCCGATCATGCCCGCAATATCAAGGAAGCTGCACAGGAAATGCATGACAAGCAGCTGGTATTCTCCGAAAAGGCACAAGAGGAATTGAAGGTATTCGAGAGAGCCGTGCATGATATTCTGGATATTACCATGAACAGTTTTATTAACGGAGATTTGAAGCTGGCAAGACAGGTGGAACCTCTGGAGGAAGTCATCGATGGATTAAGTCTGGATGTGAAGCAGCGGCATGTGCGAAGACTCCGCAAGGGAAAATGTACCATTGAACTGGGCTTCATTTTATCCGATGTTATTACGAATTTTGAACGTGTCAGTGACCATTGTTCCAATATTGCGGTCTGCCTGGTACAGGTGAACGAGGATGAATTCGATACCCATGCTTATCTGGATGAACTGCGTCAGGAAGATAATATTGATTTCCAGGGGAAGGTGATGGCATGTCGTGAAAAATACCAGTTACCGCCTGCAAAGCAGGAACGTCTTGCGGAAAAGAATGCGAAAGCACTTGCGGAGTAAGGACTTACAGCGGTATAGTTAGTAAGAGAAAGCACAGTCAGAGAGGAGTACTGTGAAATGGCATTGATCTATGTAGTAGAGGATGATAAAAATATTCAGGAGATTGAGACCTTTGCACTGGCCAATGTGGGCTATGAGGTAAAAGGGTTTGATTCCGCCACGGATTTCTATGCGGCACTGAATGAGACTACACCGGATCTGATTTTATTGGACATCATGCTGCCGGATGAGGATGGTCTGAGCATCGTGAAAAAGCTGCGTACCAGACAAGATACGGTACTGGTGCCAGTGATCATGGTCACGGCGAAGACCACGGAGATCGATAAGGTCAAAGGACTGGATCTGGGGGCAGACGATTATATCACAAAGCCCTTCGGTGTCATGGAACTGATCTCCCGGGTAAAGGCGATGCTTAGGAGAAGCCAGAAGAGTCAGGAGAAGGATAAGGTTCTGAAATTGGGAAATATCATTCTGGACAGGGAAAAGCATTCCGTCACGGTGGGTAAGGAACCGGTGGAACTGACTTACAAGGAATATGAGCTGCTAAAGCTTCTGATGACGAATGCCGGAATCGTGACGACGAGAGAGCTGATACTGGACCGGGTATGGGGAATTGATTTTGAAGGAGAATCCAGGACATTAGACATGCATATCAAGACGCTGCGGCAGAAGCTGAAGGAAGAGGGCAGTCTGATCAAGACCGTGCGTAATGTGGGATACATTATGAATGGTGAGAAAGCGTAACATAGATGAAGAAAAAGATTAACAAAATGATGATTCTCATTGCTACAGTGACGATACTGCTTACCATGGTGCTGATCACGGTGGTGTATTATGATCTGTTCCGTAAGCAGGTGCTGGAGGATCTGAAAAGCTATGGTTCCCTGTTAAAAAGCTGTTCTTCGGTGGAGGAGATCGAGCAAAGCGGTGTGCCGGTGGAATCGGATCTGCGGCTGACGCTGATCGGCAGTGACGGACAGGTATTATATGATAATGAGGCAGATTCCGTGGCTATGGGGAATCATTCTTCCCGTCCGGAGATTCAGGAGGCCATGCGGGATGGAGAGGGAGAAGCGGTGCGTAATTCCGAGACCCTTTCCCGGTCCACCTTTTATTATGCGGTTCGTCTGGTGGATGGCAGTGTTTTACGTCTGTCCAAGGATGCCAGAAGCATCTACAGTATTTTCAGTCAGGCTCTGCCCATGATGGTAGGAATCTTTATCCTGCTGATGGTGCTGTGCATGGTGGCAGCCAGAGTGCTGACCACGAAGCTGGTGGCACCCATCGAGAAGCTGGCAGAGAATATCGGGGAATGTACAGAAATGCAGACCTACGAGGAACTGACACCCTTTATGGCCATGATACGCAAACAGCATGAGGACATTATGAAGAATGCCAGAATGCGGCAGGAATTCAGTGCCAATGTGTCCCATGAACTGAAGACACCGTTAACATCCATTTCCGGTTATGCAGAGCTGATCGAAACGGGCATGGCTTCGGAGCAGGATACGGTGCGTTTCGCCCATGGAATCCACAACAGTGCCAACCGTCTGCTGACTCTGATCAATGATATTATCCGTCTGTCGGAACTGGACGGAACGGAAGAGGAAGCGGATACGGAGCTTCTGAATCTCCATGAGATGGCGGGGAACTGTGTGGAAATGCTGAAAATGAGTGCAGAGAAGCACAATGTGACCATAGCACTGAGCGGTACGGAATGCTATGTGACAGCCAACAGGCAGATGATGGAAGAACTGTTATATAATCTGTGTGATAATGCTATCCGGTACAACAATCCGGGCGGAAGTGTGGATGTGCAGACCTATTCCAGAGAGGGACATACCAATCTGGTAGTAAAAGACACCGGTATCGGCATTTCCAGGGAACATCAGGAGAGGATCTTCGAACGCTTCTACCGCGTGGACAAGAGCCGCTCCAAATCCACCGGTGGCACCGGCTTAGGACTGGCCATCGTAAAACACATCATCGCCAAGAGTCACGCCGAACTCCAGCTGGAAAGCGAACCCGGAAAAGGAACGACGATACGGGTGATTTTCTGAGAAGTTCGAGTTCAAATTTTCTAAGACTTCATTCGAGAGAGTGGGGTCTTTTTTTACGCATGATAGTCCGCCAGCAGTTGTTTCGCGTAAGCAACGCAGTCTCTGTGCAGAGCGAATTTTTTGCCGTCGCACATGATGACTTTGCGGAAACCCAGCTTCTCCATATATCTGCCGTTAAGGATCGTCTTGACGTTGGGAGCAAAGAAGGTGGGGTGATTCTCTATCTGGGAGAACAGATTGATGGCGGTGGTGGCTACTTTTACGGTGCGGCCGTCCTTCAGGGTGACGATGACATTCCGGCCTTCTTCTTCGGCGTAGAGGATGTCCGGTTCGGTTACATAGATGGTGTCTTCATCCTCGCGGAGTTCGATGAGGGGAACCGCTTTCGCCATGATCTCCAGGGCATGGTCGATACTTTGTGCCAGTTCCGCTACCTTGATGGGCTTGTCCAGGAAGATGACATTCTCCGGATAGGACTGCTCTCTGTAATTGATCCTGGAACAGCATAATACGATGGGGGCGTTGACACCCTGGGCGGTGAGGGCGTTTACCACGTCCGTACCGGTCGTCCCTTCCGTCAGGCACATATCGATATAGAAGGCATCGTACTGCATGGGATTGGCCAGCAGGGAATTGGAATTGCCAAAAGAATCGGTATAAATGATACCCGTAGATGCCGCTCTTTTGTCGGATTCTCTTTTCAATAAGCGCTCTAACTGTTTTCTGTCGGCCACATTATCATCACACACTGCTATATGCATATCGACACCTCCCGAACTTTCTTTCATATAAAAAAGTATAGCATATTTCCTACCTGAATAAAAGGGCAAAAAGCAGTATCTGTCCCACCAGGATCGCCGGCATTCCGTACTTGAAATACCAGTGCTTCGTCTTGTGGCGGAAGTGCTGCATGCCCAGAATACATCCCAGACTGCCGCCCAGAAGCGCCGTGAAAAAAAGAGAAGCCTCCGAGATGCGCCAGGCACCCCGGATGGCTCTTTTTTTATCGACGCCCATGATGACATATCCTATAACATTGAGGATCACCAGATACAGGATCACCACAGTAAGTATAGTCTGTGCAGTTATCATAGACACCTCATTATTTCAAATCTTAGTTACCAAGCTTCTTCTCGTTCTCCTGTAACTTCATGGCACGAACCTTCAGGGACAGGCCGAACAGGTTGATGAAGCCTTCGGCATCGTGATGGTCATACAGGTCGCCGGTGGTGAAGGAAGCCAGATTCTCGTTGTACAGAGAGTAAGGAGAAGTGGTTCCGGCCTTGATGATGTTACCCTTGTAGAGCTTGAATTTTACTTCACCGGTTACATATTCCTGAGTTTTCTCGATGAAGGCCTGCTCTGCTTCACGAAGAGGAGTGAACCATTTGCCTTCGTATACCAGACTTGCGAACTTCGCACCCATTTCCTTCTCAAATGCATAGGTATCGCGATCCAGGATCAGCTCTTCCAACTGCTGGTGTGCTTCCATCAGAATGGTACCACCGGGAGTCTCATAGACACCACGGGACTTCATGCCAACGACACGGTTCTCTACGATATCCACGATACCGATACCATGCTTGCCGCCCAGCCTGTTCAGGGTACGGATGATATCGGACACCTTCATCTTCTGACCGTTCACGGAAGTGGGAACACCCTTTTCAAAAGTCATGGTCACATATTCGCCCTCATCGGGAGCCTTCTCGGGAGTTACACCAAGTACCAGCAGATGTTCGTAGTTAGGCTCATTACCGGGATCTTCCAGTTCCAGGCCTTCGTGGCTGATGTGCCAGATGTTACGGTCACGGCTGTAGGAAGAATCGGTGGAGAAAGGAAGATGAATGCCATGAGCCTTGCAGTATTCGATCTCGGATTCACGGGAATCCATGTTCCACTTGTCGCTTCTCCAGGGAGCAATAATCTTGATATCAGGAGCCAGAGCCTTGATACCCAGCTCAAAACGGATCTGGTCGTTACCCTTACCGGTAGCACCGTGGCAGATGGCTACAGCGCCTTCTTTTCTGGCAATTTCTACCAGCTTCTTGGCAATCAGGGGTCTTGCCATGGAAGTACCTAACAGATACTTATTCTCGTATACGGCATGGGCCTGTACACAGGGAACGATATAATCATCACAGAATTCATCGATAACGTCTTCAATATACAGTTTGGAAGCACCGCAGGCCTTTGCTCTCTCTTCCAGACCGTCCAACTCCTCTGCCTGTCCGCAGTTGACGCAGACACAGATAACTTCATAGTCAAAATTCTCCTTCAGCCAGGGAATGATAGCGGTAGTATCCAGACCGCCGGAATAAGCCAAAACTACTTTTTCCTTCATGATAAAATCCTCCGTTTGTGATTTGTATGTAGCTGTCCCGCGTCCGGAAACGGTGCTTCCGGCAGAGGGGAACAGTTAGGATCGTGTGTTACGCTCTGACAATTACTATACAACATTATTATCGCAAAAGCAAGCAGAAAAGTTGCATAAATAAATCAAAAATATGAATAAAACAAATTGAAATATGCACATAAATGCATAAAGAAAGAATTATGCAGTATATTTATGCATAAAATTCGCTGGCTGTTGCATAGAGAGGCTACAGGCGGTATCCGGTGCCGGAATCCCGGACGATCAGTCGCTGATCTTTTCAATGCCGGAAATATCGCTGTCGATCATCAGGGAGTAGTTCGTATAATAGACAACGAAGCCCGGTTTGGCACCGGCGGGCTTTTTGACCTGTTTCTTCTGGACGTAATCAATCTCCACTTTTTCCTGCTCCCGGCCCTTGGAATAGTAGGCCGCCAGACGACCAGCTTCTTCAAAAGTCCGGTCCGGCAGTTCCTTCCCTTCGGTCTTTACCACCACATGGGAGCCGGGAATGCCCTTGGCATGGAACCACCAGTCGTTTCCGGTGGCAAACTTGAAGGTCAGTTCGTCGTTCTGGAAATTATTTTTTCCTACATAAATATGGAAGCCGTCACTGCTCAGATAATGAAAGGGCCTGCTGGTGATCTTCGCCTTTTTGGTGCCGCCCTTTCTGCGGATGTAGCCGCTCTGGGTCAGTTCCTCCTTGATCTCCACCAGATCTTCTTCCTTCAGGGCAATATCCAGAGCTGTGCTGATGGTCTCTAAATGGTCAATCTCTTCCTTTACCCGGGTGGTCAGTTCGGAAAGTGCCTCGTAAGTACGCTTTAACTTCCCGTATTTGTCAAAATATTTCTTCGCATTTTCCGTGGCGGAGAGGGTGGGATCCAGTGGGATTGTCACCGGCTCGTTCGTATAATAATTTACCGCCGTAAGGGACTTGTCACCGGGCTTGGCACTGTAACCGTAGGTATTCAACAATTCTCCGTAGATCCGGTATTTTTCCCGTTTCTCCGTATCCTTCATCTGGGTCAGCTGCAAATCGTATTTTTTGATGTCACGTTCCAGGGCCGTCTGTACGATCCGGCGCAGGTCGGAGGACTTCTGCCGGATCCTCGTCAGGGTATTTTTCTCCGCATAGAAATGTTCTAACAGGGCGGACATGGAAGCGTAAGATTCTAAATGATCCGCTCCGGTGCTATACATGGTCAGGGGAACCGCCGCGTATTCTACGGGGCGGGTGCCGCTGTAGGCAATGCAGGGAGAGAAAGTTTCTTCCTTAATGGAAGTAACCATTCTGGAAAAAACTTCGTACAGGGCGTGGTAATTCTCCGCTGCCAGCGCAGCGGTGGGGCGTTCCCCGTCGATGCCTGCCTCATGGCACAGTTCCTGCGCCAGTACCGGAGAGATACCAGCAAAGCTTCCATAGATGGCCTTGAAGACCGGCTGGGGTTTGGCAGCAAGGGCTTCCCGGAAAGCAGTCTCTTCGCAGGTCAGGGCATCCAGCTTATCCTGGGTGTGGGCGATGAAATAGGGCCTGCCGGGCAGGACTTCCCGGACACTGCTGACTGCGGCGGATACCCGTTTGATACTGTCGATGATGGTATTGTCATCATTGCAGAAGATCAGGTTACTGTGCTTGCCCATCAGTTCCATGACCAGCGTCTTGTGACGCAGATCCCCCATTTCGTCCAGATGTTCGATGTCAATATGCACGATCCGCTCTAACCCCGGCTGGGAAATGTTTACAATACGGCCGTTCTGCAGGTGCTTGCGCAGCAGCATACAGAAATTGGGAGCAGTCATGGGACTGGGCTTGTTGCTTTCCGTCAGATAG
Organism: uncultured Acetatifactor sp.; assembly: GCA_934394815.1. Classification (GTDB taxonomy): domain Bacteria; phylum Bacillota; class Clostridia; order Lachnospirales; family Lachnospiraceae; genus Acetatifactor. The sequence goes on along the minus strand of CAKRRD010000041.1, from coordinate 18,304 downwards.
ATCAGGGGCAGGGAAGCACTGGCGGACAGAAGCAGCCGTTTCTGCCCGGTGGGCTGCTTGATGGTCAGCAGCAGTTCATCATTTTCCGGCTGGGCGATCTTGTATAATCGTCCGCCGATCAGTTCTTTTTTTAATTCCGATATTACACAGGCAATGGTAACGCCGTCAAAAGCCATAATTTCCTCGTTTCTGCTCTCCAGATCTGCAAAAACAGAGCTTGAAGAGCTGCAAAATAGATACGCTGCAGGCATAAACGCAGCATAGTTATTGTAACAGATTTCTATAGGAAAGAAAAGTACGCGGAAGACAGAATGAATATTATTCCGCTATACTGCATAAAACCATAAAAATACTATGAATATATGCATAAATATACATATCAATCCAAAAAACGTGCATAAAAATAAAAAAAGTAGTAGACATTTAGACAAAAAGTGGTATCATGGAACTATTCAGAGTCTTGCAACCGCTGTCAGATGCTGTTTTTTCAGAGAAGAACAGGCGGCGGAGGGGACGGAAGAACGACAGAAATGCGGAAAAGCGTAAGCAGGAGAGGTAGAAAAATGATCAGAGTAGGAATCATCGGAGCGACCGGTTATGCCGGAGGAGAACTGGTAAGGATCCTGTTAAACCACAAGGATGCCAGAATCGTATGGTACGGTTCCCGAAGCTATATAGATAAGAAGTATTATCAGGTATACCAGAACATGTTTGAACTGGTGGAGGACATCTGCAAGGATGACAATCTGGAAGAACTGGCGAAACAGGTAGATGTGATCTTTACCGCAACCCCACAGGGATTCCTGGCAGGCCTGTTGACCGAGGAGATTCTTTCTCAGGTGAAGATCGTGGATCTGTCCGCAGACTACCGTATCAAGGATGTGGCCACCTATGAAAAATGGTACGGCATCGAGCATAAGTCTCCCCAGTTTATCGAAGAAGCTGTATACGGACTCTGCGAAATCAACCGAGACAAGATCACGGAGAAGACCAGACTGGTAGCCAACCCCGGCTGCTACACCACCTGTTCCATCCTGACGGCATATCCCATGGTAAAAGAAGGCATGATTGATGTGAACACCCTGATCGTGGATGCCAAGTCCGGAACCTCCGGTGCGGGACGAGGCGCCAAGGTGCCCAATCTGTTCTGCGAAGTGAATGAGAATATGAAAGCTTACGGCGTGGCAAGCCACAGACATACTCCGGAGATTGAGGAGCAGTTAGGCTATGCGGGCAACTGTCAGGTGACCATTAATTTCACCCCGCACCTCGTACCTATGAATCGTGGAATTCTGGCAACCGAGTATGCCACACTGAAGAGAAAACCGGACGGCACACTTCCTACCTATGAAGAAGTGAAGGCTGTCTACGATAAATATTATGCCCATGAGAAATTCGTCCGTGTACTGGATAAGGGCAGCTGCCCCGAGACCAAGTGGGTGGAAGGCAGCAACTACGTGGACATCAACTTCGTCATTGATGAGCGTACCGGCCGTATCATTATGATGGGTGCACTGGACAATCTCGTAAAGGGTGCCGCAGGACAGGCGGTACAGAACATGAACCTGTTGTTCGGACTTCCCGAGAGCGAAGGCCTGGAACTGGTTCCCTGCTTCCCTTAAAGCAGATACGGAAAAAGGATCAGAAAGGATTAGATACATACATGAGTAAACAGTTTACGATCAAACCCATGACCATAGAAGATTATGACGGTCTGCATGACCTCTGGATGACCATTCACGGCTTCGGCATCCGCAGCATTGATGATTCCAGAGAGGGTGTGGAACGTTTTATCAACAGAAATCCCGGCACCAGTGTGGTAGCCATCGGGGAGGACGGATCCGTAGTAGGCGGTATCCTCTGCGGTCATGACGGACGACGAGGCTGTCTGTATCATGTGTGCGTGCGAGAAGACTACAGACGCCTTGGTATCGGCAAGGCCATGGTGGTTCACTGCATGAATGCCCTGAAAGAAGAGCATATCAACAAGGTCAGCCTGATCGCTTTTACCCAGAATGACATCGGTAACGCTTTCTGGAAATGCATTGGCTGGACGAAGCGGGAAGATCTGAACTATTATGACTTTACCCTGAATGAAGAGAACATCACGGCGTTTAACAAATAGAGACGGAAGCGAAAGGAGAGTATTCCAATATGAAACAGATCCAGGGCGGTGTGACCGCAGCAAAAGGCTTTGAGGCAGCAGGTGTGGAGGCTGCCATTAAATATCAGAATCGTAAGGATATGGCACTGATCGTAAGTAAGGCACCCTGCACCGTGGCAGGTACTTTTACCTCCAACGTGGTAAAGGCGGCTCCCGTGCTGTGGGATAAGCAGATCGTGGAGCATTCCGCATTTGCACAGGCAGTGGTAGTCAATTCCGGAATCGCCAATGCCTGCACCGGCAGACAGGGACTGGACTGCTGTGAGGCAGAGGCAAAATGTGCCGGAGAACTGCTGGGCGTGCCTGCGGATGCGGTACTGGTGGCATCCACCGGTGTTATCGGCATGCAGATTCCCGTAGACCGGATCAAGGCAGGCATTGAGAAACTGGCAGCAGCTAAGGCAGATACCCTGGAGGCAGGTTCCGATGCAGCCCACGCCATCATGACCACCGACACCATTTCCAAGGAGATCGCCATCGAGACCGAGATCGGCGGCAAGACCGTGACTCTTGGAGGTATGTGTAAAGGCTCCGGCATGATCCATCCGAATATGTGTACCATGTTGGGCTTTGTGACCACCGATGTGAAAATCTCCAAAGAAATGCTGCAGAAGTGCGTCAGCGCAGACGTAGTGGATTCCTTCAACATGATCTCCGTGGACGGTGATACTTCCACCAACGATACCCTGTTAGTACTGGCCAACGGCATGGCAGGTAACGAGGAAATCACCGCAGAGGGAGAAGATTACGACAACTTCTGTAAGGCACTGCACGAGATCACCACTTTTCTGGCAAAGAAAATGGCAGGAGACGGCGAAGGTGCAACCGCACTCTTCGAAACCAAAGTGATCCATGCTGCCAGCAAGGAAGATGCCAGAACTCTGGCAAAATCCGTGATCTGTTCTTCCCTGACCAAGGCAGCCATCTTCGGACATGACGCCAACTGGGGACGTATCCTCTGCGCACTGGGCTATTCCGGAGCCAGATTCGATCCGGAGAATGTAGATCTGTATTTTGAGAGCAAGAGTGGCAAAATCCATATTTTCGGTAACGGTGTGGCCTGCGATTACAGCGAGGAAGAGGCAACGAAGATCCTCTCCGATCCGGAAGTCACCGCACTGGTGGATATGCACATGGGTGAAGCAGAGGCTGCCGCATGGGGCTGTGACTTAAGTTATGACTATGTGAAGATCAATGCGGACTATCGTTCCTAAAACAGTATCGGAAGAAAAATGACAGGCGGATCCCTGCATCTGCGGAAATGAGGATAAAATGGAAAAAGATATGGAACAGGTAATGAAAAAAGCTGAAGTGCTGATCGAGGCGCTTCCTTACATACAGAAATTCAACCGTAAGATCATCGTGGTAAAATACGGCGGCAGCGCCATGAGCAACGAAGAACTGCAGAAAAACGTCATTAAGGACGTAACACTGTTGAAGCTGGTAGGTTTCAAGCCCATCATCGTTCACGGCGGCGGCAAGGAGATCAGCCGCTGGGTCGGCAAGGTCGGCAAAGAAGCGAAGTTCGTCAACGGCCTGCGTGTCACTGATGAGGAGACCATGGAGATCGCGGAAATGGTACTGAACAAGGTGAATAAGAGCCTTGTGACCATGGTGGAAGAACTGGGAGTCAAGGCAGTGGGCGTCAGCGGCAAGGACGGCGGACTGCTGCAGGTAGAGAAGAAATATTCCGACGGTCAGGACATCGGTTATGTAGGAGAAATCACCGGCGTGAATCCCGATATCCTCTTCGATATGCTGGAGAAAGATTATCTGCCTATCATCGCGCCCATCGGACTGGACAAGGATTATCACACTTACAATATCAATGCAGATGATGCTGCCTGCGCTATTGCGAAGGCAGTACATGCGGAGAAACTGGCATTCCTGACAGATATTGAGGGATTGTACAAGGACATCAACGACAAGTCCACCTTTATTTCCAGACTGACAGCCTCCGAGGCAGAGAGCCTGATCCACGACGGTTATATCGGCGGCGGCATGCTGCCGAAGCTGAACAACTGTACTTCCGCGATCCGTAACGGAGTAAACCGTGTACATATTCTGGACGGACGTCTGGCACATTGTCTGTTGCTGGAGATCTTCACCAATCAGGGTATCGGAACCGCGATCGTATCCGATGAGGAGGAAAAATAAAATGAGCGACACCATGAAAGAATATATTGCAGAAGCGGAAGAGGATCTGCTGCACACCTATAACCGGTATCAGATTGTTTTAGACAAGGGCGAGGGTGTGCATCTGTATGATACCGATGGAAAAAGATATCTGGACTTTGTAGCGGGAATCGCTGTCTTTGCGCTGGGCTATCAGAACAAGTCCTATAACGATGCACTGAAGGCACAGATCGACAAGGTGATCCATACTTCCAATTATTATTACAATGTGCCCGCCATCGAAGCGGCACGCAAGATCAAAAAGGTATCCGGCATGGATCGTGTCTTTTTCACCAATTCCGGTGCGGAAGCGGTGGAAGGTGCCATCAAGGCAGCCAGAAAATATGCCTATCTGAAGGATGGCTGTACCGACCATGAGATCATTGCCATGAATCATTCCTTCCATGGCAGAACCATGGGGGCTTTGTCGGTAACGGGCAACCCCAAGTATCGTGAGCCGTTTGAACCCATGATCGGCCACATTAAATTTGCGGAGCTGAACGATTTCCAGAGCGTGTTGGATCAGGTGACGGATAAAACCTGTGCCATTATCATGGAAACCGTACAGGGCGAAGGCGGACTGCGTCCTGCCACCGAAGAATTTTTGAAACAGGTGCGGGATCTGTGCGATGAGCGGGATATCCTGTTGATCTTAGATGAAATCCAGTGTGGTATGGGACGTACCGGTTATATGTATGCATGGCAGCGTTACGGTGTAAAGCCGGATATCATGACTTCTGCCAAAGCACTGGGCTGCGGCGTGCCGGTAGGTGCATTTATGATGACGGAGAAGGTGGCACAACATTCCCTGACGGCCGGAGACCACGGAACCACATACGGTGGCAATCCCTTAGCCTGCGCGGCTGTGGAAAAAGTGCTTGATTTATTCGAAGAGGACCATATAATAGAACATGTGAGAGAGGTAGCACCCTATCTGGAACAGCGCCTGAATGAACTGGCAGACAAGTACGACTGTATCAGGGAACGCCGTGGTGTGGGACTGATGCAGGGACTGGTATTTGACCATCCGGTAGGAGACATCATTAACAGAGCATTGGAGAAGGGATTAATCCTGATCAATGCCGGTGCGGATATTATCCGTTTTGTACCGCCTCTCGTGATCACCAGAGAAAATGTGGACGAAATGATTGCTGTTTTGGACACCTGTATCGAATAAGAGGTTTAGTTTAATATGTTTTTGAAAAAAAGAATTATTGCTACAGCAGCTGTGATCGCCATGGCTGCTGCAGCTGTTTACGGAAGTACGCAGGAGATGAGCCGGACGGCAGAGAGCAGCGGCCTGCAGCTGTTTCGTGCAAAGGAGACCATCTACTGCTGGTATTCCGATGAAGCTTTGTCCGGATATGTGAATGCAGCGGCAGTGTCCTTCGGAGAGCAGAATAAAGGGGTTCGTGTGATTCCGGTGCTTACTTCGGACAGTGAATATCTGGAGGCTGTTAATCAGGAGACCCTGCATTCCAATCAGATTCCGGATGTGTATCTGCTAAGCAGTGATTCCCTGGAAAAAGCGTATCTGGCCGGACTGGCAGTGCAGGTACCGGATACGGTTGGAATCTGCAATGCGGAGCATTTTTCCCAGGCAGCGTTGTCTGCGGTAACCTATGATCACAAGCTGATCGGCTACCCGGTCTATTTTGATACCAGCGCGCTAGTATACAATGAGGATTATCTACGGACATGGGCGGTCCAGCAGGCGGAAAAAGAACTGACGGGTGGCAGTGATAATGAGGAACCCATAGGGGAAGGAGAAGAGATCATCGAGGAGGATTCCCTTCCGGAAGACCGGAACACGGAGCAGACCACCGCGGACGAGGCAGCGGTAAATGCGCTGGCGGAGCAGTATTTTGCAGAGGCACTTCCCTCCACGGTGGATGATCTGCTGAACATCGCGGATACCTTCGATGCACCGGAAGGTGTGGAAGGTGTCATGAAATGGGATGTGAACAACATTTTCTACAACTACTGGATCGTGGGGAACTACATGATCGTGGGTGGCGATCCCGGGGATGACAGAAATGATATTGATATCAACAACCCTGAGACTATACAGTGTCTGGAGGTATACAAGGCACTGAACCAGTTCTTCTTCATCGAGTCCGATACAGTGACCTATGATTCCGTGATCCAGGACTTTATTGATGGCAAGACCATGTTTACCATCGGAACCACGGATGTGGTGAAACGTCTGGAAGAGGCCAGGGCGGACGGAAGTCTGGCGTTCAACTACGGAATTGCCCGGATGCCGGATGCCAGTGACGAACTGCAGAGCAGATCTTTGTCTGTTACGGGAGCAGCGGTCATCAATGGTTATTCAGAGCACAAAGAACTGGCGGATTGTTTTGCAGCCTATCTCGCAGAAGGCTATGCGGACGGGCTGTACGAGCGGTCCGGCAAAATGCCCGCAAGCCTTCATGCTGCGGAGAATGCGGACAACGGAGCGCTTATGATCTTCGCGGATGAGTATGCGGACAGTGTGTCCCTGCCGAAGATGCTGGAGACCGGGAATTTCTGGATGCAGCTGGAAGTGCTGTTTTCCAAGGTATGGAACGGTGCGGATGTGACCACACTGGTGGAGCAGCTGGCTGCTACGATAGAACAGCAGGTGGGAATCACAGAGAACTAGAACCACTGCAATAAAATATGAATGAACGGACCGGTCACAGGATAGACTACTACTAAAAAGAAAAGGTGGTAGAATCCTATGATCGGTTTTTTGATTGCTTTATTGTCCGGAACACTGATGAGCATTCAGGGAGTGTTCAATACCCAGGTGACGAAATCCACCGGCATCTGGACTGCCAGTGCATTTGTGCAGTTCACGGCACTGCTGGTATGTCTGGGAGCATGGCTGTGTACAGAGCGGACCTCCTTTCTGAGGATAATGCAGGTGGAGCCGAAATATATGCTTCTGGGCGGAGCTATCGGTGCCTTTATCACTTACACTGTGATCCGCAGCATGGATGCCCTGGGACCGGCTAAGGCGGTAATGCTCATTGTCATCGCCCAGTTGGCGGTAGCCTATATTATCGAGTTGTTTGGATGGTTCGGTGTGGAGAAGCAGTCCTGGGAGTGGCGGAAAGCTATCGGCATGGCGGTGGCGATTGCGGGAATCGTGATTTTCAAGTGGAAATGATTTCGGACGATCCTCCATAGAGACAATTTCGCGAACGGGGCTCTGAATAGTTATCACAATAGTTATCACAAATGCGAAAACGGCTTGTAAATTCCGCGTGATTCCAGTACAATGAAAGTTAACAGCATAGAGAGGCAATCCCCTGAAATTTTGTGGCGAAATCAGAGAAATGGAAAGGGGACTATGATGTTTTTAACAACTTTTTTAAAAAGAAAATACGCGGGTCAAATCGGAATGTTTTTCTGTCTGGTCATGTTTCTGGCCGGCTGCGCCGGAAAGGATGAGGCCATGGTGCTGATCCCCTCCGGGGAAGATGTGGCAACGGAACTGACCACACTGGAAAATGCAGAACAGGACGCGGAGATCACTCCCGGTACGACGATGCTGCCGGAGACGACAGAGGACGATCCTCACATGGTGTATGTCTATGTCTGCGGTGCAGTGCGGGATCCCGGCGTTGTGGAGGTGCCGGAGGGCAGCAGAGCGGAGGAAGCCCTGCGGCTGGCAGGAGGCATGACCGCGGAGGCGGATCTTTTTTATGTGAATCTGGCGGAGACGGTGACGGATGGCCAGAAGCTGTATTTTCCAACAGCAGAGGAAGCGGGGGCACTGGAGGCTGTTGTGAAGGCGGCGGAAGAAGGTCTTGTGAATATTAATACGGCATCCGCGGAGGAATTATGTGCGCTGCCGGGAATCGGAACGTCCCGGGCTGCGGATATTGTGCGTTACCGGGAGAAGAACGGAGCTTTTCAGACGAAGGAAGACATTATGAAGGTATCCGGGATCAAACAGAATGCGTACGACAAATTGTGTGATAAGATAACGGTACAATAAAGGCTTATGCCGGGATCGTGAAGAGAAAAGTAAGGGACAGAGAGGTTAAGGAAGATGGCAGGCAGGAAAGTGCTGGTAGTGGATGATGAAAAGCTGATCGTGAAAGGAATCCGTTTCAGCCTGGAACAGGACAATATGGAAGTGGATTGTGCCTATGACGGTGAGGAAGCATTACAGATGGCGCATAACAAGGAATATGACATCATATTGCTGGATGTCATGTTGCCGAAGCTGACCGGATTTGAGGTCTGCCAGCAGATCCGTGAATTTTCCAATGTGCCGGTGATCATGCTGACTGCCAAAGGCGATGATATGGATAAAATCTTGGGGCTGGAATACGGCGCGGACGATTACATAACGAAGCCCTTTAACATCCTGGAAGTGAAGGCCAGGATCAAAGCCATTTTCCGCCGTATGGAGCCGAAGAAGGGAACGACGGAAAATTCCGGTATTCTGGAAAGCGGCGACATGAAGCTGGATCGTGATGGCAGAAGAGCCTATATTCAGGGGCGGGAGATCGGACTGACGGCCAAGGAATTCGAAGTGCTGGAACTTCTGATGCTGAATCCCGACAAGGTGTACAGCAGGGAGAATCTGTTGAAGCTGGTATGGGGTACGGACTACCCCGGAGATGTGCGCACGGTGGATGTCCATATCCGGAGACTGCGTGAGAAGATCGAGGCGAATCCCAGCGAGCCCAGATATGTGCATACGAAATGGGGCGTTGGGTACTACTTTAATAATAAGTGAGACTCAAAACTGAGGTTTTTATACTGTGAAAAAATGGAATAAAGAACGTTTTGCAACTATATGGGAAAAGCTGGAGAACATGATCGCGCTTCGAAGTCTGCAGGTGAGGATCTTCCTTTTGATACTGGTGAGCGGTCTGGTGCCCTGTATTGCCATGCGCCACGGTATTGTGAGCAACTATGAGGATTTGTCGGTGGAACGGCGGATCACGGTGGTACAGAATCAATTGATGATCCTGGCCAACCATCTGGTCAGCAATAATTATCTGAGCAGCCATGGCGTCAGAGAGGATACCGGCAATTCCAGAGAAGTCATCAATGCGGAACTGGAGATGCTGTCCAATCTGTACGAAGGCCGCGTTATGATCATTAACAAGAACTTCAAGGTAGAGAAAGATACCTACGGCATCAGCGAGGGAAAGACGATCATTTCCGAAGAGGTCATCAAGTGTTTTCAGGGAGAAAATATTTCCCATTATGACCCGGAGCACGGCTATATAGAGATGACCACCCCTATTATGGACACCACGGCAAATACCACGGACGAGAACGGAAAGCGGAATCCGGATGCAATCCGCGGTGTCATGCTGACCAGCATTTCCAATGACAGTATCGTAAATGCCAAAGAGGTGCTGAACCGCAAGGCCTATATACTGGAAGTGATCATGATTGTGGCAATCCTGGCGCTGGCTATCATATTATCCAGAGCTCTGACGAGGCCATTCAACAGAGTTACGCAGGCCATCAATGCGGTGAAGGAAGGCTTCAGTGATGAGACGATCTCCGTGCCGGATTACGTGGAGACGGTACATATCGTAGATGCATTTAACCAGCTGTTGAAGCGAATGAAGACATTGGATGATTCGAGGCAGGAATTCGTGGCAAATGTGTCCCATGAGTTGAAGACTCCCATGACCTCCATCAAGGTTCTGGCGGATTCCCTGTTAGCGCAGGAGGATGCACCGGCGGAGCTGTACCGGGAATTCATGGAAGATATCGCTTCCGAGATCGACAGAGAGAACCAGATCATCACGGATCTGCTGGCGCTGGTGAAAATGGACAAAAAGGTACAGGATCTGAACATTGTATCGCTCAATATCAATGATCTGACGGAGCTTATTTTAAAGCGCCTGCGCCCCATTGCCCGGAAAAAGGATGTGGAAGTGGTATTTGAAAGCGTACGTCCCGTAGTGGCAGAGGTGGACGAGGTCAAGATAACCCTGATTATGACGAATCTGGTGGAAAATGCCATCAAATACAATAAGGATCACGGCTGGGTGAAGGTGGTACTGGATGCGGATCATCAGTATTTCACTTTTGAAGTCAGCGACTCCGGAATCGGTATCCCGGAGGAGGCACTGGCTCATATCTGCGAGCGATTCTACCGTGTGGACAAGTCACATTCCAGAGAGATCGGTGGAACAGGACTGGGACTGGCCATCACCAAGAGTGCCGTCCTGATGCACAAGGGATCTCTTACAGTGACCAGTACCGAGGGACAGGGCTCCTGTTTCCTGGTGAAGATTCCTCTGACCTATATCGCTTCTTAAGCGAAAATGTTTTGTGAAAGACTGGGTAACTATGAAAAAAAGTAAGAAATATATTTTGGCAGGCATGTTGTTCGCACTGTTGGCAACATTGGCCGGATGTGGTACAACGCAGCCACAGACCGGAAAAAAGATTTCCATGTATTATGTCAACACGGCAGAGACGAAGGTCGAAGTGCATGACCAGTATCTGGATACCAAAACACCGGAGGAACAGCTGGACGAGACTATGAAATATCTCTCTACCACTCCGGAAAAGCTGGAGTACAAAGCACCGTTGGATATGGGATTTCAGGTCAGAGATTATGAAGTGGAAGACGGGAAGCTTCTGATCGATGTGGATAAGGCGTATTCCGAACTGTCTCCTACCACGGAAGTACTGGTGCGGGCGGCTATCGTAAGAACCCTTACACAGCTGTCATATGTGAAATATGTGGGGATTACTGTGGAAGGCGGTCAGTTATATGATAATGCCGGAGAACTGGTGGGGTGGATGAATGCCGATCAGTTCATCAACAATGACGGCAACGAAATCAATACTTACGAACTGGTGAAGGTAAAACTGTATTTTGCCAATGCAGACGGGGATAAGTTGATCGCGGCCTATAGAGAAAAGCATTATTCCACCAATACGCCTCTGGAGCGGTTCGTGGTGGAGGAGCTGATCGCGGGACCCAGTGGACAGATCGAGGGTCTGTATCCGGTGATCAATCCGGAGACGAAGATCATCAATATTCTGACCAAGGACGGCATCTGTTATGTGAATCTGGATTCCAGTTTCCTGACCGTGGTGAATAATGTCTCCACGGAAGTGGCGGTCTATTCCATCGTGAATTCACTGGCTGAACTGGATAATATCAATAAAGTACAGATCCTGGTCAACGGAGAAGTACCTTCTACTTTCAGTAATTCCACATTTGAACGGAATCTGGATTATGTAACGACTTTGGAACAGTAGATTATGAATTTTTATGCGGCATGGACTGTTCTATGTTTTGTTAGCAGGACAGTCCATGCGTGGGGCAGGCATGTACGGCGCCTGCGGAAGGGAGCTTATATGAGACGACCGCTTTTTCTGGCGTGTCTGTGTCTCGTGATAGCGGTCACCATAGGAAAAATACTGGCAGAAGCAGACACCGGAGACAACGGTGGACTGCCGCCTGACGGAAGTCCGGTGAGAATCACGGGACGGATAGACACAAGAACTTCTGAAACAATTATTCTGAAATCAATTTCTATTATTCAAAACGATCATAAATATTCCTATTCTGGAAAATTACAATGTGAACTGACAAACGCACAGGATGCTCAGAAGCTAAGAATGGGGCAGCAGATTATCATGGAGGGTGTTTTTTCACACTTTAATGTTGCCACTAACCCCGGAGAATTTGATGCACGGGCCTACTATGAGGGAAAAGGCATCGGCGGCAGAGTGCGGAAAGTGCGGATTCTGGCAATGGGGGAGGACTATAGTATTTTGCGGGAAAAGCTGTATGGTCTCCGCCTGATATTGCATGACAGGCTGGCGCGGGTATTTCCGGTAAAAGAGGCTTCCGTTATGCAGACCTTGTTGCTGGGAGAGAAGGAGGAACTGGATGCGGAAGTAAAGGCGCTGTACCAGAGAAACGGGATCGCCCATATTTTAAGCATTTCGGGGTTGCATATTACTTTGCTGGGAATGGGATGTTACCGGCTGTTTAAGAAGCTGGGGGCATCTGTCAGAGTGGCAGCGGTGGGAGGCACTGTGATGTTACTTCTGTACGGTGTGATGGTGGGAATGAATGTGTCCGCCAGCCGTGCCATCGGAATGTACCTGTTACAGATGCTGGGAATATTTGTGGGCAGGACGTATGACATGCTGACGGGCATTGGACTGCTGGCGGTATTGCTTGTCTTGCAGGAACCGGAGCGGCTGGGAGATGTGAGTTTTTTCATGTCCTTTGGGGCGGTGCTGGGGATCTGTGTGTTGACGCCGGTGTTTACAGGGAGGGGAAGCGCTGCGGATGCGGAAGAGGACGTTGCCGCTGTGGCAGACTTTGGAAAGAAAGAGCGGTCTGGTGGGAAGAGCAGACTTGACGAAATACAGGGCTTTGGTATGGAGCAGAGGAGACGGGAAAACGCGTGGAACTGTTTCAGAGTGCCTGCATGGCTTCGAACCGTGGCAGATATTCTGGGAGATTCTGCATATGAGAGAAACAAGTACCGGGAAGGCTGGAGGAAGATACTGTACGAAGGGATTCGCCGTCTGGTGGCGGCAGTGAAAAGCGGCTTCTCTGCCAGTGCCGGAGTTATTCTGTTTACATTGCCCATACAGCTTTGGTTTTTTTATGAGATTCCGGTTTATTCGGTGTTATTGAATCTACTGGTGCTGCCCTTTATGAGTGTGGTGATGGCTGGGGGAATCCTGTCGTTGATTCCGGGATTTGGGATGGCCGGGACGGTGGATTGTCTGATCCTGTGGTGGTATGAATGGATCAGTGAGAGGTTCGAAAAACTACCGGGGGCACTGTGGTGTGTGGGGCGCCCGGCGGTGTGGCAGATCATCGTTTATTACAGCGGGTTATTTTTGTTGATCTTCGGCAGGAATTATGCGGAAGAGCGGAGAAGGCATGTGACTTATATGGAGGAAATCTCTCGTAGAGACGGATACCGTTCCGGAAGAGAAAGGCGGTGGAAAATGCGCAGGGTGGATGAAAGAGTCAGCTTGAGAAACAGGGAAAGAGAACCATATCCTGAAGTGCACTCTGGAATACGTCTCGCAGGAGAGCGCAAGGATTTCACCAAATTCGGGTATATATGGCAAGAGAGGCTGTATGAAAACAGATTCCTGGGCCGCATCGCCACCGTGATAATTCTGGCATTGTCCATTGGCCTGCTGACCGGCAATTTTGATCGGGGAAGCCGCGTGATTTTTCTGGATGTGGGTCAGGGAGACGGCATCGTGGTGGAGACCATGCAGGGGACTTATCTTTTCGACTGTGGCAGTACCAGCCGGAAGAAAGTCGGGGAATATGTGCTGAAGCCCTATCTCAAGAGTCGGGGAATCCGGTCTCTTCGCGGTGTGTTCGTGTCGCACCCCGATGAAGACCATATGAATGGCGTATTGGAACTGCTGGAGAACGGCGGAGAATGGGGGATTACGGTGGAGCAGTTGTTCCTTCCGGCCATTGCAGAAGCAAAACGACAGGAAGTTTTTGACAGGCTGCTTGCTGCGGCGGAGCTTGCCGGAGTACCGGTAAGCTACATAAAATGCGGTGATGAAATCAGAGACAGACAACTTCGGTTATTGTGTCTGCATCCGGAAGAGAATACGACCCTTGAGGATTCCAATGCCTATTCGGAATGTTTCTATGTGGAGGTATTTGCGAAGAAGGTGAAGTGGGGAGCGGCAGCTGATAATGGAGAAGCGCGTGGCCAGAGCGGAAGCATTGCTATCGGAGTTCTTAGTGAGAATGAGGACACTATTGGCGGCGGTGCAAGTAAGGATTTTAATGGGGATGCCGGGAAGCTAAGCATCCTTCTGACGGGAGATGTGGAAGGAGAAGGGGAACGGCAGCTGACACAGGAATTGCTGGCATTGCAGGAATCGCAGGGATCACGGGTGTTACAGAAATCGCAAGAACCGAGGGAATCGCAGAAATCACAAGGATCGCAGGAATCACAGGAATTGCAAGAGCCGCAGAAATCAGAAGAATCGAGGAAAACGCAAAAACTACAGGAACTGCAAGGACGAGGAGGCTCCAAAGTAGATATCCTGAAAGTGGCCCATCACGGCTCTGGCTATTCCACAAGTTCCGACTTCCTTGCCGCCGCCAATCCCACTGCCGCCATCATCTCCTGCGGCCGTAACAATTCCTACGGCCATCCCCACGCCGACACCCTCCAGCGCCTCGAAGATGCGGGGGTCCCCTGGTACCTCACCACCGACTATGGAGCCATGACAATAACTGTCGACGACCATGGAAACCGACTGCGAGGGTACCTAAGCGGAAAATAAAAAAATGTACCCACGCCATTTGGAAAGCGAGGGTATGATAGCCAGAAAGAAGCCACCATGCCCACGCCATTTGGAAAGCAAGGGTATGATGGACAGAAAGAAGCTAAAATACCCACGCCATTTAGAAAGCGAAGGTATGATGGACAGAAAGAAGCCTCCATACCCACGCCATTTAGAAAGCGAGGGTATGATAGCCAGAAAGAAGCCACCATACCTACGCCATTTGGAAAGCGAGGGTATGATGGCCAGAAAGAAGCCTTAATACCCACGCCATTTAGAAAGCGAAGGTATGATAGCCAGAAAGAAGCCACCATACCCACGCCATTTGGAAAGTGAGGGTATGGTAATCAGAAAGAGGCAAAAATACCCGCGCTATTTAGAGAGCGGGGGTATAAGAGCCAGAAACAAGCAAAAATACCCACGGCATTTACAAAATGTGGGTATATGGAATATGACAAGAGAAGGGAGAACCATATGTTTGCTAATTATTGGGATATACAAAATCGTATAAAGTACATTAAGGAAGAATTAAGTCGCATAGAAGGCCTGGAAAAGGGTATGCCTGCAGGAGAAATTATTGTTGCGAAGAATAATAAGAATTATAAATGGTATTTTCATGACAAGAACACCACAGTGTATTTGCCGAAAAAGGAAACAGATCTTGCGAAAAAATTGGCCATTAAAAAGTATTATCAAATCCGCAAAGAAGAATTGCAAAGAGAACTATCGGCCTGTCAGGTATATGTGCAGAGGGCGGACAGGAAGAAAGACCTGGTGGAAAAAATGCTGGATAATGCGGAATATGAACGACTTTTGGGAGGGCGGAGACATTCTGTCAGAAAAGATCTGGAAAACTGGAGCAATGAAAAATATGAGAAAAACAGCAGCCATCCTGAAAACCTGATTGTAAAAGGGACACAGGGGAAATTTTTACGTTCCAAATCAGAGGCTATTATAGACAAGGATTTGTATACCAATGGAATTCCGTTTCGGTATGAGGATAAACTTGTTCTTGAGAATACTTTTCTGTATCCTGATTTTACCATCCGACATCCTAAAACGGGACAGACATATTACTGGGAACATTTTGGATTGATGGATCAGCCAGATTATATAAATAAAGCTTGTCAGAAAATAAAATTGTATTGTGACAACGGAATTATTCCCGGAATAAATTTGATTCTGACCTACGAAACCAGAGAGCACCCGCTGGCAATCGATCAGGTGGAAAAAATAGTAAAAGAATATTTCCTATAGAAAAGAAACTTATGGTACAATTTATAAAAGCATATTTCAAAACAGGGAGGAATTCATAATGAAACACCTGATCATTGTAAAATTTAAAGAAAACGTATGGAACCGGGAGGATGCGTCGAGTAGAGAGATGCTGGTGGATATCCGGAAGATCTTCGACCGGACGAAGCAGATAGAGGGTGTTCATACAGTGAATATTTATGAAAACGTGACCCCCAGACCGAATCGGCATGACCTGATGATCGAGATGGAAATGGAGCCGGAGGCGCTGCCTGTGTACGATGCTTCCGAGGCACATCAGGAATGGAAGGCGAAGTACGGGACATATATCCAGGCTAAGACCATCTTTGATTACGAATAAAACAATTCATTCTCATAAAATCATTGCCCAATATGCTGTAAATGGCTTAAAGCAGGCTTAAAATAAGTTTTTTAAAGAAACGAGAGTTAAAATATCAGGAAGTTCACAATACCAGAATCTGATTGGGCAGAATAATCATTGCGGCAGCTATTGTTATTGCGGGAATATTGATAGCGAATGCACTGGAGCATTTGGGGCAAGTATTGCGTCAGAACTTGCCACGATTGCAAGTCAGATCCATTAACAGATGACAGAAGAGCAGGAGGCAGTCATGGAAGATTTCGATATCAGGGAAGCGGCACCGGAGGATGCGGAGAAGCTTATCGCATTTCTGACAAAAGCAGGCGGAGAAACGGATTACCTGTCTTTTGGAAAAGAAGGCCTTCCCATTTCGGTGGAAGCGGAAAAGAAGCTTATACAGAACATAAAAGAGGGGGAACATTCGGTTCTCTATCTGGCGTGGAAAGGGGAAGAAATCATTGGAGATGCCAGTCTGAGCGGATTCCCCAGAAGGATGAGCCATCGCGCCGAATTCGGTATTTCTGTGGCAAAGTCGGAATGGGGGCAGGGCATCGGAAGTGCTCTATTGCACAAAATTATCCAATATGCGAAAGGACATGAAATAGAACTGATTAATCTGGAAGTCCGAAGCGATAACCGTCGTGCCATCCAGCTGTATGAAAAGTTCGGATTCCGGAAAATCGGAACCTCACCGGCGCATTTTAAGATCGACGGTGAATATTATGATTTCAATCTGATGGTACTGGATTTGAGAAAACAATAACAGGGGGGAGAGTATCACCCTCGAAGTGTGGAAGATTAGCACTGTAGAACTCAGTGCGATCGTGATGCAGAGGAATTATCACAGAAATTGACAGAAACACGAAGAAATCCAAAGAAGCATAGAGAAATCCAAAGAAACATAGAGAAATCCAAAGAAACATAGAGAAATCCAAAGAAACATAGAGAAATCCAAAGAAACATAGAGAAGTACAAAGAAGCATAGAGAAGCACAAAGAAGCATAGAGAAGTACAAAGAAACACGGAGAAGTACAAAGAAGCATAGAAAAGTACAAAGAGACACGAAGAAGTACAAAGAAACATAGAAAAAAGAAAATAAAGAGAAACACAAAGGAGCCAACACCATGGAAATATTTGACATCGTAGACGAAAAAGGCATTCCCACAGGGGAAACTGTAGAACGCACGGAGGCGCATGAAAAAGGCATCCGCCACAGAACCGCCCATATCTGGATCATGAGAGAACGGGACGGAAAAGCGCAGCTGTTATTGCAGAAGCGTTCTGCAGAAAAAGACAGTTTTCCGGGACGGTTCGATACTTCTTCCGCCGGACATATTCAGGCGGGAGACGAGCCGGAGGAATCTGCAATCCGGGAGCTTCACGAAGAACTGGGAATCCAGGCATCCAAAGAGAATCTTCAATTCGCCGGATGCTTTGATATCCAATATGAAAAAGAATTTCATGGGAAAATGTTCCGGGACAATGAAGTGGCATTCGTCTACATGTACACCAGACCGGTAGAGACAGAAAAGCTTACCCTGCAAAAAGAGGAAGTGGAGAGCGTGGAGTGGTTCGATATGGAGGAACTGGATGCTGCATTACAGCCGCCAAGAGACCGAAAATTCTGTGTCCCCATGGAGGGGTTCCGGATTGCAAAGCGATGGTGGGAGAGCAGAAAATAAAAGCTGAACGGCACGCATAAGCAGTAACTCCCGAGAAAAGAATTGTCGCGCAGTTGATGAGGGCGGGAAATTTCGACAGACAGAGGCCGGGTATGTGCAGGAGTACATGGTAGAAGATAAGCAAAGCATAAGAGTGGACAATAAAAAGAAGGGATGGAAAGAGAAAAATCCGTGTGTATAAAAAATGGATGTACGGATGGATCTGGAGGATCTGTTTGCCAGACTGGTGATTAATTACGGGAAATAACAAAAGAGCTGTCCGCTCAGTAATGAGGGACAACTCTTTGTTGTTGTGCGCCTAGCGGCGCACGTTTCTAACGGGTTAAAGTCCCGAATCCGCCCGGTAGTGGGAAGGATATAGCCGAA
>CAKRRD010000040.1 GCA_934394815.1 uncultured Acetatifactor sp. | reverse complement strand
TTGTAACTTAATCGTTTTCGTAGTTTTAATATATACCACCTTTGAGCATTTTGCAATACTTTTTTGCAGTTTTTTTCCAAAAAGTATCCACTTTGTCTATAATTAACAATTTGAGATATGTAGTTTTGTACATTTGGCTTGTACATTGATTGTGTTTCTTCTATATAATAGCAAAGTGTGCGATAACGTTTGCTATTATTTTATTTCGTAAAAGCGACGTCCCAACGTCTCTTTCGTTTTGTGTCTTCTGCCCATCTTTCCCATGTGTTTTTGTATACATTGCGCATTTTACGGGCTTTTTTAAGATTCGTATTGCATTTTCAGATTCGCTTCTGTATAATACAAATCAGAAATCCGGAGTACTTAATCGTTTACTGAACGCAAAGTGCTCCGCAGCGAAAAAACAAACACTCAGTATACAATAATATGAAAGAAGGAGATTTTCTTATGAAGTATGGCCATTTTGATGATGTGCATCAGGAATATGTCATTACCACTCCCAAGACTCCGCTTCCCTGGATCAACTACCTGGGCTGCAATGAGTTTTTCAGTCTGATATCCAATACCTGCGGCGGATATACCTTCTATAAGGATGCAAAGCTGCTGCGTCTGACCCGTTATCGTTACAACAACGTACCGGCCGACATCAACGGCAAGTATCTGTACATCAAGGACGGGGATACCGTATGGAACCCCGGCTGGCAGCCTACAAAGACTGAGCTGGACTCCTACGAGTGCCGCCACGGTATCGGTTACAGCCGCTTCACCTCTTCCAGGAACGGTGTCAAGGCTTCCGTGCTCTCCTTCGTTCCTCTGAACGATAACTGTGAGATCTCTCAGCTGACCCTGACCAACGGAAGCTCCGAGGACAAGAAGCTGTCCGTATTCTCTTATGTAGAATGGTGCCTGTGGAACGCTGACGATGATATGAAGAACTTCCAGCGTAACTTAAGCACAGGTGAAGTGGAGGTACAGGATTCCACTATCTATCATAAGACCGAATACCGCGAGCGTCGTAATCATTATGCAATCTATTCCGTGAATGCGAAGATCGACGGTTTCGATACCAGCAGAGACGCTTTCCTGGGTGCGTACAGAGGTGCGGATTCTCCCGAAGCGGTCGAGAACGGCAAGTGCACGAATTCCATGGCAAGCGGCTGGTCTCCCATCGCTTCTCATCAGATCAACGTAGAACTGGCAGCCGGTGAGACCAAGACTTTCATCTTCGTACTGGGCTATATTGAGAATCCCGAAGAAGAAAAGTGGGAATCCTATGGTGTGATCAACAAGACCCGTGCAAAAGAAATGCTGGCAAAATACCAGACTGACGACCAGGTGGAAAAAGCTTTCGCAGCATTACAGACTTACTGGAAACAGCTGCTGGCCCGCTACACCGTAACTTCCGCCGATGAAAAGGTGAACCGTATGGTCAACACCTGGAACCAGTACCAGTGTATGGTTACCTTCAATATGTCCCGTTCCGCTTCCTACTACGAATCCGGAATCGGCCGTGGCATGGGCTTCCGTGACTCCTGTCAGGATCTGCTCGGTTTCGTGCATCTGATCCCGGATCGTGCAAGAGAACGTATCATTGATATCGCTTCCACCCAGTTCCAGGACGGCAGCGCTTACCATCAATACCAGCCTCTGACCAAGAAGGGCAACTCCGATATCGGCAGCGGCTTCAATGATGATCCCCTGTGGCTCATTGCAGGTACCAGCGCTTATGTCAGAGAGACCGGCGATACCTCCATTCTGACCCAGATGGTTCCTTTTGATAACGACATGAGCGTGGCTGCTCCTCTGATGGATCACTTAAAACGCTCCTTAGACTATATCATCAACCACAAAGGTCCTCACAATCTGCCCCTGATCGGCCGTGCCGACTGGAATGACTGCCTGAACCTGAACTGTTTCTCCGCTCATCCCGGAGAATCCTTCCAGACCTTCGGTCCCAGTGAAGGACCCGTGGCAGAATCCGTATTCATTGCCGGCATGTTTGTAAAATACGGTGAAGAATATGCACAGCTGTGTGAACTGATGGGTGACGAGGCCGAGGCTGCCCGTGCACGTAAGGAAGTACAGGCAATGTACGATGCAATCCTGAAGGATGGCTGGGACGGTGACTGGTTCGTTCGTGCTTACGATGCTTACAGCCACAAGGTAGGTTCCAAAGAATGCCGTGAAGGTCAGATCTACATTGAGCCTCAGGGCTTCTGCGTACTGGCCGGTGTCGGTGTGAAGGAAGGACTTGCCGAGAAGGCATTGAATTCCGTAAAAGAGAGACTGGATACCAAATATGGTGTCATGATCTTGCAGCCCGCATATACGGAGTATCACCTCGAACTTGGTGAAGTATCCTCTTATCCCCCCGGATATAAAGAGAATGCCGGTATCTTCTGCCACAACAATCCCTGGGTATCTATCGCAGAGACCGTGCTCGGCAGAGGTGACAGAGCTTTCGAGATCTACCGCAAGACCTGTCCCGCATACATCGAGGACATCAGTGAGATTCATCGCACCGAGCCTTATGTATATTCCCAGATGGTGGCCGGTAAGGATGCCAAATTCCACGGCGAGGCGAAGAACAGCTGGCTGACCGGTACCGCAGCATGGACTTTCGTAAATATCTCTCAGTACATTCTGGGTGTATACCCCACCCATCAGGGATTGTCCGTAGATCCTTGTATCCCCAAGGACTTTGGTGATTTCTCCATCACCCGTAAGTTCCGGGAGGGCACTTATCACATTCAGGTGAAAAACCCGCAGAATGTGGAAAAGGGCGTGGTATCCATGACCGTGGACGGCAAGGCTGTAGACGGCCACATCATTCCTTATGAAAAGGGTAAGGAAGAATACAATGTAGTCATCACCATGGGTTAATAAGCTTTCTATCCTCCTTAAAAACCCCGGCAGTTATGATAACTGCCGGGGCTTTGTTATCGGTTTTTCGCGGCTTCCTTCCGGGACTCGATCACATGCCGGATGGCGGCCGCAGGGTGGACGAGCAGCATCCTTGGGCCGGAGAAGCGCATGACGGTGCGGATGCGCTCCCGCATGTCGGGCTTGTAGCAGTGGACCTTGCAGTTGGAGCAGAAGGTCTTGGTCTCCATGAAAGGGCATTTGTCGCTGCGCATGCGGGCGTAGTCTTCCAGTTCGGCGCATTCCGGGCAGAGGTCTGTTTTCTTAAGCCCGGATGCTTTTCGTATAGATTTGTGTTGTTTCTGACAGTAGAGCAGGATCATGTCGGAGACCATCTCCTTCTCCCGCTCCCGTTTATCCTGAATCTGATTTACATTCATCAGCTCATCCTCCCGTTTTCTACGGAATAACTCCTATCTGCAATGCGCATGGTGGATTCTCTGTGGGACACCAGCACGACGGTCTTGTCCTCTTTTTCTTCCCTGAGGGATTTTAAGATCACCGCTTCGTTCAGGCTGTCCAGATTACTCGTGGGCTCATCCAGCAGCAGGAACGGTGCATCGTGCAGAAAGGCTCTCGCCAGACCGATCCGCTGTCTCTCTCCACCGGATAAGGTGTCTCCCAATTCTCCGACAGGTGTGTCATATCCCTGTGGCAGTGTCATAATAAAATCATGCACGGATGCCTTTTTGCAGGCGGCGATCATCTCTTCCTCCGTGGCATCCAGCTTGGCAATCCGGAGATTATTACGGATGCTGTCGTGGAACAGATGGGTCTCCTGGGTCACGAAGCTTTCCATTGCCCGGAGGTTCGCCGTATTGATCTCCTCCACGGAAGTACCGGACAGTTTCACCTCTCCCTGCGGTACCGTCCAGAACCGCATCAACAGCTTCAAAAGGGTGGATTTACCGCTGCCGCTTCTGCCGGTGATGCCGATGACGGAATGTTCCGGAATTTCTACCGACACATCTGTCAGAATATTGTTCTGTGCCATCCCGGCACCAACATTTGCCGGGTCTGCTGCCTTTGCCTCATAAGAAAAGGTCACATGCTCCGCCGCAGCTCCGGTAAAAGCGATCTCCGGTCTCCCGGTGATCTCCTCCACCGCCGGTTCTTCCTCCAGAATATCTAACACCCGGTTCCCCGCCGCGAATGTATTCTGTAAAGTGCTGCCAAGCGCCGCCAGTGCCACACAGGGGCCGAAGGAACTCATCAGTGCCACCGTCGGAATCACTACACCTTCATAACCGACCGCACCATTTCGGTACAGCGCCACGGAGGTACACAGCATCGCCAGATCAAACAGCAGGATCACCGTATTGGTAATCGCCGTATTCCGTCCGGAGATCGCCTTCATTTTCTCTTCTTCACCGCTCAGTACATCCGTCTTCGCCATCATGCCGTCCAGTCTCGCCTGTCCCTGGCCGTACTGAATGGTCTCCGTCAGTCCCCGCAGGCTGTCCAGCACGTAACCGGACAAATCTCCCGATCCGCTGCGGAAGCGGATGCCGTGATCCCCGCTGGCCTTCGAAATGATAAGCGGCACCAGCACACCCACCATTACATAAGCCGCCAGCGCCAGCAGTCCCAGCGCCGGATGGAAGCTGCCAATGAATCCGCACAGGATCAGGATAAACAGAAATGCAATGGCCGCCGGAGAAATGGTATGCGCGTAAAATACCTCCAGCAGTTCAATATCCGAGGTGATTACCGCAATCAGGTCTCCCTTGCCTCTGCCTTCCAGCTTCGCCGGACACAGCCTGCGCAATGCCCGGAATACCTTGTCCCGGATCAACGCCAATAATTTAAAGGCAATAAAATGGTTGCAGGACTGCTCCCCATAGCGAAGCCCCGCCCGCAAAAGTGCCAGAAACGGCACCGTGATAAATACCTGCAGCGGCGTGATTTTATCCTGCACCCCCAGTACCGCCAGCACCGCATAGCCGCCCAGTATCGTAATAAAGGCGGCGCACAGATGTCCCAGAAGTCCTGCGAAAATGGCCAGGCACATATATCCGGACAGCGGTTTCACCAGTCCGATCAGTTCCGCCATGACCCGGAAGCCGCTGCGCTTTTTCACCGACAGTTTTTCGTTTTGATTTTGCTGCATCGTCTTTGTGTCCGTCATGCCTGCGCACCTCTTTTTCCGTAATTCTCCAGACTCTGCTGGGCATTCCATAATCTCGCGTAGGTTCCGTTCTTCGCCAGCAGTTCTTCCTGTGTTCCCTGTTCCGTCACAATTCCGGCATCCATGACATAGATTCGGTCCGCTTCCACCACATTCGCCAGCCGGTGGGAGATCAGCAGAATCGTCTTTTCCCCGGTGGCTGCCAGTTCCCGGATCAGCGCCATGATATCATTCTCACTCTCCACATCAATATTGGAAGTCGCTTCATCGAAAATATAGACCGGACTGTCATGCAGAAGTGCTCTCGCCAGTGCCAGCCGTTGACACTGGCCCCCGGAGAAATTGCTTCCCTTCTCCTGCACCGGAGTCTCCAGTCCCTGTTCACTCCGCAGGAAATCCGCCAGACGCACCTTTTCCAGCACCTGCCACAGTTCCTCCTCCGTAGCCTCCGGTCGTCCCATGCACAGATTCTCCCGGACGGTTCCGCGGAACAGATAACTCTGGTGACTGACATAGGTGATATTCTGCATCCGGCTCACCTCCGGAATCTGACGCATATCCACAGTGCCGACCCGTACCGTGCCGGTATATCCACCGTTTCTGCCCATGAGGATGCCGGAAATGGTGGATTTTCCACAGCCGCTCTCTCCCACGATGGCTGTCAGTCTGCCCCTGCGCAGCACCAGATCCACACCGTGGAGGATCTCCCGGTCCGCTTCATAGGCAAAATGCACCTGTTCCAGACAGATATCACCCTCTGTGGGAAACAGTACGTTCTGCATCATTTTCCCGTTCTTCGTCATGGTTGCTTCTCCCGTTGTTGCGACCGATGCCTCAAAGTTATCCGCATTTGCCGCAGTCTCACCACCATCCTCCCGCTCCGGCAGATCCAACAGCCGGAAGATCTTCTCGCTGGCCGCCATACCGTTCATGGCAATGTGGAAAAAGGAGCCCAGCTGCCGCATGGGGATAAAAAAGTCCGCTGCCAGTAAAATGATCAGCAGGCATCCGGCCAGATCTACTTTTCCCGCCCGCATCTGACTGACGGAGAGGATGATTCCCAGCGCCGCACCGCCATAGGCGATGAAATCCATGATGGTAATGGAATTCAGCTGCATGATCAGCACCTTCATGGTGATCTTGCGGAATTTCTCCGATTCCGCATTCATTTCTTCATTTTTATAGGCATCGGACTGATAGATCTTCAAAGTGGTCAGTCCCTGCAGATTTTCCAGAAAAGTATCTCCCAGCGCCGTGTACTGTCCCCAGTATTTCGCCAGCAGCCTTTTCGCCCAGGTCTGTACGGCCGCGATGGCCACCGGGATCAGGGGCACGCAGATCAGGAGCACCACTGCCGAAGGCACATTGATAAAGCACAGATAAATAAACAGCGTCAGGGGCGCCAGCATGGCATAGAAAAACTGGGGCAGATACGCGCCAAAATACGTCTCCAGCTGATCCACACCTTCCACAGCCACCTGTACCACTTCGGAGGTCGTCGTCTGCTCCTGATAAGAAGCACCCAGACGCAGAAGCTTCTCATAGATCCGTCTGCGCAGCGTCTTCTTCACCTCTTTGGAAGAGAGGTAACTCATTTTCGATGCCCCGATGGCACAGCCAAAACGCACTAGGAGTGCTGCCAGCATCGCCACAACCGCACCGGAAAACAGTGTGCTCATTTCCCTGTAAAAATACAAAGCCGACAATAGTGTCGCAATCGCCGTCATCATCACCATATTGGCCACCAGTGACAGCCATTGCAAGGCCACATTTCCCGCAATGTACTTCCGGCTCTCCGGCACAATGCCGATCAGTCTTTTGTTGATCATCATAGGTATTTCCATCCTTTTCTCTTATAAAATATCCCGGACCTTCCCGCAGGCATGGGCCTTAGGATTCATCGCCAACCCATCTCTGATTTATTGTTAAAATAAAACCGTGCAGGAGTTAGTAACTTCTAACTGCCCGCACGGTCATTTTATCGAAAATGGTTCTCAATGTCAAATGGTATTATTTTCTCAGATCTTCCGTCTTAAAAGTAATATAACCTTCATAATAATAACTATGGTCGATCCCTTTCATATAAATCTCCCGGCTGTTGATCTCCGTGGTCAACGCCGCTTTCAGCAGCACCTTGATCTCCGTGTCCCGGATAGGGCTTCTCTCCATTGCCAGAAGATAATCCTCCTTGTCCACCAGACTCCAGTCCACCACCTGTCCGATACCGCTTTTTAACATAAGATCCAGCCAGATGCGAGTACTGCGCCCATTGCCCTCGCGAAACGGATGTGCTATGTTCATCTCCACATATTTCTCGATGATCTCATCAAACGTGGATTGCGGCATC
Organism: uncultured Acetatifactor sp.; assembly: GCA_934394815.1. Taxonomy (GTDB): domain Bacteria; phylum Bacillota; class Clostridia; order Lachnospirales; family Lachnospiraceae; genus Acetatifactor. Next base: position 22,988 of record CAKRRD010000040.1, on the reverse strand, counting down.
TTGTCAATATTTGCAAGCGCCGCTTCCAGATACATTACCGGGGCAAAACGAAAACTGCCCTTTGCCAGATTCACAGTGCGTATCTTCCCGGCGAATTCATAAATATCTTCAAAGAGGTACTTGTGGATTATCTGCAGAGCCGCAAAAGTTCCCGCAGGCAGGGTATCCAGTGTTCCACTTTCAAACAGCCATGCCGCTTTTTGTTTGCTTATTTTTTCCTCTTCGCGGGCAAGTTCCGCCGAATCAGAAATTCCCAATTTGTTTTCCAGTGCCATAATCTCCTCCGTTTCTATCATTATGGCATAAGGATTTCCTAAAATCAATCGGATTATTGCAGTGAATTACATTCCAGCAGCTTCCGGTATGTGGCATCCATTCCCAGCGCGCCCAATGGTGCCGTAATAAGGATCGCCAGCACTGCCACGGACAGGACAATCTTGCCGCAGGGCAGTCCCATCGCTAACGGCACAGAGCCGATGGCGGCCTGTACCGTAGCCTTCGGCAGATAGGCGATCATGCAGAACAGCCTCTCCTTCTTATTGAGATCCGTTCCCAGCATACACAGTGCCACACCGATGGAGCGGAACACCAGTGCCAACAGGATCATTGCTACCGCTGCCGGTCCGGCTTCCATGGTATAGCGGATATCCACCGCTGCGCCCACCAGCACGAACAGCACCACCTCTGCCGCCAGCCACAGCTTTCCAAACTTGGCGGACAATCTGCCGGTGACCTCCCTCGGTGCCCGTATTTTCAACGCGCAGGCCATGCTCACTACCGCAAGCAGACCGGAAAAGGCCACCATTCCCTTTAACAGCGTTTCCAAAGCCATTAACAAGAAGGATAACCCCATGATGATAATGACTTTCATGCTGTTACGCACATAACTGCCCTTCCGGTACAACAGTTCAAACAGCTGTCCCAACAGCCATCCCACCAGTGTGCCGAACAGCACGCCGGTCAGGATCGATACCGGAATATTCACGAAATCCAGCGCATTGACCTGGCCACCCTGCGCCATCCCGACGAAAGTGGAAAACAGCACTATGACATAAATGTCATCGCAGGAGGCTCCCGCCAGGATCATCTGCGGAATGCTTTTCTCCGTACCGTAGCCCGTCTCCATGAGATGTACCATCCGCGGCACCACCACCGCCGGGGACACTGCTGCCAGAACTGCTCCCATGACCGCCGCATCCACCCGGCTGATATTGAGAATCATCGGTGCAAATACCACAAAAGCCAGCAGCTCACAAGTCGCCGGAACACAGGATAACATGACTGCGGAGCGCCCCACTTTTTTCAGATCCTTCAGATCCAGCGACAACCCGGCCTTCAGCAAAATAATAATCAACGCGATCTGCCGCAGTTCCGATGAGATATTCAGGATCGACACATCCAACAAATTCAGCACATAAGGCCCCAGAATGATACCTGTAAGCAGCAATCCAATGATGCGGGGCAGATGGATCTTCTGGCAGATCGCCGCCATAAGCAGTCCCAATAAAAAAATCAGTCCCAATGATGTAAGCATAAAAATTCCTCCGTTTTGTCGCAGCAGGACTTTTTCATTCCAACAAAAAGGCTGGTGTCCCCTGCATATTCTGCAGAAGTCATCAGCCAAATCGAATTCGTATGTTCCAATTCCGGCGGTTCGAAGCTTACGCTTCCGGGAGAACCTCATTCCCAATGTTCTTATTATATACACAGTGTCAGCCCGTGTAAAGTCCTTTCCTGCACAAATCTTCTCATCCGTCAGGCCCGCGATTTTCTAAAAAATATCTGCCGTCAGGGCATCCCCGAAATCCTCTGCCGGAATCTCGAAATCAACGATTCCGACGGCGTAGGACTGTAATACATACTGACCGGATTCGAATACAAATCCATCCTCCGTAATGCTGAAAGTCGGTGTTGCTACACCATTGTCCGCACCCGCAATATCCGCTCCGTAGATTTCCTGATAGATAGGATCCAGGTCTTCCGTACCGTCCAGCACCACCAGTTTTATGCTCTTTTCATAATCATTAAAAAAGCAGTCCTCTTTTGCCTGCCTTTCCGCCGCTGCGGCTGTCACCAGTCCCAGTGCTTTGTCGCGGAATCCGCTTCCCAGACTTTCAAAAGTAATTTTCTCCCCGGTCTGCGTATAATAGTTCATATAGTACAACGTATACCATCCATGGGCTCCCTGATTATAACCTTCAATTCCCCACGCAAGACTGATCACCTTATCATCCGCACGAATTACGTGAAAAGTAAGATCCTCATAGCTTTGCTCATATACAGTCATATCCTCATAGAGAGTGCCAAGATCTCCGGCCTGAATTCCTTCCACAAAATCGTCTACATATTTATCCAGATCCTTCTGAATCTTCTCCTGTACCGCCGCATTCCCCGGAATTGTAATCTCGACCGTCTGGTAAGAATACTTATAATCCCTTGTCTTATCCCCGGGGGCACTGCTGCCGTCATGGTCTTCCACGGCAAACCGTACCTGATCACTTTCCTGTGTACTGCTTTGGCTTTCTGCTGTTTCCGCCTGTGTGGGCAGTTCCACGGCCTCCGTCACTCCGGCTGCCGTCTCTTCTGTCGCCTGACTGTCCCGGGTCTCCCCGATACTGTCTATAACGGTCTCCGTCTCCGGACCAGCCGCCGTCTCCCGGTTCCCACAGGACGCAAATCCCAGCAATACTCCGGCAATTACCGCTGCAAAAAATACCTTTTTCATAATCCTCACCTCCTGACACCAGTATATCCGCCCTTTGCATCATATCTGCATCATTTTTATAATTTTTCTCAATATCGCTTTGGAATTATGATAGACAATTTCTACATTTTGAGCTATAGTAAATCCAAATCGGGGCATGATTAAAAACAGCAATACACATACTATAAAAATCAACCCGAGGAGGACTGTTATGAAAATATTATTTTACGATACTAAAAGCTATGATAAAGAATCTTTCGAGGCGGCTCTGAAAAAATATCCCGATATCCAGATCGAATACATCCGTCCGGATCTGGATCCCCGCACTGCCGCTCTGGCCGACGGTTTCGATGCCGTCTGCGCCTTCGTCAGTTCCAACGTAGGAGAGGCTACGTTAAAAATCCTTCATGAAAAAGGCGTCCGTCTCGTCCTTCTGCGCTGTGCCGGATATAACAATGTGGATCTGGAAAAAGCAGCCGCCTATGGCATATGCGTCATGCGTGTCCCCGGTTATTCCCCGGAAGCCGTAGCGGAACATGCCATGGCTCTGGCGTTGGCCTGCAACCGCCGCCTGTACAAAGCCTATAACAAAGTCCGGGAAAATGATTTCAGTCTCGCCGGCCTCATTGGCTTCAACTTCCACGGCAAGATCGCCGGAATCATCGGTACCGGCCGGATTGGTGCCGCCATGTGCCGGATCTGCAACGGTTTCGGTATGAAGGTCATCGCTTACGATGTCTACGAGAATCCCGACCTGAAAGACATTGTCACCTACGTGACTCTGGACGAACTTCTGGCGGAAAGCGACCTGATCTCCCTTCACTGCCCCCTGATGGACTCCACTTACCACCTGATCCAGCTTGACACCATCCGGAAAATGAAGGATGGCGTCATTCTCGTCAACACCTCCCGTGGAGCTCTGGTCAAGACCCAGGATCTCATCGAGGGTATCCGCCTGCACAAATTCGCCGGGGTCGGCCTGGATGTCTACGAGGAAGAGACGAAAAATGTCTTCGAGGACCGCTCCGATGAGATTCTGGAACACTCCACCACCGCAAGACTTCTGTCCTTCCCCAATGTCATGATCACATCCCATCAGGGATTCTTCACCAGGGAAGCACTGGAGGCCATCGCAGAGACCACTTTGCAAAATGCAGTGGACTTCGGAAGCGGAAAGGCCAGCCCCAATCAGGTGCGATAACCAAAAACGGATGGCCCTCCCAAGCCATCCGTTTTTTTGTTTTACAGTTTCCCGTCTTGTACCTTTCTCTGTCTCTTACAGAACTTCTACCGATTAGTTCAGATTCAGCTTCTGGCCGACTCTGATCAGATCCCGGTTGGTGATTTGTGCATTTCTGCGAAGCAGTTCTGTCAGACTCATATGATTTCTCTTTGCAATCTTGGAAAGGGTATCACCTGCCTTAACGGTGTAATCGCCGCCGGCATACCAGATACTCTCGGAAGGTCTGCGATCGGTTACCGTTACCAGATAGCTGCCTCCGCGATATACTGCAAACATGGACTGTCCGTTGGAAGTTACCGTGAAGGAGCCGCAGTACTCCAGACGTCCTTTTTCTGCATTGTAGCGATACAGGTTAGCGCTCTTGCCTGCATTTTCCTTGCCCACATTTACATGAAGGTTCACAGGTACACCGAAACTGCCGGTGTCTCTGATGGTAAACTGTCTGTTTACTTTTCCGCCCTTGGCAGCTACCACGTTTGCAGGAATGACATCGCTGTTCTGTGTTACCGTCAGATCAATATTCTGAAGTTTGGACAAATCTCTGTTCTTCAGATCCTGACCACTGATGCTCAGTGCCACGCCGTTTCCGCTGTGGAATGCAATCGTTATATTGGTTCCTTTGATTGCCTGTACTATGGATGCCGGTACTTTAACCTCTCCACTACATACAAAATTCATGTTGACACCGACAATCTTAGGATTTTGCACCAGTTCTACCAGTTTATTCTGTACAGAAAGCTTAACATCATCCCAGTTCACAGTATTCACACTGCTGTCACCGCTTCCGCCATCGCTGCTGTTATCAGAACCACCGTTTGTTGTGCCATCACTGCTGTTATCAGAGCCACCGTTTGTTGTGCCATCGCTACTGTTATCAGAGCCACCGTTTGTTGTGCCATTGTTATCGCTCTCTTCGTCCACGATAATAACGCCGGATGCCGTACCCGTCATTCTGGCTCCTACTCCCTCGGGCACTACAGAAGTCACCTCCAGGAAGCCATTCATATTGATGGTTCCATCTGCATTACGGTAGATGCCGCCATTGATAGCACTCTGCATATCCGTATTGCGGAACCAGGAAGCTGTAGCCTCTGTTCCTTCTGTATTAACAGATTTTTCTCCCATCCAGTAATAATTCATTTCATTGAGATAATCACTTTCTACCTGCGCACCCTTTGTCTTGAACTGTTCTGCTACCAGACTTTCTGCCGCATTCTGACTATCCTTGAAGGACAGGATACCCTTTGCCATAAATGCTGTTTCCTTTGCATCGTTGGTATAAAATGCAACGTTAAAGGATTCATTGTTGTAAGTGGTTGAGTTATATACCTGAATATCCGGACAACTGTTGGAGTCAATGCCCTTTGCCTTATTACCAAATGCTACACTGTTCTCCAGTCTGTGATGTCCGCTCATGCTGGAGCCGCCCATCTTGAAACCATTACCATTACCTGCGTCGATCTCTTCTCCATTATCTCCGATAATATAACCATTCTTAAATGCCACACTATTACGGATCGTTACCTGTCCGATCGTACCGCTCTCTACCTTTGCAAACAGATCCCAACCGTCATCTGCATTGTAAGCTGCAATACAGCCATCAAATACATTTCCATCTGCGATGGTAAGTTTTGCTGCAAATCCATCTGCATCCTCATATCCTGCATCTGCATTCAAATAAGAACTACAATTCAGGATCAGGTTATCAGAAGGCCAGTCTTCCCAACTGTCAGTGCTCTTATAACGGCTGATCTGTACACCTGTATTACCATTCTTATAAGCCTTCAGATTGTCCAGAATATTATGGCTTCCGGATACCTGAATACCCTTCTGTGCATTTGCAGAACGTGTCACATCAAATCCCTGGAAATACCAGTAATCACCGGCCAGGATCATGCCTGCGCATTTTTCCTGGAAATCCAGAACCGGTCTGGTGGATGCCTTGGGATCCGCAATCATATAAATTCTCGCTTCTGCGGTTCCGTTGATTCCGCGGTCTACTACAACTGTTTTCTCCAGTGTATAAGTTCCTTCCATCAGAACAATCTTCTGTCCCGGTGCCGCTTTCTTTACAGCAGTATAGATATCTACAGGATCCTGTCTGGTTCCTGCGCCTGCGCTGCTGCCGGAAGGACTTACAAAAATATTTCTGCTGTCGATTACCGTATAATCAACGGTAAACTCAAATGTTACTGTATCATAGCTGCTTAAACGCTCATACTTGGAAGGCTGATAATCCGCATCCGGAGTAAATTCTACTTTGAAAGTGTTTGCTCCCTTCTTCAGAGTGGTATCCACCCGGAATTTGGTATTTGCCTCTACCTTCTGTGCATCAACAATTACCACTCCTTCACTGTTTGTAATTGTCAGTGTACCGGTTGCATTTCCATAATACACCATCTGATAATTTTCGCTGTTTGCCGACTTGGAAGATTCGATGGTATAATTCGGCGTTACATAAGTTACAGGTCTTTCTTCTGCCGGTGCATCCCTGACGGGATCAATCGTTGTAAGATTTACATTGCTTACGCTGATTCTGGCACTTCTGGAGGCGAAGAAACCGACATAGATATTCTCCTTATCCAATCTGGTCAGTTCATCACAGTCATCCCCGTGATAATACTTGTTCATGGTTGTCTCTCCGGTTGCCAGATTCGTGTAACTTAAGAAGTAACCCGTATTGTTTCTCTGGATTGTCATCCGGAAAGTTGTCTGTGTATTCAAATCTGTAATATCTTTCAATACCGCATTGGTATATCCGCCAACCAGATTATAGGTACCTGCTCCGTTACCGCCAGAAGGGGCACTGATATCCAATGTTGTCATTTTACTGCTGAGAACCTTAACAGCGGTATCTGCTGCTACTGCTTCCGGAGTTACACCGATCTTCTCCTGAGAGCCTACACCAAGCTTCATGGTATACTTATCTCCGGAATCAGATATCTTTCCTTCCGCTGCGTCCCACAGATACTCGACTTTCGTAGCACTTACCATATAAGAGTTGTTCCAGAACACACTGGAATCTCCATTCTCGCCTACGCTGTCGGCTGCCATCAGTCCAAAGCCTTCCTGTCCATTGGTAAATGTCCAGGAATCTACGGTAATATCTGCTGTCAGAGTAAAGTTCTCTGTCTCTGCATCCATCACGGTATAATAATATGCCAGTCCATCGGTAGATGCCGGTACCAGCTTACCCTTACTGTTCAGGCTCCACAGTTTCAGGGTACCATCTTCAAGATTTCCGCTGTAGCCATTATTTTTACCATTCTCTGACATGGTATCCGTACCGGAGCCAAATGCTGCATAATTCCACAATTTTCTGGCTTCTGCCGTAATTGTCTGTTCTACAGTGGCTCTGGAAGATACATCTATATCCTGTCCTCTGACCGCCTCAACTCCAAACTCATATTTCTGACCTACCGTCAATCCTTTGAACTTATAAGAAAGCGTGGTCACAGTTGCCTGTAATACACCATCCAGATATACCTTGTAACCATCTGCTTCGGGTACTTCTTTCCAGCTGAACTTTGCCGCACCGTTTCCGAGATTCTCTACTCCAATAATAACAGGTTGTTTCATCGGAAGTACAAATGCCACATTTTCTGTTTCCCTGCTCATTTTATCTTCGCAGTCTGTACGTTTCAGTGCAGCCTGGAAAGAATAGTTTCCGCTTGCAGCCGGCTCAAATACTACTTCGCCGCTGTCACCTTCCACCGTGCTTGAAACAGTACTTACTACCTTACCATCCTGTAACATTCTTACCTCAATGGAATCTGCATTTCTTCCGCCTACCTGTGCAGTATATGGTACTGTGATTGTACCGGTCTTGTTATCTGCCACAGGAGTACCCAGTTCAGGAGCTGCGATCTTGTCCCATGCCACCGGCTTTCTGTAATCTGCTACAACAGAATACAGAGGAAGCTTGGTACCATTTCCGTATAAGTAATATGTATGGCCTGCTGTCAGATTAAAGGTCAATGCTACCTTCTCACTGGCAGAACCTTCATTGGTATGCTTATCAACTGCTGTTCCGGTAGCTTCATCTACCAGATATACGGTAATATTCTTGCCACCGTTAATCTTAACAGCAACTTTCAGACGGCCGTCTCTCTCTGCCACTACTTTCAGAACAGATCCTGCATCAGGAATATTTCCCTTACTGTTGACGCCTGCCGTTGTAGGGTTCGCCTTACCTGCAACATATCCGGGATAACGTACTCCACCGACAAGGTCTCCTCCGTCAACTGCCTTGTAATCCATATCCTGAAGTACGGAGAATCCGCCTTCATAAGCCACTCCTGCTTTCAGTCCGTTTTCCAGCTTCAGCTCGTAGTATCCATCTTCGTCTGTCTTAGGATATACGATCGTAACTTCTACTGTCTTACCATCCTTACTTACCACGGTCTTTGTCTCAGCACCGTCCACTGTTACACTCAGATCTGCCTGGAATTTATATCTGTTTCCTGCAGTCAGTGTCACCTTTGCCGTATACTCGGTATCCGCTGCAAAGTTTTCTCCGGTGAACGCCTTATCACCTTCATACCATGTTGCCTTGGAAGTGCTGACGCCTGCTGCCGTACAGCTTACCGTATTATCTACCGCAGCTTTCTTTACCGGTGCTGTCAGCTTCAAAGCTGCTTCTGCAATTTCAATCGTCAGGTCACCCTCGTAGTACTCCGGTGCCCAGGAGCCGAAGAAGGACGTCATCTGCACTGCATCTGCCTCTTCCTTCGTCAGCATGGTAACTACAGTCTTCTGTTCATCATCTGTAAGTGTTCTCTTGCTGTCCAGAATTTCTCCGGCTGCTGTATGTGTATTGTACTCATAATAATGTGCATCGCTGGCCTTACTGTTCATATCTTTGTAAGCCTTAGCTGCAATTATATCTGCATCTGCCACTTCGGTATTGATCCAGTACACAGTACCGGCATCCCATGCACGCACCAGAATGTTCTGTGTTGTCTTCTTAACACCGGCATTGTTGGAATAAACAATCTTACATCCGGAGAAAAGGTATCCCTGATCCGCCTTCGCCTTGTTGGCTACGATAATGCCTCCTGTGCTGTCTCCTTCTGCATATCCAAGCATGCTTAAAGTACATCCATCAAATACCGCATTACCATCACCACAGATGTAATCCACATTACCTTCGATCAGACAGTCTTTGAAATAAGAGTTTTCTGTATTATCTCCGGTATACAGGGTATCCTGACGGCTGAGCAGCTTACAGTTCTTGTATTCAGTGTCATCTGCCTGAATATATAATACGCAGGCTCTCTCTTTTGCTGCCTTGGTCAGAACATTGATGTTCTTTGTATTTCTTGCCGTGATTGCTGCACTTGCATTTTCAGCAGCACCATCCGCAAGCTCCTCTTCTGTCAGGTATCTGTTCAATGAGTTTTCAAAGGTCAGATTTTCAGCCGCAAATCCTCTTGCTCCACTCAGAAGGTTGACAGTTGCTCCCCAATGTCCGGGATTCTGAGAAATCATCTGCTTATTATACTTGTCTACAGCATATGCTTCATCATAATATGCACTCTTGCCATCCTCTGACAGCTTTGCACTGTAATAGGAAAAGCCTACGCCATAATACCAGGTAATCGTAGATCCGTTACCCTCAATTGTAATATCCGGTGTATCAATTACCAGTTGTTCTCTGTAAATCTTATCTGCATCCAGTTTGATTGTAACCCTTTGTCCGGCATTACGATCCATTCTTGCGATATAGGATACGGCATCCGCAATCCTGGTGAACTCTTTTCCTTCACCTACTTCTACGGTCTCCCTGTACGCAACCGTGGAAGTATCGACCGCTCCCTGCAGATATACGTCGTTGCTTACTGCCTGATCAGTTACCTCTACATGATCGAATGCGCTATAGCTGCCACTCTCCACGCTGGTAACATAATTGCCTGCACGAAGATTAATGGTATAAGAATCTCCTGTTACTGCTGCGCTATAAGAATACTCTTCGGTCTCCATATTGGTAAATGTAACCGTTTTGACATCCGAATTTTTCTTATCGGATGTTACGAATTTACCGCTGACTGCATATACCGGTTTGGCTGTTGCTTGAATTTCAAGCGGTGATGTTTCTGTTCCGCTTAACTGGATATCATCCAGGACTTCCAGATCATCTGCATTGGTCAGCTCTACTGTGTATTCTCTTCCAATTTCCAGTGTTACCTCTGCAAAACTGTATTCTCCATCTGCCACTCTGGTCAGATTCAGTTCGATCGGAGACATTGCCGCATTATCCGGCACCAGTCTTGCACTGAGCTGTCCCTTAATCAGCGCATCACTTACACCAGACAATTTGCCGCTTACCTTCGCTGTCGGTGCTTCTTTGATTGTGAAATCAGCCTTTGCTGTTGCACCATTTCCGGTCAGAGTAAACTGATCGACTCCGTCTGTATCATTGATTTTGTATCCAGATGCCACCACACTTGCTGCATAATGTGTCTCGCCGTCTACACGCTTTAATACAGCACTGTAACCTCCATCGGCATTTACCTCTGCAGTTACCAGTTCTGCATTTTCATTATCCAGATTTTTAAAGATGATGCTCTTTACCCCTGCCTTGGCTGCATCCTTAATGGTTCCGGATACTGTCACTTCATTCACGGGGTTATACTCCAACAGAGTGATACCACTCAGTTTTACATCTCCTCCGGAGATAATCGGCAGATACTTCTGTCCATCTACTGTCACCAGATAATCCGTAACATCTCCGACGGTTATGCTTATACTGCCGCTCGGCATATAAACCGAATATCCGGATTCCGTACTTCCTATATAAGTAGGTCTGTCTATCTTTTCGGAATTACTGGTTTGTACATAGGTTACCTTTGTGGTATCATCCTGCACCGGGAGATATAAGACAGCTCCTGCACGGAAACGTAATTGTGTATCATAATTTACGCCAGATGAAGTTCCCTGAGCATAGTAAAGAATACCCGTGGATCCGGAAATTGCCGTACCTTTAAGAATTTCTCCTACATTTGGCTTGGCATCTTGATTTTCTACTGCAATTCCCTCTTTACTATTCTTATTATTATCTTTGTTGAACACCCAGTCCGTTGTCTTTGTTATCGGAGTAGATACTTCAACAGAAATGGTTTCTGGATCTGTTCCTGTTGTGTAGGAAGTCTTACCAGCAACCATGGCAATCAGTTCAGAAGAGCTTACCGTAATATCATATGTTGCTTTTGCCTTTAAATCCATTGAGGATCCGGATACTGCCTGATGTGTGTCTGTGGAATCCTTCTGATTGGTAAAGGTGATCGTATTCTCTGCCAGAAGTCCGGTTCCCTTGATCTCCGGGGTGATTTCTACAGAACTTACCTTAGAAATAGTGATAAGTACTTCTGCACCGTCTGCATAATCTTTCGTAGAAAAGCTGTTTTTGTCATTTACATTTGCAAACCATGTCTCTAAAATGCTGCCCTCTGCATTCCTGACCTCCAGAGTAAATTCAGCGTCCTTCGGCAATTTTACAGGAGTTTCATTTACTAAAGGATATTCTTTGCCATTGCCTTTAGCAACTACCTGATTCCCCTCTAAAGGTTCTCCATTCATGACCGGTGTCAGTGATACCACAGTGCTCTCCAGTGCAATGGTAAGTTCTTTGGTACTATCTTCGAGAGTTACACTGTCCTTGCCATCAACAGTTGCCTTGATATCACTATTGCTGCTTGTAATCTTGTATGTAGTATTGGATTTTAAAGCAAATGTACCACCCTTAGTTACATCTGTCTCATTTAACAGAATATGATCTTCTGCTCCAAGCAGATTGCTATTGTTCAAAGTAACATTTACATTGATGTCCTTTGCTTCCGGCAGCGGCTCTGTAGATTCCTCGGTTACCTGGACTTTGAAGATGTAGTTGTTATTTGTTTTTCCACCCAAATAGTATGTTCCTGCACTGGAAACCTTCAATGTAGATACACAACTATCATTTTTGGCAAGTGTCACACTTGTATCAGCTACTGTCCCATTTTCATCAATGATAGTCATCTGGCGATTATCATCTCCGGCTTCTACCCACCACACAGTTACTGCAGCAGCCGCTTTTGTTTCAAATTTTACGGCATTTTTGCTTGTGGAAGCTGCTCCACCAAAATTGATTCTCTGTTCTGAGTAATATTCATTAGATCCGCCTTTATCAAAAGTCTTTTTACTACCATCTACTTTACTCTTAGAACTATAAATAATAGTAAAATAGTCGTCCGTGCCTGCTGTCTCTTTATCGCCATCGACTTTTCCTTGCGAGAACGCTGTCAGCCCCTTCGCCTCCAGCACATATGTGCCTGCCTCCGCCTGCACAGCCACAGTATTCTCTTCTGCCACCAGAAGCGCTGCCTCTGCGGATGCCTCCGTTGCTTCCGCACCGTTCACAGCTTCTTCTGTCGGCTGCACACTGGTCTCTGCATTTTCCGTAGATTCCGTTGCAGAGCTTTCCGTTGCCCCGGCACTCACATTCTCTGCGTCAGAAGCTTCCACATTCTTTACAGCCTTCGCCGTAGCTGCGTTCTCTGCCGTAGCTGCGTTCTCTGTCGTAGCTGCGTTCTCTGTCGTAGCTGCTGCCTCAGAAACTTCGGTTCCTGCCTCTGTGCTTTCTTCCACAACACTTTCTGTTGCTTCAGTCGTTTCCACGGCTTCCGGTGCCGCGCTCTCCATCTGCACCGTTTCCGTCTCCGCCTGCACACTCAGGGGAGTCATTCCTGTTCCGGAGAAAACCATCAAACCGGCCAGTACCAGCGCCAGCAGACGTTTTTTACCCTTTCTCCCTTTGAAATCAACCATTTCCATACCTCCGATCAAATACTGCATTTCAAGAATGTAAGCCCTTACATTCCTGTATAGTATTTATGTTAGCATTGTAACCATATAAAAGCAAACTCAAAATTGTTAATTCCGTCATTTTTGTTTCTTTTCTACAGTTTTTCATATTTCATTTTGTGCAATTTTATAGTAAGCATTTACATTTTTTTGCTTGACAGGAAATATTGAGAACACTCTCACCAAAAGTTATATACCCATCTTTGACACTTTATAAAGCCAAAAACAGCCATACCCCCAGTGTTTATCAGTGGTGTGGCTGTTTTGATTTTTGCATCAATATTGTACTATTTTGGAAATTGTGCTATTTTTTCTTTTGCCATACTTTTTCATGCCATCTTCCGCTTCGATCTTGAAATAATAGTTGGTGCAGTCGTAGTAAAGAATTTTTGAGTTACGCGGACGGACAAAGTTAAAGTTCTGGTAAAGGTATCGCATGTAACTGCCGGAATATGAGGTTTATTCCACGCCCCGCAGCGCAACCTTCCCGACATACTTCCCGGCCAGTTCCGCCATCTGCTCCAGTTCTTCCCGGGAGAAGGCCTCGAATCGGGCATGCTTCCCGTCCCCAGCATTCTCTGCAGTCTGCTGTATCCGGTACAGGCAGTTTTCATTCTCTTCGTAATTCTGGAGATAATACACAGGGCATCCGGCGATCCATCTGCCGATATCCTCGAATTCTTCCACCCTGTGGATCCCTTTCACCACCGTAGTACGGAATTCATAAGGGATTCCACTGCTTTTCAGAATACCGATGCTCTCCTCAATCCGGGAGAGGTCCATGGTCTTCAACCCTACGGCCGTCGCATAGTTTTCCCGGGATGCTTTGAGGTCCATGGCCACATAATCCACCAATCCGTTCTGCAGCAGATTCCACAACACACCGGGCCGGTACCCGTTAGTGTCCAGCTTCACGGGATACCCAAGTTCCTTAATTTTCCCCAAAAAGTCTTTCAGATCCTTTTGCAGGGTCGGCTCTCCGCCGGTGACACAGACACCCTGGAGGATTTCCCGCCTTTTTTTCAGGTAAGAGAGCACTTCCTCCTCTGTAATGGACGGCTGCGCACCGGGATCCAGCACCAGTTCCCCATTATGGCAAAACGGACAGCGAAAATTGCAGCCCCCTGTAAAAACAGTGGCTGCAATATGTTCCGGATAATCTAATAAAGTTGTCTTGTGAAAGCCGTGAATCTGCATACGTTACACCCTCGGCATGGTAGAATCCCGCACCACCAGTTCTCCGTCGAACACGCAGTGCTGATGCTTCGCCTTTTTCCCGATGATATCGAACAGGATGCGGGCGGTCTCTCTCGCCATGCTGTCCACCGGCTGCTTTAAGGTAGTCAGGGACGGAATGATATATTTGCCGATTTCCAAACCATCGAAGCCGGCCAGCGAAATATCCTCAGGCACCTTATATCCTGCATCGGACAGTGCTTTCCCCGCACCGATAGCCAGCATATCAGAGATGGCGAAGATTGCCGTACAGGGAATCTGCTTCTCCAGAAATTCCTTCGTTACCATGTAGGCATTCTCCAGAGAGTAATCCTCCAGATCGCTTCTCATGGGCAGGATCAGTTCATCCCGTACCTCGATGCCGTTGTCCTTCAGCGCTTTTTTATAGCCTTCCAGACGCAGCTTACCGATGGAAGCATCGGTCTTGCGGGCACAGAGGATCGCAATATCCTTATGTCCGTTCTTGCACAGATAGTCTACCATCTTGTAGCTTTCCTTGGTATCATCCACCGCTACGGAGGAATAGGTGTTGCGGCTGAACCCCTTGGGCAGCATTCCTGTGGTACTCAAGATAAACGGCACATGCAGCTGTGCCAGCTTTTCCTCGCTGTGCACCAGATAACCGCCGAGGAAGATAATACCGCGGAGGCGCTTCTCCTTCACCAGTTTCAATGCCACTTCCACTTCGTCCTCGTCATAATCGACATGCTGTAATACCATGGCGTAGGACTTTTCCTTGATCTCTTCCTCCAGCACCTTGATCATCTGGCTGAAGAAAGAGTTGTTGATACCTTTGACCAGTACCGCGATGGCCCTGGCATCCTGACGTTTCAGGTTCCGGGCACTGTTGTTGGGTACATAGTTATTTTCCTTGATCACCCGTATGATCATTTCCTTGGTCTCAGGGTTGATGTCCGGATGATTGTTTATAGCACGGGATACCGTGCTGACGCCGACACCGCAGATTCTTGCGACGTCTTTGATCGTGATTTCCTCCATGGAGCGCAAACCTTTCCAAGCCTACAGACTTATCTGCCGTACAGCTTCGTCATACTGCGGATCCGTCCTGCAAGCTCCTTTGTAAAATCTCCGTTCCCCATTCTCCACTTCCAGTTGATTCCCAGTGTGGAAGGAATGTTGATGCGGGCCTCCGATCCCAGTCCAAGATAGTCCTGCATGGGAATGATTGCCAGATCCGCTACGCTGGACATGGCCGCGCGTACGAACTCCCAGGGAATCTGCTCTCTGGGAACAGACTCGCCGTCCGCATTTTTCAGACGCAGATAATCGTCACAGAGCTTCTTATCCGCTCCCTTCAGTGTATCGTACCATCCCATCACCGTATCATTATCATGGGTTCCCGTATATACCACGCAATTATGTGTATAATTATGCGGCAGATAATCACTTTCTTCGCGGGAATCAAATGCAAACTGCAAAATCTTCATACCTGGATAACCGGATTTCTTCACTAATTCTATCACAGATGGCGTTAAAAATCCAAGGTCTTCTGCAATAACTTCCTTTTCACCCAGTTTTTCCTTCATAGTACGGAAAATATCATATCCGGGCCCCTGTTCCCAATGGCCATGCTCCGCGGTGGGCTGACCGTTAGGAATCGCATAATAAGCGTCAAATCCACGGAAATGATCGATGCGCACCACATCATAACGCTCAAAACAGGCGGCCAGGCGCTGCATCCACCAGGCATAACCGGTCTCTCTATGGTGTTCCCACTGATATAAAGGGTTGCCCCACAGCTGTCCGGTGGCGGAAAATGCATCGGGAGGGCATCCCGCTACCGCCACTGGCTCACAGTCCTCATCGAACTGAAACAGTTCCGGATTTGCCCAGGCATCTGAGCTGTCGAAAGCCACATAGATGGGAATATCCCCGATGATCTTGATACCGTTATCGTTGGCATAAGTCTTTAATCTGTCCCACTGTACCTGGAACAGATATTGCTGGAACTGATAAAATACGATCTCTTTCGCATATTTTCTGCGATATCTGTCCATAGCCTCCGGAGTTCTCAGCTTGATATCCTCTTCCCAGGCCGCCCAGCAGATCCCTCGGAAGCCGTCCTTGATGGCCATATACAATGCATAATCATCCAGCCAGTATGCATTTTTCTCTACAAATGCCTGAAAATCCGCATCTTCCTCAATATGGCTGTTCTCAAAAGCTTCTTTCAGCAGGCGGAACCGGCTCTTGTAGATTTGGCCATAATCCACGGAATGAATATCCGTGCCAAAATCATAAGCATTGCACTGCTCTGCGGTCACATAACCCCTCGCCACCAGATCTTCGGGATCGATAAAATAAGGATTCCCTGCAAACGTGGAGAAGGACTGGTAAGGAGAATCTCCGTAGCTGGTGGGTCCTAATGGCAGAATCTGCCAATAGGCCTGACCGGCTTCTTTTAATCTGTCAATAAATTTATATGCTTCTTTCGAAAAGCAGCCGATTCCGTACCTTGACGGCAGACTGCTCACCGGCAGCAATATTCCGCTTTTTCTCATAACACAAATCTCCCGTTGTAACTTTTTCGTTTAACCCTTAACTGCGCCGGCTACCACACCTTCGATGATATACTTCTGACAGGTCAGATAGAAGACGATGATAGGGATAACAGACAGTACCAACAGTGCCATCATAGCACCCAGATCCTTTGCACCGTAAGAGCCTACCAGGTATTGTACCACAACCGGGATGGTTTTGTAATTAGTACTCAGACCAATTACCAGATATGGCAGCAAATAGTCGTTCCAGATCCACATAGCGTTCAGAATCGCTACTGTGATAGCAGTCGGCTTCAGGATCGGCATTACGACGCCGAAGAAAGTCTGCAACGGGTTACAACCGTCGATCATGGCTGCCTCTTCGATGTCTAGCGGAATAGATTTGATAAATCCACAGAACATAAATACGGACAGACCGGATCCGAAGCCCAGGTACAGAAGCACCATTCCGGGAGGGTTGTTTAAGTGCGTCATATTTGCCAGTTTAGACATAGTAAACATAACCATCTGGAAAGGTACGATCATGGAAAATACAAACATATAATACAATACGTTGGTCACACCGGTTTTTACTCTGGTCAGGTAATAAGCGGTCATGGAAGTAAACAGAATGATCGCTGCCACAGAAAATACCGTGATAAAAGCAGACCATCCGAAGGCTGTGAAGAAACCTGTTTTTTCAATACCGTTCACATAGTTGGTAAGTCCTGCAAAAGTCTCTGCGGTAGGCAGTGCGAAGGGATTGTTACTGATGAACAGTTTTCCTTTGAAGGAGTTGATCAGCACGAAGAAAATAGGTGTCAAAAATGCAACTACCAGCACACACAGGATACAAAAAATGATTACATTGGAAGTTTTTTTCTTAGTCATTATTGCTCTACCTCCTTACGTCTGGTAAGTACCAGCTGTCCCAGGGCAATGACTGCCACTACAATGAAGAACAGTACTGCTTTGGCCTGACCGACACCTTCAAATCCGCTTCTGCCATAGAAGGTATTGTAGATATCCAGAGCCAGCATAGCTGTCTTTTTGCTGGGAGCACCGGCGGTCAGTGCCAGGTTCTGGTCGAACAGCTTGAAGCTGTTGGATACGGTAAGGAACAGACATATGGTAATAGATGGCATAACCATCGGGATTTTCACTTTGAATAAGGTCTGCAGGGAAGTTGCACCATCAATCTGCGCTGCTTCGATCAGATCGGTAGGTACATTCTGGAGGCCTGCCACATAAATGATCATCATGTAACCGATCATCTGCCAGTTCATCAGGATGACCAGACCCCAGAAACCGTAGGTAGGGTTGGCTACCAGTGTGGTCTCGTATTTTAACAATACCGCATTGATCATCTGCTGCCAGATATAGCCCAGGATGATGCCGCCGATCAGGTTCGGCATGAAGAATACGGTACGGAACAGGTTGGTTCCTCTGATTTTTCTGGTCAGTGCCAGTGCCAGAATAAATGCAAACACATTAATGGTAATAATGGATACAACAGAAAATTTTAAGGTAAAACCGAATGCGTTGACAAAATCTTTGTCCGCGAAAATTTTAATGTAATTTTCCAGGCCTACAAATTGTGCATTTGTGATCGTCTTGAATTTGCAAAAGGACAGATATACGCCCATAACAAACGGTATGATAAATGCAAAGGAAAATGCGATCAACGTAGGCAGTACAAAAATGGGAAAATATCGTTTTAATGTCTTTTGCATAAGCCTTCTCCTATTAATTCCTTTTTACGTGATATCGGGTTTTACAAACACGGGGGCCGTGGTACCACCACCGCCCCCTGTGTTTGAGATCTCTATTGAGATTTTTATAAGATGGATTAAGTTATCGTCTTGCTTTAAGGATAGTACTTAGTTGGCTGCGATGGCTGCCTTTTCAGCTGCCCATCTCTCAACTACGGTTGTCTTTACAGTATCCCAGTCGATGGAACCGGAAGCATACTCCAGAAGAGCTGCACCGAAGTCATCCTTGAACTGCTGGCTGGGGAAAGAAGTGAAGTTCCATGCTACAGATGTCTTGGAGCTATCTGCCATGTAACGAAGAACTTCCTGTGCCAGAGGATCGGTGGGCTTTTCGTCATCGCTAAAGGTATCGAAAGGAGCGATGAATCCAAGGTCGTTGGTTACTGCTGCCTTACCGGTCTCAGAAGAGAACAGCCATTCAACGAATGCGATAGATGCTGCCTGATCCTCAGCAGAAGCTTCCTTGTTGATGCAGAAGAAGTTCTCAGTACCGGTGCACAGTCCCTGGTTCTCTTCACCTTCAACTCCGGTATAGATAGGAAGGAACTTAACATCCTCAGCCTTAACGGTGTTACCGTCTACGCCGTTGATCTGGCTCCAACCCCAGTTACCGTTCTGTACCATTGCTGCCTGACCCAGAGCGAACTCAGCCATGGAGTCGTCTACAGACTTGCTTCCCAGCAGGCCGGGTGCTGTGCAGGAGTTGTTGATGTACAGATCGAAAATGTTCTTGAAGTTATCGGAGTAAGTGAACTCCAGAGTGTCGGTATCGGTGATACCCTTGTCCTTGAACTCGTAGTATACAGGGATGTTAGCCAGATGAGTCTGCCATCTCCAGTCTTCACCGGGAGTCAGGGATGTGGAAGCGAATACGCCTTCAATACCCAGCTCATCTTTCTTAGCCTGCATATCTTCTACAACCTCTTTTAACTTAGCGAAGTTGTTGATCTCATCCATGCTTGCTGCCTTAGCGCCATCCAGTGCGAAGTACTTCTGCATGATAGCGTCGTTGTAAATGATACCGTAACCCTCTACTACGTAAGGGATTCCGTATACGCCACCGTCTTCGCCGGTGATTGCCAGGCTCTTATCCATTAACCAGCTGTACAGGTCTGTATCCTTTAAGTCTGCACAGTAGTCTTTCCAGTTCTGATAACCGATAGGTCCGTTGATCTGGAACAGGGTAGGTGCTTCCTTGTTAGCGATCTCAGACATCAGTGTCTGCTCGTAGGTACCGCTTGCTGCGGTAACAACCTTTACAGGAACACCGGTCTCCTCGGTATATTCCTTAGCCAGCTTCTGCCATACTTCGTCAACTTCGGGTTTGAAGTTCAGATAGTATACAGAGCCTGCTGCCTCTGCAGTCTTGTCTGCTGCTTCGGTACTTGCTGCTGCTTCGGTACTTGCTGCTGCATCCGTCTTGTTGTCGGTAGCAGGGGTGGTTGCTGTTGCGTTGTCAGAACTTCCGCAACCGGTCAGCATGGAAGCTGCCATTACTGCACAAAGTAATGCACTTGTCAGTTTCTTCTTCATAATCTTACCTCTCCTTTTGGGTTGAAACGGGATTCCCTTCATTATTTTTGCATCGTATGCAATACTCCCGTCTGTTTGTCGGAAACGGTATCGGTATGGTTACCGGTAACGTTTCCGTTGCTGTAAATAGAACATAGCACATTCACGAACAGGTTGCAAGGGGTTTTCTGTAAATCCTTGGAAGTTTGTATATTGTTCTTAAAATGTTCAACGTGGTTTTGTGCATTTTCACCATATATTGTTCGTCAATTTCACACTGTTCTTTTATCAGAAGCTGTTTTCTACCATTCCCCTCTGTATCTGGTTCATTGTATACTCTAATGTGATTGCATACTTTACACGGCATCCCATTTATCAGTCTGATAATGTGTATTCCATCGGACAGGACGGCTCCGGCTTGGCAGATACCCGTTTCCCACAAAAAAGGGGCACAGCCGCCCGGTTCTCCCGTCACTGTGCCCTTTCTTCAAAAAAGAATTTTATATTCGTTTTCCAAATTATTTCAGCTTCCAGATGTCTCTGTTGTACTCTGCGATGGTTCTGTCGGAGGAGAAGAATCCGGCCTTGGCGATGTTCACCAGCATCATCTTCTTCCACTTCTGCTGATCCTCGTAATCAGCGAATGCCTGATCTTTTACCTTGATATAGTCTTCCAGGTCAAGCAGGGTCATGAACCAGTCTTTGTTCAGCAGTTCGTTGTACAGGCGCTCCAGATTCTCCTTTTTGCCCACCTTGAGTGTTTCCTTGCTGATGATAAAATCTACAGCCTCCTTGATGACATGGCTCTTCTTGTAGTAGTCTTTGGACACATAATCTGCCTTCTCGTAATGCTTGATGACAGTGTCGCTGTCCTGACCGAAGATATAGATATTGTCGTCGCCTACCAGCTCATGAATCTCTACATTTGCACCGTCACTGGTTCCCAGAGTCACAGCACCGTTCAGCATAAACTTCATGTTGCCGGTTCCGGATGCCTCCTTGGAAGCCAAGGAGATCTGCTCGGAAATATCGCAGGCAGGAATCAGCTTCTCGGCATAGCTTACGTTGTAGTTCTCTACCATTACCAGCTTCATGTAGGGGCTGACTTCCGGATCGTTGTTGATAATGTCAGACATTACCAGCAGGAGATGGATAATATCCTGTGCAATCACATACGCAGGTGCGGCCTTTGCACCAAAGATGAAGGTCAGAGGGGTAGAAGGCTTCTTGCCGCCCTTGATCTCCAGATATTTGTGGATGATATACAGCACGTTCATCTGCTGGCGCTTATACTCATGCAGACGCTTTACCTGAATATCGAAGATGGAATCGGGATTCAGTTCCACGCCTTCCTTCTCCTTGATATAGGATACCAGTTCGGTCTTCTTGGTCTTCTTGATGTCGTAGATGGCATCCAGTACAGCCTGATCGTCCTTATGCTCCAACAGCTTCTGTAATTCGTCTGCATCCTTCTTGTAGCCGTCGCCGATGGTCTGGCTCAGAAATGCAGCCAGTTCACGGTTACAGGACAGCAGCCATCTGCGGAAGGTGATACCGTTGGTCTTGTTGTTGAACTTCTCGGGATAGATCTTGTAAAAATGGTTCAGTTCACTTTCTTTCAGAATCTCGGTATGGATTGCTGCCACACCGTTAACGCTGTAGCCGTAGTGGATGTCGATATGTGCCATATGCACTCTCTTGTCCTTGTCAATGATCTGAACCTTTTCGTCTTTGTATTTCTTTGCCACGCGGTCACTCAGTTCCTTGATAATGGGAACCAGCTGAGGCACTACTTCCTCAATATAAGCCAGCGGCCATTTCTCCAGAGCTTCTGCCAGAATGGTATGGTTCGTATAAGCGCAGGTGCGGCTTACCACATCGATAGCTTCGTCCATGGTGAAGCCTTCCTCTGTGGTGAGGATACGGATCAGTTCGGGGATGACCATGGTAGGATGGGTATCGTTAATCTGGATCGCCACATGCTCGGGCAGTGTATGCAGATCGTATCCCTTTTCCTTCACTTCCTTCAGAATCAGCTGGGCGCCGTTGCATACCATGAAATATTCCTGATAAATACGCAGCAGATTACCTGCCTCGTCGGAATCATCGGGATACAGGAACAGGGTCAGGTTCTTCTCGATTGCTTCCTTGTCAAAAGTGATGCCCTTCTTTACCAGACTCTCATCTACGGTCTCAACATCAAATAAATGCAGCTTGTTCAGTCCGTTCTCATAACCTACGACATCAATGTCATAAAGTACGGAAGTCACCTTGCGGTCGCCGAAAGCCACTTCGAATTTTGTACCGGTATTGTTCAGCCAGGAATCCTTCTGGATCCAGTCATTTTTCTCGGCGTTCTGCAGATGATCCTTGAATACCTGTTTGAACAGTCCGAAGTGGTAGTTCAGGCCGATGCCGTCTCCGGGCAGTCCCAGAGTAGCAATGGAATCCAGGAAGCAGGCCGCCAGTCTGCCCAGACCACCGTTACCGAGAGAAGGTTCCGGTTCTGCCTCTTCGATGTCTGACAGATTCTTGCCGTTTTTCTTCAGAATGTCGTTCAGTTCCTCGTAGATACCCAGGTTGATCAGGTTGTTGGATAACAGCTTACCGATCAAAAACTCCATGGAAATGTAATAAACTTTCTTGTCTCCGATGATTGCAGGAGTCTCTGCCATCTTCTCTTTGGTCAGCTGCAATACTCCGGTGTACAGCTGTGCATCGGTGCAGGCACCGATATTCTTGCCATATAACTTGCCGGTGATCTCATTTAAAGTCTGCTCTAAATTCATTTCAAACTCCATTCTGCACGATAGTTTTATTTTTCCAAAATGAATGTACCGTGCCACACTCACTTTTTCATATTCTTTTCTTTGTCTGGGTACTATACTTACTTTTTACTATCCCATACCCTTGTCTCAGCTGGCCTCGGGGTATTTCCTGCACTCTTCGGCTCTCTGTACCCTTCCTGCCGCTACGCTGTGGGTATTTTCCGCCTTTCCTGGCTTTCTATACCCTCTTAACCGCTGCGCTGTGGGTATTTTCCGCCTTTCCTGGCTTTTTATACCCCCTTAACCGCTGCGCTGTGGGTATTTTCCGCCTTTTCTGGCTTTCTATACCCTCTTAACCGCTGCGCTGTGGGTATTTTCCGCCTTTCCTGGCTTTCTATACCCTCTTAACCG